>CP029329.1:3470000-4070000 GCA_003129525.1 Clostridium beijerinckii | reverse complement strand
TTCTGAAAAATGGCGAAACTAAAATTTTAGGGACAGTAGATAGTTTTGTGTAAAAACAAAACTATCTACTGTTTTTTACATAATAAGTTGGTAGTTTTGGAGTAATATACTTTAGAATATTTAAACAATTTGGTAATATATCAATAATAAAATGAAAAGAAAATTAAATAATTTTGATAAAAAAGGGTAACTTTAATAAAACTTTAATAAACATACAGCTTAAAATAAATGTACGTTCGCAAAAATTTATAAAATTATTTAGCTACCCCATTTGCAGAGTAGAGTAGATTTTTAGCTAGCAATCCGAAAATCAAACGAATTAATTTACGAGAAGTTAATGCGAGTGCGCGTTTATGCTGATGAGTAGTAAATTCAGCATATTTCTTTTGATAGAACTCATTATATTCCGGAATGTGTCTTAGGGCACTTCCAGCAGCTCTTAGCAGGTAATAGCGCAAATAAGGTTACCTGCTTTGCGGATTGGTGTGTTTTCAGCCTTGAAACTGCAGATTGATTTTCTTTCCACACTATGCTTGCATATTTAGCAACAGCATCATTACTAGGAAATGCTTGAACGCTACCTAATTCAGCAAGAATACCACTAGAATACACCGGAGCGAATCTGGGAATGGACATCAAAATTTGATATTTCACGGCATTCATGATTATAACTGCTTTTTCAATGGCTTTATTAATAGTTTTCAGTTCTTTTTCAAAACCCCGAATACAATTAAAAGAGCAAGCAATTGGTGTTGTGAACGGTTCATACAAGCATTTATCAAGGCGGTATAATTACGGGCCGCCTGATGAAGAATTTCAGAGGTTATCTGTGGATTTGAAATTCTCTTTCGGTTTTTTGTACTGACGAAATCAACAAGTTCTTCTATTGAAGCATTTGCAATGACTTCGGAAAATAAAAACTGAGTTAATATCGAAGAAGCGGTAGCGCCATATTTGTCAGAAAAAGGATGTTCATTACCTTGTAACAAAGCAAATTCACAAACTTGAGAAACACATTAGATAATATGTAAGTTTTTTCTCTAGTAAAGCATTCTACTATGTGAAGCCTATGTCTGGTAAGCCTTTGCAAGGCAAGGTATTGAGAATCACGTCAAGACTCAGTATGAATTCTGCCAACTCTTGCAAAGTCAGCTATGACAAAAGAGTCAATACCGTCATTTTTATCAAGAGCATTAAAGGAGTTCTTATAGTTAGCAACTTCCTTAGGATTCAAGCAGTAAACATAGGGTTTGTAGGGCATAAGTTTTTCGCTTGCAGATAAAAAGTTAGCTATATGTACTCCATAAAATGAAGTGAATTCTAAGTGGATTATTATAGCTTTAAAAGTATTATTTTCTAGTATATTAACAAGCATGGATTGAAGATGATCTGCACCAGATTGTTTATTTGGAACAGGTTTCATCTCCCACTCAAATCCAAAATTTTTAATGGTATCATAAGCTGTTACTATTCCTCCTCTTGGGATAGCAAGAATAATAGGATTTTCATCTTTAAATTTCGCAAGTGCTATAGAAAGTTTTTCTCCTGCATCTTTTCTATCTACGAACATAATATCAACGCTCCTTTAACTAATATGAATTAGTTTGAGTTGAAGTTATAGAATTATTCAAGAAGTTTTATTTTCATGTATATTTAATTTAATACTGCACACAATAATATTTGAAAGAGGTGATTCTCATGGAAAATGATTTTAACAATAATATTTGGGGATTACTCCGAAAATGATTTTAAAGTCCCCATAAGTACACTTATCTTTCAAAAAAATAAAGTTAGGGTTTAAAAATAAACCCTAGCTTTATTTTTTTATAATCAATTAACTTTACACAATAAATTTACTAATGTGGTTATATTTTATATATAATATAAATACATTCTTGTAGATTATTATATATAAAGATTTAAATGAAAAATATACATTAAATAATAAAATTTAAAATTGGGAGGTATTTAAAAATGTTAGCAGATTACCATGTACATACAAGTTTTTCGAGTGATTCAGATTATCCAATGGAAGAAGTGGTGAAGCATGCAATTGATATTGGTTTAAATGAGATATGTTTTACTGACCATGTGGATTATTTTATGGATGATGATACTCATTTAATTGATTATGAGGTGTATTTTAAAGAATATAAGCGTCTTATGAATAAATATAAAGATAAGATTATCTTGAAGTGTGGGATTGAATTTGGAGTGCAGATGCATAAAATACCAGAATTTGAAGATGATTTTGCTAAGAATGATTTTGACTTTGTTATTTTATCAAATCACCAGATAGATGATAAAGAATTCTGGAATTATGAATATCAAAAAGGAAAAAATCAATTACAGTATAACCATAATTATTATATCGCAATTTTAAACATAGTGACTAATTATAAGGACTACAGTGTATTGGGACATTTAGACATGATTAAATGTTATGATCAGATAGGAATATTAGATGATACTGTGAATGAAGAGATTATTAAAAATAGTCATTGCTGATGGAAAAGGTATCGAAGTAAATACTTCATCCTATCGATACGGATTACCTGATCTTACTCCTTCCAAAACAATACTTACTTGGTATTATGAACTAGGTGGCAAAATTATAACCATAGGATCTGACAGCCATAAGGAAAGTGATTTAGGAGATAACATAAGGCAAGTGAAAGAGGATTTAAAAAACATTGGTTTCCGAAAATTCTGTACTTTTGATAAAATTATAGAAGCAGTGAATCAAGTAAGTCCTAAAATTCAAATAGTTAAAAGTTCTGCTGAAAATATAGATATTGATAAGAATAATATATTGACTAGAGTGGATGGGTTATCTTCAATATCAGTTGAAATCTCAGCATCTTCACAAGAAATCTCTGCGTCATCAGAGGAGATGAGTGCTTCAACAGAAGAAGTAGCATCAGCTTCACAAACACTTACTAGTATGACTAATGAAATGATTGAGGAAGTAAATAAGTTTAAAGTTTAAAAGCTTAATTCCAATACTTTTAGTATAGGAATTAGGCTTTTCTTAAAAAACACATGTAAGAATAAATTCACTTAATAGTACATCCTTCCATACAATAATTAATGAGAGATAATAAAGTAGGGAAGGAAATCTATGAGTACAAAGCATTTTTTTACTTGCGGAAACACAGCCAAAGGATTCCGTAATTTGTTTAGAAGTAATATACAATCATTAACTAAACTCTTTATCCTTAAGGGAGGACCAGGAACAGGAAAGTCTACTATAATGAAAAAAATTGGTAAAGAGTTAGAGACGCTTAAATATGATGTTGAGTATGTACATTGTTCTTCAGATCCTGATTCTCTAGATGGGGTTATTGTTCCAAAACTAGGTGTGGGCATAGTTGATGGGACTGCACCACATGTTATTGAACCAACAGCACCAGGAGCTATTGAAGAGTATGTAAATTTGGGAGTGAGTTGGGACACAGATAAACTAGAAACTCATGCAAAGGAAATTCTAGATATTCAAAACAAGATTAAGCAATGTTATGAAAAGGCTTATGATGAGTTTGCAAAAGGTCTAAAGGTTCATGATGAATGGGAAAAAATCTATATTGAAAATATGAATTTTTCAAAGGCCGATGAACTAACAGAAGAGGTTATTAATAAATTATTTGGAACCACACACTTAAATAAAACTAGTTGCATAAAAGATCGTTTTTTTGGTGGTTCTACACCTTATGGTTCGATTAATTTTGTAGAAAATATTACAGAAAATATTGCCCAAAATTATTTTATAAAAGGTCGACCAGGTTCAGGTAAATCAACAATGTTAAAGAAGATACTGGAGAGGGCTAAATCCCTGGGGATAGATGTAGAGGTTTATCATTGTGGTTTTGATCCAGACAGTTTAGATATGCTGCTTTTCCCAGAATTAAATATCTGTATATTTGATAGCACTGCTCCACATGAATATTTCCCAAGTCGTGATGGTGATTCTGTTATTGATATGTATGCGGAATTAATTAACGCCAATACAGATGAGACTTATGAAACGGAGATCTCAGATATTGCAGCTCGATACAAACTTTGTATCAATAAAGGGACAGCTCACCTTGCTATGGCTAAAGATTATCATGACGAATTGGAGAAGTTCTATATTGAGGCTACAGACTTTAAAGTGATTGATGGAATTTATAAGGATCTCTATAAAAAGATTATTAGATATCATAAGTAAGTGCGGAATTTACTAAAATTGAATAAGAGATAAGAGATAAGAGATAGTTGTAGTTCATCACAAACATTTAAATCCTCCACAATACTTAATATAAGTGTTGCGGAGGATTTTTCATTCAGGCATATTAAAAACTCTTCTATTTTACTATTTAAGAAACATAATTGAAAAGTTGATTTATAAATATTATATATATAATATACCTAAAATAATAGTATGCACGTATATTGTAAGATACTAACCTAACGGAGAGTAGAGTATAATCGTTTCTCCACATTTAGAGCCAAAACAATGAGAACAAATTATTTAATGTAAACGAAACTATTCCGAAGATTGGAGAGTTTGTAATTCTTGATAAATAAATACCATCTTCGAATTGGTGGAACATTAATTAGCTTTAAACATAAAATAAAATTAATAGGGTATAGATCCATAGCAAGTAAAATATAAGGAGATCTCTTATGCATAATAATGAAAATACTTATTGTCCTTATTGCATACAAGAAAATGTTTGCCCATTTTTTTATGAACAAATGAGAAAATTAAGTAACTATGAAGATGAGGATGACACTGAACTCGAACATTTTGACTTATTTTCTCAAGAAAGCTACTTAAATGACACTAGAGCTCCTGAACAGGAAGTAACTAGAATATTTAGAATGATTAATAACCAGCAACCACAAATCTTGAGGGAAGTTCAAAGAGTAATAGAGAATTACTTTAGAGAAGCTATTTCCTTTACTTTAGATGAGGCACCAAAATATAAAGGAAATATTAATCAACAAATAAATACTATTTACAATAATTTTAGAAGAAAATATTACACAATTTTTTCTTTTCTTAGTACTTCCGGAGTACCTAACAATGTTGTTAACCGTACCTTTAGGGATATAATAGAATTTACTCTTAGAAATAGAAATGTTCCACCTAAACCATTACCTACTCCAGTACCTGAGCCAGGTCCTGGTAGTAAATGGAGTCAATGGGAGGACCTTGGTGGAGTTTTGACTTTTTCCCCAGCAGTTTCTTCTTGGGCACCAAACAGGCTTGATACCTTTGTAACAGGTACTGATGGCGCATTATATCATAAATACTGGAATGGCTCTCGGTGGAGTGAGTTCGAAAACCTTGGAGGTACTTTAACTTCAGCTCCAGCTGCTGTTTCATGGGGAAATAATAGAATTGATGTTTTTGGTAGAGGCACAACTAATGCTATGTATCATAAATATTGGGATGGATCTCGTTGGAGTGACTGGGAAGATCTTGGTGGTACATTAACTTCTGCTCCAGCAGTTTCTTCTTGGGCACAAAACAGACTTGATACATTTGTTCGTGGAAGTGATAATGCTCTTTATCATAAATATTGGAACGGTACTGCATGGAGTGAGTGGGAAAATCTCGGTGGGAATCTAACATCTTCTCCGGCTGCTGTTTCATGGGGAAATAATAGAATTGATGTATTTGCTCGCGGTCAGGGAAATCGTCTATATCATAAATGGTGGGATGGCGCTAGTTGGAGTGATTTTGAAGATCTTGGGGGTAATATAACATCAGCCCCCGCAGTATCATCAAGAGCTGATAATAGACTCGAAGTATTTGCAAGAAATCTCAATAATCAGTTAATCACTAAGTCTTGGAATGGCTCACGTTGGGGTAACTGGCAGACTATAGGAGGAACACTTACATCTGATCCTACTGCAGTATCTTGGGGACCTAATAGAACTGACGTATTTGTTAAAGGCACAAATAATGCTTTGTGGCATATTTGGAGAGATTAAATTAAAGTAATAAAAACCAACAATTCTAGTATGAAATTGATGTGCAAAAACAAATTTACACTAGAATTGCTGTTTTTTATGATCGATGAACAAAAATATATTAATACACAAGAAAACAAATAGTAGGGTAAATGAATATGGAATTAAAAGAATTAGTAATTAACCATCTAAATAAAAGGTTTAATTAAAGAAAGTTAAAGTTTGGTATTATTTGTTACATATTTATTATTTATATTGGTGTTATATTGAATATAACAATAAATATAGCAATATTTTTAAGAAATTACTTAAATTCAATATATTGACTTAGATTATTTATAAGATTATAATAATAAATGTTTTGAAAATGGAAGTGAAATATATCATATGATTAAGGGTGGTGTAACTAATCGATATAAAAGAACAAATTGAAGAAACTAGAGATAAATTGAATATGCTAATAGCAACTAAAGAGAGAATTACAGAAGATAAGGAATTATTAGAAATTAGCGTAAAATTGGACAAGCTAATAAATAAATATTTTTATACTAGAAATAATGAACTAGCTTTGTGAAATTCTATAAATATGAAATAATATTATAAACGAGTTATTTATAATATAATTAAATTAGCTTATATCTTTAATTACCACGTTAAATAAGATATAAGCTATATATTTTAGAAAAAATAGTTGATAGACTTATAAGCAATAAAACATATATATATATAATAAAAATAAAGTCAGTGATATTTTAATTTTATATATAGTAAACTTTAATCATAGATTCTATAATATTTAAGAACAATTAAATATTTATAATTAAAAAGGCAATAAACATGAATGTTTATTGTCTTTTTTTCATACACTGTTAATAATAATAACTAAATATATGATTATTTATGACAATTATTGGGCGAAAAAAACTTATATTTGCAAAAAGCTAGAATTATTAGAATGTTAATGTCTTGCAATATATTAGTGACATATGATAAAATATCAATTGGTTTGTTACGATTTTAAGATTTCTAGTAAAATATATTAATATTCTAAAAAATAACATATTAAAAATACGATTTTTGACGAATAGATTAACTAAATAGGAGGAAATAATGAACATTTTTAAGAAGAAATCAGTAGACCAGATATTGGAAGGTATACAAAAGACGGCTTTAAAGAAAAATCTTAAAGCTAAAGATATAGCTGCATTTGGTATTGGAGCAGTAGTAGGAGTAGGTATATTTGTTGCCACAGGAGAAGGGGCGCATTTAGCAGGACCAGCAGTAATTATTTCATTCATTATAGCAGGGATAATAGCTTGTATTTGTGGGTTATGTTACTGTGAACTTTCAACTATGTTTCCTGTTGCAGGAAGTACATATTCATATTCATACATAGTATTTGGCGAAATAATTGCAATGATAATTGGATGGTGCCTTACTGCAGAATACGTAGTTGCCTGTAGTGCTGTTGCATCAGGATGGTCAGGTACATTTGTTGGTATATTAAAGTCAATAGGAATAACAGTTCCTACAGCATTTACTGCATCACCAAGCAAAGGTGGAATAGTAGATTTACCAGCCATACTAATAATAGTATTAATAACTGCTCTCTTATGTTATGGCATGCAGGAAAGTGCAAAAGTCAATAATATAATTGTAGGAATAAAAATAGCTATAATTGTTATATTTGTAGTTCTCGGAGTATCACATATAGATACAGCTAACTATCATCCTTTTGCTCCACTTGGATTTAATGGTATTTTTGCAGGAGCAGCGACTATATTCTTCTCCTATATAGGTTTTGATGCCATATCAACAGCCGCAGAAGAGGCAGAAAATCCTAAGAGAGATATTCCACTAGGGCTTATAGCTTGTTTAATAGTAGTTACAATACTTTATGTTTCTGTTGCAGTTGTGCTTACAGGAATGGTTCCTTATAAAGAAATAATTTCAGAAAATGCAGTGCCAGGGGCATTAGCAAGAGTAGGTATAAACTGGGGAGCCGCGTTAGTTGGAACAGGAGCAATACTTGGAATGATGTCTACCCTAATGGTAATGCTTTATGGTCAAGTTAGAATATTTATGGTTATGTCAAGAGATGGACTTTTACCAAAGGTATTTTCAAAGGTACATCCTACACATAAAACACCATATATTTCAACTATAATAACTGGAACTATAGCATCAGTAATAGCTGGATTTTTACCACTAGATTTTATTACACAATTTTTAAGCATAGGAACATTATTAAGTTTCATAGCAGTATCTGCTGCAGTTATAGTACTTAGAAAAACTATGCCTGATTTTAAAAGAATATTCAAAACTCCTGGAGTTCCATTTACTCCAATAATATCTATAATATGTTGCTTAGCTTTATTAAGTAGATTACATATAAAAACTTGGATAGGTTTTGCAGTTTGGCTTATTATAGGACTTTTAGTATATTTCTTTTATGGAAGAAAACACAGTATTCTTCAACATGAGGAAAACCCAGAGGAGTCAGACGAAGCTGTATAAAGTAATTTTTAAGATAATAATTCATTAAGTATACATAATAAAACAAAAAATGGTGAAGCTAATAAATATTAATTGATTCAATATATATAATAAATTAAAAATTAGTATGTATATAGATAATTAGTTGTAATATTTTAAATCATTAGTCTATATTACATGATACAAGGAGTGATTTTATGGCTAATAAACGAAAAACTACAAAAAAGCAAATGGCTTCACTTGGATTGAAAAAAACTGAAAGTGGTGATTACACTTATATAAACCCAGAAGATAAAACAGGGTCATATAAACCTGTAAGAAACCCAAATAATAAGTAAATTAATTAACTGTCTCATAAAGAATTTTAAATTCTTTTGAGGCAGTTTTACTATTTTTAAAAATTCTTTTGTATCCTCATAAAATCTTCATAACTTTTTATTATAATAAAAATATGAAAATATGAATTTTAATTAAAATATATTAATGAAATAAAATGAAGTAATTTAATGGAGGTAAATATGAGCATTAAAAGAGAGATTATTAAAGTTTATGACATGACCTGTATTTCTTGTGAAAACAGAGTAGAGAGAGCATTAAAGAAAGTTGATGGAGTTATAAATGCTATGGCTAGCTATAGCAATCAACAAGTAACTGTTGAATATAATAATGAGATTTGCACTAAGGAACAGTTAAATGAAGCTATTAATAAAGCTGGTTACAGTACAAAGAATTCAAGTAATATTAAATTTGCAGGTTTTTTTATTGTAGTTGCAGCTATTCTGCTTATTGGTAACTCTACATCAGGTTTTGATATGAGTGCTAAGCTAAATAATGCATCTTATATGGTGTTATTTATTGTTGGTATGCTTACATCTATTCATTGTGTTGGTATGTGTGGTGGAATAATGCTTACACAAAGTTTATCTAAAGACAGTATTGTGATTGAAAATCAGAACAAATTTAAGACTTTAATGCCTGCAATTTTATATAATGCTGGAAGAGTAACTTCTTATACAATTATTGGTGGTATAGTAGGTGCTTTAGGTTCTGTACTATCACTATCACTTAATGTGAAAGCAGGGCTTCAAATATTTGCAGGATTATTTATGGTAATAATGGGACTAAATATGGCTGGATTTTCTGCGTTTAGAAAATTTAACATTAAATTGCCATGGTCTTCATGCAAAGTAAAAAACAAACCTAAGGCACCATTTTTGGTTGGAATGTTAAATGGATTAATGCCTTGTGGTCCTTTGCAAACAATGCAACTTTATGCACTAGGTACTGGTAGTGCAGCAGCTGGAGCTTTATCAATGTTTATATTTTCTTTAGGAACAGTTCCTTTAATGCTAGTATTTGGAGCAATATCAGGTTTTTTAAGCAAAGGTTATACAAAACAACTTTTGAAATTTAGTGGATTTTTAGTAATAATACTTGGAATAATAATGGGAAATAGGGGGCTTGCCCTTGCTGGAGTTGGAGTGCCAAGTGTTAGTACGTTAACACAAAGTCTTTCAGGTAGTGAAGCTCAAGCTGCGACATCTAATGCAGCTAAACCAACCATGGAAAATGGAGTTCAAGTAATAAGAATGACTGCAGATAATAATGGTTATACTCCGAATGCTTTTTATGTTCAAAAAGGTATACCTGTAAAGTGGATAATTACAGGAAGTCAGATTAATTCCTGCAATAATGCAGTGGTAGTACCATCTTTGAATATACAAAAAACTCTAAAGTCTGGTGAAAATGTAATAGAATTTACACCTGGAGATAAAGACATAAACTTTAGTTGTTGGATGGGAATGATAAGAGGCGTAATCAAAGTTACAGATAATCTTGATTCTGTAGATACATCTAAAGCAGATCCATCAATTCCAACGCCAAGCAGTGGAATGAGTTGCTGTACAGGTGGAGCTGCAAGTAGTGTGCCACAAACGCCAAGTATATATGGTGATGATTTAAGCAAAGTTTCTACTGATAGATTAGTTAAAAAAGCTAATATTATTGGCGATACTCAAAGTCAAAATTTAAAAGGAATTGGTTATGAGTTTGACCCACTTGTAGTAGTACTGGAAAAAGGAATAAAAACAAAACTTTCAATAGATCTTAATTCATTTGATAATGCTGATGGAAGTTTTACTATCTTCAATGCAGAAACTGAGGAAATAGTAAATACCTTTACAGGTAAAAAGGGTATTGTAGATGTAGAATTTAAGATAAATGAAAGTGGAACATATGTAATTGTTAAAGACAATGTGGCTGTAGTTGGAATTCAAGTTACGGATTCATTGAATACTGTTAACTTAGAAGAGGTTCGTGAAAATTTCATAAGTTAAGGCACAATCAAAAAAATAACAAGTCCATCTGCTAGTCTATTTTCCATCATCCTTCGTCAGCAGATTGCACTAATAGGCTCGCTATGAGCACAATCCGCTTCCTTGCCTGATGAAAAATATACACTTAGAAAAGAGCAGCTGTGCTGCATATAAAAACTTTTTATGGCATTTTGGACTTGTTATTTTCTTTCATGTGTCTAATACTCTTGACAATAAAAGAATGTTCGTTTATTATAGAAATATAATAGAGGTGTTCAAATGAGAAGAAAAGATGATGAAAAAGAAAAAAGTATAAAAGATGCAGTTATTAAGTTAATACTTAAAGAAGGTTTTCAGGGTACTTCTATTTCCAAAATAGCTAAAGAGGCAGGGGTTTCCCCAGCTACTGTTTATATTTATTATGATAATAAAGAAGCAATGCTTCATGATATATATATTGAGTATTCTGAAGAAGTCTTTGATTATTTACTTAATAAAGTTAATAATGTGATTGATGGTAAGCAACTTATTGAAATAATCGTTAGAGAATATTATACATACATTAAAAAGAATGGTGAAATTTTCCATTTTGTAGAGCAGTTTTCAAGTTGCCCAGCTCTAGCTAGTGGATGCTCAGAACGTAAGGGTATAAAAAACTTAAATAATTTGTTAGATGAAATGAAAGAAAAGAAAGTGTTTAAGGATTTTCGAAATGATAATTTGATAGCAATAATTTTTTCTCCAGTAAAATACATTGCTATTAATCAGTGTATTGGAGAAGTAGAGCAAGTTGAATTACTTAAAGAAATGATTAGGATTATACAGGACGCTTTGATAGAAAGTTAAAGCGAGAGTATTAAAGCGAGAGTATTAAAGCGAGAGTATTTTGTGAAGAAATAATCACGAAAGTATCTCGCTAATATTTAACAAATGGTTAAATGAACGTTCACTTATGAATACAGTTGAAGAAAGGATGATTATAATGATGAATATAGATAAGAAAAACAACGAAGGTATGGTAATTCCAGTATCAGATCTAGCTTTATTACCGGGAATGATTTACACCCTAAAGCTAAATAGGATTAGTGAGGAAGAGCTTAAAAATTTAGCTGAGGAGCATGAAATTAATATTGCATTACCTTTAAAGCAAAATTTTAACCAAAGTCTATTAAGGGAAGATGATTTTTATAAAATTGGAGTTTCATTTCATGTAGATGGAATTGAAAAAACAGAAAAAGGATATCAAATAAAAATTAAAGCGATTGATAGGGTAGAAATTAAATCACTTAGTATTGAAAATAATTATATTAGTGCAGAATTTGAGATTGCATCAGATATTATTGATCTTACAGAAAAGAGCCAAGAAGAAATGCTAGAGTATGTGAAGAAAGTTACTCGCGATGTTAGTGAAAATTTCACAGGATCAGATCAATTCATGAAGATTATAGAAGAACAAAAGGATTTAAATAAACTCATTGGTTATCTTACTCAATTTATGCCACTTTCAAACCAAGAAAAGTATGATTTAATAGAAACTCAATCTTTAAAAGAGAGAAGCCTTAAGTTTATGGATTACCTATTAAGGCAAAAGGAAACTCTAAAGTTACAATTTGAGATGACAGAAAAACTAACTGAAAAAGCTAGTAAAAGTTATAGAGAGTCGGTACTTAGAGAACAATTAAAGGCAATTCAAAGTGAATTAAATGAAGGAAAAAGTGAAGGCTCTAAAAAAGACAAGGATTATTTGAATAAGATTGAAGAGGCTCAAATGCCAGATGAAATAAAAGAGGCTGCTTTAGAAGAATTAGAAAAATTAGAAAGTCAAAGTCCAAATAGTTCAGACTATAATGTTATACGTAACTATCTAGACCTATTAGTGAAGCTTCCTTGGAAAAAGGCTGAACCTAAAATGATTAATTTAGGGGAAGCAAGACGTGTATTAGATGAACAACATTATGGACTTGAAAAAGTGAAAGATAGAATAATACAACATTTAGCAGTTATGCAGCTTAAAAAGGATAAAAAGGGTTCTATTTTATTATTAGTTGGACCTCCAGGAACAGGAAAGACAAGCTTAGGTAAGAGTATTGCTGAAGCCCTTGATAGAAAGTATATACGCTTAAGTTTAGGTGGTGTACGTGATGAAGCTGAAATTAGAGGACATAGAAGAACTTATGTGGGTGCAATGCCAGGAAGAATTATTCAAAGCATTAAGAAGGCAGGAGAAATAAATCCAGTTATGGTTTTAGATGAAGTAGATAAACTAATGACAGGCTATAATGGAGATCCAGCTAGTGCATTACTCGAGGTACTAGATCCTGAACAAAATAATACTTTTACTGATCACTATTTAGGTTTACCTTATGATTTATCAGAAGTATTCTTTATAGCGACAGCTAACTCATTAGATAGTATTCCAAGACCTCTATTAGATAGAATGGAAATAATTCAAATATCTAGTTACACTATGAATGAAAAATTCCATATTGGTAAAAATCACTTAATACCAGGAACTCTTGAGGAACATGGACTTAATAAGGAACAATTAGTTATAGAAGATGAAGCTTTAGAAAAAGTTATTAGTGAATATACTCTAGAAGCTGGTGTAAGAGGACTTAAAAAGCAATTAGCTACTCTTGCAAGAATTACTTCAGAAAAGATTGTATCTAATAAGGTAGAATTACCATTTAAAGTTACTGCTAGTGAATTAGATGATTTGCTTGGAAGAAAAGTTTCAAGTCATGATAAGGCACAAAGTGACAATCCACCAGGAGTAGTAACAGGACTAGCGTGGACAGCAGTAGGCGGAGAGATACTTTTCATTGAAGCTACAGACATGTTAGGAAATGGACAAGTTACCTTAACTGGTCAATTGGGAGATGTTATGAAAGAATCTGCAAAGATTTCTTTAAGCTTATTGAAGTCAAGACTACCAATGAATGCTGTAAACTTTAAAGAAAGAGATCTTCATATTCACGTTCCATCAGGATCTGTTCCTAAAGATGGTCCTTCAGCTGGAATTACATTATTCACAGCCCTTGCATCTTTAGTTACTGGTATAAAAGTAGATTCAAAGCTTGCAATGACAGGGGAAATTACTTTAAGAGGAGCAGTACTTCCAATAGGAGGTCTTAAAGAAAAGTTAATCGGAGCTCAAAGAGCTGGAATAACAAAGATATTAATTCCAAAGGATAATGTAATTGACTTAAAAGATGTACCAGAAGAGGTTAAGAGTCAATTAACTATTATAGCAGTAGAAACAGTAGAAGACGTACTTCGTGAAACTTTAGGAATTTCATTACCTAGAGTAGAACATATATTTAATCCTAATGGATCTACTCAAGCAATTTTTAATGTAAATCAAATATAATTTAACATGAAATAGCCATCACTTTTATGTAAAGGTGATGGCTATCTTATGTTTTGAAGTAAAATTTTTAGTAAAAATGTATAGAGTTTCTAGTCTAAAGCAATACTAATGTTAAGAATCTTCTGAAAATAAAGGGAATTGAATTTTTATGTAGAATTCATATATAGAGAGGAAGTGGGATTTTTGGAAAAGTATAATATACCAATGGGAACTTTAGTTGAAATAAAACATAATGATGTAAAAGCTGATAAAAAGAATGATGGAGTAAGATTGTATGTTGTGGCACATCATAAAGATGGAAAAGGAACACCTGTATATTCTTTGGGGTTAAAAGGAGAAACCAGTGCTTTAAAAATGCATAATGGATTTTACGAGGAAGATTTAGAAGTTATTGATAAAATATCTGTTCAGTTAACTAAGGATGAAATAAGTGATATAGTTCAGTGGGGAAATACCTGTGAAGAAGAAGGCTGGCTAATTGAAAAGGAAGTAAATCTAAAAGACAGGTTAAGCAAATTTATTTAATGATATAGGAATTAAATCTAGCAGCTCTAATAAAGTTGCTAGATTTTTTTCATTGTGCCTTATATTGAATCTATTATTTCATATTAATGAATTAGATAGCTAAATAAAAGGTTTATCCAAGGCATTTTGAAATATGATTGGATTAAGAAATATTTAATATTTTTATGTCTATGAAATGTGTATTTTAGTTAGTTAGTCGGTATATGTTTGTATATTTTTTTCTCATTAACACAAAAATGTAAATTAACATATTATATAGTATCTTAAATAACTGAGGAGGAAATTTCAATGGGATACAATAATAATAACCATTGTCGTCATTCTAATGAAAATAATCAATGTAGAGAAAATTCTTATAGAGTAATAAATCATAATCATGAATTTTTATCAAGTACAGACTATGAAGAAGATTGTGAAGGCGTAGAACACAATCATCGTATTGCCGGTGTGACTGGTCCTCCAATTGTTCGGGGTAAATCTCATGTTCATAATATAGCCGTGTTTACAGATACTTTTGATGATCATTTTCATAAGATTTGTGATACTACTGGTCCAGCTCTTTATCTTCCCGATGGAAAACACATTCATTTACTAAAAGGCACAACAGATGTTGCAGATGAAAATAATCATGATCACGATTATTTTTTCACTACTCTAATTCAAGCGCCTTCAAATGTTCCAGAAGATAGGAAATGTTAAAAAAGCTTAGAAATTGTTTTTTTAAAAGGTGATTTTTAGGATATAGGAGTTAATCCTGTATCCTTTATTTTTGTTAGAAAATAATTATATATAAGTTGTAGTTTTTATTTTTAAGCAAATTAAGATACTGTTACCTAATTGATGTAGATTATTTTTTGCAACATATATATTAACAATATTAATTGTATAGATGGGAACATACTAATTAAACCTTAGAAGCAATAACAAATTAGTTTATACCATTGAAAAAGGTGATGCGGTAACACTCATAAACAATCTATTATAAATGTCACAACTTTTTCCTATTGGATTATTTATTGTTTTTCACCTTTTTTTCTTTATTATTAGATTTTTCATTAGCCTTTTCATTAGCTTTATCATTAGCCTTTTCATTAATTTTTTTGTTTTCGCTTATTTGTGGTACAACTTGAGTTATCTTTTGTCCTTCACTTATAACTAAGTCGATTTTCTTATTTTTTTCATAGTAGGTATTACTTGCAGGCGATTGACTAATAATTAAGCCCTTAGGGACAACCTCACTATATTCCTTTGTGATATTGCCAAGCAAAAATCCATTATTAATTATACTGCTCTCAGCAATATCTTGGGAGTTTCCAATAAGTGAAGGCACAAGTTTTTTTTCATCTTCTGGTAAGTTTACACTCATTTCTGGAACAACAGTTTCTGTAGTTGCTGCTTTTGTATCTGTAGAAGGTTCTTTAGAAAGATATTTTCCTAAAATACAAATAATTATAGTTAAAATAATTAATCCAGCAGTTAGTATTATCTTTTTATTTTTACTAGTACCATTATTTCTTGATAGTCTTTTTTTATCTTTTTCTATTATTGACGTTTCTGGACTCATGACTTGAGTCATAAGAACTGTGGAATCAATTTTTGCATCAGACAATACAGTAGTTGGATCCGTTAGAATTGTTGTATCTAGGTCCATTAGAACTGTAGCATCCATTGACCCATTATTAAAGTTCACTTCTAAATCAGAATTCTCTTTGATTGCATTTAATATATCAGCAAGTTCCTTAGCAGTTTGAAATCTATTAATAGGTTCTTTCTCTAATGCCTTTAAAATTACTGTATTAATATTTTCAGGTATACCTTCAATAACTTCTTTGGGTGGAATAACAGGTTCTTGAATATGCATTACAGCTACAGAAATAGGAATTTCTGCATTATAAGGGACTTGTCCAGTCACCATTTGATACATAACAATGCCTAAGGAGTATATGTCTGTTCTACAATCCACAAACTTTCCTTTAGCTTGCTCTGGAGAAAAATAATGTACAGAACCTACAATGTTATTAGGATTGGTTATGGTTATTGAATCTGTTACTTTAGCGATTCCGAAATCTGTTAATTTAACTATATTATCTTCTGTAATCAAAATATTATCTGGTTTTATATCTCGATGAATTATATTATTTTTATGAGCACACTCAAGTGCTTTAGCTATTTGAAAAGCTATATCTAAAGCCTTGAAAGGGCTAAGTCTAACATTTTTTTGTATAATTTGCTTTAATGTTTTTCCATTAATGTATTCCATAACTATAAAATTAATACTGTTCTCGGAACCAACATCATAAACATTAACTATGTTTGGATGTGACAAGCTTGCAATAGAATTAGCTTCTCTTTTAAATCTAGTAATAAAATCTTCACAATCATTTAACTCTGATTTTAATATTTTTACAGCTACAAATCTATTTAATAAAGTGCATCTTGCTTTATAAACAATTCCCATGCCACCTTCACCAATTTTTTCTAATAATTCATATCTGTTTAAAAGTAATGTCCCTATCATGTCTGTCCTCCAATGTAAAATAGTAATACATGTATTATAACATAATAAATACCTATAAATGCATCGCTTTTGAAAGAGTCGATAGAAGCAAATAGAAAGAAAAAACAGTATAACAAGGAATGTCTTTTTATATAGGCGTAAGTAGTGACAAAATTATTTTTGAAGAATATTATTACAAAAACATATCTTCGAAGTTGTATTTTTGTAAAAATAAGCTATTACTTTTTATATATTTTAAATATAAATATATAAAAATAAAAAATAAAAAAGAGGGGTATACCCTTTGCGTTGCAAGGGCTAGAAGGATATTAGAGAGTATAAGGGAAGAAACGAGAGCATAGTTAAGCTTATTGCAGTTAATATCTTTTGAGGGAATTACGGCACTGATTATGATGTTGAATAATGTCGAAAACGTGTTAGTATATATACATGGACTTCCTTGAAAACAATAACACTAAAAACGATTTCGAAAAATTAATATATAAGATATCAAGGAACCAAATAAAACAAACAAAGGAGAAAAACTAATGAAGAAGGCTTTTTTAAAAAAGATAGTGATGGCGGTTGTTGTAGCAACAACAATGACTAGTTTAACACCGTTAGGAGTATCTGCAGCAACTACTAAGTCAATAGATAACAATTATTACAATTTAATCACAAATGGAACATTAAAGGCAGGTTGGATTCAAGACAATGGCAAATGGTATTACTGCGATAACACAGGAGCAATACAAACAGGGGTTATTAAAGTTAATGGTAAAACTTATTGTCTAAA
Organism: Clostridium beijerinckii; assembly: GCA_003129525.1. Lineage (NCBI taxonomy): Bacteria > Bacillati > Bacillota > Clostridia > Eubacteriales > Clostridiaceae > Clostridium > Clostridium beijerinckii. Next base: position 4,052,040 of record CP029329.1, on the reverse strand, counting down.
CACAGCTGGTGTAATGGAGACAGGAAAGGTTAGTGTAAATAATAAAACATATACATGCTCTTCAAATGGACAAGTAGTAGGAACTAAAGTTCCAGTAGTTGATAAAGTATTTGATTCAAACAATAAAGTAGTAAAAGATAATAATAAAAATTCTACAGTAAGTAATTCAAATATTAATAAAGGAACAACCAATACAGGAACGACTACTAGTACAAGCACGGGAAGTACAACTAATATAGGAACTACTACTAGTACAAGCACAGGAAGCACAACTAATACAGGAACAACTACTAGTACAAGTGCAGGAAACACTACTACTTCTTCAAATGTAACTACAGTGGATGTACAGGGATTACCTAAATTACCAACAACATATTCTATTAATGTACAAGCTACCGCTGAAAATAAAATTCTTGAATTAATGAACGCAAAAAGAGTAGAATCAGGTTTAAAGCCGTTAACTATGGATAACACTTTGGTACAAGTAGCAAGATATAAGAGTGACCATATGATTCAATATAACTACTTTGATCATGCAACTCCACAAGGAACTAAATATACAGATTGGTTACAAGCAGTAGGGTACAAATATACTACAGCTGGGGAAAATATAGCATATAATACTTATGATGCAAATGAATTATTTACCCAATGGTGGAATTCATCAGGTCATAGAGCAAACATGATGAACTCTTCATATACTAAGGTTGGTATAGGAGTTGTTCAAGGAAATGGTAAAATTATGGGAACACAAGAATTTTCAAACTAGGAATATGAAGTAAAATACGAATTAAAGAATTATAAAATGAAAGGGCTGTTGCAAAACTAACATAGTTAGTTTTGTGACAGCTCATTTTCTATAAAACCGAGGAATTCACATTGATTTGTAATATTATAATGTTACTACAGACTTTCTTCTAGGTTTTGACCAAGATAAATTTTCGGATATTATTTAAGTAGAGAGTTGGAAATAGAAAAAAGTAATTAAGAAAAACTTGATGACTGTAGTTGATTAAAGTTCTACTCTAGCATTTTAACTACCTATACATAATTCAATGACAATAGTATAATCATTTTATTGAGAATATTTTTGCTGAAATTGATTTTTATCCGATAGCTAGCATCCGTAAGACTCCTTCTTATTCAAGTCAGAGGTAACGGCTGCACGCTCCTGGATCAGTTCAACTAAATTCAGTTGGAGTATAAAACTCCAACTGAAAAGTTTCACTTTATATTTAGGGAGGAATTATTTTGTCGGAAAAGAATAAGAAATATAATATTACTAGGGTTACTAAGTCAAAAGAAAAGGAGAATCCTGGAGTTATAGTTGAGGCTGAAAAGCCATTATCACAGTCGATGTTATGGGAATTACAAACAGAGTTCTTTTCAAATCAGGGGCCAGAGGCGTGGATTAAAGGAATTGTACCTCAATATATAACAACAAATCCTTATATTGCAAACCAATATGCTAAAACTGTCTTTGGATACCTACGAGATTATGTTGCAAGGGAGGATATAGATAAAGATACAGTCATCTACATAATGGAGCTTGCAGCAGGAGTAGGGCGATTTACCTATACTTTTCTAAAAAGATTTTTACATCTAATTGAAAATTCTTCACTAAAAGGTCTAAAATTTAAATACATAGTAACAGATTTTGCCGAAAGGAATATTGAATATTGGCAAAACCACAGTTTTTTAAAGCCTTATTTTGAATCTGGAGTGCTTGACTGTGCAACCTTTGACATTTCTAAAGATGATGAGGTTAGGTTAAGACATAGTGGTGAAGTTTTATCAAGTGGTAAACTGAAAAATCCTTTGATTTTATTTGCCAATTATACCTTTGACAGTCTTCCTCAAGATACTTTTTATGTTAAAGGCGGAGAACTTTTTGAAGGTCTTATTACAGTAACTGAGCCAAAGGATGAGGTTGATCCAGAGGATAAATCAATTTTAGCAGGTTTGGATTATTATTATACAGATAAAAAAATTGATGGAAATGATTATTACGAAGATAAGAATTTTAATGATGTTCTTCTACACTATAAAAATTCTTTAGAGGATACAGCGTTTTACATGCCTATTATTGGCTTAAGGTGTATTTCCAGATTGAGAAAGTTATTCAATGATGACATAATCCTAATATCCGCTGATAAGGGTTATAAAAATGAAGAATCTATGTTTAAAAACTATCACCCATTTTTATCAAAACATGGATGTATTTCTATGACAGTCAACTTCCATGCTATGGAGTTATATTTTAAAGGGCTTGGTGGAAAAGCCATACATAGCATATATGAACACGAAAATGTAAATGTATCTCTGTTTTTATTAAGTAAAAATAATAATGACTTTGTAGAGACTTCAATGGCTTATAATGAGGTTATTGAAACCATAGGACCAGATGATTTCTATATTATAAAGAAAGCAATTATGCCACTGAGTAAGTCTTTAACTACGAAAGAACTTTTGACCTTCATAAGGTTTACAGTTTGGGATGCAAGAACCCTTCTTGAATGTTATAACATATTACTTGAAAGAATAGAAACAGAAGAAAACTTCCCCAAAGATGAACTGATTGATGTTATCAATAAAGTTTGGGAATATTATTTTCCTATTGGTGAAGAGGGAGATTTGGGATATCATTTTGGTTCAATATTAGGTTATCTTGGCCACGATAATGATGCTCTAAGATTTTTTGAATCTTCATTAGAATTTTATGGTGAGTGCCCTGAAACCAATTATGAAATTGCACTTTGCTATTACAATTTACAACAATGGGATAGAACACTTGAGTATACAGAAAAATCTCTAGTCTTAGATCCAGATTTTGAAGAAAGTAAAAATTTAAAAAACATAATTGAGGACATATTAGGAGAGAAGTAGAATTTAAACTGTGACCTATGACTTTAGGGTATATTGAAATTTTTGATTATTTATCAGCAAATTCAAATAATATATAGATTAATTACATCTATTATATTCAATTTGTAATACTGTATCTATAAAACATGCTATAATAGTATTAAATATATTATTAAGAGGATGTGAATTATATTATTAATGAATATTGCCCTAAATGTCATCAGTTGACAAGTAGCACAGTAACTACGACAGAAAAGGAAGAAAAAGATGATAATGGTGAAAGATTTAAAATTATAACAAATAGTTATCAGTGCAATAAGTGTAGTACATTTGTACGAAGTGAGAATGAAAAGATATCTATAGAGTATTAAGAAAGTATAATAAATAATTTAAAATACTAATTAGTTAGAGTACCGACTATTCAAAAGAATAACGGTATTTTTTTTGTTTCATAATACTTTTATTTCTTACCAAGTATATTAATAGTATTATGGAACAATATTATAATGATAAAATGACTAATTATCAATTACAGTTGAATAAAACATGCTTCAAAATATAAATCAACAGTTGCTTCGGTATATATTTCTGGTATAAAAATATAGCTTGTTCTTATATTATTATCGGATATTATGTAATATTATAATAATATAAGAAAGCAATTTGAAAGATGAAACTAATAGCAAATACACTTTAGATGTTAAGGTGCTAAGCAGTTTTATATTAACGTCAAGTATTAATATTTTCAAGAAAAGGGGATTAGAGAGATGAATCAAAAAGAAAGAATGTTATCAGGGTTACCATATAAAGCTTGGTTAGATGGACTCAACGAAGAAAGAATAGAAAATAAATTAAAAATATACAATTATAATTTACTTCGTCCAGATGAAAAAAATAAAATGGAAGAGTTGATTAAAGACATATTAGGAAAAACTGGTGATAAAGTTTTTATAGAGCAGCCATTTCACTGTGATTATGGTAAAAATATTGAGGCGGGCAATAACTTTTTCGCTAATTATAATTGTACAATATTAGATGTTGGAAAGGTAATCATAGGTGAAAATGTGCAATTTGCACCAAATGTTTCTCTGTATACAGCAGGACATCCAATACATCCTGATTCACGAAATTCTGGATATGAATATGGCATTGGTATAACAATAGGAGATAATGTTTGGCTTGGTGGAAATGTTGTTGTAAATCCTGGAGTTCATATTGGAAATAATGTTGTTGTTGGAGCAGGAAGTATAGTTACCAAAGATATTCCAGATAATGTTGTAGCAGTAGGAAATCCATGTAAGGTTATTCGTGAGATTACAGAAGAAGATCGTAAATATTATTATAAAAACAATGAATTCGATGTTAATGATTACAATACGTAGAGTATTTTTAAATTAGGGGTGAAATGATAATGGCTATATTAGAAATTAAAAACTTTTCAAAGGTATACAAAGGTGGGAAAAAAGCTGTAGATAATTTTAATCTTACAGTCTCATCTGGAGATATTTATGGATTTATCGGGCACAATGGAGCTGGAAAGAGTACAATGATAAAAGCTATTGCAGGGATACTCGATTTTGAAGAAGGGCAAATTTTTGTTGATGGACATTCTGTTCAAAAATCTCCAATAGATTGTAAAAAAGTAATCGCATATATACCAGATAATCCTGATTTGTATGAGCATCTAACAGGCATTCAATACTTGAATTTTATCGGGGATATTTTTGAAGTTGGAAAAGAAGAGAGAGAAGAACGCATCGGAAAATATGGGGAATTATTTGAGATTACTAGTGCACTAGGAGATTTGATTTCTTCTTATTCTCACGGAATGAAACAGAAAGTAGCTCTGATTTCTGCTTTAATTCATAAACCAAAACTATTCTTGCTTGATGAACCATTTGTAGGATTGGATCCGAAAGCATCTTTAACGTTGAAGAATATTATGCATGAAATGTGCAAAGAAGGAAGTGCTATTTTCTTCTCTACTCATGTACTCGATGTTGCAGAGAAACTTTGTAGTAAAATTGCTATTATTAAAGAGGGTAAGCTTATTGAAAAAGGAGACACAGAAACTTTGATAAAAAATCAGTCTTTGGAATCACTGTTTATGGAGGTAGCAGAAAATGAAAAATAGCACTTGGATTCTTTTAAAGGCGCAGTTGTTGAACCAATCAGGACTAAACACCTTGAAATATGATAAGGATAAAAAGAAGAAAAATGGAGTTGTCATAGTCACTGGAGCAATGACTATGATTATGATTATGTTGGCTGTATATTCCTTTGGTATTGGATATGGGTTTGGGAAAATAGGATTGGCTAGGATTATTCCAGCATATGCCTTTACCATCACAAGTTTGCTCATCATATTCTTCACTGTATTTAAAGCTAGTGGAATATTATTTGCCTTCAAAGATTACGATATGCTTATGGCACTTCCAGTTAAAATAACTACAGTTATCACAAGCCGATTTTTATTGATGTATGGAATGAATGCACTTATTTCAATTGTTATTATGCTTCCAATGGGTATTGCCTATTGTCTATGGACCAATCCACAAATTATATTTTATGGAATGTGGATTATTGCTATATTTATAATACCACTCGTGCCAATGACAATAGCAGCAGTTATTGGATCAGTTATTAGTGCAATTTCATCTAGATTTAAATATACAAATATGGTGAGTATTGTATTATCATTTTCCCTGGTAATTGTTATTATGGGTATAGGCATGAATGCAGGAACGATTAACGCCAATCAAATAGATATTAATCAATTAACATCGTTAGGTACAATGTTATCTAAACAAATGAATCAGATATATCCATTGGTAGGCATAATAGATAAAGCAGTTTACCAGTATGACATAGTTGCATTTCATGCTTTTTTGGTAATTTCAGTTGTGTGGTACTATATATTTGTAAAACTTGTGTCTATCAAATATAAAGCTATAAATACTGGGCTTATAACACATCAAACTAAGTCTGATTATAAATTACAAAGTTTAAAAGCATCATCTCCATTTAAGGCATTGTATCGAAAAGAAATGAAAAGATTCTTCTCATCTTATCTATATGTACTCAATGTAGGGATGGGAGCAGTGCTTTTGCTAGTAGGTTCCATTGCATGCTTTATTCTAGGAATAGATAAAATAGAACAGCTTATGGGAATATCAAATATGAAATCTATGATTATTAACTTTATGCCTTTTGTGATTTCTGGAATGTTAGCAATGACATGTACAACTTCGGTGTCACTTTCTCTAGAAGGGAAGAACTTATGGATACTACAATCTGTGCCACTAGATGCTGCATATATATATATAAGTAAAATGGCAGTCAACGTAAGTATTCTATTTCCTGTATCTCTACTAAGTTCTCTATTTATAAGTATTTGTTTGAAAACAGACATTATGTCAACTGTATGGATATTTGTCACACCACTTGCTTATGTGTGTTTTACTTCTGTATGGGGAATGTTTATTAACCTTAAAATACCGAATTTCACATGGGAATCTGAAGTAACTGTAATCAAGCAAAGCATGTCATCTATGATTGGAATTTTAGGTGGAATGCTATTTGGTATTATACCTATTGGAATTTTAATATTCCTGTCAGGAATAGATAGAAATTTAATTACAGGAATAATTACTTTTGTAGTGATAGGTATTTCAGCGCTGCTTTATAGAAAAGTATGTGTAACAAAGTTACCAAGTTAATAATACTGGTATATAATTATTTTATATTTTTAGCAAACTTTTTAAAAGCATAAAACTTAAGAGAAAGAAGGTACTACTACATGGACAAGGGAGCATTATTTTCAAGCTATTTTAATGAATTCAAAATAATATTAAATAATGTATTTAATGAAATAATCACAGTTGATTGTAATAATAAGATATCTTTTGTTAATAAAGCTGCAAGTATTCTTTTTAGAATAGATAGCAAAGATAGCTTGGGCAAGGATGTTAATGAATTAATACATAATTCTAAATTATCTTGCTTTTTATCCACTAAAAAAGAAGAGCTTAAAAAGCCTATAATAATTAATAATTTAAATTTAATATTAAGTATCATACCTTTTCACGATGATAAAGGTGTAGCAGGATCAATTTTAATTTTCAGCAATGTAACAAACCATGGTGAGTTGATTCATAAACTTGATAAAGAGAGAAATAGCAGTGAAATATTAAACACTGTAATTGAAACTGCTTATGATGGAATGGTTATAATTGATAAGCAAGGAATAATTACCATGATTAGCAAGGCGTATACGGAATTTTTGGGAATAGCCAGGAAGGATGCCATTGGCAAGCACGTAACTGAAGTCATCGAGAATACCAGAATGCCAATAGTACTTGAAACAGGTAGAGAAGAAGTGGCGGAGCTTCATAAGATTAAGGGAAGCTATATGATAGCATCAAGAATACCAATAATTAAAAATGGTGAGATTATTGGGGTAGTAGGAAAGGTACTATTTAGGAATTTAAAAGAACTAAACAGTCTTTACAAAAGAATAAGTATTATAGAAAAGGAATTGGCAACTTACAAATCAAAGCTTAGAGAATTCAATACAGCTAAGTATTCTCTTAAAAATATTATAGGTGAAAGTGATTCGATTGTTTTGGCTAAAGCTATAGTTGAAAAGGCTGCTCATACCAGCTCTAATGTACTTATTTTAGGGGAAAGTGGTACGGGTAAGGAAATATTTGCTCATGCTATACATTCTGAAAGTAACCGCCATGAAGGACCTTTTGTTAAAATTAATTGTGCAGCAATTCCAAGCGATTTACTCGAGTCAGAATTGTTTGGTTATGAAGCAGGAGCTTTTACAGGTGCGAAAAAAGAGGGGAAGATGGGAAAATTTGAAATCGCAAATGAGGGCACAATATTTTTAGATGAAATTGGAGACATGCCTCTTCATATGCAGGTGAAACTCTTAAGAGTTATTCAAGAAAGGGAAGTTGAAAAGGTCGGTAGTGTAGCCAGCAAAAAGATTAATATAAGAATAATTGCTGCAACTAACAGGAATCTTGAAAAAATGGTCTCGGAAGGTAAATTCCGTGAAGATTTATATTATAGGCTTAATGTTGTAACAATTGAAATTCCTCCTTTAAGAGAAAGGGGGAATGATATAATACTTATTTCTAATCATTTAATTAAAAAGCTTTCAGTTGATTTGGAGAAGAAAGTTACAGGAATCTCAAAGGAGGCTGAATATTATCTTAAAACCTATGAATGGAAAGGTAACGTAAGGGAACTAGAGAATATTTTAGAACGGGCCATTAATATTATGGAAGATAGTGAAATCATTGATGCTGATGATTTACCAAAAGAAATCACTGGTAAAAAAGCTTCAATTATTCCTAAAAGGCTTAAAGATATTCTTGAAGAGAGTGAAAAAAATGCTATTATTCTTGCTATCAGAGCTTCAGGTGGAAACAAAACAAAAGCAGCAAAAATTCTTGATATAGGACGTACTAGTTTATATGAAAAAATAGAAAAGTATAAAATACATATATAGTTGTTCGCAATTGCGAACAACTATTTTTTTTTACTTAGTTTACTGTACGGAAATACATACAATATGTAAATGTTTACTTAAAAAGTGTGCGCTAAAACGTACAGAAGTTCTTGCGATTAAGAATTTTTTCATAAATGAAGAGAGAAAAAAACGTGGTTTTACGTTAATTTTCTGGTCAAAACTTTGGCATGGTTATTGCTTATATAAATAAGTGTAAACGAACTCATAAATAAATATTACGCTCTTGCTTAATGGAGTATGTAAAAATATAAAAAGGAGGACAAAATATGAACAAGATAATGTCCGTTGAACAAGCAATCTCGTTAATCGAAAACGGAGACACTGTAGCATTTGGTGGATTTGTAGGAGTTGGACATCCTGAGGGAATATCTAAGAAACTTAAAGAAACTTACCTTAAGCAGGGTAGACCTAACAACTTAAATCTTGTTTATGCAGCTGGGCAAGGAGATGGAAAAGAAAAAGGGTTAAACCATTTAGGTCAGGAAGGTCTTATTTCAAATGTAATAGGAGGACATTGGGGATTAGCACCTAAGATTCAAAAGCTAGCAATTGAAAATAAGATAAGAGCTTATAATCTTCCACAAGGAGTAATATCAAGCCTTTATAGGGATATTGCAGCTGGTAAACCAGGGACTATTACTCGTGTTGGTTTAAAAACCTTTGTAGACCCAAGAGTTGAAGGAGGAAGATTAAATAAATGTACTACTGAAGATATTGTAAAAGTAATTGAAATTGACGGTATGGAGTATCTTTACTACAAAGCTTTTCCTATAAATGTATCTATACTTAGAGCTACCTATGCAGATGAAGATGGAAATGCAACTCTTCAGAAGGAGGCTGCAACTCTTGATGGACTTGCTATGGCACAGGCGGCAAAAAACTCCGGTGGAAAAGTTATTCTTCAGGTTGAAAAGATAGTATCAAAAGGAACGTTAGATCCAAGGCTAGTAAAAATTCCTGGAATACTTGTAGATGCAATAGTTGTAGCAAATAATGAAGATCACATGCAGACATACTCTGAACAATTTAACCCGGCTTTTAGCGGACAAATTAGAATGCCAATAAATTCTATTAAATGTTTACCTATGGATGAACGAAAAATAATAGCAAGGCGCTGTGCAATGGAGCTTATACCAAATGCAGTAACCAATCTAGGCATAGGTATGCCAGAAGGAATTTCAATGGTAGCAAATGAAGAAGGCATAGGAGATACCATTATGTTAACTATTGAGTCTGGTCCGATTGGTGGAATTCCGGCAGGAGGCTTAAGTTTTGGAGCTGCCATAAATCCAGAGAGCATTATAGATCAATCTTCCCAATTTGATTTTTATGATGGAGGTGGATTAGATATAGCATTTTTAGGACTTGCTCAATGCGACGAAACAGGTAATATAAACGTAAGTAAATTTGGTCCTAAAATAGCAGGTTGCGGAGGTTTTATAAATATTACTCAAAATGCAAAGAAGGTAGTATTCTGCGGAACCTTTACAGCAGGAGGACTTAAAATTAGTGTCACTGATGGTAAGTTAGTAATAGAAAATGAGGGGGAATCAAAGAAATTTATTAAGACTGTTGAACAGATTACATTCAGTGGAGATTACGCGAGAGACGTTAATCAACCAGTACTTTATATAACTGAAAGAGCAGTTTTTAGACTGTTAAGTGATGGAATAATCTTGGAAGAAATCGCGCCAGGAGTAGATTTACAAGAGGATATTCTTGATCAAATGAATTTCAAACCAATAATCTCAGGTAATTTGAAGATAATGGACGAAAGAATTTTTGAGGATAAGCCTATGAACTTAAAGTAATATACAAATATAAATAAAAAGAAGAGACGGATAAATAGTTTAAAATAAAAATAATAAAATAACGGAGGTTTTATATATGGCAGTTGTAGGAATTTTAATAAGTTTAGCACTTTTAATGTTTATGGCTTATAAGGGGTTCTCAGTTATTATTTTCGCACCTATATTTGCAATAGCCGCAGCAATATTTTCTGGAATGGCAATTATGCCAACGTATACAGAAATATTTCTACCTAACTTAGGCAACTATGTAAAAGTTTACTTTCCATTCTTCTTGCTAGGTGCTGTATTTGGTAAGGTTATGGAGCAATCTGGTGCAGCAAAATCTATTGCAAAATACATAGTAGAAAAGTTAGGTAAAAAACGTGCTATGTTATCTGTAATTTTAGCAGCTTCTATCTTAACTTATGGTGGAGTTAGCCTTTTTGTTGTAGCATTTGCTGTTTACCCATTTGCAGCTTCAATATTTAAAGAAGCAGATATACCAAAAAGACTTGTTCCAGCGACTATCGCTGTAGGTGCTTTTACATTTACTATGGATGCACTTCCAGGAACACCTCAGATTCAAAATTCTATACCAATGAAATTTTTTAACACAGACCTTTATGCTGCTCCAGTATTTGGAACACTAGGCGCTATTATTGTTTTAGTTTGTGGTGTATCGTACTTAGAATGGTGTAAACGTAAAGCTCAAGCAAAGGGAGAAGGGTATGGAACAAATCATACTCAAGAACCTGTAATTGTTGAAGACAATAGTTTACCAAATCCATTTATATCAGTATTACCACTAGCATCTGTACTTGCAGTAACTTTAGTTTTACAAAAAGTAATATTCCCTAAATGGGATATTACATCATGGGTTACTAAAGCGCCTTACAACATTCCTGAAGCAGGTGTTGTTGGTTCAATGAATAACTGGGCGCTTATGATTGCACTTGTATTTGGTATTGTTCTTGCCGTTGCTATTAATCCAAGGCGTATGAAAGGTAACATGGCAACAGCAATTAATGCTGGTGCTATTGGATCACTCTTAGCTGTTATGAATACAGCATCAGAAGTAGGTTTTGGTAATGTTATAAAAACTCTACCAGGATTTCAATCTATAGCTCACGCTTTAACAAATATTAATCCAAATGGTAGTCCACTACTTTCGGAAGCAGTTTCAGTGAACGTTCTTTCTGGAGTTACAGGTTCTGCATCCGGTGGAATGAGTATAGCACTCGACACATTTGGTAAGCAGTATTTAGCTTGGGCAAATAGTGCTGGTGTAGATACACAATTGCTTCATCGTGTTGCTGCAATGGCATCAGGTGGAATGGACACATTACCTCACAATGGTGCGGTTATTACATTACTCGGAATTGCAGGATTAACTCATAAACAATCATATAAGGATATTTTCGTGATTACTTGTATTAAAACAGGAACAGTTTTTATACTCATAGCATTACAAAGTATTTTACACTTCGTTTAATTAAAATATAAAACAAAATGTAAATATTGTTAGTAAAATTAGATATAGCGTAAATAAGGAGGAATTACTAATGAAGGGCTTAACTATAAAGGAAATAAATATTGGTGATAAAGCATCCTTTCAAAAAACTATTACAGAAACAGATGTGTATTTATATGCTGGTATAACAGGAGATCTGAATCCAGCGCATATAAATCAAGTTGAAGCAGAAAAAACAATGTTTCAGGGCAGAATTGCTCACGGTATGTTAACAGCTGGTTTAGTTTCTGCAGTAATAGGTATGCAATTGCCAGGAGCAGATTCTATTTATCTTGGACAAGAGCTCAAATTTATGGCTCCAGTAAGGATAGGAGATACAATTAAAGCTGAGGTAGAGGTAATTGAGAAGTTTGATGAAAAGAATAGAATAAAACTAAATACCATATGCAAAAATCAAAATGGTATTGAAGTACTTAAAGGTGTAGCAACTATAATGCCACCAAAATAAAGACAAGCTTTAAAAAAACAGTGTGAATTTCGTTTAATTGAAATTCACACTGTTTTTGTGTGAGGATTATTATAATTCTACCTGTTAACCATACCTAAAAAGGATATTAAAATAACAAATAACTATAAATTAGTACTTTTAGCTAGCAATCACTGGACCTCTGTGGTGCTTGCTAAGATTTAAAATAACTTAATCAGCGATTCTAACTCTTCAGATAAAGTTTTTGCACGTTCAAAATCAGTATTTCTGAGACATATGGCTATTTTCATTTCCAATTCCATTTTCTTTTGTTCAATTTGTAAATAGTCTTTATCAAAGTATTTGGCATAAATCATCTTTTTAAATTTTTTCATGTTCATTTTTCTGATTGTTTTATCTTCAATAAGTAAAACATAATCTACACAATTTATTATAGAATAGTAATCATGTGATACCATTAAAATTGCACCGTTATATTTTTCTATGGCTTTTTCAAGGGCCATTTGTGAATATGTATCTAAATGACTTGTTGGTTCATCAAGAAGCAGCATATTTGCTTTGCTTGCAGAAATTTTGATTAATTGAAGTATATTTTTCTCTCCACCAGATAGAGATTCAATCTTTTGGTTAATTAATTCTTCATCAAAATCATAGTTTGAAATGTAGGATTCAACCTCTTCATAAGTTTTAAATCCTGCATCTAGGAATTCTTCAAGTATTGTATTAGACTCATTTAATATCTCGCCTTGAATTTGTGATAAATAAGCTACTTCAATGTCAGGATCTATTTCAATAGCAGGATGATTATTTTTAAAGATATCTTTGAGCAAGGTTGTTTTTCCAGTACCGTTTAACCCAATAATAGCTACTTTATCATTAGATTTAATCTCAAAGTTAACATTTTCTAAAAGTATCTCATCAAACCCAGCACTGTAATCATTAACTTTTAATGCTATTTTTTCTTCTATAGCATTAATAGTAGTTAAACGGATATAAGGCTGCTTAATTTCAACAAAAGGTGTTTTTATTCTACGAGCTTCTAACCTTTCTAGAAATTTCATTTTACCTTTTAGATATCTTCCAGCAGCAGTTTCACCTGAAACTTCTGCTCTATCTCTTAGTCTCTTGATTATGCGTTCGTTTCTCTCAATTTCATCATCATCAGCAATAGCAAGTTCTTGCAACTCAATTTTAGTTTGAAGTAATGTGAAGTTATAATCAATATATCTTCCATCAAATTCTTGAAGCTCCATGTTCTCAAGATGAATAATTTTATTAAAACAATGATTCAACAGATATCTGTTGTGGGTAATAACTAACAATATTCCCTTGTGAGAATTAATTAGATTTTTAAGAGAATTAAGATTTTCAAAGTCTAAAAATACATCTGGTTCATCCATAATCATTAAGTCTGGACTATTAAGCATTTCCTTAATTACTTGAATAAGCTTGAATTGTCCACCACTAAGTTCAGATACCATAAGATCTTTAAGGTTATCTAAGTTTGCAAGATTTAGTTTCTTGTTAAGGATGCTTTCGAAATCATCACCACCAATTGCATCAAGTGAATCTAAAGCTTGTTGGTACTTTTCTAGTAAAGTATCAATATCTGAAGAAGTTTCCATTTCAGCACAAATAGATGTTATTTCATTTTGCAGCTTAATAAATTCTTCCCCTATATATTCGAAAACTGTAGTTTCCTTTGTTTTGTCTAGTTGTGAGAACTGACTTACATATCCAATTCTACAACTTGGATCCATCTCTAATTTACCATCGAACATATATTTTTCTGGATCCATAATTATATCTATAAGTGTACTTTTTCCACTACCACTTGTTCCTATAAAAGCACAATGTTGATCATTTTCTAAAGTAAAAGAAATATTATTATATAGGTCTTTTTGCGGAAATGAGTAGGATAAGTTATCAATTTTTATCATATTATTACCTCTCTTTTAATCATTTGAAAAGAGCCTATAAAAATAAGCTCTTCAATATATAATCTTCCCAATCGCAATTTTGCAATTGGGAAGACTATATAGTAATGATATTCTGTTTTCTTTCAATGTTGATAGCATAACACTTTTTACGACTAATTTCAATCATTTCATAGTAAATCGGTAGTATTTACCTCATAAAGAGGTCAGTGCCATAACTTTATAAGTTGACAAATTCAATGCAAATAATATTTGGATGGCTAAATTAACAATTATTGCAGAAGAAATTAAAAAAGTATTTATCGTAAAAAAGAGCTATCTAAAGATTTAACATACAAATAATATAAAAGCAAACGACTTAGTTATTTGGGGTTTGTTTTTTGTTTGGAAAATTTTGAAACGATGTATAGTCATTAGAATATTTTCATAATACTATTTTGTGGCAATAATTAAATTTTTGCATAAAATGAGTATATAAATAGATATATATGTATATAGTGATGATAAAAACTCTTTTAAAACAACAATAATATTGACAATATATAGGTATTGTTCTATATTATAAATAGATGAATATCTATATAGAGAGGTTCTGAATGAAGATGAATTATGAAGAAAATGCAAAAATATTTAAAGCATTATCTGATGCAAGTAGACTAAAAATAATTGATATATTATCTTGTGGCGAAAAGTGTGCATGTGATATTTTAAATCATTTTGATTTTACGCAACCAACACTTTCACATCATATGAAAGTATTAATTGAGTCTGGACTTGTAGAGGCTAGAAAGGAAGGACTTTGGAGTTATTATTATTTGAATGTTAACAATTGTAATAAGTTAAGTTTATTTTTAATGAATATTGTAACAGAAACTGAAGAATGTATTTGCAAGGATAAAACAAAATGTATTTGTAAATAAAAACAATCCGTTTAAGCAGAGAACCAAAATCTTGTATTTTGTGTGAATCGCTTACACATACGAACGTATGTGAGTAGTGTGTATTTAATCTATGCTAAACGAGATATCAGAAGGAGTGAATTTAAAATGAAAAAAATGATAATATTTGATCCAGCTATGTGCTGTTCAACTGGTGTTTGTGGTCCATCTGTAAATAAGGAATTATTAAGAGTTTCAACTGTTCTAAACACATTAAAGAATAAGGGTATATTAGTTGAAAGATATAATCTTACAAGTAATCCTCAAGCGTTTATAGATAATAAAGAAATAAATGCAATATTAAATACTAAAGGAGTAAATACATTACCTGTAACTATGGTAGATGGAATTGTAGTTAAAGAAGGTAAATATCCAACTAATGAAGAGTTTTGTAGTTTGTTAGAAATACCAGCAAGCTATTTAGCAGTTAATATAAAAAAGACTAATATAAATAAATCGAATATAAAGAAATCTAATAATGGCTGTGGATGTAAAGGTGGATGTTGTTAGAAGATAATTTTGATTTATAGGAGAAAGTAATTATTTTTAAGTAGAAGGGAAGGCAAATTATGTTTAAAGCATTTGATATACAAGAACTGAACTTAACTAAGTATTTATTTTTTACTGGAAAAGGTGGAGTTGGTAAGACTTCAACAGCATGTGCAGTTGCGCTGAGTCTAGCTGATGAAGGAAAGAAGATTATGCTTGTAAGTACAGATCCAGCTTCAAATCTTCAAGATGTATTTGGTACTGAATTAAATAACAAGGGAGTTCAAATAAAGGAAGTTCCAAATTTAGTAGTTGCAAATTTTGAACCAGAAGCTGCAGCAGCTGAATATAGAGAAAGTGTTATTGGGCCATATAGAGGAAAATTGCCAGACGCAGTATTAAAGAATATGGAAGAACAATTGTCAGGGTCATGTACTGTAGAAATTGCAGCATTTAATGAATTTTCATCAATGATAACTGATGAAAAGGTGTTTCATGAATATGATCACATCATCTTTGATACAGCACCAACAGGTCATACTTTAAGAATGTTACAGCTACCTTCTGCTTGGAGTAATTTTATTGATGAAAGTACTCATGGAGCATCATGTCTTGGTCAACTTGCCGGTCTTGAAGATAAAAAAGAAATCTATAAAAATGCAGTAAATACTTTAGCGGATAAAGATAAGACTATACTTGTACTTGTATCACGCCCTGAGATTTCTCCACTAAAAGAAGCAGAAAGAGCTTCAAGTGAACTCCAAGAAATAGGAGTAAAAAATCAAATACTAGTTGTAAATGGTGTACTTCAAAATCATGATGATGAGCTATCAACTGCTATTTATGAAAAGCAACAAAAAGCTTTAGAAAATATTCCAGCTGAACTTAAAAATATTGAAACCTTTGAAATTCCTTTAAGACCTTATAATATAACAGGACTTGAGAATGTAAGAGCTTTACTAAAAGAAAACCATATTAAAGTTAGTAACGATACTTTAAACATGACTTCAGTACCAAAGCTAAAAAATGTTATAGAAGATCTTTATAATAGTAATAAAAAAGTTATATTTACTATGGGTAAAGGTGGAGTTGGTAAAACAACTATAGCGGCGGCAATAGCATTAGGTTTATCTAAAAAAGGTAAGAAGGTTCATTTAACAACTACTGATCCAGCTGGTCACTTAAAATTTGTATTGGACGAAAGCTATGGAATTTCATTAAGTAATATTGATGAAAAAGAAGAACTTGAAAAATATAGGCAAGAAGTATTAGGTAAGGCAAGAGAAAATAATATGACTGATGAAGATATTGAATATATTGAAGAAGATTTAAGATCACCTTGTACTCAAGAAATAGCTGTGTTTAGAGCTTTTGCAGAAATCGTTGAAAAATCAGAAAATGAAGTGGTAGTAATAGATACAGCTCCTACAGGTCATACTTTATTACTTTTAGATTCAACTGAAAGCTATAATAAAGAAATTTCTAGATCACAAGGAGATATACCTGAATCAGTTATAAAGTTATTACCTACATTAAGAAATGAAAAAGAAACAGAGGTTATTATAGTAACTTTAGCTGAAACAACTCCAGTTTATGAAGCTATGAGACTTCAAAAGGATTTAGACAGAGCAAAGATTCATAGTAAATGGTGGGTTATAAATTCGAGCCTTTATGCAACTAATACAACTAATGACATTTTAAAGGCAAAAGCAAGAAATGAAATTCAATGGATTAATAAGGTCAATGAAATTTCAAATGGAAACTTTGCAGTTGTTGAATGGAAAGCTGATGAAGTTACAGGAGACAAACTTACAGAATTAATAGATTAGTTAAAAACTTAATATCACTACTAATTATTAACGCTAAATTTATTAGTAGTGATATTAATTATACAAATGTTAAATATACATCTGGAGGTAAAAAATGAGATTAATAGTTATAGGAGCAGTGGCAGCAGGGACTTCAGCAGCTGCAAAGGCAAGAAGAAATGATGATAATGCAGAAATTATAATTTATGAAAAAGACAGAGATATATCTTATTCAGGCTGTGGATTACCTTATTATATAGGTAAAGAGATAGAAGACATTGGTGAACTAACTCCTAGAAATCCTGCATTTTTCAAGAAAAAATATAATATCGATGTATATGCAGGATATGAAGTATTAAATATAAATCCAGATTCAAAAGAATTAGAAGTGAAAAATCTTAATACAAATGAAGTTTTTAAAGATAAATATGATAAGTTAGTTATAGCTACTGGAGCTTCACCATTTATACCACCAATAGAAGGTATAGATAACAAAAATGTATTCTTCTTAAGAAATGTTCAAAGTGCAAGAAATATAAGAAATTTCATAGATAATAAAAAACCTAAAAATGCAGTAATTGTTGGTACAGGATTTATTGGATTTGAAATGTTAGAAAATTTAATGGGTGATGGAGTAAATGTAACTATAGTTGAAATGCAAAATAAAATAACACCTAATCTTGATGAGGATATGGCTAAGTTTTTAGAAAATGCACTTATAAAAAAGAAAATAAATATATTTAAGAATTCAACCATTACAAAAATAGATGATAAAAATGTTATTTTAAATGATAAGACTGTGCTTAAAAGCGATATGGTAATTATGGCAACAGGAGTTAGACCCAATATAGAGCTAGCAAGAGAAGCAGGAATAGAAATTGGTGTAACTAAAGCTATTAAAGTTACTAATAAAATGCAAACTAACATAACTGATATTTATGCTTGTGGTGATTGTATAGAAACTTTTTCAACTATAACAGGAAAACCAGTGTACAGACCACTTGGTTCTACTGCTAATAAAACTGGTAGAATTGCTGGTGATAATATATCAGGTGGAAATATTGAATATAGAGGAAATCTAAGCACAGGAATATTTAAGTTATTTGATATGACTATTGCAAGTACTGGACTTTCAGAAAAAGAAGCAATAGAAGAAGGCTATGACATTCAAATATGTCACAATATAAAACCAGATAAACCATCATATTTTCATGGTAAAGAAATGGTTATAAAGGCCATTGCAGATAAAAATACAGAAAAAATATTAGGAGTCCAAATCATAGGTTATGAAGGCGTAGATAAAAGAATAGATGTGTTTGCTACTTTAATAACTTATGGAGCTAAGGTAGATGAATTATTTCATTTAGATCTTGCATATGCACCACCATTTTCAACTACTAAAGATCCCGTTCATTATACAGGAATGATATTAAATAATGCATTAAATAATAATAGACCTATAATAACAGCAAAAGAACTTAAGAAACTTGTAGAAAACGATGAAAAAGTTCAAATAGTAGATGCAAGAGTTACTAAACAATATGATGAAGCGCATATAGATAATGCAGTAAATATACCTCATAAAAACCTAAGAGATGTTATGGAAACTTTAGATAAAGATGCAGTAGTAATAACTTATTGTAATAAAGGTGTTACAGGCAATGCAGCTCAAAATATATTTATAAATCATGGATACAAAAAGGTGTATAACCTTTCAGGTGGACACAAGTTTTATAAGGGAAGCAAATAAATTATTGGGAATTGCAAACAATTAACTTTACAAATTATGAATTTTATTAAGTAGAAGTTATATTATTAATTGTTATATGTAAAAGATAAAAATGGAAAGAGGGGATTATATTGAGTAATAAATCATCAAGACTATCATTCTTAGATAGATATTTAACTCTTTGGATATTTGTTGCAATGGCACTAGGAATATTACTTGGATGGGGGGTGCCATCACTCTCAGTAACATTATCAACACTATCTGTAGGTACAACATCAATACCAATAGCAATTGGTCTTATAGTAATGATGTATCCACCATTAGCTAAAGTAAATTATAAGGAACTTGGAAAAGTATTTAAAAATCCTAAAGTTCTAGGATTATCATTAGTACAAAACTGGATTATTGGACCAGTTCTAATGTTTATATTAGCATTTGTATTTTTAAAATCTGACTCGGAATTAATGACTGGACTTATTCTTATAGGACTTGCTAGATGTATCGCTATGGTAATTCTTTGGAACAGCTTAGCAGATGGAGATAGCGAATATGCAGCGGCACTCGTAGCATTTAATTCTATATTTCAAGTAGTCTTCTATTCTGTATTTGCTTATATTTTTATTACAGTATTGCCACCTGTATTTGGACTTACAGGGTTTGAAGTTCATATTTCCATGGGGGAAGTAGCAACGTCGGTTGCAATTTACTTAGGTATTCCTTTTTTACTTGGAATGCTTACTAGACTTATATTAGAACCTAAAATGGGAACAGAATGGTATACAAAAAAGTTTATTCCTAAAATCAGTCCATTAGCTTTAATAGCATTGTTATTTACAATCATAGTAATGTTTATGTTTAAGGGGAAGTATATTGTAGAACTCCCTTTAGATGTTGTTAAGGTAGCAATACCTCTTATAATTTACTTTATAGTAATGTTTTCTATATCGTTTTATATCAGTTATAAATCTGGTATAGACTACCACAAAACTACCACATTATCATTTACAGCTGCTAGTAATAACTTTGAACTAGCAATAGCTGTTGCAGTAGCAGTATTTGGAATTGAGTCAAAGGTAGCCTTTGCAGCAGTAATAGGACCATTAATTGAGGTACCTGTAATGATAGGATTAGTAAATGTAGCATTGTATTGGGGAAGAAAGTATTTTAACTATAACAGGAATACAGAAATTGAATAATTAAAATAAACATTAGTAAAGTTTAGTTGCATATTTAAAAAAGAAATATTAAGAGAAAGTATAAATTTAAACACTTCATATATTTGATAAAACATACAAAAAATATATGATTAAGGTATAAATATTTAAAAGCTAGGATTAAATTTCCTAGCTTTTATTGTATTCTATTTGCGGAATAATCCAAAATGAAGTGCACCCCAAATGTTAGACATATGAGATAATCATATTTAATATTTGGAGGTGCATTTTTCATGGGGAAATATTCAGTATTATTATAGATTGCTATCTTCTTCAATGATTTGCTTGCCATGTTTAGTAAGTATATATTGTTTTTCGCTTCGTGGTGATTTTGATGTGCTAGCATTCATAATCAAATTGCACTCTTCAAGATCCTTTATAGATGATTTTACTATCTTCGAATGTTTATTAGAAAACTTTGAAAGTATATCGAGTTGATTTAATGACTTATCTGGGTAGAGTACATATAAAATTTTCTTGGCATAGAACTTATGACTTGCTTTTATCTTTCCATATAACAAATGATAGAATGTTAATTGTCTAGTATCCATTTAACTCCTTAAATATAATGATTTTACTTAAGTATATGAATAGCTTTATATAGTATATTCATACTTGGGATTAAACATTTGATATTTTTTATTCATGACAATATTAAGGTATATATACTAAGAAATTTTTCCTAATATCCTGAAATACGATTGTAGAGAGATTTAAATGAGAATATTTTTCTAAATAATACTATTAAAGGAATAAAATAAGTCAATTTTTATATAATTAATTAGATAAGAGGAGTGAAAAATATGGATAATAACGTAAATGTGATATTAGAAAAAATAAAGGTATCACCAATAATACAATCTTGTAGAAAATCAATAGTAATATTATCTAGTAATGATGTAAATTTGAGTGCAGAAGATTTTAATAAAGCTGTTGAATATATATGGGAAAATAGTTTAGTTAGAATATTAAAAGTAGAACGCAAAAAAATATATATAATAAAAATATATGCAGATGTTACTCAGTAAATTTCAGAACTCTAGAAATAGGGTTCTTTTTTATGCAATAATTTAGCATTTAATAATGACAGAAAGGGAGCAAATTAATAATTTTAAAAGTAATATTTGTTTAAAGAAAATAATAAAATAAATAGAAATAATTATATAATTGTGAGGGAATATTGAAATTTAGTGGATGGAATAGTTTTGAAGACATGGCAAGAGCGTGTGGATATACTAATGAAAACAATGATAGCTCAGGAGAATCAAACAGCTATTCAACGAATAACTTTAATAATATGGGATGTAATGATATACCAAATGGATTTCAATCTTTAAGTCCTGAATTATTTGTTACAGTAGGAGAAATACTTGGAAACATAATTGCTGGAAATATACCTTTTAATGTCCAAAATGCATTGGGAAATTGGCTTGAACTAGTCGGACAAGTGATTTTGACATATAATACACAACAACAGTATTTTCAAGGCGGACCAGGACGTTATTATAATCCTATGTATTATAATGTAAATAATCCATTTTGTTCAACTAATTCTAATACGTCTCAAAATAGTACTACAAGTAATAATAAGGATTCTAACGAAGATTACGAAAAAACTTCAAATTCTGATTATAATGATAAAATTATTAAAAATCAAAATAAGAAGATTAGAAAGTTAGAATTACAAATAAATGATTTAATATCTGAAATTGATTCAATAAAAGGTACGATTGGAAAATAAAATATCAACATTAAAAAAAACTACATGATGAAGGATTTAAAATATATGAAATTGAAAAATTAATATGTAAAAATTGAGATACCGTATTATTCATAAAAACGAATTTTCGGTATTTTCTTCTACGTAATTCTAATTTTAGCCAAACTGCAGAAAATATGTATAGTACCTAATTAGCATAATCTAAAATAGAGTATAAAATTTATTACCCCATTATAGGATCGTCTTCAGTTGTTGGTGTGGAGTTAGATTTATTAGCTTGTTGCTGCTGTTGTATTGAAGATAAATATTGTTGCTGGGAGGCAACGGTTAACATTAAACAGCCTATACCTACAATAAAGTTTCCAAGAACGTTTAATTCATCAGCAGTTTTGTCTTTTGAAAGTGAGATAGTGATTGCATTTGTTAAGACTAGCAAGTCTTCAGGGGATAGATTATCTAAAAATGTCAAGGTTATACCTCCTATCTGCAAATAGTAACACTTAATAGATAGTATGATTATTATATAAATAATATGATTGTACATTTGAAAGATGCAGTTATTGCAAATGCCATTTTAGATAGAGTTTTAATCTAGCGTTTAGAACTATTTGATGAATATATATAAGGTAATTACATATTAAGAATTAAGACTTATTTATTATAGATGAAGGTCGAAGCATTGTTGATGGGGAACAATTAGTGTCCATTTTATTTAATGAGATGAAAGAGAAGGCTATTCAATTTTCTAGAAAATGGAAGTTGGAAAGTAATAAAAAATAAAATACAATTAAGAAATGGATTGTTATATTATGGAATCAAGGATTGTATTAGAATTGGTAGATTTAGTTATGTATAAAAAATACTAATAAAAAACTTAGTCAGGAAAACAAGAAAAACACCAACCATTTAGATACCTAAATGCTGATGTTTACTTAAATGGTGACCCCTAGGAGAATCGAACTCCTGATTGGGTAAAATAGAAATTATAATCAGTTATAAATCATTATAAGTACCCATTAGGCTAGATAAATAGACGGTTTAGCAATATGGTTAATTATGGTGATTTATTTTTATTTAGAACTTGTGTGGGAAAAGTGTGGGAAAATTTAATGGAGATACTAAGCACGTTATATAAGCTTTCATATCATAAAGTAGTTATATACAAGTAAGAACACATTAAATTCAAAGTTTATTAAAATTTATTTGTTTAGTTTAAAACACAATGGTTTTAGGTTATGATTTCATTAAAGATAGAATTATAAACGAGGTGAATTTATATGGAATTAAAAAAAGATAATATTAACTTATATGATCAATTTATAAAATATTCATATTCAGAGTTAATAGAAAATGTGATTTGCAATTAGGAATGATAGGAAGTACAAATCTTCAAAGTGTAGCGAGAGTTTACTCCTTTTAAAAAAGTTGCTTCGGTTGAAGAATCATTAGAACCATTTTAATATTGGAAATTTTATATATTGCAAAATGAATACTTGAAAGCAAAATAAACTGTCTCAAAATAGAATTTTAATTTCTATTTTGGACAGTTTATTTTTTATTGGTAGGTTGTCTCATATACTATAAATTTCATGGGTAGGTCTTCGAAAAATTTAATGCACAGTCGAAAGACATAAATTTCAATTAAAAATATAATTCAATTTTTCAACAGCATTACTCTTCTCCTTAGGAATAACATGAGTATAAGTATTAGCAGTTATATCTATAGAGCTATGGCCAAGAAGTTCAGATACTGTTTTTAACGGAACTTCATTTTCAAATAATTTAGTTGCAAATGTATGTCTTAATGAATGGAATTTTTTATGTGGTAGTCCAGCTTGCTTGAGTATGTTTTCCCAAGCGTGGGAGAGGTTTGTTACATCAATTAGGGAACCACTTGATGTTGTGAATATATAATCTGAATTTTCATAAGATAATCCACATTTTAATTTGTATCTCTTTTGTTTTAATTTTAAATCATTGAATGCTGATGTTAAGTTGAGTGGAAAAGATACTTCTCTTATGGAACCTTTTGTTTTTGGAACTTGTATTATTTGTTTTCTTTCTTTAGAGCCATCAGCTGCAATTATATAAACTTTTGATAAAGATTTGTTGACTCTTATACTGTAATTTTTTAAGTCTATATCTTCCCAGGTTAATGCCAATAATTCTCCACGTCTAAGACCAGTACCTATAGCTATTAAAATTAATTCTCTATAGACATTATTATCTAAATTGGATATTAAAATATGTAGTTCTTCATCACTAAAATGTTGAACCTCTTCTTTAGATTTTTTCTCTCCAGGTATAACTATTTTCTTACCAATACAAGGATTTTTAGTAAGGTAACCTTCATCAACAGCATAGTTTAAAAATTGTTTTAGTAGTTTATTTAGATTTTCAATTTGATTTTTACTTTTACCTTTTTCAGATAATTTATTGTAGTATCTTTGTATTTGAAGTGCTTTTAGTTCAACTATTTTTATTGAATATATATCACTATCTTTTACATATAACCTATATATACATTCATATTTTTCAAAAGTGGTAGGCTTAATTCTATCAGAAACTCTAACAGTTTCAAAGAGCCAGGTATGCATTAACTTTCCAAGTAGAATATTTCTAGTATCTATATTTAAACCACTTTTAATTCCTAACAAATACTCATCTCTCATAGACTCAGCTTCTGATTTACTCTTTCCGTAGAATTCTTTTCTTATTAATTTACCATTACTATCTCTACCTACTGACGCAGTAGATCTAAAGTAAGATGTTCCATTTTTATTACAATTGGTTTTTACAGCCATAAAATCACTTCCAAATCTTTAGTTTACAATTTTATATTTGATAATCGCATATTCTTTTAAAACTTAAAGATTGTTGAATCCTTAAAAGAATATATAAAAATCTAAATTAGTAAAGAATACTAATTTAAATATTTTTATAAGAGATAAGCAAATTTAAATTTATATATAGTATCTTCAATTTTTTGAATGTTTATTAGTAATCGTAAACAATAAATACATTAATTGCATCTATTAAATTCCATTTGTAATACTGTATCGACTGTGTGTTTACCTACATAATCTAAGGTGTTATATTTATCCAATAAAGATTGTTGTGCCTTTGTTAATGATTGTGTTATCTCTAGTTTTTTTTCTTGCCATCCCATTAAAATCGCAGGAGTTGTTTCTAATATTTCTGCAAGTCTTTCAATTTTATCAGAAGGTACATTTGAAATCACACCACTTTCATATCTTTGAAGTGTTGGTTTACTAATTGATAATTTTTTTGAAACATCATCTAATGTGAGATTTAATTCTAAACGCCTATTTTTAAGATTTTCTTTAAAATCCATATTTATCATCCTCTTATTTTTATATTAGAAATTAATTATATTATAACATTTGTTTCCATATATGCAACAAATTATTCCTAAAAAATGGAATAAAGTTACTTGAAGAGTATTGACAGTAATATACATTAAAGTTATTATATTACTTAATAAGCAATAAGGATGTGATCAGGTGATATTAGTTAATGAATTAAAAGGGAAGATAAGAGCAAAGGGGTACACTCAAGATAAATTGGCAAAAGAATTGGGGATATCTCCAAAAACATTAAGTAATAAACTTAGTAAAGGTGTATTCGGGTCTGATGAAATAGATAAAATGATAAGAATTTTAGAAATTGAGAATCCAATAGAAATTTTTTTTGTTAAGTAGGTTACTTATAAAGTAAAAAATAATTTATAAGATTTAATTATTTTTTATATTAATAATTAAAATATATTTGCATACGGAGGGACAAGCTATGGAAGAAATATTAAAAGAGATTTTAGTTGAGTTAAGAAAAAAAGATATAGAAGAAAAGGAAATTACAGAAGTGAAACTTACTTATTCTCTTAAGGAATGTTCTTATTTGTCTGGAATAGGACTTAATACATTACAAGAAGAAATATCAAAGCAAAATGGTAATTTTCCATTTTTTAAAATAGGAAAAAAGGTAATGGTGGATAGAGGATTATTTCATCAATGGCTTGAGAATATTTCAAAAACTCATCATGAGTTAAGAAGATAATTAATCTAAAGTTACAATTAAAAATCAGTTAACGTGTTTTAATCGGATCTATTAAAGTTAATGTTTCTCTTCATAAAATGATTAATTAACTAAGAACTTGATATAAGATAAATGCATGGAACAAGTATGACGTAAAAAAGTTAAAAATGTTTTTTGTTTAAAGTAAACTTTATTTTAATAGATATTTTTATAGGGAGGAATTGATAGATTGGGTAAATTGGAATCTCTTTTTAAAAGAAAAGATAAAATTGAAGGTATAGATATTGGAGCAATTCTTGGGCTTGATAAGTATAGGAGCATTACAAATGTTTTTGAAGAAAAGACAAAGGTTGTAGAAAATTCTCAAAGAGCTGTTGAAGCTAGATATTGGATAAATACTTTAGAAGAAGTTGTTTCAAGAGAATTTATGATTAGGACTAGAAAGAAAATAAGAAAGAATAATATAAATTCAATTGATAAGGATTATGAATTTATGGCTTCCAATGTTAATCGTAAGATTATTGGTGAAAATTCGATTTTGGACTGTAAATTAATCAATGGAATTGATGAGAATGATATATTTAGTGTAGAATTTTCTAAAAAGTTTGTGATGCAAGCTCAACATGATATGAAGGTAAAAAAAGCAGATAAGTGCTATATAGCAATTCTTATTAATGGTGAAAATTTTATTATTAGAGAAGTTATGAGGGATGAAAACTTGATTTCAAAAATAGTTAAAGTGGAAGAGGAATTTTGGAATAACTATATTGAAAAGAATGTTGAGCCAAAGAAACCATTAAGTTTAGATGAATTAGATTAACGTTCTAAACCTTTTGAAAGAGAGGACTTATAAATGAATTTCATAGTCTTCAAATGCTATATAGATGTTTGTAATTCCATGATGATAATACCATCATGGAAGGGTTTAGAAAGATTTAGATTATTTTGTTTAGGGGAGGGTAAAAAATAGTGGCATATATTAAATGGATTAAATTAGCTACTGGTATGCCTGATGATGAAAAGATGAAATTAATGGATGCTATGCCAGAAAGAGATACTAATCATTACATTTGGATAAGATTACTTGTACAAGCTGGTAAAACTAATTCTGATGGATTTATATTTTTAAGTGAAAATATTCCATATACTGATGAAATGCTAGCTACAATATTTAATAGACCTGTAGAGTCTATTAAACTTGCACTAAAAACTTTATCTGATTTTGAAATGATTGAAATAGCTCCTAACAATATAATTAAAATTATAAATTGGGACAAGCATCAAAACATTGAAGGCATGGAGAGGGTTAGGGCTCAAAATAGGAAAAGAGCTGAAAATCATAGAGAGAAGAAAAAACAAATTGAGAAAACTACTGGAGATAATCACCAAGAGGAAAAACAAAATAATTATGATGTTAAAGTTCAAGAAGATCAAGGTGAAAATTCAAATGTTAAAGCTAAAGATAGTGAAAATATAGTTCCTTTAGACAATTCTGAAGTAAATTCAAAAACTAATATTGAAGAGGATGGAAATGATACTGAAAATACTATGGAAGATTTTATAAGTAACACTAATAGTAATAGTAGTAATAGTGGAATTGCAAAAAATTCTTGTAATGTTACAGAAGATTATTTTAGCGTTACACAAAATCAAAGTAACGTTACAGTAACGGAACAGAATAAGAAAGAGATAGAGAATAAGAAGAAGAATAAGAGAGAGATAGAGAGTAATAATAAAACTGGTGATATAAATAATAAGGGATCAACTCATGATGTTGAGGTAAAAGAGTCAGGTCTCTCTCAAGGGGTAAAAGAATCAAGTCTTGCTAAGAATAAAAACATTAAAGAAAAGCCAATAGCTATAGCAGATGATGATATAAGTTCCAAAGCTATAGAAATTATGACTTATTATGAAAAAATTACAGGTGCAATTGGTGGAATTAATTATGGTGCATTGAGATTAGCTATTGATATGCATGGTGCAGATTCAGTTAAGATGGCTATAAATAAGGCTTTAGAAGTAAACCAAACTGATATGAGATACATTAATGGCATACTTAAAAACTGGAGAAGAGAAGGATATCCAAGTGAAAGGGATGAGAATAAAAATGGGGTTAGAAGCACTGGAAAGAATAACTCAGCAGATAAAAATGAATTTACAGGATTCAAGCCAAAGAAACCACGAAACCTTACAGAAGATGAACGAAAAGGGGCAGAACAAAACCTCATATAAGTGTGATAAATGCGACGATACAGGGTGGATTTTAAAACGGCAAGAGCATATGCAACCTCTGGCTATAACTTGTGAATGTAGGAAAATTGAAAAGATTAAAAATGATTGGAAGTCATGTGGAATTAATACAGAAATGTGTAAACATAAGTTTTCTAATTTTGAAGTATGGAATGCAGCAGCAGAAAGATCTAAAGATACTGCTATAGCTTATTATCAGGATTTTGATGATGTTAGAGGCGGTAGACGAAACAGTATTTTATTTTGCGGACAAGTTGGCAGTGGGAAAACCCATTTGTCAGTTGCTCTTGCAATAAACTTTTTGCAAAAGAAAACTAGAGTTGTCTATATGCCTTATAGGGATGTAATTACAAAGATAAAGCAAAATATGCTAGATACTGAATATTACTCCAAGATGATTTCAAATTATCAATTATGCGAGGTCCTGCTTATTGATGACCTCTTCAAAGGTAAAATTAACGAGAGCGACATAAATATTATGTTTGAGATCATTAATTACAGGTACTTAAACTTTCTGCCAATAATAGTTAGCAGTGAATTTTCTATTGATAGATTGTTAGCTTTTGATGAAGGGGTAGGGTCCAGAATATATGAGATGTGCAAGGATTATGTGGTTGAGATTGAGAAAGATATGAACAATAATTATAGATTAAAATGAATTCGCTACACAATAAATTTAGACTAAAACAAGTTCATTTAGAAATAATTTAGAAGGAGTTTGAGAATATGAAAGAATCAGGGATAGTAAGAAAAGTTGATCCACTTGGGAGAATTGTAATACCAAAAGAAATAAGAAAGGTAATGTCTATTAATGAAGGCGATGCTTTAGAAATAGTCAAAGATAATAATGGAATATTATTAAGAAAATATACTAGAGGATGCATATTTTGTGGTAGTGATGAGAGCATTATTGAATTTAAAGAGATGATTGTTTGCACTAAATGTAAAAAAGGTTTGATAGAAGAATAAGAGGGCGAGTATATAATTAATAAAAATTTGAATGTTAGGGGTATAGTGAAAATGAGTTTAGAATCAGGACAGCTTAGAAAAAAACTTATAAAACAAGAGGAGGTAGATAAGTGAAGGGAGAACAACTGGAACTTATGAGAGTTATTGAATTCCCTAAAAATAAAAATATTGAAGACATTAGATATAAAGAGAAAAAAGAAATTACCAAAAGAGTTATAGATATGCTAAAAGGAGATTTCAGTGTAGTTATAAATGGATCAGAAGATATATTTGAAGAACAAATAAATACAGATACTATTGTAATAACAACTGATAAAGAAGAATTTATTTCAAGACTGAGTATATACAAAGATAGGAAATATCACATTTTAGATGATAAACAATAGTAGCGAATGTGTATATATTTTGCACAACGACAATAAAAAATAGATAAGGCATATTCATGGAATTTGAATTATAAATGATAAATAGTGAATAATTGAGCACTGATAATTCATTACCAAAAAAATATATAAAATTTGTAAAAAAGAAATAAACAAATGGATGGTTTACGAATTTTTAAAGATGACAGATTTGGAGAAATAAGATGGGTAAAAATTAATAATAAAGATTATGCCATTGGGAAAGATGTTGCAAAATGCTTAGGTTATGTTAATCCAAGAGATGCAATTTTAAGACATTGCAAGGGTGTCGTGAAACACGACGTGGGGGTAGTTACTGGAAAGAGGAAAGATGGAACTGATGCTATTCAAAATATAGAAATGAGTGTCATTCCAGAAGGTGATATTTATAGATTAGCGGCAAAATCTGAATTACCAGGGGCAGAAAAGTTTGAAGCATGGATTTTTGATGAGGTATTACCTTGTATACGAAAAACAGGAATGTATGCAACAGATGAATTATTAGATAATCCTGATTTACTTATTGCTGCAGCTACAAAGTTAAAAGAAGAGAGAAAAGCAAGGTTAGAAGCTGAAAAAAAAGTGAAATTACTAGAACCAAAAGCGCAGTTTTACGATGATGTTGCAGGTTCAAAAGATAGTATCGAAATGGGACATGTAGCAAAAGTTCTTGGAATTAAAGGTGTTGGAAGAAATAAATTATTTTCATTGTTAAGAGATAAAAAAGTATTTGATAGAAATAATATTCCTTATCAACAGTATGTAGACAGTGGTTATTTTCGAGTATTAGAGCAAAAGTATACAGTATCTAATGGACAAACAAAGATAAATATAAAAACAATGGTGTTTCAAAAAGGTATAGATTTCATAGGCAGAAAAATTAGAGAGTAATAAATTAACAGATTTTGAGGATAAATCCATAAAAATAGAAGCTCATCCTTTGTAGGACAAGCTTCTATCTTCCAAATTTAGTACTAAGCTACTTCATACTTAGTGACTTTTCTTTCAGTCAATTGAGCAGTACTTTTTGAAACAAGAGCACCTGCAGCTGGTAAGAAAATATTTTTTGCTATTATAGTATCCATTAAAGCATTGGCTTCTACTTGTGTAATAGTAGATTTAACACCATTTATGCTTAAAGTTGACTTCTCACCATATTCAGTTAAAAAGGTCATTGATAATACATATTCCATTTAATTCACCACCTTTCTATACAATTTTCAATGATCAATGATCAATTGATTAAGCATTTTCTAAGTTTGAAGTTACAATAAGTGAAGTATCTCTAGTGCTTGCAGCTAAGACAGCTTTGATAGCTTCTGCTACATCATAGGCATTTTGTTCAACAATATCATTTCTGACATTTGAGAAATTTTTCTTGGAAAAAATTGGATCGCCCGCTTTATCAATCCCTTTTTGAACTTCAATACTAAGAGTAGTTGAATTTATAACTTTAGTTACAGCCATTTGTTTCACATCCTTTCATTTTGTTTTCATAGAGGATATATGTGTGGTCGTGAATTATCACATAAATATTTCAAAAAAAATTGTGATTAGAGTTGGAACAGAATAAAATTATTTATTAAAACTATGATTAAATATCTATAAATAAGGCAAGCATTAGAATAAAAGATTATAGGAGGAATAGAGAAATGGGTATATCAAATAATTTATATAATTTAGCTTTAATTTTATTGGGTGGATCTATTATAACTTTGGTGGTAATTGTATTTTATATTATAGGAATAATAAGATATGCAAAAAAGCAGAGAATACTTATTAAAGAGCTAGCGCAAATAGAGATTAACAATATGAATTATAAAGAAAATATTTAAGTGATTTAAAATGTAGCAGCATAGATGATTGTTGTTACATTTTTTTGATGAGGTTGATATTTAATGTAACTAGATGATGCATGATGTTCGTAATTGGTGTATTAACAGGTAGTCTAATTCAATTAAAGTTGGACTACCTGTTTTTAGTATGCACATATCAACAATTTAGCTTAAAAAAATAATAAGGGAGGTATAGAGTGGATATAGCAACAGTCCTCCAATTGGTAAAAGAAGTATTGGGTATCAAGTCCACCATAAGGGATGGATATCTAACAGCAATTATAAAAGGTGTAATCAAAGAATTAGAAGATGAGAAAGGATTAATCCTTAATGGGGTTAACGATTATCATCTTCTTTTTGTTGTAGACTATGTTGCATGGTGCTATCAAAACAAAGACAATGCTGGTATGCCGAGGCATTTACAATTTAGATTACATAATTTAATTATTCATGTTGGAGGTAGCACCATATGACCTATGATTATGAATTAACATTAATCCAGCAAACTTATACTGAAGATGAAATAGGAAATCAGACTCCAACTGAAATAAAAACTGTAATTTATTGTGGTTTAAAATCTATAGGAAGAACTGAATTTTATAATGCGGTTGCTCATGAATTAAAACCAGAAGTAATTTTTAACATTAATAAATTTGAATATAGTGGGGAACAACTTATTGAGTTTGAGGGTAAAAAGTATAAAATAATCTGCACTTATTCAAATGATTTTGAAAAAATAGAATTGACTTGTGAGAAGGTGATTTAAATTGGCTGAAGTGAAAGATTTATATAAAGAAATAGCTGCAGCAATATCAACTTACACTAATGAAATAACTGAAGGATTGGAAGCTACAAAATTAGAAACTGCAAAGAATGTTGTTAAGATTTTAAAAGACTCTAGTCCTAAAGATACAGGCGGATATGCTAAAGGATGGCGGGTTAGTAAAGTTGGAACCGCTCAAGTAATCCATAATAAAACAGATTATCAATTAACTCATTTATTGGAGCATGGACATTTAAAAGTTGGCGGAGGTAGGGTTGGAGCAAAAGTCCACATTCGACCAGCCGAAGAAAAGGCAATTGAAGATTTTATAAATGGGGTTGAGAAGGTGGTCAAAGGATGACATTATCTGAATTAGTTACTATTTTAAAAACAACAGGGTATCCAGTTGTGTATTCTCATTTCAATGTAAGAGAGAATAACCCAATGCCAGAGCCACCATATATAACTTACATATTTACTTATTCATCAAATATGTATGCAGATAATAAGGTATATAAGAAAATAAATAATATTCAAATTGAATTGTATACAAATAAAAAAGATTTACAAGCAGAAGCAAAGCTTGAAGATATATTGGATTCACATGAAATAACTTATCAAACAAGTGAAACTTTCATTGAATCAGAGAACATATTTCAAAAAGTATATGAAATGAGGGTGATTTAATATGTCAGAAAATAAAGTTAATTTTGGATTAACGAATGTACATTATGCTCCTTTTACAGTTGTTGATGGGGTAATTACATATGGTACACCAAAACCAATTCAAGGGGCGATTACTTTGTCGCTTGATCCTAGGGGAGACATGACTGAATTTTATGCTGATAATATACTTTATTATTCAGCGAGCAATAATCAAGGTTACGATGGAACACTATCTATTGCAAACATTCCAGAAGAATTTGCAATTAGTGCATTAGGTGAAGAAAAAGACTCAATAGATTTAGTGTTAACTGAAAAAGCAAATCTAGTGGGTAAGCCATTTGCAATTATGTTTCAATTTGAAGGAGATATAAAAGCAACAAGATTTGTTTTATATAACTGTACTGCATCAAGATCTAAAGTTGGTTCAAGTACAAAATCAGATAAAACTGAACCAAATGAGAATGAATTAGCATTCATAGCTTCACCAAGAGCTACTGATTTAGCAGTTAAAACAAAAACTACTACAGGAACTCCTTTAGCAATTTACGATGCATGGTATTCAAAAGTCTATGAAAAAGCAGTTTAAGGGGTGATGTAGATGGAAAAGACAATTATTATAGATGAAAAAGAAATTAGATTTAAATCAACAGCTGCAACACCACTAAGATTTAAGGCTCAATTTGGGAAAGATTACTTCGTAGAAATAATTAAATTAAATAAATTAAGTGCTTTCAAAGAGGAAAAGTCTAATTATGAAGTATTAGAAAATGCAGATTTTGAAATATTTTATAATATCATTTGGACTTTGGCTAAAACAGCTAATAAGGATATTCCAGAGCCAATTACTTGGTTGGATGGATTTGATGAGTTCCCTTTGTTCGAAATCATCCCACAAGTTCAAGACCTTATTGCTGCAAGTATTAAAAGTAAAAAAAAATAGAAAGTACTGATGAAGTGAATGATAAGGTAATAACTACTGAATCATTCATTTTGTTATGCAGAAAATGTGATTTATATAGGGAAGATTTAGAGGACATGACCATTGGAATGTGCCTTGATTTCATTGAAGAATACATAGAAATGAATAAGCCAAGCAATAAAAAAGTGAGGATAGCAAGTCAAAAAGATTTTGATAATTTTTAAGAAGGAACCCAATGTGTATATTTTATGAATTAAAATGTTACCCAAATAATGGTTGACCACCGAACAAATATTCGATACAATATATATACACTATTTAGAATATTGAGTATTTATTTCATAATTATGTTTAAAAAGTAAAGTAAGAAAATTAATATAAGAAATAACCATTTGAATAATGAATTACTTGTAATGTGCCATATGGTTTAATTGTTATGGGATAATTTATTATCAAATACATTAACAAATAGTGGTGAATTTTAAGGAGGCTAATTAAAAAGATGAAATGCAAAGAATGTTTTGCAAGAGTTAATGAATAACAGTCTTCTTATACTATTAAACAAATAAACTTTGGAAGCTATGAAAGATTCTTTTACGTGGGCACTTTAGGAATCTAGAGCTAGCAGTGCAACCGACCAATTTAAGCTAATTAATTTGTTAATTATTAGTTTTAATTGGTCTTTTTATTTAAAAATTATTATTATGGGGATGAAATTATGAGAAACAAATTAGATCATGGAAAAGAACTTGAGATAAAAATTGAGATAGCAAGAGAATTACTACACAATAAAATAGAAGAAAATTTAGACCCGAAAGAAATTCAGAAAGTTAGTGAAGAATTAGACAAACTTATAGTTGATTATTTAGTAAAATAAGATTTATGAATTTTTATTGTTACATAATAGAGTAGTATTGATTACGAAGCTGAGGCATTAAAAAATAATAACAATTAAAAAACTTATGCTAAAAGTTTGAGTATGGCATGAGTTTTGTGCTTTCTCGCTCAGGTTTACAATCTGTAGATTTGATGCAGTAAATTAAAAATTGTTCTTTGAAAATTTAACAATGTAATACTTGAAGTTTGTGGTATAATTGGCACATGATAACAGACTAATATGTCTTAATTTAAAAGGAGGCGAATTGCTTGAATCAGTTTTCTTTATTTACAATTTTTTATACAATACTAATTATTATTGGAACATGTTTGCTGCTAAATGATTTATATACAGTATACCATCATGGGAAATTTATTATAAAAGTAAAAGAAAAAAGAGGTCTAACTATTTTATATATGGTGTTATTAATAATATGGTGTATGATACTCTGGTTTAATATAAGACATTACACTCACTATGATAAAGATAGTGCTATTAATAATATTTCAGGAAATATATTTTGGATAGAATTTTCAATCACTAATATCATAAGGTCATTGAGAAGTTCAGAAATAAGAGAAAATGGAATATATAAATCTGGTGATTTTTATAAATGGTCTAAAATTAAGAGTTATAGTTGGGTATTACCAAATACACTTCAATTTAAAGTGAATACATTATTAAAAACTAATAAAAATTTTGAACTTACGATAGATGAAGAATTTAAATTAAAAGTAGACGAAGTAATGCAAAGAAACCTTGCTTTATAATTTTTAATATTATGTACAATCAAATAAATAACAGATGTAAGTATCGTACTATTCAGAAGTTGAATTGAATTTACGGTATTTTTTCTGCGCAATTCTAAATTCGGATGTAGATCTGCAACCGATGTAGATTTGATGAAGTAATTAATAAAAAAGATGTTCTATGAAAATTCAATAGTGTTATATTTACATAATATGTTATTATTAACTGAAAGATAAATAGTAATTTGTAGACTGGAGGAGAAGAAAATGTATCATAGCTTATTAGAAGAACGGCAGATAGAACTTAGGGAGAAAAAAACAATAGTAGCTGCGTTATATGAAGCAAAAATAGACGGAAAAGAAATTATTCGTTTACTAAAAAAGTATTGTAACATTAACGAAGAAGAAGGATTAAATATATTTAAGAATGAGAAATTCATAAATGCTCCATGTAGAGAATTGGAACAATATTTACTTCTTGAGAAAGGTTATGACTATAAGACATCTGATTTGTTTATCAATAAACATGCCGTAAGGGTATTAGTCAATAATCCGGAATTAAGTAAACTGACCGCAGCTAAATTATATGCTGTTGCAAAAGAACATGAGGAAAAATAAAAGAATTTGAATGATTAAGAAAGCGACAAATTCCAATTTAAAGTTGAGTATTATAGATAATAATATGACTATAGATGTATTATTAACTCTGACGAAATTTGGTCTAAATAAATGCTGGTGAAGAGTGTGATGTATGATATAACTAGTTTAATAAAATTTAATTAGAGCATTAGAAAGGATAAAGATGATTGATATGAAGAAACAATTTGAAGAATATTTAGTAAGTAAAGGGTATAAGCAAACAACTCCAAGTGGTAAACCTAGCACCGTTTATGATTATATCAAAAGAATTGATAGGGTTTGTGAATGGGAAAACATGACTTGGGAACAGTTGCCTGATAAGATACAAAAAGTTTTATATCAATATGATATTGGTGGTGAAAAAGAGAATCTAGGGAAAATATCGCATAATGCAGTGATTAATGCTTTGAGACGCTTTCATGATTTTGTAATGAGGTAAAAGTTGTGGTAATCATTTGATTAATGAAACAAGTTTTATTTAAGAATAATGTTTGGCGAGTTGCTTTAATTCAAAACTATTCTGATATCGGTTGATCTAAAAACTTAATGGATATTCATAACAATAAGTTGCTTTTATAGATAAATTTAAATAATAATAAATGTCATTGTAAATTGACAATACCATGATGTACTACGATAAATTATAATTTATGGAGGGGGGGCTGTATGATAGAAATAAATAGTATTGAAGAATATTTAAAATTTATAAAGGATTTTTATGAAAAAAGTGGTGGAGAAATTTGGTATAGGGGACATTGGTCAGATGAGTGGGAATTAAAACCTAATTTATATAGAACTGCAAAAATGATTACTAATGGTAAAGATCAGATGACAATATTGAAATATAAATTTGTTGATTTTAAAAGCGAATTTCTAAAATTAAAAAATGAAATTATAAAAAATAAGTTATTTGATATTTCAGGATTAAATGATTTTCAGCTAATGTTTATTGCACAACATTATGGTT
This sequence comes from Clostridium beijerinckii, assembly GCA_003129525.1. NCBI lineage: Bacteria > Bacillati > Bacillota > Clostridia > Eubacteriales > Clostridiaceae > Clostridium > Clostridium beijerinckii. The sequence goes on along the minus strand of CP029329.1, from coordinate 4,014,956 downwards.
TATTGACACCTATTTTAGATTGGACAACAGATCCATTAGTAGCTTTATTTTTTGCATTAGATGGTGATACTCACAATGATGGTGAATTTCCTGTTATATATATTATGAAACCAGGTTTTTGTAATGAGTGGTCATGTATTGGTTATAATGATGGTAGTCGTATTACAGACCCACTATGTATTGATAATGATTCAAGCAATTTATTTGATAAGTTGACTAATGATTTGAATAACTCTGCAGCAAATCATGTACCTATAGCTATATATAGTAAAAAAGATTTTTCACATAGAATATGTAGACAATCTGGTAGGTTTACGTTGCATGGAGCAGTTGGTCCATTAAATTATAGATGGAATAATACAACAATAGAAGGTGAAAAACTTGTAGATGAAATTAAAATTAATGTTGCAGCAATTGAAGAGATAAAAAAATACCTTTTAGCATTAAATATTAATAGTGAAACTATATATCGTGAGATAGGAACTCCATTGGATAAGATTTGTAGTTCTATAAAATGCCAAGAATTAGAGAAATTTAAAAGTTCCATTAGTAAAACCAATGAAACATTATTAAAAAATAAATGAGCAATGCCACAGTGGGAATATAAAAGCAAATTGTATTGAAAGTTTAAAGTGAAAATATTAGTGTTTAAATGAATATAGATGATATTGTAAGTTAAGGAAGTAATAGATAAGCTAAAATTAAAGGACCTAGCTAATTTATATAAATGTATGTTATCTAGGTATATCACAAACTGATATTATATCCTTATTCAGATTGCCCATTACCTTAATTTTAAACTCGCTTATGCTCACACACTAAAAGATAAATTATAATTTGAGAAAGGTAGATGTTGATATGGAAGATGAATTAAAGAAAATTGTCCTTGAAAAATTAAACAAAGGTTTGTTGGACGGTATAGTAGGAGATGATTTTGTAACAGGAGACTATGCAAAAGTAACTTTACGTAAAATCATAAAGGATGGGATACCACAAATTCTCCGATTCGGGGCAGATAGTAAATTTTTTGATAACAAGGAAAATATACAAATTCCAGGAAAAGAGTCGGTGCAACTACTTGAAACAATAGCAGAAAAGCTAGATTTTATAAAGAAATATGGATGGCTGATTAATGACCTAGATGCTAAAGCTTACAGTGCTTTATTTAAACCAAAGAAAAAATAAAAAGCACATCTTCAGTGAGATATAGCATAATAACTTGAATAAACCAACAAATTCCAATTTGTTAATTAAATATAGGTGTTATATTTATCTTAAACAGTCTACTAATTAGTGATGAATTAGAAAATCACATTATTCATACCATGATTAAATACTGTGATCTTTTATTGCGTAATCTATTTGAAAGTGTATATAAAGATATATTTTTAAAAAGTTAATGATTCTATCATCAATTAGTGGATATCCTGAATTTACTCCTAAATTCAAACTCCAGAAAGAATCAATGTGCAATACCAATCCGCTTTGCTCCTCGGTATTACATTGATACTTTCTTCTATAAAGTTTCCAAATGTGGTGATAGGCTTAAAGTCTGCGTCTTAAAGCCCATGATTAATGTTTCTCTCATCCAAAAGGAAGTAATAGGAAAACTAAAATTAAATACCTAGTGATATAAAATTTATCCTGTTAATTATCTCTATATAAAAAAGTTTTATTATCTTTATTTAGTTTTCATATTACAATTAAATTCGCTACGCTCAGGATTAATATTTCCCTCTTCATAGTGGATATGCACACTTATCTTCTAAACTCCAAGTCCAGAAAGAGTCAATGTAATACCAATCCGCTTTGCTCCTTGGCATTACATTGATACTTTCTTCTATAAAATTTCCAACTGTGGTGATAGGCTTAAAGTCTGCGCCTTAAAGCCCAAGATTAATGTTTCTCTCATCAATAAGGAAGATATTAATATACTTCAAGGAAATATATATAGTACGTTATATATATTATCTTTAAACAAGTTTTATTCTACGCATGAATTATATCAGCCTTGAACTAATTAATATCTTTTATTGTTGTTGCCTTCGGCAGAAAGGAATTAATTTATTTAAGAGCACTGCGTGCTCTTTTGTGGCTGCGCCACTTTTATGTTTGTGACCAACACTTAGTATAATGGGCACAAAAAAACTATGCTTTATTATCAATAATATATATTTGGGGATCATAATTATACTTTTATAAAACTAAAACTAAAACTAAAATTAATACTAATGTTATATCTATATAAATGGTTAATATATTATTATTCCTGTATACGCATTTTTTAAAGGACAGGCTTTTATTGTAGATGGATATTTGGGCACTTGATCCATCACCCAAAAAAGGGGACAGGTCATACAGCTAGAGCTTCTAAGCGCCTAAAAGTCTCCTCCAGAGTCGGAGCCTTTTATTCACTAAGAATCTCTATGCATTAGACTAGTCCTTTTTTGGGTCCCGATGGAGTGCATTGTATTCACTTCGGTTTAGTTTGGTGATAAATCTTTAATGGCTGCTTAAATTGTAATGTGTGCTGGCGTTTCCGCGGTCGGTTGTGGTCTGGGGCTTGTACTTGCAATCAAGATTGCAGGTACATCTTGTATAAACTTGCCTGCTAGTCCCATCTGCGATTGGGACAGGCGGAGAAGCTTACACAAGAACGCCCCTAGACAGCTAGTACACTTCGAGAAATAACTCGTTCTAACGAGAATGTCCAGGCTAAAATAATTAGATTTTATTCTGATATTTGTTTTTTTTATGTTCATAAAGTTTATGAATAAATAATATTTTGTTTTTATATTTCAGCTAGGACACTTCGTTAAACGTTATTTCTCTAAATGTACAGGCTCTCTTACTGTATTAGATATATTAGTCAGATGAACTGACAAGGGAGGGGTGCCTTGGACATGCCCTCATCAATCTGTTAATAAATTTTATTGGAAAGATGAGGGCAATTCCATCTTGTACAGGCTTGCCTGCTAGTCCCATTATTCCGCTCGCAGTCTTTCCGCTCTGTCTGTCATATAGCAAAAAATAATAAAAAAGATATTTAGGGAAATTATTTTTTACTAAAAGACAGCCAGTCGCTCCAATCCTGCTGAGCTCCATAATGTGACAGGCAGACGAAGCCAGTACAAGACCGGCACCTTTTGAAATGTTAGTTTCATCGTAAAAAATTTATATCTCTGTATAAATAATATCATCGTAATATATTAATCATCACGATTGTTGTTGCCGGACTGGCAGCAAGGAATAAATATAACTCGCTTTGCTCAGACAAAATTAGAATAAGGGTCAAAAAATATCGTTGATTTACTTATAAAAAAGGATTAGCATCTATGAATAGAAGTTAATGTTTTGATTTATAGGGGATGTTTTGGGGGCACAAGTGTATCATAATTTTATTTATGAGTAAAGGCACGCTGCGCTCGCATTCGCGGCCTTGACTAATAAATAAAATTGTGAGGTGAAATTTTTTGCCCAAAACATACCAGGGGCTTGTCCCATAATTTTAGTAGTTAAATTCATATGATGTGGATAATCATAGTTTGGATTGTTAGAAATTGTAAAATTAAATTTCGTTTATGTTTAATAAATAGTTCTAATTTTAAGTTCAGATAAAGTATTTAATTGTCATAATAATGACATATATATAGTGTAATATATGGAGTATAGAATTAATTAAATATTATTTACCCATATTTAGAATGACTTATTTCCCCTAGTAAGTCATTCTTTTTGTTATGTTTTTATATAAAAACTGGAGAGTAAATTGCCTCTGGTTATTCAAATTCAATCTCAGTTTGTTTGGGCTCTGTATCAAGAAAATATCTATATTTCTCTTTATAATAAATAGTAACTTTTCTTTGTGCTTCATAAGGTAAGTTATTTAAAAGGGAATCATATTGTGCTCTTGAAATGAAACCTTCATTTCTTTTAAGCCATGTTGTAAAGGTCATAGAATTCAAATCCTTTCTTAATTTTAATGAATATATTATTTTTTCAATTGGACATTAAGAAGAAGGGGAAAAGGGGAAGCCCTTAATCCCATTCAGTTTGTAAGTATTTTAAAAAATATTCGTATTTTTCATGATAATATATGTTAGTTTTTTCAGCCTCTTCTTTGGATAATATGGACAACCAGTTTTTATAAGCGGTAAATGAATTAAAGGTTTCTTTAGTTTTTAGCCATGTTGAAAATGAAAAATATCTCATGTTTTTAAGTCCTTTCTTAATATTTTTATACTATTATTATTCCCTAAAATGAGAACGAATATTCTAAAGTGCTTGTACTAAAATGTATAATTTTTTATATGTTAGAATGTATAGAATTTCTATTGTTGGGCAGAATATTTGATTGATAGGAGTGAGTAAAATATGTCAGATAAACACAAAACTAAAATTATAAAACCACCAACTAAGCAAGTTCATTTAGACTGTGAAGTAGCATTATATGAGAAGTTCGAAGCATATTGTCATAGAAATGGAAAGGATGTAAGTAAAGCAATAAGAGCATATATGAAAATATGTGTTGGAGAATAAAAATCATGTTTAAAGTATCTGAAAAAGGTACTTTTTTTGTACATAAAAATGTATGAAATTTCAAGTAATGGGCATAATATAAATAGGCGGGGAGGGTATAAAACGGGAGGTTGTACAAAATGAATAAAGGAAAGTATCAATCAAAAACATTAATTGCAGAATATCAATATTTAACAGAGCTTGAGGACTTTAGATTTTCAGAAACAGCTTATAGGCTCAAAGATGGTTCAATAGTTATTGAATATAATGGAGAACCACATAGTTTATATGGTTTAAGATTAAGTTTTACTAAGAATGTAGGAAGAAAAGGAATTTTCAGTATTTCAAATTATGATTATAAATCATGGAAAGCTGTAGCAAAAATGAGAAGTGATAGTTCTTTTGTAGATTGGGAAGAAGAAATGAATGAACAATTTCAGGATGAACATGAAAACGTGTTAAAGTGCGTTGGAGAAAATGAATTGCCATTTTAAATACATAGGGGGCGAAAGTCCCCAAAAATAAAGAATAAGGAGCAGGAAACATGATTAATTTATACATAACTAATTTAGGGAAATATAACGAAGGCTATATAATAGGAAAGTGGCTTGAATTACCTGCAAGTGATGAAGAAATTGAAAAGGTACTAAAGGAAATAGGTATTGATGGGGTAATATATGAAGAATATTTCTTTACTGATTGGGAAAGTATAGAGGGAATTGAAATCAATGAATATTCATCATTAAAAGAGCTTAACGAAATTGCTGAAACTTTAGAAAGTTTAAGTGAAGGGGATTTAAAAATTTGCCAGTGTTTAATGAAAAATGAAAATTGTTCACTGGAGGAAGCTATAGAGAAAAAAGAAGAGCGAATAATAATCAATTTAGAAAAAGATACAACAGTTGATGAATGTAGTAATTTAGCATATTCATATATTAATGAAATTTACGGTGATGTAAGTGATTTGAGCAGAGAAACATTAGAAAGATATTTTGATTTTAAGAGCTTTGGAAGAGATTTAAGTTTTGATTATTTTATTGATGATAACTTAAATATTGCAATTAGTAATAATTAAATTATGGGGAGAGATCCCTTAGAAGAAAAGGTGGACAAGCTACCAACAGATGCAATATGCATAAGATCATATGCAATTGTAAATGGGACAAGCCCCAAGCCGAAACCCAGCACTACTACCAAAACTACAATATAGCTACTACATTAAGATTATCGTCAGGATAATTTTTTTTTTGATTTTTTAATCCCTAACTGCAATGATAAACTAGAAGCCTGTCCACCTTAGACCTTTTTTAAATTACACATCATATTGGCCTCAGAAAGTGTTAGAAAAAATTTATGAAATAAAATTTTTCTTCGCTTTCTGAGATTGTCAATATGATATCATGCAATTTATAGGTCTAAGGTGGATTAGCTTCATCGAATGTACATTATATAATCGTTAGTGATGTATAGGAAAAAGGGGGCGTAGGGGGCGTTCTTGGACTAGTTTTTCTGCCTGTCTACTTTGGAGATGAGTGTGGGCGGAGCAGGGAAAATCGTATGGCTAAAAATAATTTCCTTTTAAAATTCAATTTAATTATTTTTAGTTATTGGATTTTTTGGTCGGAGAACACGCCATTGGAAAAGTGGATCTAGCAGGCAAACTTGTCCAAGATGGACCTGCAATCTTGATTGCAAGTCCAAGCCCCCCACCCCCTTACCGACCGCTGATAAGCCAGCCCTTGATATATTAACTGTTAATGAAGTCCTTTAATAAGCCTTGTGCTTCTATAAAATTTTGTATTGCACATTGGATGTACTAACTACTAATGATGCACTTAAATAAGCTTTAGCTTCTATAAATTATCGGTTATGGGGAGGGTGGGACGAGTTAACCTGTCTTATTTTTAAAGTCACCATCATTCAGCACTTTAAAATAGACTAGTAAACCTGTCCCACCCGACCACACCCCATCGGGACCCAAACAAAGGACTAGTTTAATCCTAGTGAATCCTTAGCCTGTAAATGGCTCCGACTCTGGAGGAGACTTTTAGAGGTTTAGGAGTCACAGGTAATAACCTGTCCCCTTTTTTGGGTGATGGATCCAGGTGCCCAAATCCTTATTAAAAAGAGTTTGTCCTTTAAAAAATGCGTATACAGCTATAAGAATAGTAACTACTATAACAGTAGTAAACCTAGATATATAGTAATATAGTTAAAAGCATTATTGAAATTGTTAGAAAGTTATAGAGTAGGTTTCTAGTTATATAGATAATACATTACGTAAGATATTTGAAATTTACATACGTAAGAAATATGAAGACCAAGGATAATATGTGGCGAAGCCACAAAATGGCACGCTTCGTGCCCTTATATAAAATTATAACAGGCGCCAGCCTGTTATTTCATTTGTCTGAGCGAAGCGAGTTATAATTTAGTATATATATTTTTAAAGAATAAATGTTGTAATTACTGGAAATTTATTAATAGACCTTTTCCTTGCTGCCGCAGGCAAACACAGAACAAAGGGAAGTACAAGCTATCTAAACCTCAATTTTTATAATTAGAACAATATTTGGGGATAGCTTGTAATTCCTATCCTTAGGTATAACAAAACATTAATCTTATCCTTTAAGCTTGCTTTAAGGATCTAACTACACCAGGAACATCCACAAGGAAAGTGTCAATGTAATGCTGATGGAGCAACAGCGGAATTAGTATTACGGATTGACTCTTTCCAAACTTGGAGTTTAGAAGATAATTTTGAGTATCTAAAAAAACAGAATGATAAAACATTAATCATGAGTGTAGCGAATTTAATCTAAAGATATTAATTGCTTCAAGTGAATACAATATCTGCGAAGAATAGAACCTTATTTTATGATGTTATATATACGTAGATTATAAATATTGAAGTATATTAATATTTTCCATTTAAGATTCCAATTTGCTAAATAATAATATGTATATTGGTATATAAAAACTTGTAAATAAATATAGTTATAATATAATAATATGTATATATAAGGAAGTGAGATGGCGTTTTGTAAGAGTTGTAATATTTAGAAATTTAACAAAGGAAGTGATGAAATAAATGTTTTCTGCATTTGATAGTAACAATGATTTAATAGATATTGATATTGCAGTACAACATAAATCTAACAAATATTTTTGTCCCTCATGCCATGAAGAACTTATTGTCAAAAGGGGTAATGTTAGGATTCAACATTTTGCACACAAAAGCAAATGTGACTGTGATGATTATGATAATGATATGTCTGAATGGCATAGAAACTGGCAAAAGAAATTTCCATTAAGAAATAGAGAAGTTGTCTTGAAACTAGATACCGATAATGATTACATTTTTGCTGAACACAGTAAAAAGACAATTCGTAGAACCGATGTTTTATGCTATGGTTATGCAATTGAATTTCAAAATAGTCCAATCTCAAGTGATGAATTTTATGAACGAAACCGCTTTTATAACCATTTTGGTAAGAGGGTTGTTTGGATATTTAATATGATAGAAGCATATAAAAGCAACAAAATAGAAAATTATGCTGAATGGGATAATAGAAAAGATAATGGAGGCAAATATATTTGGAAGTATGCAAGTAAAACATTTATTAATTATGATTCTGATGATGAGGATGTGATTTTACTTTTTCAATTTGCTGAAATTCGAAATAATGAAGAAGATAGGGAACAAGGTTATTTTGAAAGAGTTACTTGGGCCATAAATAGCAATAATGACACTGAATATACAGATTTTAAGCGTTTTTGTACTTCATATTATCCTAGCAATTTCACAGAATTAATAGAAAAGTTAAAAACAAAAACGTTATAAATTTAACATAAATATTAATTGAAAAGCTATATTAAAATTAGCGAATTTTAGTGACTACCTATAACTAATGTTAAAGGCAATAAACATTTTATTAATCGAAATGTTTATTGCCTTTCTTCATGCCACTTTATGAGAATTATCACCAGATACGTCATTATCTATAACAACTCCAAGCTTTGTTGATATTATGGTATTTAGTTTGTTAATTGAACCAGATAGCGTATTAATTTGTTTCTCTAAGCGAATAAGCAAATATGCAGCAACAGCTATTGGAAATCCATTATCTATTATCAGATTAATTAATGCATTTACCTCCATAATTCATCACCTCCTACATTGGATATATGTGAAGGAGCAAATTATTTCATGTTAAAGGATAAATAATTATTAAAAGATTAATTATTTAGTACCACCATCATTAACTATGTGATCATAGTAATGAGCTATAGCTAAATCAACTATTGTGCTTACATAAGTATTTAAATCATGGTTAATGCTCTTAAGCTCATTTAGTTTTCTAACAGTAGAACTTCGGAGCATATAGGTTCTTTTAACATCTAAATATTCTCCAGCAATAGGAGGTGCACATCCGTTGACGATTGCTGCTTTTCTATTATCTGGTAAGGTGGGTTCATTATTAGAGGGAGCTTTTATTTGAGGAATTGATTTGGTCAGAGTATTGGAGTTAATGTTATCTAAAATCTTATCAGTTGAATTATTAATATCAAAAATACTATTATTATTAGAATTATTAAAATCTATAGTTTTATTAGAATCTGATTTAGATGTAGTAATGGGATTTAGTTGTGAAGTAGTAGTTGATTCATCAATTTCATTTGCTGAATTATCATTAAATGAGAAATATGCAACACATTCTCCAGATATAATTGGATTATCACTGAAGCCACATATATCAAGGTCTTCTTTAGGTGCAAAATCATTTTTGGGTTCTGGTGGTGTTTTTTTCTTAGACATAAATATATCTCCTTATTTAGTATTATTACTTAGGATATATGATTAAAAAGGATATATTCTAATATGGTGAACAATAAATATGGAGAAGAATATATATTCTGTACAATATATATGGAGAAGAATACTACCATAAATATGGTTTACCATATATATGGTGAAGAATATGCGCCAAAAATGCGGGTTAAGAGGTTATAGCGATAAAAAGTTTAGTTATTTTAATGTGATTTTTGAGATTAAAACATATATCCATAGTAGCAGTGAAAAATTTTTGAGCTGTAAATAAATTTTGGAGAGTGTTGTAAATGGTTAAAAATGAAATTCAGATGACTTCAGAAAAGCGTGAATGGTTTGATAAGAAACAGATAGCTCTGGCAATTAGAAATTCTACTTTAGATGATAAGATGGGATGCTCTTTATTATCAGAGGGAATTATAAAATATTGTGAGGGATGTAGTCTTAAATGTATTTGTGATTTGATTGATGAAGTTCGGGAGGTATATATAGAAGAGACTACAAATGTTATTAGTACTTTTAGAGTTGATTAGATGACCATTTTAGATTAAGAGGATACTCAAAGATAGTAGTGCCTTTCTTGGGTATGGAAAAAGAATTATATTTGACATAACAAAAAGAGATAGCATGGGGGGATAATCAAAGCTATCTCTTTTTAATATGAGTTATCATGTTTTCATTAAAATTATTGTCAATAAGTAATTATAATATACAAGGTTTCTATAATATTTTGAAAGTAATAGATTAAGTATGTAGTATATTATTTTTTATGAAGACATAAAAGTAGATACAACATAAAAAAATCCAATGCATCAGCCTTGGATTTTTTTTGAGTATTCGATTTCATTATAATGTATATTTATATAATTTAAGATCTTCTTCAAAGTAACTTTCTTTTTAAGATTAGCAGTAGAGTAGCACATATTTTTATAGTAAGCATAATTTTGAACTGTATTATTTTTATAAAATATAAAATCAATAAGCTCTTTTTCCTCTTTATTTAAATTATTAAGAGCAGCTCTTAAATCCTCATAATCACACTGATCACAAAATAAATCTTCAAGGCCAATATCCTGAGAGGGCAAATCTTTTTCAACATCAGCATGTAGACTTAATGCATTGTTTCCTTCAGTAGAGCTTCTAGTTTTAATTCTTTTCATAAGATCATTGATATTATTTTTAATAGCATTAGTAGCATAAGCAACAAATCTATGTTTTTCTAAGTTGTATAAGGAAACACATTTAAAAAGAGTTTGATAACATTCATGTTGAATATCATTTATTTCATATCTATCAATAAAAGTTCTTTTAGATATGTTAAATATTAAAGGTCTAAATTCCTCTGCTAGTTTTTCTTTTGATAATTTATCACCATTTTTGCAATTAGTAACTAAGTATTCAATATATTCAAAATTCATACAAACCCCCTTTTTTTCAATTAACAATTAACAATTAATAGTTTAGTGGGAAATAAAAATTATCTCTATATATAGTATATATGTTCGAATTACATATATCTCATATGAGAAAATAAGAAATTTTAAAGGGAGGTGTATAAATGAGTAATTTTGTTATAGCAGTAGGTCATACTGCTAGTGGAAATATTGGTTGTGGTGTTGTTGCAAGGCTTGATGAAAGTAATTGTACAAGTGAAATTACAGCTTTGGTTGCAGAATATTTAAAGGGAAAAGGGCATGTTGTTAATTTGTTGAGGGTGGATGAGAGCAATAGTTATGAGTTTGAAGATTGCTATATTAGAGCTAATCAAGCTAATGAAATTGCAAAGACAACAGAGGTTGAATTATATGTGGAGATTCATATTAATGCAGGGGGAGGTAATGGGCCAGAAGTTTGTGTTACTGGAAAATCTGAGGTGGCTAATCAATATGCTACTAAGGTAAGTATGTCTATAGCTAATGCTCTGAATTTGACTAATAGAGGGGTAAAGACACGAAATCTTATTGTTCTTAATAGAACTGTTATGTCAGCAATTTTGGTTGAATGTTTATTTGCAGATAGCTCTGATGCATCTGTTTATAATGCTGAGGTAATTGCAAGGGCTATTGTTAATGGGTTAGTTGGAGCTGAGAGTTCTAGTGATAGTGTTTGGAAATTGGGGTGGAACAGGAATGAAATCGGATGGTGGTGGTGCACTGATACTACTAATAGATATTATTATACTTCACAGAATGGGTGGAAGGAGATTGATAGAGAGTGGTATATATTTGATAGTAGAGGATATGCTTTAGAGTCTGCTTGGTATTATGATGAAAGTGATGGATATTGGTATTACTTAGATGGAAGCTGTAAGATGGTGAGGGGGCGTAAGGACAAGCCTTTGTGGGTTTGGATTGATAGTGGGTGTTATGCTTTTGATGAACATGGGTGGATGTATTGTGATTGTGTTACTCCTGATGGGTTTACTGTTGGTGGAAGTGGGGCTTGGATTAGTTAATTATATCATTAAATGATTATTAAGTATGAGATAGTACAGTATTTCAATTAGAAATTAAAATCTATAGGAATTACTAAGTTATATGCAAATAAAAGTACATTCCAACTATTATATTTAGTTTATTGGAATACTGTATTCATAGTATTAGATATAGAAGCCTAGTGGCTATTCAATGTATGTTAAAGTAATAGTCAAGGTCTTAGTTTAAACCCCTTGAGTATTACTTTAACATATATTATCTTATTATAAGCTTCTGGAAAGACTCAAAGATAATGTAGTTACCGTTTAAACTGTAATATAGGAGCTGTTTGTATGGAAATTATAAGTGAACTAAATATAATGAGTAATCCTCCTTTTAAAATAAGGAGTTTTTATTATAGAAATATTTATTTTATATAGAGTATAATAGAAATAGGTATTTACAGTATTGTAAGTATAAATTTGTATTAAGGGGTTAACTAAATGATTATTTATGAAGCTACTAAGGATGAATTTATGGAACATGTAACTGAGGACACTATAGTTACATGCATTAATGATAATTTTATAAAAATGATGGGGAAAAGGACTTCTCAGCATGAAATGGATTCATGGAATAATTCTTTGCAATATATGTATAAAGTTCTAAATACAGATGCAATTCCTAATAATTGTGGAGTTGCTATTGAGTATAAGATTCCTGCAACTTCAAGAAGAGTTGATTTTATGTTAACTGGTCTTGATGCCGATGATAGAAATAATATTATTATTTTTGAATTAAAGCAATGGCAAGAAGCTGAGGCAGTAAAGGATAAGGATGGATTAGTTATGACTTTTCTTGGTGGATCTATTAGGGAAACTACACATCCATCTTATCAAGCATGGTCATATGCAAGCCTAATTGAAGATTATAATGATGCTGTTGAAAAAAATAATTTACTTCTGCATCCATGTGCATATTTACATAATTACAGTAAGCTTGAAAAAAATGATCCAATCATTGATGAAATATACGATGAATATACTTCAAAAGCACCTGTTTTTGGTAAGGGGGAAATTGGAGACCTTAGAAAATTTATAACTAAGTACATAAAGAAAGCTGATAATAAAGAAGGTCTTTATAAAATAGAACAAGGTAAGATAAGACCATCAAAATCTCTTCAGGATGCTCTAGCTATGATGCTTGATGGAAATCAAGAATTTAAGATGATTGATGATCAAAAGGTAGTTTATGAAACAATTCTTAAAAACAGTAAAAGAGATGTAGAAAATGGAAAACATCATGTATTTATTGTTGAAGGAGGTCCTGGTACTGGTAAATCTGTACTAGCTATAAATCTATTAGTTAAGCTAAGCGGATATGAATATGTTTGTCAGTATGTAACTAAAAATGCAGCACCAAGACAAGTTTATCATCAGAAACTTAAAGGAAAGTACAAGAAAAAAGATATAGAAAATTTATTTAAAGGTTCTGGTGTTTATACAGAATCTGAAGTGGATGAGTTTGATGTGTTAATTGTTGATGAAGCTCATAGATTAAATGAGAAATCTGGAATGTTTAAAAATAAAGGTGAAAATCAAATGAAGGAAATTATTAATTCATCTAAAGTTTCAGTATTCTTTATTGATGAGTATCAAAAGGTTACTACTAGTGATATAGGAAATAAAGCAGATATTATAAAATTTGCAGAAGAAAAGGGTGCTAAAGTAACAGAACTTAAACTAGAATCTCAGTTTAGGTGTAGTGGATCTGATGGATATTTAGCTTGGATTGATGATGTTCTTGAAATTAGGAGTACTGCAAATTTTGATGGATATGACTTTGATTATGATTTTAGAATAGTAGATGATCCGAATGAAATGGCAGAATTAATAGAAGAAAAAAATAAGGAAAGAAATAAAGCCAGAATAATTTCAGGATATTGTTGGAATTGGATTACTAAAAAAGGTGGAAAAGATGCTGCAGAGTATGATATAGATATTCCAGAACATAATTTTAAAATGAAATGGAATTTTAGTAATAGTTCAACATGGGCAATTGATGAAAGTTCAGTAAGTGAAAGTGGTTGTATACATACATGTCAAGGGTTAGAATTTGATTATGTCGGAGTAATAATTGGTGATGATTTAAGATTCCAAGATGAAAGGTTAATTACTGATTTTACTAGAAGAGCATCCACAGATAAATCATTAAGTGGAATTAAGGGGATGCATAAAAAAGAACCAAAGATAGCTGCGGAAATTGCAGATGAAATAATTAGAAATACATATAGAACATTAATTACTAGAGGAATGAAAGGTTGTTATGTATATTGCACAGATAAAGGTCTTTCTAGTTATTTGAAAGATAGAATTTATAGAATTAAGAAATAAGATATGTGGGTGATGAAAATGGTAACGGAAATGTTAAAGGAATATCATAAATTTACTAAAAATGATCATAATCATAGGTATAAATCATGGGAACATTGTTATAATTTCTTTGGCAACCATGAAGAAAACATTGAAAATGATGAGAATTTTGATTATGCATGTTTACATCTAGGCTTTTATTTAGCAAGTTGGGGTATGATGAGAGGATCTTCATTTCTGCTTCAAAAGGATTATAGGATACATAGATATTTTATAAATAATGTGGTGAAAAATAATAAATATAAAAAGTATTTTTGCAACGGAGAAAATAAAATAATTAAACTTGATGATTTTGATGGTATTGATGAAATGATTGAAGATACGATAAGTTCTTATGAAAATAACATTTATGAGGTTAATGGTGAAAGAAAAAGAGTATCTGTAACGGATACATTATGCTCAAAAATATTATTAGGTGTGTATGGAATAATGCCTGCATATGACAGATATTTTGTTAGTGGAATTAAAGCACATGGTTTAAAAAATACAAATTTATGTGAGGAGTCATTAAAAACGTTAGTGAAATTTTATAATGAATTTGTAGATGAATTTACTTCATGTAGAGAATTATTTATTAATGATAGAGTATACTATCCAGCTATGAAGCTTATTGATATGTATTTCTGGCAGATAGGATATATTTTAGAGAACAAAGAACAGTATTCAATAGAACAAATAGAAAAAATTATACAATTTTGTGAATCATACAGTATTAACCATAAGAATGTATATTGCAAAAATAGCAAAAATAGCAAAACTGAAAAAACGATGAATTTAAAAAATGATATAACAGAATGTATATTGAAAATATTAGATGAATCAAAAGAAAATGAAAAATTGTATCTAGATGTTTCTTCAGGTGAAATTCATAAAATAATGGGATTAAAGAATAGGGTTCCATCAGTGTGTAATGCAATGTTAAAAATATATAAATATCCATTTGAAATAATAAAAGATACAGGTAGTGGAATGAGTAGTACTAAGACGTTGCGGTATTATTTTAATAAATAATGATGATGTTAATATTTAGATTTAAAGAAAAAAGAAGGTGTAATATATGGACAACAAAATCAATATTAGTGAGTCAATGGAACTGGTTAAGAAATTTTGTGATGATAGAGATTGGGAGCAATTTCATAATCCAAAGGATTTAGCTATTGGAATATCTACAGAGGCAAATGAATTATTATCATTGTTTAGATTTAAGAATGAAGAGGATATGAAAGAAATATTTGATAATATTAAGAAAAGAGAAGATATAGAGGATGAAACTGCAGATATATTTTTCTTCTTGCTAAGATTTGCTCAAATGAATAATATAGATTTATCAGAAGTATTAAAGAAGAAAATTGAAAAGAATAATAAAAAGTATAATGTAGAAAAATTTAAAGGGTCTAATAAAAAGTATTCGGAGGATTAGTATGAGATTATATTCAGGCACTGCAGAGCAGTTTATATTAGATAATAATAGAAACCATATTGCCGAAAAACTTAAGTTAGGCTTTTTTAGTAAGTTTAGACATGTTCCTTCTGAAAATGAAGTCTTATCTTGGAAGAATTCCTTGAAGGAATTATCTGATATATTTAGTGAAATTGGACTTAAGGACAATGGAGTTTTACTTGAATATCAGTTACCATTAACATCAAAAAGATTAGATTGTATGGTAACTGGTAAGAGCAAAGTTAATATAGATGAAGCTGTAATTATAGAATTAAAACAATGGAGTAAATGTGATAAATCAAATGGTAAGAATGAAGTTGTGACTTGGATTGGTGGAGTTAAAAAAGATGTACTTCATCCATCAGCACAAGTAGGTCAATATATGAGGTATTTAGGAGATACTCATACTGCTTTTAATAGTGGTGAAGAGGATAAAATTATTTTAAGTGCGTGCTCCTATTTGCATAATTATAAATATCAGACTGAAGATGCAATATTAAATGAAAAGTTTAATTCTATAATTAATAACTATCCAATGTTTAGCAATGATGATAAAGAAAAATTAGGAAAATATATTGCTGATAAAGTAGGTAATGGTAAAGGCGTAGAAATACTTAAAAAGGTGGAGAATGGTAAATACAAACCTACGAAAAAGCTTATGAATCATGTATCTAATATAATAAAAGGTACTCCTAAATATATTTTATTAGATGAACAACAAATAGTATATGATAAAGTACTTGCAACCGCTGAAGAATCTTGCAAGAATGATAAAAAGAAAGTATTGATAATTAAAGGTGGTCCAGGTACAGGAAAGTCAGTAGTTGCAATAAATTTAATGGCTGATTTATTAAAGGAAGGTTATGTTACACAATATGCTACAGGATCTAGGGCATTTACTGAAACTTTAAGAACAGTAATAGGAAGCAAAGGATCTTCTGAATTTAAGTATTTTAATAGTTATATGGTAGCAAGTGAAAATATGTTAGATGTCTTAATATGTGATGAAGCTCATAGAATTCGTAAGACAAGTAATAGTAGATTTACTAAAAAGGAAATAAAATCTGACTTAGAGCAGATAGAAGAGTTAATTAGGACAGCAAAAGTAAGTGTATTTTTTATAGATGACAGGCAAGTAGTAAGACCTGATGAAATAGGATCTACAGAGTATATAAAAGAAAAAGCTTTGGAAAAAGGCTGCGAAATATATGAATATGAGCTAAAAGCACAATTTAGATGTGATGGTTCAGATGGGTTTGTAAATTGGATTGATAATACTTTGGGTGTTAGACCTACAGCAAATATTATTTGGAATTGTAATGAAGATAAATTTGATTTTAAAATAGCAAAGTCACCATTAGAACTTGAAAACATGATAAAAGAAAAATCAAAAGAAGGCTATTCCGCAAGAATAGTTGCAGGATTTTGTTGGCCATGGTCAAAAGAACCTAATGAAGATGGTACTTTAAAAAATGATGTGGTAATAGGTGATTTTAAAAGACCTTGGAATGCTCATCCAGATATAAGAAATATAAATACCAATATACCAAAGGCGCCAAAGTGGGCACATGATGAAAATGGAATAAATCAAATTGGATGTATTTATACAGCACAAGGATTTGAATTTGATTATGTGGGAGTAATTGTAGGTAAAGATTTGACTTATGATTTAGATTTGCAGAAGTGGATTGGAAATAAGGAACATTGTGAAGATACTGTTGTAAAAAGATCTAAGGAAAAGCTTGTTGAGTTACTTAAGAATACTTATCGAGTACTTTTATCTAGAGGGATGAAGGGGTGCTATGTTTATTTTGAGGATAGGGATACGGAGAGATTTTTTAAGAGCAGGGTGGAATAACAAAGAAAAAATATATAAACACAAATATTTTAACCATAAATAATTATTTATGGTTATTTTTGTTGAAGAACAAACCAATAGGTGATAGTATACAACTTGTAAGGATAATATTGTAAATTGAAAGAGGTGCAAATATGGAATATATGAAACGTACTTTTAATTCTATAGGGCAAGGTGGATTTTATACAGAAAAATTTAATAATTTCAACATGATATTTGATTGCGGATCAGATACTAATATGGAGGTTATAAGCCAAAAAATTAATGATAGATTTGATGAAAATGAGAAAATTAATGCAATATTTATCTCTCATTTTCATGATGATCATGTAAATGCAATAGAACATTTATTAGATTACTGTAACATTGAAAGAATATTTTTACCATTGCTAACGGAAGAGCAAAAGGTTTTAATGTTACTAGATTCATATTGTAAAGAAGAAAAAGATGAGGAAAAAAAAGAAGGACAATATGATTTCAATAGAAATTTAATTAAAAATCCAGAAGTAGTTCTTGGAAAAACTGAGATTATATATGTGAAACAAGATTCAGTTAATAGTAGTCATAGAGATCAAAGTATTGATATAGAAACAATATATGGCGAAATAGAATCAGGAACTAAAATTACATTTGAAAATGCAGGTGGTTGGGTATTTATACCTTATAATTTTCAAGAAAATGTAAGAGCTAAGCAATTACAAGATGAGATAAATAGAGAAAAGATAGAAATTACAACAATAAATGATTTTGAAATTACTTGGAGAAATAATAAAGATAAAATCATGAAGGCTTACAATTCTATTAAAGGTGATTTAAATACTAATTCTATGGTAATATATTCTGGATTAATTAGCAAAAGTTATGAAACAAAATATAAATTAGAAGCATGTAACAATGTAAAGTGTGGACTTATGGGTGTATGTTTTAAATATGACAAGTATAATAATAATTTGGGATGTTTATATTTAGGAGATTATGATGCAAGTGGTAAAAAATTTGAAAGATTGAAATATAAATATGAAAAATATTGGGACAAGTTAGGGATAATACAGTTACCACATCACGGATCTAAACATAATTTTAATAAAGAATTTTTAGAGTATAAAAAAATTGAATATATAATATCTGCAGGATTTAGAAATAAATTTCATCACCCACATATTGAAGTGGTTAAAGAAATATATTCGGAGGAAAATATAACTTTGCATATTGTTAGTGAATTTAAAGCTAGTGAAGTATATTGCAGAATATCTTGGAATCCAATATGTCATTAACATTTATATATGTGAGTTTGTAAAAAAAATTTAACAGTAGAATTACAAGTTTTATGACTAATAGATATGATATTTGGAATATCACTTGAGGAAAATGCTATAGATTAAAATTTGTAATAATAAAGTTATTTGAAGATTTCGAGTAAAGGAAAAGTATAAAATGGAATTAAAGAAAAAAATAAAAGATATAAGACAAGCAAAAGAAAATAATCGATTGGTAATTTTTGTTGGAGCAGGTGTATCTAAAAATTCTAATATACCAACGTGGGGTGGATTAATTAATGTTTTTGCAGATGAATTAAAATATTATAAATGTGATAAGTGTAATTTTAAAAATGAGATAAAGTGTAGCAATGAATGTTCTGAAAAGTACAATTTTTCTCAAGATGAGTTTTTGAAAATTCCACAATATTATTATGATATTGATAAATCCGAAAATCACACAAAATATAAAAGTATTATCAAAGATACTTTAGGAATAGATGCAGAATCAAATGAAATTAACAATATAATTTTAGAATTACTACCAGATCATATAATAACGACAAACTATGATACGTTGATAGAAAATTGCAATAATCCTAATACTAGATTATATAAGTGTGTATATAAAGATGAAGACTTGTTAAAGCAAAGTAATAATCATTATATTATAAAAATGCATGGGGATATAAATGATTTAGATAGTATAGTATTGAAGGAACAAGATTATATTTCATATTCTCATACCCATGTACTTATAGAAACAAAAATCAAGTCATTGCTTATTGATCATACATTTTTATTTGTAGGATATTCTCTTAATGACTATAATTTAAAATTGATTTTGGGATGGATTGATTATTTAGCTAAAGAAAATAATGTATTTGAAGAAAGACCTAAAAATTATATTATTCAAATAGATAATAAACCAACAGAAAAATATATTGAATCTTATTTGGAAGCAAATAATGTTTATGTTATTAATACATATGAGTTGCCCAAAGAGATAAAAGATAAAAATAAGGATATTAACTTAGATTATTATGGGAAAGAAGTTTATTCTTGTTTAGATTATATTTTAGATTCAACAAATGATTTTTTAGTTGAGCCACTAGTTGACATATTATTAGATCAATTTAGTGTATTTAATGAATTTAAAAGAATATCATATGAAGAATTAACGTCAGTGCATTCATTTAAAGGAACAAAATTAAACGGATATATGATGGAATTTTTTGATGAAAGTGAATACAATGAAATAAAAAAAATAGTAGAATCTAATGGAACAAAAGCGCTTGAAATAAAAGAAATATTAAGACGAACGGGTATTTGGTATATTTACTGTAGTACAAGCGATAAGCTAGATCAAGTTGAGATAACAATCGATGAAGAATACGATATAAATGAAGAATTATTTCTACTATATTTAAATAATGATTATAATGATATTTTAAAGAAAATGTCAATACTCAGAGATGATAAATTGAAAATGTACTACTACTATTTAATAAAGCCAGATGAAATAGAAAGAACAAATGATTATAAAGATATGTTAATTCAAATGAAAAATAAACTATTACATAATAGAAGCATACATGATTTAATAGTTTATACTTTTAATAACATAGCTTATAAAAAAAAGAAATATGAAGAGACAGATAAAGATTGGAAAAAGATTCAAGGGATTATTAATCAACTTTCAGATAAGGAACAAAAAGCTTATAAGTTTATGAAAAAAATTATTTTAGGAATAGAAGAAAATTTACTAAGTCAAAAAAGTTTATTCGAAAAGCATGAAAGTAGATATTTAAATATAGATGGTAGTACATTTTGGGGAAACGCATTAGTAAATCTACTGGAATTACAAGGTTTTGCATATGATTATTATTTTTATTTTAAACTTAATAATTTGACGTTAGATTATTTTTCTAATCCTAAAGAGTATTTTAAATACTATTTGAAAGCTATATTATGTACCTATACACCTAGCAAAAACCAAAAAACAAACATGTACTTTGGGACAGGAACAAAATTAGAAGAATATGAAATAAATGAATTTGATTTAGATATGCTTATTAAATATGTACAATCCAAAGAGTTAAACAATTGGCTTAATATATATAAAGTAAAAGAATTGAAATTATCAAAAGATATTAATAATAAACAAATATTGATAAAATTTAAGAATTACTGTAGTAGTATGATAACATTTAAAAATAGATTTATGTATGATCAACTACACTGCTTTGTTTTAGTGTTAAGCAAACTATTGTTAAATATTGAAGAAAAGAGAACAATTGTACAAGAATTATCTCGATTAATAGAGCAATGTTTAGGTGAATTTAACGGTTTAGTTGTAAATATTTTAGATTCAGTATTGTTAATATGCAAAGAATTTATTAATGATAATATACTAGAATTCAATCAAATACTTGTAAATTTATTAGATTATGATTTGATTAAAGAAGCAAAAGGCAGAAGGGCAATAAATCAATTAGAAAAGATAATAAATTTATTGTGTAAATATAAAAAAGATAATGTATATGAAAAAATAGATAACATTTTTCTAAGCGAGATAGCTATTCAAGAAAAATTTGAAATGTTATTTATGATTAGAAAAAACTTAAGTGATGTGCAAAAAGAAAAATACTATTCTATGCTTATATCATATGATTTTGATTATGTAAATTATAATAATTTATTTTGGTTAATCAATGATAATATATTAAGTTTGGATGAAAGAATAATACAAAAGTATATTAATATAATTGAAAATGAAATAGAGAAAAGAGGAAATGGACATAATATGAGAACATTTCCAGATCATTTAGAAGGCGCAATAGAAAATTGTATAATATTGCATATTATTGGAAAGGTAGAAGATGTGTCGTTTTTAGAAAAATATAAAGAATACTCAATATATTTAAAATTTATTTTTGAACCTAATAATTTTGATTATTCCCAAATAGATATAAATGATTATAGGTGGGAAAACATATTCAAAAATGAAAAATATTTAGATATAATATTAAAAAATAAAAATAATATGAATATAGAAAAATTAAAATTTGCAGTAGAAAATCAATTTGCTACTGAAGATGAGAAGAAAATTTTATATAGGTATTTGTTAACGGATGAAGAGTTTTGGAAATTAAAGAATTAAGTTAATAAAGATAGTACTATGTGTCATAAATGAAAATATGAGTTGAAGATATAAAGACTAGTGATTAATTGAAAGATCACTAGTTTTTCTTTGCATAAATTTGTAATATAATCATTATATTTGGTATAATAAAAATAGTATTTTAAGTATTTTTAGAGAAGAAGAGGAAAATATATGATTTTATATAAAGGAACAGCTAAATCTTTTAGTGAAGACAATAAAAATATTGATATAAGTAGTGGTAGAAAGATTGCAGTAGACAAGCTAATAAATGAATTCGTTGATAAATTTAGAAGAGAGCCAGAGGATGCGGAGATAAGATCCTGGGAGAATTCTCTTAAAGAAATTTCAGAAGTATTTGATGAGGTTGGATTAGTTAAGCAAGGAGTATTTTTAGAGTATCAATTACCTTTAAGTTCTAAAAGGCTTGATTGCATGGTTATTGGAATCAATAAAGAAAATGTTTCAGAAGCAGTTGTAATTGAATTAAAGCAATGGCAAACCTGTGATAAGTCTAATTTAGAGGATGCTGTTGTAACTATGCTTGAAGGAAAGAAAAAATTATTATTGCATCCGTCTGTTCAAGTTGGAAATTATATTGATTATTTGAAGAATGCTACTGATGCATTTAATGAAAATGAAAGTAAGCTTAATTTGAGTGCATGTGTTTATTTACATAATTATATTATTGAAGAAAATGATTCACTTGTAGATTCAAAATTTAATAAAATTATATTTAAATATCCTATATTCGTACAAGCTGATAAGGAAAATATTAAAGATTTCATAAGAGAAAAAGTATCATATGGAGTTAGTAAAGAAATTTTGGAAAAGATAGCTACTCTTAAATTTGAGACTAATAAGAGGTTAAATGATTCTGTAGTAAGCATTATAAAAGGAAACTCAGAGTATGTACTTTTAGATGAACAAAAACTTGCATTTAATACAATAATAGCTGCAGCTGAATCAAGTAAGCCAGGAAAAAAAGTGTTAATAATAAATGGTGGGCCAGGTACAGGAAAATCAGTAATTGCAATTAATATTTTAGCTTATTTTTTAAGGAATAAACGTAAGGTTAATTATGCAACAGGTTCTAAGTGGTTTACTAAAAATTTAAGAGCAATGTTAAAAGGCACAAATGGAGAATATTATTTTAAATATTTCAATCAGTACAATGATTTGGAAGAAGACTCAATGGATATTTTAATATGTGATGAATCTCATAGAATACGAGGGGATAGAGATGGTAGAAGTGGGTTATATCAGATAGAACAATTGATTAGAGCATCCAAAGTAAGTGTATTTTTCATAGATAATAATCAGCATATAAGAGCAAATGAAATAGGAACTTCACAGTATATACGACATTTTGCTAGTAAATATAAGAATGATAATAAATGTGATCTTACTATTTGGGAAACAAACCTAGAAGCTCAGTTTAGGTGTGGTGGAATGGATGGCTTTATTAATTGGATTGATAATACTTTAGATATTGAAAAGACAGCTAATATACTATGGAAATCCAATGAAGAAGGATTTGATTTTAAAATATGCTCATCTCCAGAAGAAATTGATAATTTAATTAGAAAAAAAGCTGAAGAGGGATATAAATCAAGAATGATGGCAGGATTCTGTTGGCCATGGAATGAAGAAGGAAATAAAGATGGTACGTTAGCTAACGATGTTAAGATTGATGACTATGAAAGACCTTGGAATCCTAGCGATAAAGGCAACTATAAAGTAAAACAGAATTTTGATATTCCTAAACCAGAATTATGGGCTACGGATTCTAAAGGAATAGACCAAATAGGTTGTGTTTATACAGTTCAGGGATTTGAATTTGATTATGTTGGTGTCATTTTTGGCAATGACCTTTTATATGATGAAGGATGGCAAGTAAATAAAGATAATTCATATGATCCTATGCTTAAGAAATCTTCTGATGAAGAGTTTATGAAGTCACTTAAAAATATTTATAGGGTTCTTTTAAGTAGAGGAATTAAAGGTTGTTATGTATATTTTATGGACAAGGATACTGAAAGATTTTTTAAGAGTAGGATTGAAGATTAAAGATCATAACTTATAAATAAAAAGGATTAAATATTTTCTATTTAATAGAATTGAGGGAAAAAGAATGAATAATATAAATAAAAAACAAAATAATTTTCTTATACTAAGGATAGTATTTATAGGAATATTGGCAGGAACAGTATTTATCTTCATATGTGGGAAATCGATTTTGAGTTTATATGGATTAACAATTCAAGATGTTGATAGCTCTATTGGTGGATATGTTTCATCATTATTAGGTGCTATTGCTGGCGTAGTACTAACTATGACAGGTACTTTGTTATTAGGAATGTACCAAAAAAAAGAAGAAAAGGAAGCAGAACGAAGAGAAAAAGAAGACGAGAAAAAAGAAAAAGCAATTTTGTTATATTATGATTTACAAGTTTTATTTAGGAAAATTACATGTAGATATTGGATGAATAATATAGAAAAAAACAACATCAGTATAGAAGACCAATTATATAAGGATTTAGATAGTATTTTCAAAGATATAAACAATGAATCATTTCAAGAACTCTTATCTAATACAGAAAGAGTTAAGATTATAACATCATTAAATATTCAAAACGAACAAAATAAATTAAAGTTTATAAATTTCTTATCGTCAGATAAATTGAAGTTTTTACAGGATATAAACTATAATTTATTAAAAAATTACAACGAATGCAGAAAAATATATAATGAAGCATATAATTATTTGAAAAAGATAAATACATATATAAATTTATATAAATATGATAGAGATGAATTTGATTCACGATATGATAATCCGCTATTAAATCAAATAACAATATGTTTAGATTTATATTTAAAGGATTTTTTTATGGAAGAAGCTGAAAAACAAGGAACGAAAGTTGGAAATGCTGTTCCAGTAGTAAATGAAAATGGTGAAATTTTTTCAATATTTTATGATGACGAATATTTTGAGTATGATAGCCTAAGTTTAGCTATTGATTATTATAAAAATGATGAAAAATCTAATGAAAATGAAGAAAATAATTTAGAAGATCAATATAGAGAATTTAAAAAGACAAATAATGAAAAAATCAAAGAAAAAGTACATAAATATAGAAAAGATTTAATAAAAAATATTGAGTTAGATGATACTTTTGATGAAGTTATAAGAATGATAAAACTAGATAATGAATACTTCTGGAAAACTACAAATAACGAGGAGAATTATTTTGAAAAAATTATAAAATTTAATAATAAGGAAGATAAATTTAGAAAGTTAAATAATATATCATCCTATTTAGAAGATGCATTTTTACATGGTAAGGAAAAAAATGTTTCAAACATAATAGTGGCAGTAGAAAATGGAAAAGCACAATATATAGAAGTTGAACTTTGTAAAGAAGTAATACAATATAGGAAAAAAGAGTATTTTGAAAAATGCAATAACTGGGATAAAATTTGTGAACTTTTTGATTATGATATAGCAGAATCAATCTTTTTTGCTGGCAGACATATCGAATATATTAGTAATAAAGATAACCTAGAGTTTGTTTTGTTCCCTAAATTTAAAGAATGTATACTTCCGGATAATATAGAAAATATTGCAAAAGAATTGTATTCTAAAGATATAAAAGAAATTTTTGGGGTTTTAAAAGAAATAAAAGAAATTGCTGAAATTGAAGGTTAGAAACAGTAATTAATTATTGAAGAAGTAAAATAGAATCTTTTGAATAAACAACAAAATAGCTATAAAATGTAAAGTTAATTACATTTTATAGCTATTTTGTTGTTTAGAGACATTATGTGTAATATAATGAAAGTAGTGTTTTAAGTATTTGCAGTTATACAAATTATTTACATGTGTTATAGATCCTAAAGGAATAGACCAAATAGGATGTGTATTTTGTGGACAAGGATACAGAACGATTCTTTAAAAGCATGATAGAAAAGAGAGGGGATTCCACATGATGTTATATTGTTTTACTGGTAGTGATAAAATTTCGCAGGAAAATTTAAAAAAAACTATATATAATAAAATACAACTTAATAAATATACAGAATATTTAACAGATAGGGAAAAAGACGATTTAAAGTCATTAGGTCTGTTGGATGGATGTCATATGTGGGGAGCAGAACCAGGTCCAAGTAATGAATCAAGATGGGGAAGAGTTGAGATTGGAGATAGAATAATAGGGTATTCTCAAAAGAAGTTTATCTGTTATGGCCAGATAGTATATAAAATACATAACACAAATTTAGCAGAAGCAGTTTGGGGAATATCAAAGAAAGGAACTACATGGGAATATATTAATGTGTTTGGATATCTTCAATATGTTGATGTTTCAATAGCAAACTACAATGAATTTTTTGGATATGAAGATAATTATAAACCCCAAGGATTTACAAATGTTAATTCTGGACTAATTAGAAAAACTGAAGAGAAATATGGATCGATTGATAAATCTATTTCAATATTATGTAATAGTCCAGTAAATGTTATAGCAGATAATGTAAGAAATGAAATTTCTAAATTAGGCGAAGTAGAATTAGAGAGTTCTATACTTAATATGAGTAAGAAACAATTTATAGAATATATAAAATCACTTGATTCATCAGCTTCTGTTGAGGTTGTTAAAAAGTGTGTAAACGTAAGAAAATATAATAAAAAGTTAATTGATGATATGAAAGTTAGAGCAAAAGGAAAGTGCCAGATATGTGAAGCAGGTAATGACCATGAAGTATCTATTGCAGAAGCACATCATATCAAAATATTTTCCTTAACACAGAACAATGAACCTGAAAATATTTTGATATTGTGTCCAAACCATCATAGGTTAATTCATAAAACAAAAGCAATTATTAATATAGATAAAGCTGAAATAGATTATAGAGATGGTAAAACTGAAGAGTATACAAAAATAGTTTAATAAGAACTTTTATTTTTTACTTTTGATATTATATTTAACATTAAATAAATAGGTATTTACAGTATATTAGGTATAAAATGTATAAGAAAGGTTGAGATTAGATGGAGTCAAAAAACAATTATTATGATACAAATAATAAAAGTATATCAGAGATAAGATTTTTGCCTATGGATAGCAAGGAAGAATTTAAGACGTATAAAGAAGCAATAGAATTTTTATCTAAAACAATGCCAAATAGAAATGGAAAATATGGATATAGATCAAATAAGATGACTTGTAAAGAGGGAAGTTTAGTACTTTTTCAGTATGATGCAAAACTTATTGCAAGTGCTAGATTTTTAGAAAATATAAAATATGAAAAGCCAATTGTGTATTCAGAAAAAGATATAAGTAAGGGATATTATATATTTGATGTTAGTAGTATACAAATTTTTGAAGAACCAATAACTGCAGCTGAATATTTTAATATTGATAATACATTTAAGAATTTCAATCAAAGTACAAGAATAACTGATTTAATACATTTAAAAAAAGTAATAGATCTAATCAACAGTAAAGTAAAGAATTTTGAGTATTCAGATAATACAATATTACCAGAAGAAATTGAAGACGATAAATGTATTCCTGAGGGCGCAAAGAAGCAGGTCACAGTAAATGCATATGAACGTAGCAAAGAAGCAAGAGAGGCTTGTATAGAGCATTACAAAAAAATAAATAACGGTAAAATTAAATGTGAAATTTGTGGCTTTGAATTTTCAGATGCTTATGGTGAAGAATTCAAGAATAAAATTCATATTCATCATATAATTGAATTATCAGAGATAGGTGAAGAGTATATAGTTAATCCAATTGATGATTTACTACCAGTATGCCCTAATTGCCATATGATTTTACATAGTAAGAGACCAGCATATACTCCTGATCAAGTAAGAAATTATATTGAAACAGCAAAATGAAGTTGTATAGAAGAACTATATATTTAAGATTTCTAGAGAATATGAGGTGTAGAGATGGATACATATAAAGAGCTTGAGAGAGAGTTGAATTGGATATATGATTCATTAATTGATACAAGCTATTTTAATTTATATGAAAGATCAAATCAATTAAAAGATATTAAGCATAGATATAAGTATAACTATTTTGAGGAAAAGGAAAAAATCAATCAATTAAAAAAAATAGCGCAAATCTGTGACGAGTTGAATAAAATTTACAATCCAAGAAAAATAAGTAAAAATAGAGAAGCCTTTTCTCAAAAATTATTATATTATACAGGTTTAACTAAAAAAGATATAATTGAAAGTATAACTTTTGAAATTTATGCAAATGAAAAGTACAAATTAGAGAGGAACGATAAAACGAAGTATATAAATATTGATGATATAGTAGAAAAAATTATCCCTAAAAGTGAACCAAAACCTTCTGATATTATTGATAAAAAAAAGATACGAAGCGATGAGAAATATGATACTAAGACTAATAATTTATATCCATATTTAAATAGGTTTAGTAACATGTTTATTAGTGAAACAAGAGAAAATATGGTATTTAGTTCATTTTGGGAAAAAATAACTCATTTTGATGATATGGTTAAAAGTAGATATGAAATTAAGAATGAATTTAATAATAATATGTATATAATACCTAATTTTCAAGTTTATCTTTATTATGCGATTGGAAAGTATTATTCCGGAGACATGAATTTATCTTATTATTTTAATGATAAAAGTATGTATTCTGATGGGAAAAATATCTTGAATTATTTTTTTAATAGGCAATTTGAAAAGATAAATTTTAGTGGTGAAAGAGAATCTTCATCATATTATAAACTAATGAAGAAAATAACAGAAATCTGTGATGAAAACGAAAAACATAAAAATATATCTTTTTACATTATTGAAAAAGAATTTAATCCATTAATTATAAATAAATTACTTAAGATAAAAGGGAACTTATACAAGAAAAGTATATATAATCTTATAAGAGAATTAGTTAACAATGATAAAAGTATAAAAAAAGAAATTCAACAACAAATGATACAAAGAATTAATCATAATAAAAATATAATAGACAATTTTATGGGAAATACACTTTATTTTATTGCAGCTATAAATCCTATGACTTTTGCAAATAATAAGATATTTGATACGCTAACATATTTTTTTGAAAATGAATATGACTATAATTTAATTAGTGTGATAATACAAGAATTTTTTCATTTTTATCGATTATTGCTTCAAATTGCATTAAAACTTACAATAGGTAATTTAATAGATAATAAAGAGTTTTTAAGTTTATATATAAATAAAGGCGAAGAAATAATAGATGCATTGGATGAAATTGAGCCTATATTAAGTAAATTAAAAAATGAATTAGATAATATTAAAGTTAATTCAAAAATTATTAATAAAACTAATTATAATATTACTTTTACTAATACATTAGAATATAGATATGCTGCACACAACACAATTAATGTAATTAATAAAAAACAAGATGAAATTGATTTTGAAAGAAAACTTAAAAAACTTGAAATAGATCAAAAAGAGGTGAGCAATATGATGAAGTTATATAGAAAAAATAATATATAAATATATTTTGTAAGAAGAAACGGAAAGAAATATTCCGTTTCTTTTTTTAAATAAAATTAATTATAATTAAATCAAGTTGGAGATAGCGCTACAACAACTAAAAAAAGATGAAGTGAGGAGAAAATATGAAAAAAATAGATATGAGTTTAATAAGCGAATTATGGTGTTTAGATGGAAGAAATGGATACTGTAATAGTGTACAATATATAAGCAATAAATTAATAGGTTCATATGGTCAAAATATATTTGAAGAAGTACAATATAGCTTGTTTTATACAATAGTTGAAAAATTTCAAGTTAATATAATGACTCTTTCACAAATTATAGAGGGATATGTTTTTGGATATAGTCAACTAAAGGTAAACATAAGATCAAGCATAGAAGCATTTTTAGACTTAATAAATATAACAAGAGACGATGCATATTTTCAAGTAATAAAAGTTGGCTGTGGAATTGATTTGACTTTAGAAGAAAGACAAATATATTCAGCATTTATGTCAAAACATGGATTGAATGATGCATTTATATCTTTTGAAACAAAAAATATAATTGCTAAAAGAAATGGAATATTGAATTATTTCCATGAAGATCTTAAAGAATTATATAAGGAATATAGTGAAGCAGCTCATTCAGGTATTTTTGGAAGAACAGTAGAGAAAAACAATGAATTTGAGACTAAAAAAATGATAACAATTAATTTAAGAATATTAAAATATGCAATAATAGAACTTACAAAATATTATAGTAACAAACTAAATCCTCAATCAGAATTTGTATTAGAGAATCAATATATTATTTCAAAATTTAATAGTGAAATTGATCAAGTACTTAATTGTTTAGCAATTAATCCAGTATTTTTTGAAGTTAGTCAACCTATATATTATTAAACGTACTATATCGTATATTGCTAAAGAAAATGAAAAAATATGTGTTTAATACAGGAGGAATATATTATGATACCATGTGAGTATTGCGATAGATTAGTACACACAGATGATATAGAAAGATGCCCAGAATGTTTTAAGGAATTATGTCCAAGATGTTATGATATACATGTAAAAAGATGTTTAAATCCTGATTCTTATGAGGATGAAGAAGAATAATTTAATAAATAGAAAGGTAGTCCTTCAGTTTTTGAAGGGCTATTTTTATATATGTAAAATTATAGATTTTATAAACCTTGATAAATCCAAATTAAAACTCTATAATGTATACATATGAAAAACTTAAAATACCTAAAAATATATTATAAGCACAGGTGATGTAATGTATGTTCAAAAAATAATAACAAAAGACAATAAAACACGTTATCTTCTTCTTGATAATAACTATGAAATCGTAGAGACAGTAAGGAGTTATCTAAAATACTTAGATAGTAAAAGATTATCTTTAAATACACTAAAAAATTATGCATATCATTTGAAATTGTATTTTGAGTATTTAGATGAAATACAAATGACATATGATTCTATAGTTGAGGAAAATAAAGAACTAGATATATTAGCAGGTTTTGTGACTTGGCTTAGTAAGCTTGAGGGAAAAGTTTTATATACTCAGTATTCTGAAAGGCCAGAGAGAAGAACAGCCTCTACAATAAATACAATACTTAGTGCAATTCTATCTTTTTATGAATATCTTTATAGAACAGGAGATGTAAGATCTTTAAATGTATATAAAGATGGAGGATTTTCATCATTTAAAGGATTTTTATATGAGATGGGGACTAGAAGAAAATCATATGCGACCTCAATTTTAAGAATAAAAGACAATGATAAGAAGATTGAAACAATAACAAGAGATGAATTTAAAATCTTAGTTAATAAATGTAAGTACGTAAGAGATAAATTATTACTTTCATTACTGTTTGAAAGTGGTTTGAGGTTAGGGGAAGCTCTTGGACTTAGGAAAAGTGATTTTATTATTTGGGATAATAAAATCAAAGTGGTATCTAGGGAGAATGCAGAAAATTTAGTTAGTGTTAAAAATAAGTCTGAGGGCGAAATAATAATTCCTAAGTATGTAGTGCAACTATATTGCGAATATTTGGCTTATGAATATATAGAAAATAAAAATGAATATATATTTATAAATCTTAAAGGTGAGAACAAAGGAAAAGCTATTAAACCAATAACAATTCAAAAGTTGTTTTATAGATTAAGCCAGGAATGTAACATTAAAGTTACACCTCATAAATTAAGACATTCTCACGCAACTGAACTAATAGAAATTGGGGGATGGGATCCAATTGATGTAAAGGAAAGACTTAGGCATAGGCAGATACAAACAACAATAAATACATATGTGCATCTATCAGATAAGTATAAAAAAGAAAAGTTTAAAGAATTTGAAGAAAAGTTAAAAGGGGATTGGGTAGATGATACCGATAAATAAAATATACAATCTTGTGGGATATTGGAATAATGACTTATGGGATTTGTTTGATTGTGGATTAAATAATATAAAAGGACTCAATTTAAATAGTAAGACATCATACAGATATATTGATTTTTCTAATATAAAAAATGATTATATTAAGAAAGAATTAAAATATTATATATTTAATGTTATGGTGAATTTCAAAGGTGGGTTTTCTAGTTTTAGAGAGCAATATTTGCAAAGTATTAAGTGGTTTATTAAATATTTAGAAATTAGCTGTGAGAATATTAGTTCATTGGAGAATTTAAGTGAGGCAGTTCAAAATAACTATGTAGAATTTTTATGCAATAATAATGTTAATACGGTATATAAAAGCATAATTCATAAGGAACACACATATAGGAATGTAGCTGCAAGATTTCCAAGTAAGATAAAAAAGTATTTTATAGATAAATACAATGAAGTTTATAATAGAAATCCAGATATTTGGTATATAAACGATTTTAATGTGTCTCAACATAGAATAAATTTAAGTGAGAGTTACAAATCAATTAATTTTTATGATATATCAAATATCAGTAATAAAATATATTTAAAAAAATATATAAAATATCTTCTACTAAATACAGAGACCTCAATATCGTTCATTTATGGAAAATGTAGTTGCATAAAAAGATTCTTAAAGTTTTTAGCTGAAAAGAATTTAAGTGATATTAAAAGAGAAGATATAGAAAAATATAAAGAAAAATTACTAAATTCAGAGATTATAAATCAAACATATAATAGAGATTTATTTTCTTTATACGGTTTATTTGAATTTGGAGTAGAAGATGGATTTATAAATTGTAATCATGTATATATAGAATATGATATTATAGATACTTCTTTTAAAATGAAAGGTAAGATTGTAGAACCAAAGGTAATAGAAGAAATATTAAGAAATACGGATAAATTTCCACCGCAATATATGGCTATGTTTTTACTATTGTATTGTTGTGGTATGAGAATAAGTGAAGTTTGTATTTTGAAGGTTGGAAGTGTACAAAAAGATGAAAACAAGTATTATATAAGATTTTATCAGCAGAAAATGAAGAAAGAAGTAGTAAATCCAATTCCAAAAAACTTGTACTATTTTTTGATTGAACACCAAAAAAATGTGATTCAGGAATATGGTGAAGATCAAATATACTTGTTTCCAAGAAAGGATGGATTACCTACAATATCAAATACATATAAGGAAAGTATGAATAAAATAATAACTAATTTAGATATAAGAAATTTAGATGGAAGTGTGTATATGTTTAGAGCTCATGAATATAGGCATACATTTGCAACTAATTTAATAGAAAAAGATGTTCCATTTACTGTTATTCAAAAACTTCTTCATCATAATAGTCCAGAGATGAGCCTTGTTTATACACAACTTAGTGATTCTAGAAAACAAAAAAAGTATGGACAATTTATTGATTTATTGGGAAATAAAACAACTACATTATTTGATAGCAGAGAAGAAAAGCAACAAGTATATGAAGTTCAGTGGTTAAAGAATAATCTTAAAGCTCAAGCACTACCCAATGGCTTTTGTTCTTTACCAGTGTCATTAGGGGATTGTCCTTATGCTAATAAATGTTTAATGTGTGATCATTTTAAGACTACTAAGAATCATTTAAATATATTGAAAAATCAATTGATTAGAACTGAAGTATTGATTGAGATTTTTAAAGAAAAAAATTTAAAAGAGCAATTGGAAATTAATATGGGAATAAAAAAGAATTTACAGAAAATCATTTCTTCTCTAGAGGAGGGTTAGAATGAAGCAAGTAGAAAAAATTTTAAAAACCAATGAACATCTTATATGGCTTGAAGAGGATGAGTATTATAAAAAAGATATTTGGAAATTAGATGAGCATAAATATTATAAGGTACTAACACAGGGGCAAAAAAATAAAATAGTAGGTGCTAAAAGTATTGATTTTACATTATGTAATAATTTAATTATAAGAGAGGAAATAAAAAATGCTTGTGCATATTTAATAGAGTATAAAATTACAAAATTACATTGTATTTTCCATGATAAGTTTATGGTTGATAATCTAAGTAAGTATTTTAACCAAAATGAATATAAGAATATTAGCATTTTAAATCTTGAGCCAGAAGCTATTTTAGAAAATTACGAGAAATTCTTGATTAAGTTAGGAATTGAAACAAGAGCTAATGTAAAAAGAATTAATGGGAATATGGGTATTACTAAATACAATGAAAGAAATAAAACATCTAATTTAATTCAAAGAGTATTTGAAATTAATAAAGCGGCAACTCAACATAAGCTAAAAGAAAATGAAAAGGATGTATGGAATATTAGAAACCTTGATATTAATGTTAATGGATTTAATAGTGCAAGACCAAGATATATAATTAGTTTTAAAAGAATATACCAAGATAAAATAAAAGAAGTTGCTAAAAAATATGAGTATGAAAGACTAAAGTCCCAAAAATATTCTACTATAATAGATGATTTAAAAGGAATAAATTTGTTGTCTAAATTCCTGTATGAAAGATATCCTAAAATTGATAGTCTAGATAAGCTGACTAGAGAAATAGTTTTGGAATTATTAGGCTACATTGAAACTTTAGATATGGTTCATACAACTAAAGGCCAAAGAAAGGGAGTTATTAGAGTTTTTTTAAATTTATCATTGATGTACGGATTTAAATATGCTCCAAATAAGAAGTTAATTAGTAAAAATGATTATGGGAAAAAAGTTACTCAACTACCTAAGCCAATAAGTAGTGAAGTTATACAAAAATTGAATGAGAATTTAAAAGATTTAGATAGTGATATGGCCAGAATGGTTCTAGTTTTACAAAACATAGGAATGAGATCTAATGAATTATGTAGATTAAAAATTGGAGCAGTAAAAAAAGATTTGGATGGAGATTATTTTTTAGAATATTTCCAATCTAAAACAGATAAATTTAATAGGATTCCAATAAATGAGGAAATTGCTGATATTCTTTTGTTACAAGAAAAAGAGGTATTAGAAAAATTTAATAAAACCAAATATATGTTTACTAGGGATGGAGAAAGACCAATTGGGCAAGAAACTATTTCTTATCATATAAATAAGCTAGCTCTAAAGAATGATATAAGAGATGATACAGGAAAGCTTTATAGATTTAAATTACATCATTTTAGGCATACTGTGGCTACAAGATATGTGAATACAGGAATGGATCCTAATATGATAAGAATGATGTTAGGCCATCAAAAGATTAAATCAATAATGAACTATATAGACTTAAGAGATGCTACAGTTGCAATGGAGATGGAAGAGGTACTGAAGGAACAAAATGATATTATAGGAAGTCTAAATGGAGATTATGTTATAGATCCAGTTAATAATATTAATTTAATTAATGGGATTTGCACTAAACGGATAAATGAGAAACCATGTGAATGTATTAATAAATGCTATGAGTGCTCAATGTTTGCTTTTTGTGATAATGACATTGAAAATTTTGAAAAATACATAGATATAATTAATAGCAACATAGCTAATTCAGAAGAAAATGGATTTAAAAGAATGCTTGAAATAAACAAAGTATTAAAAAAGGATATAGAAAAACTAATTCATAAAAGAGAATAATCTAGGAGTAATGATTATGGAGAAAAGTAAAAAGATCGTAGAGTTAACTAAGAGAAAATCTGAAGAGAAAAAAGAGTATGTTCTAGAAATAATTAATAGCATGATTAGAAATAATGATAAAATTACTTTTTATAGTGTTTATAAGAAAGCAGGAGTTTCAAAATCTTTTGTATATAATAATGAAGAGATTAGAAATAGGATTGAGCTTTGCAGAAGTGGAGATCTTGATGTAAGTGAAGTAAAAGATAATAAGGATATTCTTATAGATGAACTTAATAAAGAAGTTGAGTTTTTAAGAATAAAATTGAAAGAATATAATAAGGATGAACTTTGGAAAGTTAAATATGAAAATAAGAAAAGGGAAGCAGATATGCTGAAGGAGAGACTTGAGAGATTGTTTGGGGAAAAATATTAAACAATGAAGAAAATGTATAAAAATGTGCTACTATATATTTATAGGAGCACATTTTTTATACAAGATTTCTGAAAGATGAAAGTTTGGTGGAAATAAAAAAATACTTAATTTGAATTCATAATTCAGATTAATAAATAAAGGAGAAGAATATTATGGGATTAATGGACATATTTAAAGCTAAGGAAAATCAAGAATTAAAGATAGAGATAGAAAAATTAAATACGCTACTAACTCCAGAACAAATTAAGGCTAAAAGTATTTTAGATTATATAGAGGAGTTAGAAGAAAAAAAATCTAATTTAGAAAAAACTCTAATGGAATTACAGGGAGACATAAATACAATTAATAAGGAGATAAATGAAAAACAAAAAAGTTTAATTGTATTAGATGAAGAAATATTAATGCAAGAATTTGGTTTATATAAGCCACTATATGATTTTGCAAATTCTGATGAATATAAAATAAAGTTAGATGAGATTAGAGAAAAGCAAAAGGTATTAATAAAGAATAAAACTGCAGTGAATTTTTTTGATGGATGGGAAGTTGAAGGCAGTAAGGCAAAAGGGAAAAAAATGACTAATGATAATATAAAACAGATACTTAGAACATTTAATAATGAATGTGAAATTGTAATAGATAAAGTTAAATTTAATAATATTGAAAGTATGAGGAAAAGAATAGAAAAGTCCTGTGACAGCTTAAATAAGATAAATGAAATAAGTAGAATAAGTTTAACTAAATCGTTTTTAAATTTAAAGTTGGAAGAATTAAATCTAGCCTATGAATATCAAGTTAAAAAGGAAGAAGAGAAAGAAGAGCAAAAACTTATTCGGGAAGAACTAAGAGAACAAGCTAAATTAAAAAAAGAACTTGAAGAAGCAAGAAAAAATATTGATAAGGATTTTAAACATTTTACAAATGCTTTAGAATCAATAATATTACAATTGGAAAATGATAATATAAGTGAAGATAAAAAGAAAGCCTTATTAGATAAAAAAATAGAAATTGAAAATAAAATTGGAGAGGCAATTGTAAAATTAAAGGATATTGATTATAGACAATCTAATCAAAAAGCAGGATATGTATATATAATATCTAATATAGGTGCTTTTGGCGAGAATGTTTATAAAATAGGAATGACTCGTAGGCTAGAACCTCAAGATAGAATTGATGAGTTAGGTGATGCTTCAGTTCCGTTTAATTTTGATTTACATGCAATGATTTTCTCAGAAGATGCACCGGCATTTGAAAATTCATTACATAAAGCTTTTGAAAAGAAAAAAGTAAATATGATAAATCAAAGAAGAGAATTTTTCAATGTTACTTTAGAAGAAATTGAAGAAGTTGTTAAAGCAAATTTTGATAAGACGGTAGAATTTAAGAAAACTGCAGAAGCAGAGCAATTTAGAGAATCACTTAAAATTAAGGAAGCATTTTAATATTTTAACAAGAGGATAAAACAATTTTCTTAAGAATGATATAAATAGGGGGTAAAATAGATGTCATATAATTTGAAGGATAAGCTAGTAATAGCAATATCTTCAAGAGCAATTTTTGATTTAGAAAAGGAAAATCAAATGTACAATATTGATGGTCTTGAACAGTATTCTAAATACCAAGTGGAAAATGAAGAACAGATTTTAGAAAGAGGAACAGCTTTTCCACTTATAGAAGCTCTACTTAATTTAAATAATAAGTTTGATGAGCCAATAGTAGAGGTAATTGTAATGTCAAGAAATAGTCCGGAGACTGGATTAAGAGTTTTTAATAGTATAAAACATTATAATTTAAATATAGTTAGAGCAGCATTTACTGGAGGAGAAGATATAGCGCGGTATTTAGGAGCATTTGAGGTTGATTTATTTTTATCTAAAAATGAGCATGATGTTCAACAAGCTATTGATAATGGATTTGCAGCTGCATTAATTTATAATATTCCGTATGAATTTAAACCTACAGAGAATGAAATACGTATAGCTTTTGATGCGGATGCAGTTGTATTCTCAGAAGAGTCAGAGAAAATATACCAAGAGAAAGGGTTGGAAGCTTTCTTAGATAATGAAAAGAATAATGCAGAAAAAGTATTGCCAGAAGGACCATTTGGGAAATTACTAAAAACATTATCAAAGATTAAAGATAAGGATAGTTCATTATTGAGAATAGCTATCGTAACAGCAAGAAATAGTCCTGCACATAAACGTGTTATTTTAACCCTTAGACAATGGGGATGTATAGTAGACGAGGCGTTTTTTCTAGGTGGAGTTGCAAAGGATCAAATACTTAAGGCTTTTAATGCACATATATTTTTTGATGATCAAGATACACATGTTGGTCCGGCATCAGAATTAATTCCATCGGGTCGTGTACTATATAAATCAAATTCAAGTATGGATAAATAAATTATATTACTATGCACTTAAGTAAAGCAACAAAAACTGTTCCAGTTTGTGTAAGGTGCCTGTTACCTTACAAAGATTGGAAGCTTGCTGATAATCTTTGTTGCAGCATTTATGTTGGTGTTTAGTAATACTTTTGTAATATAGATATACTGATTTATTTATTAACAAAACAAAGTATTTTTATAATTTTCCAATTCTTTAAATGTTGATTTACATAATCAATGATATATAATTTATATAGTAGTGTTTTATGTAATTATTGTAAAATAATAAGATATATAGTATTATCTAGATATAATCTATAATGAATAATGATAGTATAAAGTACGCAAAAAAATAGGGGGAGTATAAGGTTGAAAGAAATGCTTTCATACCATTTTGTGCCTCAAGAAAGGAATGGATATAATTATGAAAAATAAAACAATCAAAAAGGTGATTGCTAGTTGTTTACTAGGATTAACAATCTTTTCAACTAATTCTATTAAAGCAAATGCAGAATGGAGACAGAATACAAGTGGATGGTGGTATACCGAAGGAACTTCATATGCTACAGGATGGAGAGAAATAGAGG
Source organism: Clostridium beijerinckii (assembly GCA_003129525.1). Classification (NCBI taxonomy): domain Bacteria; kingdom Bacillati; phylum Bacillota; class Clostridia; order Eubacteriales; family Clostridiaceae; genus Clostridium; species Clostridium beijerinckii. The sequence continues at coordinate 3,976,092 of CP029329.1, read as the reverse complement.
GGAAATGGTATTATTTCTATTCAAGTGGTTATATGGCTTTCAATACAACTATAGATGGATGTGCATTATCTTCTAGTGGCCAATGGATAACTACAAATAATACAGCAGATTCGTTAGAATCAAATCAATTAATAGAAGTATACGGTGGGGATTTATCAGGTACAAGAAAGGCTAATGTTAAGGTAGATATAGGTTTTGGTAACAGAGAATATTATGCTTACACTAATCAATATGGACAATTAGTAAAAGTAACTGCAAAAAAAATTGTTTTACAAGATGATTCAACAGAAGCAGTAAATTCTAAAGGAAGATATTATGATGATGAGGCTAAAGTGCCAGGAGTTGAAAGTGCTTCATTAGATGAAGGACATGCTATAGCAGATTCATTAGGTGGAGTTTCAAATGCTTATAATATTACACCACAAAATAGCACATTAAATAGATCTGGTGATCAAGCTTATATGGAAGATACTATAAGAAAAGCTGGAGGATGTGTAGATTTTACAGCTATAATAACTTATCCTAATACAACTACACAGATACCAAACCACTATAGTTATACTTATACTATAAAGGGTAATGTAATACATGATGAATTTGATAATATAAATCCAGATGAATACAATGTTAATACAGGAGTATACAATAGTGATACCAAAGTAAATAATAGTAATACCAACGTAAATAATAATACAAATGTTACTACTGATAGCAATAATGATTCTGAAAGAACAGTATATTGGACACCAAGCGGAAAATCTTATCACTATGATAAAAATTGTTCCACACTTTCAAGAAGTAAGGTAATCAATAGTGGAACAATTGAAGAATGTGGGAAAACAGATCCATGCGATAAATGTTCTAAATAAATAATTATAATAAAAAAGCAACATACAGGGATGAATTCTTTGTATGTTGCTTTATTTAATTATATTAACTAGACTTGTTTGGTTGACATTAGCAACAAGGATTGGAAGCTTGCTGAAAATCTTTGCTTTGAATTGAAGTATGATTTTGAGGGTGTAGTTGGGTGCTTTATAAGATTTGAATATAATTATCCTAGAAGTAAATAATAATATTATGTAAAAATAATGTAAATATTATAGGAAAAATAAAGGATAATTTGAAAAATTTGCGGTATAATGAGAATAGACTATTTATGAGGAAATAGATAGGCTATTCTTATTATACTTTGAAAAGAAAATAAGAAAGTAGAGTTTTGAGTTACTCATAATGTCTAAAATGGGAAGTTGAAATTATTTATGAAAAATTTGATGAAATTAAGTTAGAAAATTAGAAATAGTAGTCAGTAGTAAAATAAAGAATTATTTGGAAAAAGTATTAGTATTAAATAATTAGTTTGAAAAAGAGGGGGATTGATTACATGGATAATTATTCGGCTGGAGACGGAACTCCATACTGGTATGAATGGTATGTTGGTCTGTTGTATGCAGTTAAGATGATTAATCCGGATAGTAGAATTGCCAATGTAGTTTTACAATCTCGTGAGAGCCATAGTTTAGATGATGTGGTGGTTACTTCAATATTTTAAGTAAACAGAGATAGGGAATGTCTTGAAAAATATAATTGACACATAACAATTAAAGATATTGCTGAAAATGGGTATAACACCAAGGAGAGTGCAGATTTTATGTTCTAAGGGAAAAATTGAAGGAGTAGTTAAATTTGGACGTGATCTAGCAATACCAAAGGATGAAAAAAGCCAGAAGATAGACGAGTTATAACAGGCAATATAAAAATTGGAGAACAAACGAGGAGGATGATGAAAAGTAATATAAAAATTCATCAGAGTGACAGGAAGTGTCCTTCTCACACTGTATAATAAATATTAGAAGTAAGGCAGAGTGTTGACGAGGAGGTGTCTATGAACGATATAAAAAATTATAAAATTGAAAGGGTTCTTAGAATATATACAAAACTCATGAATGGGGATATAGTAAATAAAGCAGAAGAAGCACAGAATTATAGTGTTAACGAACGGAGCATCCAAAGAGATATTGATGATATTAGAAACTTTCTGGAACTTGATTCAGAAAACACTGGCTATATAAACACAGTGATTTACGACCGCATTGATAAGGGGTATCGCCTGGAACAGATATATAAGTTAAAACTGACTAACAGTGAGGTTTTAGCTTTGTGCAAAATTCTGTTGGATAGTCGGGCATTCACCAAAAAAGAAATGATAGAGCTGCTTAATAAACTTATCTCTTGTTGTATTCCCAAGAGTAATCAGAAATTGGTGACAGACCTTATCAGCAACGAAGCGTTTCATTATGTTGAGCCACAGCATAGAACACAGTTTGTTGATAAAATGTGGGAGATAGGACAAGCAATTCGCAATTGTCAGTATATAGAAGTTTATTATTTTAGAATGAAGGATAAGGCTGTTGTAAGAAGGAAGGTAAAACCAGTAGCTATTATGTTTTCTGAATATTACTTTTATCTCACAGCATTCATTGATGATGAGGAGGTGCGGAAAGATTTCGATGTAATAAATGACTCTTTCCCCACCATTTATCGTATTGATCGTATAAAGAAACTGAAGGTGTTAGGTGAAAAATTTCATATTCCTTACAGCAGTAGATTTGAGGAGGGGGAATTTAGAAAGCGGATTCAATTCATGTATGGTGGTAAGCTACAAAAAGTAAAGTTCAACTATTCTGGAACAGATATTGATGCTATACTTGATAAACTTCCAACGGCACAAATTATTTCTGAAGAAGATGGGGTTTATACTATTTGTGCTGAAGTTTTTGGAAAAGGAATTGATATGTGGCTGAGAAGTCAAGGGACGTACATCAAAAAGATAGAATAATATAAATTTTTATTAAAGAAATGGAGGATAATTATGGCTGATGTGAGAGTGGTCATCATATATACAGATGATTTAGAATCAATCTCTGTAGATGGAATTAAGATTAAGGATGTCTCTGCAATTCAGAACAAACCTATACGTGACTGGTTTTATGAATCAAACGGGCGTGATGGTTGGGAAGGTTTGATTGTAGAGATTCAGAAAATTGTGGATGATGACAGAGCTATATTGAATTTTGAATTTCAAGGGCCAAAAGAGAAAAAGCAAGTTTTTGAAGAATACATAGGAAAATTTGGTTTTTCAACGACAGCAGATGGTATGTCACAAGAAGAAATTGCTAAGTTAAATATGGATGAAGCTATAAAGGCAGAACACCGAGGTTTTCATTCAAAGGCATTTCAGTGTTATATCAATGCAGCTGATTTTGGAAAGTCAGCTGAATCTGAGTTTATAGTTGGTAATTATTATTTTAAAAGATATAAAGGTGTTGATAATGGTGTTAATGTAGATGTAAAAACAGCAATTGTTAATGCTGTTGAGTACTATGAAAAAGCTGCTAATCAAGGACATGCTCTTGCACAATATAAATTATACCAGATATTTGTTCAGGGAGATGGGGTAAATAATCAGCCTTTAGAGGCTCTTGAATGGTTGAAAAAAGCAGCGGAGAATAATTACGTCCTTGCACAAATTATTCTTGCCGGCTATTATCAGAACGGAATAATGATTACTCAAAATATTACTAAAGCTATTGAATGGTTCACAAAAGCTGCTGAGCAAGGTGATTCAGAATCGCAACTTGAACTAGGCAATATTTATTCACATAAGAGTACAGAAAATAGCAAGCTAGCATTTATATGGTATCAGCAAGCCGCTAAGCAAAATGAGATTGAATCAATTAATCGTTTAGGTGATTGCTATTTTTCTGGTTATGGAACAACTAAAGATCTAAAAAAAGCAGTAGAAAGTTATTTGCAGGCAGGAATACAGGGGAATTGTGATGCACAGTACTCATTAGCGAGATGCTATGAAGATGGAATGGGAATTATAGCCAATGTAAAAGAAGCATTTAATTGGTACTTAAAGGCTGCAGAACAGGGCATGGTTATGGCACAAACAAAAACAGCATACTACTTTGAAGTAGGAATGGGTGTTCAGCAAAACTTTGAGAAAGCAGTCTTTTGGTATAAAGCAGCAGCAGAACAAGGTGATTTGCAATCTCAGGGAAAAATTGGGGATTTTTATTATAAAGGAGAGCATGTGGATTGCAATTATGTGGAGGCTGTAAAATGGTATCAGAAGGCAGCGGAACAAGGAGAAGATGTATTTCAAGTAAAACTTGCTGATTGTTATTGTAGTGGAACTGGTACAGATATAGACTATGGAGAAGCATTTTATTGGTATTCTGAAGCGGCGAAGAAAAACAATTTAGATGCAGTTTTTCACATAGGTCGATGCTATTATCATGGCTTTGGAGTTGATGTAGATTATAAAAAGACCGTTAAGTGGTATAAAAAAGCATCAGATGAAGGACATGTTAAAGCTTTAAATGGATTAGGTGGTTGTTATCAGATAGGTAAAGGTGTTGATGTAAATTATAAAGATGCATTGGAACTATACAGAAGGGCTGCCGATAAAGGCTATGTCAAAGCTCAATGTAATGTTGCAAGTTTCTATGAAAATGGTAAGGGTGTTGCTCAGAATGTTGATGAGGCTTTTCATTGGTATAAAAAAGCTGCTGATAATGAGGATATGCTAAATAAAGGGCTTATAGGGGATGCTTGCTACAAGATAGCATCAACTTATGAGGCGCAAGTTGACCCTAAGATATTGGGAAGATCTGCGGCAATGCTGGCAGTGTCAATTTTGATTCCAGTCACTAATATTTTTACGATTCCTGCCGCCATTTTGGGGACTTCAGTAGCTAATAGCAAAAAGTATAAGAAGTATCTGAAAACAGATGCTGGTGAGGAAATGGAATATTATTATAAGAGAGGCGCTGGATTGGGCAATAAGGAATGTAATAAACAATATGATAGTCTTAAGAAGTATAAATAAGGATGTGTTCAAATGAGTGAAAATCTTGATATTCGAAACTACAACGAACTTGAAAAAGCAATTGCGTTGGCTCAACATACGGTGTACAAGAGATATCTTCCAGAACTTGGGCAGTACCCATTGGTATCGCCAACTCCAGTATTATTAGATGAGGATGCAGAGAATTGTCTTCGCTTTTTTCAATTGGATGAATTAACTTGTAAAAAGGGCGAGGATATTTTTCAGAAACTGTCAACTGTTTATCATGCGAGTATGTCATTGGGATGTAATCTTGTAGTAATGGTCGATGTTAAAAAAATAGATGCTCCAGCTAGAATTTATATTGGTGTTCGCAATGGTGGTGAGGGTACTGAAGCCAGAACCCAGTTAGGAACTTCATTTAGAACTCTGAAAAATGGAATTAGGAGTAATTTTCCTGGAACAAAATTTCAGGATATACCATCTAAAGAAGATATGCCTAAATTGGTAAATGAAATCTTCGGTGACCAAACAAAGCATATTTCATCTGTCTCTTGTGTGGCATCAGCTAGAGATAAATCTAAAACTGAGAACAAGATATTTATTCAAGGGTTAGAGCGATTTATCGATGCAATGCATGGTAATACTTATACAGCGATTTTTATTGCTGAACCAATTGCAACGTATGAGCAGGTTGCAATCCGAAATGGCTATGAGAATTTGTATAGTACGTTATCATCATTTAATAAGAGTACATGGTCATATAATGAGAATGAAAGTGAAGCTGTTATGCAAAGTCTTAGCAAAGGTGTATCCAAAGCTGTAACTGATGGTACTAGTCATACACAAGCTCATACAGTTAATGTTGGTATGAATATTGGCATAAATTCATCGCAGTCCAATAGCAACACAATTTCACACACAGAAGGTGATGCAAGCACGAAACCTACTGGTGTTTCAAGAGCTGGACAATCAATTTCGGGAATGGCTGGAGTATTTGGACTTGTTGGGAAGATTGTAGTTGCTGCTAATCCAGTTGTAGGTGGAGCTTTGTTGGCTGCAAACGGAATTGCATCTGTTGTTGGTGGAGCAATGCAAGGAGGCTCTACTTCACATTCCACTGCTGATACAATTGCAAACACTATTGGTAAAACATTGGGTATTAATGGCGGACTTAATGCTGGCTATGCAAGAACCACGTCAGATACCACTTTGCATACTGAAACAGATTCAACTAGTGAGACCGAAACAAAAGGTACTACCGAAACAAAAGGTACTGGAAAAACACTTCAAATTGAAAACATCAATAAACCTATAGATGAAATGCTCAAGCGTATTGAAGAACAGCTAAAACGTATTCAAGAGGGTGAAGATTATGGTTCTTATAGCTGTGGAGCATATTTCCTGTCTGGAAAACAAGAAAGCAGCCTTTTAGCGGCTAATACTTATCGAGCACTGATGGTTGGTGAGGGGTCTTCTGTTGAAAGTGGAGCTATTAACTCGTGGAGTGGTATTGATGAGCCGGAAAAAATAATTGCAATGAAACAATATCTAAAAAGATTTGTACACCCAATTTTTGCAATGCCCATTTCAGATACGGTTAATGATGCAAAGGATTTTATAACTTATACTCCGGGTACTAGTGTGAGTGGATTAGAACTTCCATTGCACCTTGGTCTACCGACGAAATCTGTATATGGACTTCCTGTTATTGAACATGCTGAGTTTGGAAGAAATGTAACTGACAAAAGTTCTTTTACATCAGATGATAAAAGAAAGATTGAAATTGGGAAAATTTATAATATGGGACAAATTGAAAATAAGTCGACTGTGGAAATGAATGTGGCAGGCCTTACAGCGCATACATTTATAACTGGTTCTACCGGTTCTGGTAAATCAAACACAATTTATCAGATGCTTAGTAAACTGGATGAGCAAGAGGTTCATTTTCTTGTTGTTGAGCCGGCCAAGGGCGAATACAAGGATAAAAAGGTATTTGGTAGCCGAGCAGATGTGACTGTATATGGAACAAACCGTAAAATTGCAGGGACAGATATGCTACGAATTAATCCATTTAGTTTTCCGGAAAATGTTCATGTGCTTGAACATTTGGATAGATTAGTCGAAATTTTCAATGTTTGCTGGCCGATGTATGCCGCTATGCCAGCAATTCTAAAAGATTCCATTCAGCGTGCATATGAAGTAGCTGGATGGAATGTGGAAACATCTGAAAATAAATATGATAATCGAATTTTCCCGACTTTCTCAGATGTTTATAAGCAAATTAGGAAAGTACTTGATGAGAGTGAATATTCTCAAGATAATAAGGGTGACTATACAGGTTCTCTTGTTACAAGATTGAAATCGCTCACCAATGGTATTAATGGACTTATCTTTACGCCTGATGAAATCTCAGCTACAGCACTGTTTGATACTAATGTTATTGTTGATTTGAGTCGGATTGGTTCAATTGAAACAAAATCACTTATCATGGGGCTTTTGGTTTTGAAACTTCAAGAACATCGTATGAATGCTTTTGCACCAAATCAAAAATTGCATCATATAACGGTGTTAGAAGAAGCACATAATTTATTGAGAAGAACATCAACAGAACAGACTAGCGAGGGGAGTAATCTGTTGGGAAAATCTGTAGAAATGTTGGCAAATTCGATTGCAGAAATGCGTACCTATGGTGAAGGATTTATTATTGCCGATCAGTCTCCTGGATTGCTCGATATGTCCGTGATTCGTAATACCAATACTAAGATTATATTAAGATTGCCTGATTATTCTGACCGTGAGCTTGTTGGACGAGCTGCTGGTCTGAACGATGAACAAATTGTTGAACTTGCAAAACTTGACAATGGTGTGGCAGCAATTAAGCAGAGCGAGTGGCTTGAGGCGGTTTTATGTAAGGTTGATAAGTTTGAGCCAAAAGATAGTAGTCCTGAAAGCTGTGACCACCAAATTTCAGGTAATGCAAATGTGGATACAGCAATGGTAAGCAAATCTCTTCTAGAGTGTATCATGAATAAAGAACTATATCGTAAAGGTGATAGAGTTGACATTCAAAAATTTAAAGAGTTGGTATTAAAATCTAAATTGGATGCAGTAGTAAAATGTGAGTTTATTGACTATATATCTGTAGATGTAGATGAAGCAATTACCTCGTTACGTAAGCTAATATATGAATTTGTCCAAGCAGAAGATGCTATTCGAGCATCTGTCAATTTTAGTGAAGTGAAAGAATGGGCAAACGCTGTAATTGAAAAGCTAAACCCGTCGGTGAGTGGATATAGTAAGCAACAAATGGATTTACTTATGGCACTTATTATATTTGAAAAAGCCGATAGAGATTCAAGCTACAATGCACTTTTGTGTAGGTTTACGGAGATGTATCGAGCAAAAGGAGGTGTTATTTGATGTCTGAAATTGGTAGAGCAATAGAGATGCCTGAGTTTCTTGAACAAAAGCCTGAAATGGCAGATTACAGAAAAATTCAGCCAGAAAGCTCAATAACACCTCAAGAAAGCAGAGATTTTTTGAATAATATATTTCGGTCTGGAATACAGGAACAAAAGAGTTCAGATGTAAATGCGGAATTCAGAAATTCAGAACGGACTCATCTACTTCCAAGAAATGGTGGTGAATGGTCGGACGAACCTGGAAATTCAGATTGGAAGCCTAATCCTGAAGTTATACCGGGTGACAGAAATGGTACAAATCCAGAACACAAGACATGGGGAGAAATTATGAAACAATATGGTTTTGAATCAATTCCATTCAAAGATGGTGCACCAGATTTTTCAGAAGTAGTAAAAGGCCAGGTTGAAATCGAAGATTTCACTGATGATAGGGATGCGAATTTTGACCAAGCTGATGAAAAATTGGCTGAACAAAGAGGATGCACACCCGAAGAAGTTGCAAAATGGCGCGATGAAAATAAGTACACATGGCATGAATGCAGAGACTGTAAAACAATGCAAAAAGTCCCAACTGAAGTGCATGGTAACATTTCTCATTCTGGTGGAGTTTCAGAATACAAATCTCAGAACAAAGAAGCATAGTGGAAAGGGAGTGTTTATAATATGGAAGAAACTTGTAAAGATGATATTTTTGGTAACATGACATATAAGCATAGATGGTATAAACAACAGAAATTAATGATATTTGGAAAAGAATGGAATATAACGGTTGCAGCAAAAGCGTATTCTGGAAAGCCGATTACACAAGAACAGCAGAAGAGTTATTCCAATTTTTGTGATAATGAAAGTGCTATGGTAAACACAATTGGGGAAAAGCTAAAGGAATATATAAATGAGAATCTTCAAGAACTGGCAGTTTATTGGATGGGAGCAAGGTCGGTTAATACAGTTAATGAATTTGCTCAGATAGTTACTCCGAAGACTTTGTTGTTTAAACAGGATGGCACTACAATTATGCTCTTGGATTGTATTTGGGATGAAGAGCGTGGTATTGCAGTGAAGTTGGTACCTGAAATTTCAGTGGGAAGCCAAGATTTATTCCTGTGATATATGAATCCAGTGCGTTTTTTCGTGCTGGATTCTTTGCAATATGTTGATATGTTTCCGCAAACGACCGATATGGGGAAAATTCTGTTGATGTGTTCCCATGAATGACCAACGGCATTTGAGATTTATTTTATCCTATAGAGCCATCCATTACGGTAAAATATATCAATAACGTGCTAATTGAACTAAATAAAGAAATCAGTGAGGAAGATATATTTAATCTTCCTATATCTTTTTCAGATCAGTATGTTCAAATTATTGATGAAGAATATGTATCTAAAAGTTGTAGTGAATTTAAAATCACATATTCGTAAACTTCTAATTATTTATATAATGGGTAATTATATTCAAGAAATCTACTAAATAGTTATGATTAATATTATTGTTTAAAATAAAAAGGATATGTCAATACTTCTTAATTGAGGTGATGAACATGTCTTTTAAATTAACATGGAAGAGCCATGTAATTTGTATTCTTATATCAGTAATTTTAGTATTTATTATGAATCCGATATTTGATGAGATTTTATCTTATTTATTCTATCAAAATATTATTTATTATCCAACAAATAATTTAATAGTGAACTTTTGTATTTATATAATGGTTTTAATGGTACCAATTTCTATAGTACATGAGGGAGTTCATGGGATAGCTTATAAATTATTTGGAGGTAAAGTTAAATATGGATTCAAGGGTATTTATGCTTATACAATGGAGGTTTCAGGGAAAAAAATAACAAGACTACAATTTCTTATTGTTTTATTGGGACCTTTAATAGTGATATCAATATTATCTTTATTGCTACCAGTATTTATAGGGGGAATGATATTTTTTCTTAATATTATTGGAGCTTCAGGGGATATTTATATGGCATTGTTTTTATGTAGATTTAGTTATGATAGTAGGATAATTGATAGGAGTTATGGGTTTGATGTATTAGAATAAAACTTAGAATTAGATTTATTTTTAAAAATTGATTATGAGTTAATAGCAAGCATGCCTAAATTGTGAAAGTACTTAGAAAATCTAATAATTGATAGGTACAAGTTACGTAATTCGATAGATATAAAAATATTAAGAATTTTAGCCTAAAGTAGAAAAAATATTTTAAATAAATTTCTACTTTAGGATTTTTATATTATTTTTTATTACAAAGTCGTTTATATTTATTTTTATTTTTTCTAGGGCCACTATTTTATTGTAGAAATATTTTCAAATATATATTAAAAAAGTTTTCTTCTATTGTATTAAAAATTAATTATTACAATTGGATTAGGTACATATTAGTTGTTAATGAAAAAAATAATATATAAAATGAGATTATATTATTGATAATATAAAAGGAAAATATTGAGAGGATATGAATTAATTATTAAATAATTACAAAGTTCTATAAGTGTTACTATGTTTAGATCTGATCACTCTCGCTTTTCTTATAGTTTATTAAAAAGTAAATATAAGCTAAAATAATGAATGGTATAGAATACTGACAGATAGTTATAAATAAGTGTTCTCAAAGCCTATCCAAAACTAGTGTGGGAAAAGTGTGGGAAAATAAGAAAAACATCAGTGTTTTTGTTATCCTAAACACTGATGTTTTCTATAATGGTGACCCCTAGGAGAATCGAACTCCTGATTTCACCGTGAGAGGGTGGCGTCTTAACCGCTTGACCAAGGGGCCGTGTAACAAATATGATTTTACTCTTATTTAGCTATAATGTCAATATTTTTTTATTGAATATGAGAATAAGATACTAATTACATCATTAGGAATAATAATATTAACTAAATTTGCTAATTTATTCAATTAATCATAATTTTCTAAATATTAAAAAAATACACTTGTTTTTCGATGGAAGTATGTTAAAATATAAGATAGTTAGTAATTTTAAAAAGAGGTGTATATTACTAAATATACTCATCGCTCCTCTAGTATGATTAATAGGTCATACAAAATTACGACTCCTTTTAATATTTTGTGGGATATCCATTAAGATTTAACTGCTAGACAGTTTAAATTTTAATGGATATTATTTATTATATTAATTATAAAAATAAAATATATTTTGTTATATAAAATAAAAAAATAGAGCTGTGTCAACTATATTGACACAGCTCTATTTTTATCATATATCTCTTTAAATAAAAGTTTATTAAATATGGATTCTCTCAACAGAGTATCCTTTATTTTGGGTTATATGAATAAGTATAATCTATTTTGCAAGCCAATCTAAAACAGCTGGATTTGCACATGCTGAAGATTTTGAATCTATTTTTGTTACAAAGATAATATCTCCTTTGTTAGCTACAGAGCTAACTTCAGTGAATATTTCATCTGCAGATGAATCTGTTTTAACAAAAAATCCTTCAGGTAGAAATTGAGCCCAAGGACCCAAAGATTTTATTTTTCCAACTAAATTAGCAACACTGTGTATAGGTTCATGAGAATGTGCGTGATCTTCATTACATCCACAATTTTCATGTTCATGAGAATGTGAATGATCTCCGCCACAGCCACAAGATTCACCGTGTTCGTGATCGTGACCACTAGTATCGCTTATAAAATATGTAATCATATATGCTGACATAATTGCACCGCCTTTAAAATTTGTTATATTAATATTTTTTATTTAGACATCTGAAGTAAAAGATATGATTGGAATTTTAGGATGTCTTATATTTAAATTATACTGAAATAATGGGAATTGTAAATTAAAATTTAATAAAATAGATATTATTATAATATTAATAATTTATATAACATTTATACGCAAAAACTTAATATAAATCATATAACATAATAAAAGGAAATATATATTATATATAAGGAGGAGAGCTAATGAAAGGAATAGATATTAGCAATCATAATGGAAGTATAGATTTTACGGCTGTAAAAAATGATGGAATTGAATTAGTTTATATTAAAGCTACTGAAGGTACAACCTATACGGATGTTAAGTTGTCAGCTAACTATAATGGTGCATTAAATGCAGGATTAAAAATTGGGTTCTATCATTTCTTAGTAGGGACAAGCGCTCCAGAAACTCAAGCAGAAAACTTCCATATTAAGATAAAGGATAAACAAAACAGTTTAAAACCATGTTTGGATGTAGAAGTAAATAACTTTGATGTAATTGATTATACACTGAGATTTATTAAAAAATTTGAAGAATTGAATGAGTTACCATTGTGCATTTATACAGGTGGTTATTTTGCAAATGATAATTTGGATAGTAGAATAGCTAAATATCCATTATGGATAGCTCATTATGGAGTGAAAACTCCTATGGAAACTAAAGTATGGGGAAAAGATTATGTTGGACATCAATATACAGATAGTGGTTCTGTAAAGGGCATAAGTGGAAATGTAGATTTAAACAATTTCTTTGATGGAATTTTGATAAGTGAAAAGAAGGGATATGTAGTTACTAACTATTTGCCAAATGGATATAAAGGAAATAGAAGCTTTGAGGGTATTGATTTAGAATATGTATTAAGCTACTTTGGTGAAGTTAAATGTTATGTTAGAGGCAATTCTAAAGGGGTTTGGATTGAAACTCAAATGCTGCCTATGAGTAAATGTTTAGAGCTTAAAAATAAATTAGGAAGTTGGTTTTATAGTATAGAAAATTAAAAAAATAAGGAGGGAAAGATATGGAAGTCGCACAATATATAACACAAAACGCTTTAATTTTAATTCCAGTTTTATATATATTAGGCATGATTATAAAAAGTACAGAGAAAATAAATGATAAATATATTCCTATTATACTATTAGCTGCAGGAATTTTAGGTGCAGTTGGAATAATGGGTGTTAGTGCAGAATCAGTAATACAAGGTGTATTGGTAACAGGAACTACAGTTTATACTAACCAATTAGTGAAGCAAAACATTAATAAGGAATGAAAATGTGAAATTAAGTGGCAACTTCGTCTAGGGGATGCAAGATATCAGTTAAAATATATTAGAATATTGATTTGATATTTTATTAAATGTGCCTTAAATATAAGATTAAAATTATGTAGGTTTATTGCTGATAAATAAATATTGTAAGTAATAAGCCTCTTTTATGTTGAATAAAGTATCATAGTCATTTATAATTTATAGATAATAAGAAATGTTTTTTTGGTTCTTGGAAGGCATATGAAAGAAAGTAATGACTCAAATGGTAGAGTGTAGTTCGAAGTAAAGTGAAACTTCTACATGGGGTTTTATATTATAGACAAATTTTACACTCTTTATTTGTTATATATATCCTCTTTGCCTAAAAATGGGAAATGAGGATTTTTTTGGACCATTATTTAGGAGGAAATTAAATGAAAAAAGCTATTTTAGTAGTTAGTTTTGGAACTAGTCATTTAGAAGCACTGAAAAATTCAATAGAGAAAATTGAAAATAGAATCAAGGATGAGTTCAAGGATTATGAAGTGTTTAGAGCATTTACTGCTCATAGTATAATAAAAAAATTAAATGAAAGAAATAAGTTAAGTATATTAACACCAGAAGAAGCTTTGCAAGATTTGAAAGCTAAAGGATTTGAAGAAGTTATAGTTCAACCATTACATATAATTCCAGGCGAAGAATTTGATTATATAAAAGGTGTTGTAGAACATAAAAAGGATGATTTTAAAGTTATTAAACTTGGAAGACCTATATTCTTTTATCAAGGAATGAACGGACTTCCAGAGGATTATTCTTTGTTTATAGATAGCATTAAAGATGTATTAACAGGAGAAGAAAGCGTAATATTATTTGGGCATGGAACAGAACATCCTTCAAATGCAGTTTATGGAATGCTTCAAACTGTTTTAATTGATGAGGATTATGAAAATGTGTTTGTGGCAACATTAGAAGGATATCCTACAGTTAAAAATGTATTAAAGAAAATAAAAGATAAAGGAATAAAAAAGACAAAACTTGTTCCATTATTACTTGTTGCAGGAGATCATGTGAAAAATGATATGGCATCAGATGAGGAAGATTCTTTAAAGAGCATATTGCAAAAAGAAGGAATTGAAGTCACTTTACATATGCACGGACTAGGTGAGATAGATAAATTCGATGAACTTTATATTAATAGAATTTATGATTCAATTGAAAATAGATATACAAATTCAGGAAGAACTAAGAAACTAAGATAACAATTCACAATGCACAGTTGACAATGCACAATTAAGGATAAAATTGCATAGCAATTTCTAAAATGTATTTTTCAAATCTCCGCAAGATTTGTGCCTTAATTGTACATTGTGAATTATAAATTGTGCATTGGAAAAGAGGTATTTCATGAAATCTATAATTATAGCTTCAAATAGTAGTGGTGGTGGAAAAACTACTTTTACTTTGGGACTTATGAAAGCACTTAAAAATAGAAATTTAGATGTTCAAGGATATAAGGTTGGACCAGATTATATAGACCCAGCATTTCACACCGAAGTAACAAAAAAAGCTTCGAGAAATCTTGATACATTTTTAATGGGCGAAGAGGGCGTGATAAAAAATTATCTTAAAGGTAGTGGAAATGTTGGAATAATTGAAGGGGTAATGGGCTTGTATGATGGAATCGGAGTATCTGAAAAAGGGTCAACATATGAGGTTTCAAAGCTTTTAGGAAATATGCCAATTATATTAGTATTGTCTCCACGGGGCCAAAGTGCAAGTATATGTGCTGAAATTAATGGGTTCAAAAATTATAGAAATGCAAATATTGTAGGAGTCGTATTAAACTCTATCAGTGAAAAATATTATGATTTATTAAAGTATGCTATAGAAGAAAACTGCGAAACTAAAGTATTTGGATACATTCCTAAAGAAGAAAAAATAAGTTTGAGCAGTAGGCATTTAGGTCTTGTACAAAGCATGGAAATACTTAATCTTGAAGAAAAACTAGATATATGTGGAAAATTAATTGAAGAATATGTTGATTTAGACGAAATTATAAATGAAATGCAAGAGTTTGAAATAAGTTGTGAATCTAAAGTAGAAGTTAAAAATAAATTTCAAAAAAAACATGATGAATCAAAATTTAAGTGTGAAATAATTAAGTTTAGAAATAAAAATATTAGAATTGGTGTTGCTTTAGATAAGGCATTTAGTTTTTATTATAAAGAAAATTTAGAGATTTTAGAGGGACTTGGAGAAATAATTTATTTTAGTCCAATTAAGGATAAAATTTTACCGAAAAATTTAGATTTTCTATATATAGGTGGGGGATATCCAGAAGTATTTAAGAAAGAATTAGAAGATAATTATTCTATGAGAAATAGCATAAAGGAAGCTTTAAATAATGGATTAAGATGTTATGCAGAATGTGGTGGGCTTATGTATTTGACCAAGTCAATAGATGGGGCACAAATGGTTAATTTTTTTGATGGAGAAAGTGTAATGACAAACAAGCTACAAAGGTTTGGCTATTGCAAAGTAAAAATTGATAAAAAATGCTTTGATGAAAAACTTGGAATAGAAGAAAACTTTAAAATAAATGCTCATGAATTTCACAAGTCGGAAGTAAATTTGAATGAAAAAAATGTATATGAAGTAGAGAAAACTCAATATAATGGAAAAATTATAAAGTGGAAGTGTGGATATTTTAAGAATAATACATTAGCAGGATATGCTCATATAAATTTCCTTGGAAATATAGAATTTTTGAAAGCTTTAGTTAATGTGAAATAACTTTAAGATATATTAGTGGGCTTGATTCTTATTTTTTGATGTGTTTTATACAAAGATTAGATTAATTCAATACATTTTTGAAATAAAGAAAAATATAAAGAAAAAGATGGTGATAATATGAACTATTTAAAAGACCCTATGGGGATTGAAAAAAGAAGTTTTGAAATTATTGGACATGAAATGGGATCTCATTCATTTACAGAAGAAGAATTACTAATAGTTAAGAGGACTATTCATACTACTGCTGATTTTGAATATAAAGATTTAGTGGAAATAAGCAAGACTGCAATAGAAACTGCAAAGAATATTTTCAGCAAAGGTGCTAAGATTTATACAGATACTAATATGGCTTTAAATGGAATTAATAAAATGGCTTTGGCTAAAACTAACAGTAATGTTATTTGCTATGTCAATGAGGAAGTTGTACATAAAGAAGCTAAAGAGAAGAGCATAACTAGAAGTATGGCAGCAGTAGAAAAAGCTTGCAATGATAATGTAGATATCTTTGTTTTTGGAAATGCACCAACTGCACTTTTCAGACTAAAGGAATTAATAAAAGAAGGAAGAGCAAATCCAAAGTTAATAATAGCAGTACCAGTAGGTTTTGTTGGAGCAGCAGAAAGTAAAGAAAACATGGATGAACTTAATATTCCTTATATAAGAGTCAAGGGAAGAAAAGGTGGAAGCACTGTTGCGGCATCAATAGTTAATGCGCTTATGTATATGGTAGCTTCGAGATAATTTAGGAAAATACATAAAATGTAAATGCTACAATCGACTGGTACAACAATACATTTAGTATATGTAGAGGCACTTTCTTGTATATAATCTCAATTTAGATTATATACAAGAAAGAATAAATAATGGAGACATACCAAAAGAATCATTACCAAATGAATTGAGTTTTCGAGGAACAGAAAGGAGATATAACAAGTATGGGAGGAGATAAAAATATTTTTTCAGGCTTAGAATACTTAGGATTTAAAGATATAAGCAATATTGAAATATATAAAAAAAGTGAAGATAATAAAGACAAAAAGCACGAAGAAAGTTCAGAAATAAAAGAAGAGATGCTCTTGTATGATAAAAAAGTGATTTGTCCAGTGTGCGAGAATAATTTTTTGGCAAATGCAGTGAAAACAAGTGGTTATAGAATGAAAGCTCGAGAAAGTGATTTTTATATAAAATATGATATTATAAATCCATATTTTTATGATGTATGGATATGCAATGTGTGTGGTTATGCTTCCATGAAGTCTGATTTTCATAAGTTAAGGAAATTTGAGATAGAAAGTATACAGAAAAACATTACTCCAAAATGGCGTGGAAGAAAATATCCTGCAATATATGATATTAATATAGCAATAGAAAGATATAAGCTATCATTACTTAATTATTCAGTCATTGGCTCGAAATCCAGTAAAAAGGCTATGAATTGCTTGAAGATTTCATGGCTATATAGAGATTTTGGAGATACAAAAAATGAACAAATGTTCAGAGAACATGCTTTGGTGGGATTTAAAGATGCTTATTTAAATGAACAACCCCCTATATATGGTATGGATAGTTTTACAATAATGTATTTAATAGGTGAATTAAACAGACGCTGTGGTAAATATGATGAAGCGCTAAGATATTTTGGTGATGTAATAACGTCTCAAGGTGCGGACAGAAAGACAAAAGATTTGGCAACAAACCAAAGAGATTTAATAAAAGAAACATTAAATAAGAATGAAGATAATAATGTTGAAGAGGTTATTGAAGATAAGAAAAAAGTTGGATTATTTTCAAAGTTATTTAAATAAAGCTAAAAATTAATAAACTTGAAGGTGAATATAATGTTTAAGATGTATATTGAAACTGGTGGGAAAAGGTTAAGATGTGGATATACTACTGGTTCTTGTAGTGCTGGTGCTGCAAAGGCTGCGGCTATGGTTCTTTTTAATGAAGCAGAAACATTAAGTGAAATAGGAATAGCATCTCCAAAAGGAATTAATATAACAATGCCTATAGCCTCTATAGTAAATTTTGATGATTATGTTGAATGTACTATTTTAAAAGATAGTGGAGATGATCCAGATAGTACAAGAGGGATTGAAATAAAGGCAAGAGTTAGAGCAATTAACAACACACAATGCGTAATTAACGATACCAAATGCTCAATGCTCAATGATCAATGCACAATGGACAATTCACAATATGAATTTGAAGATGGGAATAGAGTGGTACTTAAAGGGGGACTCGGTGTTGGTACTGTTACTAAGGACGGACTTTTTGTACCTAAGGGAGAGCCTGCTATTAATCCAGTTCCAAGAAAAATGATAATAGAAGAGGTAATGAAGGTTTTACCTAATGGAGAAAGAGTTGAAGTGACAATTTCAGTACCACAAGGAATAGAAATTGCTAAAAAAACTTTTAATCCAAGGCTTGGAATTGAAGGCGGAATTTCAATACTTGGGACAACAGGAATTGTTTATCCAATGTCAGAAGAATCCCTTAAGGCATCTATAAAATTAGAAATTAATCAAAAAGCTTTAAATAATGAAAGATTAATTTTAACTTTTGGAAGTTTAGGCGATAATTATTGTAAGGAGCTTGGATTTAAGGAAGATGAAATTGTTATATGTTCAAATTTTATAGGATTTGCATTAGAAACTTGTGTTTCATATAAAGTTAAATCAATTGTGCTAGTTGGACACATAGGTAAGATGAGCAAAATAGCTTATGGTTGTTTTAATACTCATAGTAGAGTAACTGGAGTAAGGCTTGAAGTTCTTGGATTGGAGCTTGCACTTCTTGGATATGACATTTCGCTTGTTGAAAAAGTTCTAAGGGAAAAGACGTGCGAAGGTGCAGTTACGATGCTTGGAGCAGGATATTCTAAGCTTTATGAGAATATTGGAAAGAAGATTGTTGCACGAATTAGTGAATATGTTTATGAGGAATTAGAAGTTCAAGCAGTCATGTATTATGGAGCATCAAAACCTAATCTGCTTTGGAAATCAGATGGAATTTAAAAAGGTAGTTAGAATTGAAAGGGAATAGTGCTAAAATTGGAAAATGAACATTAACAACTGATAATTGGTAATTCACAGGAGGATGCAAAATGATTTATATTGTAGGGCTTGGACCTGGACATAAAGATTATATTATGCCTAAGGCTTTAGAAATCATGAAGAAAGTAAATGTTATAATAGGATTTAGAAGAGCAATAGACTCATTAGATTTTATTGATAATAAAAAGGTTTATATAAATAAGCTAAGTGATATTGATCAATTTATATGTTATGAGGAAAATAAAGATAATGATATTTCAATTGTCGCATCTGGAGATCCAACTTTTTACGGAATAACTAATTATATAAAAAGTAAAACTGCTTTAGAACTTGAAGTAATACCTGGAATTAGCTCATTTCAATATTTAACTTGTAAGATTAAATTGCCCTGGAATAATGCATATTTAGGTAGCCTTCATGGGAGAAGCGAAGAATTTTTAGAGAAGATTAATAATAATAAATTAAGTATTTGGCTTACTGATAAAGAAAATAATCCTGCTATGTTATGTAAAATTCTTCATGAAGCTGAAATTAAATGTAAAGTTATGATTGGAGAAAATTTATCCTATGAAGATGAAATTATAAGTGAAGGAAGTCCAGAAGAATTTCTAACTACAAATTGTAGTACATTAAGTATATTTGTAGTTAATAAGGTGTAGGAAAAAGTGATAAGTCAGTATGCCAGTAGATTTTGTTATTTATAAAGGGCACTCGACTCACATGCGGTGGCTGATTAAGAGAGTAACACAAATCGCTTTTTTTATGAAGCTAATGCATTTGGTTGTTAGGTAAGTTTGAATAGAGAAATAAATAAGGAGGTTAACTTTTATGGTTTTTATAAAAGACGAAGAATTTATTAGAGGAAAATGCCCTATGACAAAGGAAGATGTAAGAGCACTTTCAATTGTGAAGATGAATTTGAAAGATGACTCTTTAGTTTTGGATGTGGGAAGTGGAACAGGAAGTATTACAGTTCAAGCAGCTAAGATAGCAAAACATGGCAAGGTGCTAGCAATAGAAAAAGATGATGAGGCTTATGAAGTTACTGAAAGTAATGTTCGGAAATTTGAATGTAATAATGTGAAAATAATAAAAAAAGAAGCAAGTAAGGTATTGGATAATTTAATATCACAAGGTCTAAAATTTGATTCGGTATTTATCGGTGGGAGTAGTGGTCAGTTAGAAGAAATATTACTTAAAGTCAACGCTATTATAATTGAAAATGGAACAATAGTAATGAATTTCATTACTATAGATAATGCATGTAAAGCAATTGAAGTTATTAAAACTTTAAATTATAAATTTGAAGTTTCTTTAATTAATATAAGTAAAAATCGTGAAAATACGTTGATGATGATAGCAAATAATCCCATATATATAATTCAGTGTATTAGGGGTTAAAATATTAGTCGGTAGCTTGTTAATCACATAGGAAGAGAGGAATTTAAAAAATGGCAACATTATACGGAATAGGGGTAGGCCCTGGGGATGCAGAGCTTTTAACAGTTAAGGCGGTAAGAACAATAGAAAAATGCCAAGTTATAGTAACACCATGTGCAACTCTAGATGGAGAAAGTATTGCACTTGAGACTGCTAGAGAATATATAAAGCCAGGTACAGAAGTAATAGTAAAGCATTTTCCAATGGGAAAAAAGGATAGAGTTATAAAAGCATTAGAAGCTTATGAATTCATAGAAGCAAGACTTAGAGAAGGAAAAGATGTTGCATTTTTAACAATAGGTGATCCTTATGTTTATAGTACATATAGTCATATGTTAAAGCATGTTAGAGATTGTGGATTTGAAGTACAAACAATTCCAGGAATAACATCATTTTGTGCAGCTGCAAGTTTAGTTAATAGAACTTTAGTAGTTGGAGATGAAAGATTAGTAGTTATGCCAGCAACTAAGGTAAAAGAAATAACTGATGAAAAATTCATTGTAGTAATGAAGTTATATAAACGAGAAGAAGAAGTCCTTGATGTTTTAGAAGAAAAAGGTTTTGATTATGTTTATGCAAGCAGAGTTGGAAGAGAAGGCGAAACAGTTTTAACAGAGAGAGAAGAAATATTAAAACTTAGAGATTATATGTCTTTAATTATTGCAAGCAGAGATTAATACAGTTAACAATTAACAATGAACAATTGAGGAGAAAATCTCTACGAGATTTTTGAAATTAAAATATATTTAAAGAAATTTCAGAGCAATTTCAACTGCAATTGTTAATTGTACATTGCTAATTATTAATTGAATAAGAAGGAGTGTAAAATATGATTTATTTTATAGGAGCAGGTCCTGGATCTGTTGATTTAATAACAGTTAAAGGGAGAGATTTATTAGAAAGAGCAGATGTTGTAGTATATGCGGGATCTTTAGTTTCTAAGGAACATTTGGAATATTGCAGACATGACGTACAAATTTATAATTCTGCAAATATGACATTAGAAGATGTAATGGAAATTATGACGATGGAAGAGCAAATGGGTAAACTAGTTGTAAGATTACATACAGGAGATCCATCAATTTATGGAGCTATAAGAGAGCAAATGGTGGAGCTTGATAGAGTTAGTATACCTTATGAAGTTGTACCTGGAGTTAGCTCATTTACAGGGGCAGCAGCAGCAATTAATAGAGAATTTACTTTGCCAGGAGTATCTCAAACTATTATTCTAACAAGGGTTGAAGGAAGAACTCCTGTCCCAGAAAATGAAGATCTTGAAGCTTTAGCATCTATTGGAGCATCAATGGCAATATTTTTATCAATTTCTATGATTGATAAGGTTGTTGAAAAGTTAAGAAAAGGATACAAAAAAAATGTTGCTATAGCAGTAGTTGAAAGAGCTACATGGAGTGACCAAAGAATAATAATGGGACATTTAGATGATATAGCAGAAAAAGTTAAGGAGAGCAATATACTTAAGTGTGCTCAAATATTAGTTGGAGATTTTATTGATAGTGACTTTGAAAAGAGTTTATTATATGATAAGAATTTTTCTCACATGTTTAGGGATGCTGAGGATACAAAATAATGGAGAAAGCCAATCCTTTGAGTGAAGATGTTAATTATAAGAATAAAGAAATAGATGATAGAATAATTTATAATGAAAGAAATAACGCTATAGCTTATAGATATTCTAAAAATACCATAAGCATAGTTTGTCCATCACCTAAAGGAAAAGAAATAGCTTTAAAACTTCAAAAACACTTAAATGCTGAACTTTATATAAAGGAAAGCTATAAAGGATTAAATGAAAATGATGATAAATTCAATAAAAGCTATAAGAATAGTGAAGTTGTGAATGTAGCATTGCATGGAGAAAATTCTTATGAAAATTTTAAAATTAATACTCATAAATATGAGGAAAATTTTAAATTAAATGACATTACAAAAGAAGTGATGAAAATTTCAAAAGGAGTTATATTTATATCTTCAACTGGAATTGCAGTAAGAGCAATTGCACCATTTTTAGAAGGCAAAAATAAAGATCCAGGAGTTGTAGTAGTTGATTTATTATCTAAATATGCAATAAATATTTTAAGTGGACATTTAGGTGGGGGCAATGAACTTACACTTAAGGTAGCGCAAATTCTAAATGTTCAGCCTATTATAACTACAGCAACTGATAATTTAGGAATAATTGCACCTGATGTTATTGCAAAAGATAATGGTTTAATCATTGAAGATTTAAAAAAAGCAAAGTATATATCTTCACTTTTGGTAGATGGAAAAATAGTTGGAATAAAAGATGATTATAATATGATTAAAATTAGCAAGGGATATGAAAAAACAGATAAAATAAGAGAAGATTGCATTTGGATAACTCATAATTTAAATAATGATTTAGGGGACAGTGTTACACAGGTGGATTTAAATTATTCTAAAATATTAAAACTTATAAAAAAAGATTTAGTTTTAGGAATAGGCTGTAGAAGAGGTACTACCCATGAAAAACTGTATAATTTTATTAATATTAGCTTAATAAAATATAATCTAGATATAAGAGCAGTAGCAGCTATAGTTTCTGTGGATGTAAAAGCAAATGAAGATGGAATTATTAAATTAGCAGAAAAAATTAATTGTCCATTTATAACTTTTGAAAGAGAAGAAATAAAGAGTGTTCAAGATAAATATGAAAAAAGTGAATTTGTACTAAAAACTCTTGGAATAACAGGAGTTTGTGAACCTTGCGTAGATCTTGCAGGAGCAGAAGTTATTGTAAGTAAGGTAAAGAATGAGGGTATGACTTTGGCTATTGGAGTATTAAGAAATACAAATAACACACATTGACAAAATATGTTATAATAGGTACGGGTTATGAGATTTGAACTAAAAAATTTAAAGAATAATAATTAGTTTATATTTTGATTCGATATATAAATAAGCTAATAGGAGGAGGATATAAAAATGAATGAAAAAGAAAAAATGTTAAATGGAAAGCCTTATAAGTCTTTTGGAGATGAGCTCTTAAATGAACGCCAATATGCAAAAGACTTAATTTTTGATTTTAATGCTTTGCGCCCAAGTAAAATAGATAAAAGAAATAATATTATAAAAGAATTATTTGGGAAAACAAGTAAGAACTTTTTTATAGAGCCTCCATTCCGTTGCGATTATGGATATAACATCGAAATAGGTGAAAATTTTTATTCAAATTATAATTGCATAATTTTAGATTGTGCTAAAGTAACTATTGGAAACAATGTGCTATTTGCACCTAATGTAGGCATTTATACGGCTGGACATCCAATACACTATGAACTGCGCAATGCAGAATATGAATATGCTTTTCCTATTACAATAGGAAATAATGTATGGGTTGGAGCAGATACTGTTATAAATCCTGGAGTTACAATAGGGAATAATTGTGTTATAGGTTCTGGAAGTGTAGTTACTAAGGATATTCCAGCAAATACTATAGCAGTCGGAAATCCTTGTAGAGTTCTTCGTGAAATTAATGATGATGATAAAAAATATTATTTTAGAAATTTAGAATTTGAATCATAGGATTAAATTTATTTTATAATTTGTTTCTTAAGGAAATGAATTATAAAATATTCATATTTAAAAAAATTGTAATAGAGTACCAAAATAGAAACAAAGAAATATAGATATTAGTAAAAAATACATTTTGGATAAACAATATAGATAACCACGAAGTAAACTTTACTTATTCCTCGGAAAATATGTAGGTAAAATCAAGCTTTATACCAATGAATAAGTAAACCTTTTGGGCTGGTTATCTATATTTGTTTATAGGAGAAGAAAGCTTATGACGATTTTAGAAATGTTAAATAATAAATATGAGAATAATAAATTAATTGTAAAATCATTGGAAGTTATTAAAGATAACTTTACTAATTTTGTAAATGATAATTATGAATTAACTATTGATTTAGACAAGGAATTAATGATCAAAATTCCTAGCCTAGAAAAGAAAAATGAATATGTATATAACAGTATAGGTGAATATGAATATACGTTAGTAATGTGTATGAGGATTTCAGAAATGAACAATGCTGGGGCTTATGAATATATATTATCTAAATTTTTGGAATTATATAAAGATAAATTAGAATTGTTTTTTAAAGATGTAAATACAGTTGATAAATTAATGGAGAAGATAATTAAAACTAAGAATTACATAGATTATATAACGTATGTTTCAATGGGATTAGTAATTTTTGGCTTGGTATCTTTATGTATATTTACAATGATGCCCCAAATAATAAAAAATATTTCTATAGCTGGGATGATATTATTTGCTGGAATGTCTTTAGTAGGGCAATTAACAAAAGAAAATCAAGTAAAGAAAGTGATAGATGGTTATATTAGCGTGATAAAAACAGAGTGGTATGGAAAACAGTTGATTAAGGAATATGCATTTCTTTGTAATTATATCGGATAGTATATAATACTGATTATTTATTTTCAATAAGATTAAAGCTTATAAATAAGGAGGAATTTCGGTTGGCGACTATAAAAGAAATAGCATCTCTTGCAGAAGTTTCTATATCAACAGTTTCTAGAGTTTTGAATTTTGATGAAACATTAAATGTTAGTCATATTACAAGAGAAAAAATATTGAAAATTGCAGATGAACTTGAATATATATCATCAAAAACTAAAAAATCTAAAAATAAAAGAGCCAAAGATATAGGGATTGTTTATTGGTATAATTATGAGGAAGAGTTAGGAGATCCATATTATTTATCAATAAGATTAGCAGCTGAAAAAAAATGTAATGAAAACAACTTTAATTTAGTGAAATTAAGTGAAAATAGTGATGTTGATGATATTAAAAATGTCAATGGAATAATTGCAATTGGAAGATTTGCGTCTAGTACTATAGAAAAATTAGCAAGTGCAAATGAAAATATAGTATTTGTAGATTTTTCCCCAGATGAAAATAGATTCGATTCTGTAATGGCGGACATAGGAAAATCTACAACTAAAATATTAAACTATTTATATGAACTTGGTCATAGAAAAATAGGTTTTATTGGAGGCAAGAGACTAGAAGACTTATCTTATGAAAATATATATATTGATGAAAGAGATATTAAGTATAAAGAATTTATGGAGAGAAAAGGCATATATAATCCTGAATACATATATCAAGGAGAAAAATTTACGTTCAAAGCGGGATATGATCTTACAGCAGAAGCATTAAAATCTAAAAATAAGATAACAGCATTTTTTGTTGGGAATGATACGATGGCAGTTGGAGCATATAAGGCAATCTCAGAGGCAGGACTATCAGTGCCAATGGATGTTAGTATTGTTGGTTTTAATGACCAACCGAGTGCTAAATATATGATTCCATCATTAACTACCATAAGGATACCAAGTGAGTATTTAGGAAGTGCAGCTGTTGATTTATTACTTGAAAATATAAATGGAAACAGGGAATATAATAAAAAAGTTATAATACCAACTGAATTTAAAGAAAGAGAAAGCTGCAAAAAAATAAGCACATATGAAAAGAGCACGCACTGCTGAAAAGATGCGCACTGCTAAAAAGAGTGCGAAGCACAATTAAGAACTTATTAAGCATAACTAAGAACTTACTAAGTGTAACCAAGAACTTTAATATAATAAAGAAGTTTACTAAAAATAATAAAGTTTTGGTAAACTTTTTTGTTTTAGGAAAATATATTTAAAGCCAAGAGATTTAAAATATTAAAAAAGTACAAAAATCAAAAAAAATAACAAATTAGATTTCACTGAATATAAAATTATTACCAATTCTAGCCAATATTATAATAACGTTTATCATACTAGAAATGCTAAAATGTAAACATATACAGAAATTAAAAAGTAATTCATTACATTTGAAACATTAATTTTAAGGGGGAAGTATTATGAAGTTTAAAAAAATTATTTCTATTGCTGTAACTGCTATGATGACTTTGGGAATTGTAGGATGTGGTTCATCAGGCGACGCTTCTAAATCAACAAATAAAGCAGATGACAAAACAATTACTATTTGGGCTTGGGATGATACATTTAATATTAAGGCTGCAAATATGGCTAAGGAAAGATATCTAAAAGATCACCAAGATGTGACTGTTAATGTTGTAAGTATGGCACAAGATGATGTAGTACAAAAATTGAATACAGGTCTTTCATCAGGGACATATGATGGACTTCCTAATGTTGTATTAATTGAAGATTACAAAATTCAAAACTACTTACAATCTTATCCTGGTGAAATTAAAGATTTAACTGATAAGATAGATAAAATTAAATTTATGGATTTTAAATTAAATTCAATGATGCAAGGCGAAAAATTATACGGAGTACCATTTGATAGTGGTGTAGCAGCATTATTTTATAGAACAGACTATATTGAAGCGGCTGGATATAAAAAAGAAGATATGAAAAATCTTACTTGGGAAAAATATATAGAAATAGGCAAAGCTGTAAAAGAAAAGACTGGAAAAGCAATGCTTACTATTGATCCAAGTGATTTAAATCAACTTAGAATTATGATGCAATCAACTGGCTCATGGTATGTAAAAGAAGACGGTAAAACAGTAAGTATTGCAGATAATCAAGGATTAAGAGATGCTATTAACATATATAAACAATTTGTTGACGCAGGTATTACAAAACAAGTATCTGGATGGGATTCATTCATAGGAGCATTCCAAAAAGGTGATGTTGCAACTGTACCAAATGGTTGTTGGCTTTCTTCTTCTAAATAGTCAAAATCAATGTTAGTATCAAAGCCAAGAATAAGTCTACTTAATATATTATTTGCATTGATATTAATGTTAGAATGTAAAGTAAGGTTTTGTACTTTACTTGAAGCCTTTTTCAATGTTTTAACCAATTCTGTTGGATTCAATGAAGGTTTTAAAATGTAATCAATAGCACCGTGTTGAAATGAGGATTTTACATATTCAAAATCGCTATAGCTGCTTAAAATGATAATTTGAATTTGAGGATATTTTTCTTGAACGAATTTAGCTAATTCAATACCGTCCATTTGCGGCATTACAATATCTGAAATAATAATGTTTGGGGGATTATCTTTGATAATTTCAATAGCTTCTTGACCATTTGAAGCTTGTCCGATAACTTGAAAGCCTTCTTGTTCCCAATCAATCATATGTTTAATTCCTTGACGCATAATAAATTCATCATCAACGACCAGGATTTTACAATATTCACTCAATGATTAGCACCTCAATTCTAAATTATCTATAATAAAATTTATCTAATTTCTAATAATTATATTTATATTTATATTTATATTATTTAATGTTAATTATATAACATAAAGGAAGTATTTTCAATTATAAGGGGAAGGCAGCTTTACTAAAAAATTACTAAAGAATATTGATTTTTTAGTAAAATTTTAGTAGCATGTAAATATAAGTTAATTGAAATATATTGAAGGTTTATGGGCAACTTCAATGCAACATGTAATAGATTACACAAATAAAATTATATAAAGTACACAACTGTATCAAATAGCAAAGTAAAGATTATTTATAAAATGTGAAACAATGAATTGAAATAAATATTATTAATTATGGAGGTTATTATGACAATTAGAGAGAAAATGAAAAATGGCATGTTGTATATAGATGTGGGAGAGGGGCTTGAAGAGGAACGTAAAAGGTGTAAAGAATTATTATATGATTATAACAATACACGTCCAAGTGAAGAAGAAAAAAGAAAAAATTTACTAAAAAAGTTATTGGGTGATATGGGTGAACATATTTGGATTGAAGCACCAGTACACATGGCATATGGTATAAATGTGCATATTGGAAACAATTTTTATGCTAATTTTAATCTTGTAATTGTAGATGATATTGATGTTTATATAGGTGAGAATGTAATGATAGCACCTAATGTGACAATAACCCCTACAGGGCATCCAGTTGACTCAGATCTTCGAAGACCAGGTACTCAGTTTTCAATTCCGGTAAGAATTGGTAACGATGTGTGGATAGGTTCCAATGCAGTAATTTTACCGGGCATTACCATAGGAGATAATTCAGTTATAGGTGCTGGAAGTGTTGTTACTCATGATATTCCTGAAAATGTAGTGGCTGTAGGAAATCCATGCCGAGTATTAAGGAAAATAAATGAACGCGATAAAGAATATTATTATAAAAATAGAAGAATTGAATAATTTTTATTGAAATTATTCAGTTTAGTTTATGCTAAAGAGATATAAGTGAAGGTGAGGGAAGAAAATGAAAGATATTAAACCAACATTGGATTGGCTAGAAAATCCGGAAATTTTTAAAATAAATAGAATAGATGCACATTCAGATCATTGGTTTTATGAAAAAATGGAACATGTTAAATTAGAGGATGAAATGATTCTTAAGCAAAATTTAAATGGAAGATGGAAATTTTCTTATAGCGAAAATTCATCATTAAGACTTAAAGATTTTTATAAAGAAGATTTTGACGTAAGTGAATTTGATTATATTGAAGTACCAGGCCACATTCAATTGCAAGAATATGATAAATGTCAATATATTAACACTATGTATCCTTGGGAAGGTCATGACGAACTAAGACCACCTCACATTTCAAAAACTTATAATCCAGTTGGAAGTTATGTAACATTTTTTCGTGTAAAAGACGAGTTAAAAAATAAGAAAACATTTCTTTCATTCCAAGGTGTTGAAACAGCATTTTATGTATGGGTTAATGGAGAATTTGTAGGATATAGTGAGGATACTTTTACTCCATCAGAATTTGATATTACAGAGTATTTAAAAGAAGGAGAAAATAAACTTGCGGTAGAGGTCTATAAGAGAAGTAGTGCAAGTTGGATTGAAGATCAAGATTTTTGGAGATTTTCAGGAATATTTAGAGATGTTTATTTATATGCAATCCCCGAAACTCATGTAAGCGATCTTTTTGTAAAAACAGATTTAGCACATGATTTTACAAATGCAGAACTTAAGGTGGATCTTAAAATGACAGGAAATGAAAATACAAAAATAGAAGGTTACTTAGAAGATTCAGTAGGGAATAAAGTTGCAAAAGCATACTTAGGATTTGAAAGTGAAAATAAAAGTGTGCAAACAAGTGAAATTTCATTTGCTAATGAGTTAACATTATTTTTTGATGTTAAAGATGTTAAGTTATGGAGTGCAGAAGAACCAAATTTGTACACTCTTTATGTTTTAGTAAAAAAGGAAGATGATACTTTAATTGAGATAGTATCACAAAAGGTTGGTTTTAGATGCTTTGAAATGAAAGATAAAATTATGTGTCTTAATGGAAAAAGAATAGTATTTAAAGGAGTAAATCGTCACGAATTTAGTGCAAGACGTGGGCGCTCAATTACCAAAGAAGACATGCTTTGGGATATTAAGTTCTTAAAACAACATAATATTAATGCTGTAAGAACTTCACATTATCCAAACCAAAGCTTATGGTATAGGCTTTGTGATGAATATGGTATTTATTTAATAGATGAAACTAATTTAGAAAGTCATGGGTCTTGGCAAAAGATGGGACAATGTGAACCATCATGGAATATACCTGGTAGTCTTCCAGAATGGCAAGAGGTAGTAATAGACCGTGCAACTTCAATGCTAGAGCGTGATAAAAATCACCCATCTGTTCTTATTTGGTCATGTGGTAATGAATCTTATGCTGGAGAAGATATATTTCAAATGTCAGAATATTTTAGAAGAAAGGATTCTTCTCGCTTGGTTCATTATGAAGGTGTATTTTGGAATAGAGAATATGAAAAAACAAGCGATATGGAAAGCAGAATGTATGCTAAACCAGTGGACATAGAAGAATATTTAAGTAATGATCCAAAGAAACCTTATATTAGTTGTGAATATATGCATGCTATGGGGAATTCTTGTGGTGGAATGATGAAATATACAGAACTTGAAGATAAATATTTAATGTATCAAGGTGGATTTATTTGGGATTATGGAGATCAAGCTCTTTATAGAAAAACACCAAATGGGAAAGAGGTTTTATCTTATGGAGGAGATTTTACTGATCGCCCATCTGATTATAATTTTTCAGGAAATGGTCTGGTTTATGCAAATCGAATTGCATCACCTAAAGCTAGGGAAGTTAAATATTTATATCAAAATATAAAATTAACTCCAGATAAGAATGGTGTTAATATTAACAATAAAAATCTTTTTGCGAATACGGAAGTTTATGATTTATATTATAAAGTTGAAAAAGAAGGAAAGTTATTAGATGAAGGCAAAATAAAAGTGTCTGTAGGGGCTGGAGAAGAAAAGTATGTAAAATTACCAGTTGGAGATTATAGTTGCTCAGAAGAACTTGTCTTTACAGTTTCATTGATATTGTCAGAAGATACTGCTTGGGCAAATAAAGGATACGAAGTAGCTTTTGGACAAACGGTTTTTGAAAGAAAAGAGCCTATCAAAAATAACTCTAATTCTAAGATAAAAGTTGTTCATGGTGATGTAAACATAGGTGTTCATGGAAAAGATTTTAAAGTTATATTTTCTAAATCGGAAGGCGGAATTGTATCTCTAAGATATGCAAAAAAAGAATTCATAACAAGAACTCCAAAGACCTTCTATTGGAGAGCAACTACGGATAATGATAGAGGAAATAAACATGAGTTTAGATGTTCTCAGTGGCTTAGTGCTACAATGTGCCAAAAATATATGGATTTTTCAATGAAAGAACATGAAAATAAAATCATATTAAAATACACTTATGAATTACCAACAATTCCATCTACGAATGTTAAGGTAACTTATGAAGTTACTGAAGACGGAATAATAAAAGTTAATGTTTTGTATAAAGGAGTAGAAGGATTGCCAGAATTACCAGTACTAGGTATGAATTTTAGGCTTTTAGCAGAATTTAATTCTTTTGAGTGGTATGGAATGGGACCTGATGAAAATTATGTTGACCGCTCAGAAGGTGCCAGACTAGGTGTTTATAAAAGTACACCAGTAGATAACCTATCTAAGTACTTAGTGCCACAAGAATGTGGTAACAGAACTGGAACTAGGTGGGTAACTGTTCAAAATAAAAATGGAGACGGACTTAAGTTTGCTTATGAGAAATCACCATTTGAATTTAGTGTTTTACCATATACTAATATGGAACTTGAAAATGCTCTTCATCAAGAAGATTTACCACCTATTAATTTCACAAATGTCAATATCGTTGGTAAACAAATGGGCGTTGGTGGAAATGATAGTTGGGGAGCAACAGTATTATCAGAATTCTGCATAGATTCTAGGAAGGATTTAGAATATAGTTTTATGATTTCTAATATATAGATATCAAAAAAATATATATATTAATAGCATGAGTTTGTTAAGGGTATGGGAGTTAATCCTGTATCCTTTATTTTTTGCATTAAGGAAAGGCATAGGAAAAATAACTATGATAGCATTTATTAGAAAGGGTGTTGATATCATGGTTAAAGAAAAGGTAGAATAAGAAATATAGTTACATCAAAAGATAAACAAATACTAAGTATGGCGATAGATGAATTAAATTATACTTGGGAATAATATTGAATTTCAATCTAATGTTTAGAAAATAAGTATTACGGAGAGTCCCTTGGGGATTTTGTAGAAATATATGTTATAATTACTGTATAATAGTAAATAAGAGCAAAGCGTGCAAAATGGAGGATTATTAAATGGACTTTCAACATGATTCATATATAGTTCTTGATTTACCAAGCTCAGTAAAAGAGAAAATATATGATATTAGAAATTATCATAAAGATACACTAAGGGCCTCGTTGCCAGTTGAAATAACTTTAGCAGGGTCAGGTGGTATTGGGATAATAAGCATACTTATTAAGTTATAGTTTCTTTGAATTATGCACAGAGTAAATTATTGAGCAATAGTAGCTAGGACTTTGATGGAGGTAAATAATGCAAAATATATTTCTTTTTATTTCGACTTTGTTAGCATATTTTATAAAGGGCATAACTGGATTTGGTAATACACTTGTTATGGGTTCGTTATTTTCTTTTGTAGTGTCAAATAGGCTAACTACACCTGTGGACCTTATTTTTGGTATTCCAACAAATACTTATATAGTTTGGAGAGAACGAAAAAACATTTCTCTTAAAGTTGTTATTCCTTTATCGCTTATGTTGCTAGCTGGAATTATCCCTGGTACATTTTTGCTAAAGGTAGGTAATGATAGGATATTAAAATCTATATTAGGAGTAGTAGTAGTTGGAATGGCATTGGAAATGTGGACAAGAAAGCCTAATAAAAATGAAAGCCAGAAGAATAACCCGATTTTTATGGTACTAATAGGAGTAATTTCAGGTGTTTTAGCAGGACTTTATGGAATTGGTGCTCTTTTAGTTGCATATATTAGCAGAACTACTGATAATAAAAGTGAATTTCGTGCAAATATCTGTTGTGTTTTTTTAGTAGATAATATATTTAGATTTTTTTTGTACTTGTTCACTGGGATATTAAATAAAGAAATATTTATTTTAACTTTATTTCTT
This sequence comes from Clostridium beijerinckii, assembly GCA_003129525.1. Classification (NCBI taxonomy): domain Bacteria; kingdom Bacillati; phylum Bacillota; class Clostridia; order Eubacteriales; family Clostridiaceae; genus Clostridium; species Clostridium beijerinckii. Next base: position 3,942,994 of record CP029329.1, on the reverse strand, counting down.
TCACCAGCAGTTTTTTTAGGGATGATAATAGGAATTAAGGTTGATTCAAAGATGAAAGAAGAGACTGTGAAAAAAGTAATTATTTATTTACTTATAATAAGTGGGACTGTTTTGTTGTTGAAAAGTTTTTTTAACTAACATCTTTTTTGAAAAATTTATCTTTGCAACAGCTCCTTTTTATTAACTAAAAAATCACTACACTAAGTGATAATATACTAGATTTTTAAGCCATGTCTATTTAAGAGGTTGCAGCTTTAAATTTACTGTTTTTTTACTAAAGTAATAAATTGGCTTTCTTTAAGACATTTTTGATTAGGCAAAGAATGCTGTGAAAAAAGTCATATATATATAGATATAAATCAGAAAAATGTAATATTTCAGCATATATACGGATTGTTGGTAACTACTAAAAATGCTATAATAATATAATAACAGGGAATAATAAAGGGGGACAGGGTTTTAAAAAACCAAACACATATGAAAAATAAAGTTTTAGCTACTATGTTAGCAATTATAATAATGATATGTACTTCAATGCCAGTACTAGCGGCTCCTAATGAAACACAGTTAAATGATTCAAGACAGAAGTATGCAGAAATTGAAAACAAAATAAGAGATATTGAAAAAAAGATTTATGATTTGGATACACAAATAGAACCACTTCAATTAACTGTAGATAAAAATAAAAGAGAAATAGAAAACATTAATAAGATAGTTGAAAATACTAAAAAAGACATCGAACAGTGTAAAAAAGAAATTAATGAGTTAGATTTGGCATTAGGACAAAGGGTTAAAGCAATGTATACATCCGGAGATTTAGAATTCAATTATATAAATTTTGTACTTGAAGCAGAATCCACGAGTGAACTTTTTTCCAGAGTAGAAGCAGTAACTAAAATTGTGGGAAAAGATAAATTATCCATAGAGAATATTGAGAATAAAAAAGGGGAATTAAATAGTAAAATAAAGTCTTTACAAGATAAGAAAGCTGAAATAGATAAACTAAATAAAGAAGTAAAAGACACTTTAACTGAATTAGATAAAAAGAAGAAAGATCAAGTAGTTTTAGCAAATCAGGCTAAGGTAGAAAAAAGTAAATTTGATTCAGAATATTTATCACAATTGGAAAGAGAAGCTGTAAAGACTCAATTTGATGTTATAGATAATACTAATAGTTCATCTTCAGAAATTCAAGGAGCAATTAATCAATTAATAAGTATTAGAAATAATCAAATTAAGAGCCCAATTGTTACAAATGAAATTAATGAAAAAGTAGAAAAAGCAAAAGTAGTAGCAAATCAAAAGAAAGTATCAGAGGAAAAAGAAGCTATAAAACGTGAAAAAGAAGCACAAACAAAGGTAGCAGCAGCAAATACAAAATCAAGCAACAAAAAAACAAATTCATCGGTAGCTGCGCCATCATCAGGAAATGCTCAAGCAATCCTAAATGAAGCATATGCACAATTAGGAAAACCTTATGTATGGGGGGCAACAGGCACAGATAGTTTTGATTGCTCAGGATTTACGCAATATGTGTATGAACATGCTGCAGGAATAGATATATCAAGGACAACATACACTCAAATAAATGAGGGACAGTCAGTTAGTCAAGATCAACTTAAGCCAGGAGATTTAGTATTTCCACATACAGGTCATGTTGGTATATATGTTGGAAATGGACAAATGATTCATGCACCACAAACAGGAGATGTAATTAAAGTAGGACCAGTATATGATTTTTATGCAGCAAGAAGAATAATGTAGTATTAAATTTAAATAAGTTTTTAAAAGAATTTTGCTTGTCTCTAGCAAAAGAGATATAATTTTTACATATATTATGAAAAGGAGAATTATTAGATGAATGCGTTGGAATTGAAAAAGAATTTTTACTGGACAGGAGTATTAGACCCGGAGTTAAAAGTATTTGATATTGTTATGGAAACGGAATTTGGGACTTCATATAATTCTTATATACTGAAAACAAGTGAAAAGACAGTATTATTTGAAACAGCAAAAGCTAAATTTTTTGATGATTATTTAGAAACATTAAATAAACTTGTTAATATAAGTGAAATTGATTATATTGTAGTAAATCATACAGAACCAGATCATGCAGGTAGTATAGAAAAGCTTATTGAAATAAATCCCAATATTAAAATTGTTGGAACTGGAGTGGCTATAGGATTTTTAAAGAATATCGTAAATCATGATTTTTATAGTATAGCAGTAAAAGAAAATGACACTTTAGATTTAGGTGATAAAACTTTACGTTTTATGTCTCTTCCAAATTTACATTGGCCTGATACAATGTATACATATATAGAAGAAGATAAAACTTTGCTTACTTGCGACTCTTTTGGATCACATTATAGTTTTGATGAAGTTTTATTAAGTAAGGTTACAGATAACGAAGGTTATTTAAGAGCTAAGAAATATTATTTTGATAATATTATTGGACCATTTAAGCCATTTATGGTAAAAGCATTAAATAGAATTAAAGATTTAGATATTGATATGATTTGTACAGGACATGGTCCAGTTATTGATTGTAGAATAGAAGAAATTAAAGAACTTAATGCTAAATGGTGTAAAGTAGTTAATCCAAATCCAAGAAAAACAGTAATTATACCATATGTAAGCGCTTATGGTTATACAAAAGAATTGGCAGGTGAAATAGCTAAAGGAATTAAATCTAGTGGAGATATAGATGTAAGAGATTATGATTTATTAGAAGTAGATAAAAGTAAGGTTTTAGAAGAATTAGGATATGCAGATGGGATTCTTTTTGGTACGCCTACAATCGTTGGTGAAGCATTAGAACCAATTTGGGATTTGACTATATCAATTTTTGCAAAAACTCATGGAGGAAAACTTGCTAGTGCTTTTGGAAGCTATGGATGGAGCGGAGAAGGAGTTCCTCATATTATAGAAAGATTAAAACAACTTAATATGAAAGTTGTCGATGGGTTACGTATTAAATTTAAACCAAGTGATAGTGATTTAAGCGAAGCTTATGACTACGGTTATAATTTTGGATGCATTCTACAAAACAAAGAAAATCCAAAGAAAAAATCAGCTAAGAGAACATTAGTTAAATGCTTAGTTTGTGGAGAAATATTTGATTCTAGCCTTGAAATTTGTCCGGTTTGTGGTGTAGGTAAAGAAAACTTTATAACAGTTGAAGTTGATGAAAATGAATATAAGAAAAATACAAATGAAATTTATTTAATTCTTGGAAATGGTGCAGCAGGTATAAGTGCAGCAACAGCTATAAGAGAAAGAAATGAAACTTGCGCTATAGTTTTGGCTTCAAATGAGAGTATACTAGGATACAATCGTCCAATGTTAACAAAGTCAATGATAGCTAAGTTTAATTCAAATCAAATTGCAATTCATGATGAAGCTTGGTACAAAGAAAAGAATATAACAAATGTACTTGATAGAGAAGTAATTAAGATTGATGTAAAAGAGAAAGAAGTTATTTTCGAAGATGGAATTAAGCTTAAATATGATAAATGTATTTATGCTTTAGGTTCTGAATGTTTTGTTCCTCCGATTTTAGGTGTTGATAAAGAAGAAGTTATAGCAATTCGTCGTATTTCTGATACTGACAAAGTTATTCAATTACTACCAAAAGTAAAAAATGCTGTTGTAATTGGTGGTGGAGTTCTTGGGCTTGAAGCTGCATGGGAATTAAGCAAAGCAAAATGTAAAGTTACTGTATTAGAAATTGAGGATAAATTAATGGGACGTCAGTTAGATACTGAAGGCGGAAAATTCTTAGAAGAAATAATTAAAGGTGAAGGAATTGATGTAAGATTAAATTCTAAGATTGATGAAATAGAAGGCACAGATTCAGTTACTGGTGTAAGAATTAATGAAAGCGAAGTTATTAAAGCAGATCTTGTTATTATATCTTGTGGAATTTCTGCTAATTCTAAAATAGCAAAAGAAGCAGGAATTAATGCTAATAGAGCTATTATTGTAAATGAAAAAATGGAAACTAATATTTCAGATATTTATGCATGTGGAGATTGTGCAGAATATAATGGAATAAATTATGGTATTTGGCCACAAAGTATAGAAATGGGTAAAGTAGCTGGAGCCAATGCAACAGGGGATTCATTAATTTATGAAACTGTAGATGCCGCTTTAACATTTAATGGTATGAATACTTCATTATACTCAATTGGAGATAATGGAAAGAAGCCTAATGTTCAATATAAAACAGTAGAATTTAAAGATCCAGTTAAAAGGACATATACAAAATACTATTTTGCAAACAATCGTCTATGTGGTGCTATATTAATTGGCGATACTAGTGATATTGTTAAAGTGACACAAGATGTAAAAGAAAATAAATTATTTAAACAAATGTTTTAGTAGAAACTGATAAGAAACATTAAAAATAAGGCTAGAAAGTTTTTAATCATTTTCTAGCCTTATTTTTTAATTGTATATGAAAAGCTAATCCCATTTATATAATAATTTATGAGAATTTTGAAAAACGAAAATTAATTATAATTATATATATTGGAGGAAAAATATTATGATTAAAGCAATTGAAAAACGAAGAAGTATAAGAAAATATATTAATAAGGAAGTTGAAGAAGAAAAATTAGCGCAAATACTTGAAAGTGGTAGACTTGCACCATCAGGGAGTAATACACAACCATGGCAATTTATCGTGATAAAATCTAAGGGAAACAGAGAGAGGGTATCAAAGGTATCACATAATCAAAAATGGATGTCTACTGCACCTGTACACATTGCATGTGTGGCAGATGTACGCTCAAGAATAGATGAAAATATAGAAATTTGTATAAATGAAAATAGCAAAGAAGAAGAAATAAAACAAGTAATTAGGGATACTGCTATTGCAGTGGAACATATGTCACTTACAGCTACTGAATTGGGGTTAGGTACTTGCTGGGTTGCGTGGTTTACTCAAGCTGAAATTAGACCAGTATTAAATGTACCAAATGATAAATATGTACTTTGTGTTTTGACTATAGGATATGCAGATGAAGATCCAAAGCCTCGTCCAAGAAAAAAACTTGAAGATATAGTGCATTATGAACAATGGTAAAAAAATAAATAATTTACTCAATAAGCAATAGAAGCTTTTTACAATGACTAAAAGGGGTATTCTTCATTATGAAGAATACCCCTTTTAATTCAAATATATCAAAATCAAAATTCAAATACAACAGTTCAGTGAACAGTGATTTTTAATGAGAAGTCCACGGAAAAACTAAGCTATTTTGAAATTCTTTTTAAAGTGGTATGACAATTTTCGCCTAGAAATAGTGGGACATTTTCAATATCAACATCACTAGTATCAAGTCCAAACCATCTTGATGGAGAAACAGTAAACTTTTTTATAAATAATTTAGATTTAAGTATAAATGATTCCCAAAGAGTTAATTCTGATTCATGTGAAAGTTGTTCTTGAATTAAAATAAAACGAAAATCACCAACTTTTCGGTCAGGCATTGTGGTATAGCTTCTATATTGAACTTTTATGTCTCCACTTTCAACTAACTCAGTTGAAATTTGACGTAAAAAAACATTTAATTTTTGATCTACTCGGAATCCAAGCTTTAATTGAACTTTTACAATGTAGAATGTTCCCAAAGTGTCTATTGTATATTCCGCTTGATAAGGTTCATCAGTAACAACAATATTAACGAACCAATAAACATCTGCTTTCTTAGGTCTTTTATCTAAGATAGAGTACATTATTTTTCTTTCAATTTGTTCAGGTTCTCGACAAGTGGTTAAACATACAAGATTTGTTGTATATTTAGGTCGATCATTATCTAGACGTAAGTTATTTAGTTGGTCCTTATAATTTGAAATTGGAACATTTTCCAATAAACGCATTTTAATATAGTAACCGTTGATCCAAATATACATAATAATAAAAATTGCTAAAGCAATCAAGACAGCTACAAAGCCTCCATGCATAAATTTAACAATGCTTGCAATAAAGAAGCAAAATTCAAAAATAGAAAAGAAAATAAGCATACTTAAAGAAATAACAAATGGAACTTTCTTCTTCAATAAATAGTTAAATAAGAGAATAGTTGTCATTAACATAGTAACTGTAATTGCTAGTCCATAGGCTGCTTCCATATGTGCAGAATTTCTGAAGTAAAGAACAATTCCAATACAAGCAATCCATAAAATGCTATTTACTGTCGGTATATAGAGCTGTCCTTTGGAACTAGATGGATACACAGTATGCAATCTAGGAAATAAATTCAATTTAATTGCTTCAGAAACAAGTGTAAATGATCCTGAAATCAAGGCTTGAGAAGCAATAATTGCAGCAGCTGTTGAAAGTATTATAGCAAAAATCAAAAAGTTGTGCGGAATCATTTGGAAAAAAGGATTTAAGTCTTTTTCATTTAAAAACATAGGATTTTTTTTAGCTGCCAATATCCAAGCTCCTTGACCAAAATAATTTAACAATAAACATATCTTAACAAAAGGCCAAGAGGCATAAATATTCTTTTTACCAACATGACCAAGGTCTGAGTAAAGAGCTTCAGCACCTGTTGATGATAAAAATACACCTCCAAGAATAAAGAATCCTAATTTATTTTCACTACTAAAAAGAATATTAATTGCATAGTGTGGAGAAAGTGCACGAAGTAATGTCCAATCATGAGAAATATTAATAATTCCAAAGACTGCTAATGAACAAAACCATAAAAGCATAACAGGACCAAACACTTTTCCAATAAAATCAGTTCCAAAATGTTGAATAAAAAAAAGAATAGTTATTATTGATATTACAATTGTAATAATAATATTTTGATTGCTTCCCAAAATAACATTAAAACGTGGAATTATCTCTAATCCTTCAATTGCTGAAGTTACAGTTACAGCAGGTGTTAACATTCCATCAGCAAGTAATGCAGATCCACCAATCATAGCTGGAATAATAAGCCACTTTCCACGACGGCGAACTAAAGCAAAAAGAGAAAAAATTCCGCCTTCACCTTTATTATCTGCCCTTAAAGTGATAAGAACATATTTTATTGTTGTTAAAATTGTAATCGTCCAAAAAACTAGGGATAATGATCCAAGGACAAAATTTTCAGATATGTTTGCTAAACCACCATTACCCATTATAATTGATTTCATTACATAAAGTGGTGAAGTTCCGATATCTCCATAAACTATCCCTAGTGTCACTAAGATTCCTCCTAAGGACATTTTAGTACAAGCATTTTGCTTATTAATAGATTTCATAATTAGTCTTCCTTTACATTAAATATATTTATATTAGTATTTGTTTATATTAGTATTTGTTTATTCTTAAAATAATATCTATGTTAATATCATTTAAAATAAATCAAATTATTTTTAAACAATAGAATGATTATATTACATAATAGCGCTGTTGTATATTATATATTAAAACTAATTAATTAGTAATAAAAATGTAGAAAAAGAGTTGAAAGTTGAATAGCAATTAACAATAAATTACAAAACAAGCTAATAAGTTACAACATGTTTAAGAAATATAGAGAATTAGAAGTAGCAATTCTCTTGAGATAGTAATGTATATTTGATTTGTTATTTTAAAAATATCTCTTAATACTAATAAAATATAACTTGATTTGAGATACTATAATTAAGCATATTTGATTTGGTGTTTTTTTTGATATTTATATTAAATATTATAATTTGAGGAGGATTTTGTGATGAGTATAAAAGGTAATGGAAATAAATTTCGTAATCTAATGAGGGTAGGTAATTTTACTAAACATGCAATAGAAGACTTTGAACAAAATATAGTGAATCAAAAAGATTATTTAGAAAAAGTTAAAGATAATGAGAAATCTAGAGATATAGAATAAGTTGATTAAGAGGTGTAGTAATGGAAAATATATTAGGATATTATTTAATGCCACATCCACCAATTATTATTCCAGACATAGGCAAAGGTGAAGAGAAAAAAATAGAAGCAACAAGTTTGGCGTGTAATGAAATAGGAAGAGAAATAGCCGATATTAAGCCGGATACAATAATAATTATAACTCCACATGCAGCAATGTTTTCTGATGCTATAGCTATATCAAACGAAGAGATAATCTCTGGGGATTTAAGCCAATTTAGATGCACTAATATAAAGATGAACATTCCCATAGATAGGCAGTTTAATATTAAGTTAGGAACAGTTTGTCATTTAGAAGGAATACCTTCAGTTCTTGTGAATTCAGATTTTTTAGATAACTATAATGTTACCTATGAATTAGATCATGGTACAATGATTCCCTTATATTTTGTTAACCAATATTATAATGACTATAAGTTAGTTCATATTACTTATTCTATGATAGGTGATATAAACTTATATAAATTTGGTATGCAAGTAAAAAAAGTAGCAGAAGAATTAAATAGAAAAGCTGTAATAATAGCTAGTGGAGACTTGTCTCATAAACTTAAAGATGAAGAATCATATTCTTATTCACCATATGGAGAAAAATTTGACCATGAACTTTTAAAAAATCTTGAAGAGGGCAATGTTCTTAAAGTTTTTAATATGAATAAAACTATGATTGAAGAAGCAGGACAATGTGGATTAAATTCTGTTTATATACTTCTTGGAGTTATGGAAGGCAATGAGGTAAAGGGAGAACTTTTATCTTATGAAGGACCTTTTGGAGTAGGTTATGGAGTAATGAAGCTTAAAAAACAAGAAGAAAATAAAAGTAATTTAGATTCCTTAATAAAATATAAAGAAGACCAATTCAAGAAAAAATTAAATAGCAATAATCCATATGTAAAGCTTGCTAGAGCAAATTTAAATCATTATTTTAGATACGGAAAAGAAATATCTAATTTACCTAGTGAACTTTTAGTTGAAAGACATGGTGTTTTTGTATCTTTAAAAAAATTTGGTCATCTTAGAGGCTGCATAGGAACAATAATACCTACAACTAATTCTGTAGGAGAAGAGATAATAAGAAATTCCATAGAAGCAGCAATTCATGATCCAAGATTTCCGGCAGTGATGGAAAATGAAATGGAGGATATTGATATATCTGTAGATGTGCTTATGGATTCAGTACAATGCAAAAAGGAAGAACTAAATCCTAAAAAATATGGAGTTATTGTATTGTGCAATGGAAGACGTGGATTGTTGTTACCAGATCTTGAAGGCGTAGATACTGTAGAGGAACAATTAAGTATTGCTTGTGATAAGGCTAATATAGATTTTGACGAAGACTATGACATAGAAAGATTTGAAGTTATAAGATATAAGGAAGATTAATACATTATATGCAATATAAAATAGTATGTTATGAATATTCATAGGTGTATTTGAGCATGTACTAGATATTAAAAGGAGGTGAGCATTATAGATGCAAAAATACCATTTTATGAAGAACTAAAAGACAATATTAGATGCTGGGTATGTCCTCATAATTGCATATTAGATGAAGGGAAATTTGGAATATGTAGAGTTAGAACATTAAAGTCTAATTTACCTGTTGCTATAAATTATGGAGAAATTACTTCAATGGGAGTTGACCCTATAGAAAAGAAACCCTTATATCACTTTAAACCATCAAAGGACATTTTATCAATTGGCAGCTTTGGCTGTAATATGACTTGTAGCTTTTGTCAAAACTATGAAATATCTCAAGGCAGACCAGAAACACAATATATGAGTATAGAAAAGTTGATTGAAATAATCCCATCAATAGAGAACAATGCAGGAGTTGCTTTTACTTATAATGAACCTCTTATGTGGTATGAGTATATTTATGATGCAGCTAAAGATATAAAAGAAAATAATCCTGATACAAGTGTAGTAGTAGTGACTAATGGTTATATTAATGAAGAACCACTTTTAAAGCTTCTTCCTTATGTTGATGCTATGAATATTGATTTAAAGGGATATACAAATAGATATTATAATAAAATTTGTGGTGCAAAATTAGAACCAGTTTTAGAAACCATAAAAATAGCTAATAAGCATTGCCATATAGAACTAACAACACTGCTTGTTAGTGATGAAAATGATTCTCTAGAAGAAGTAAGAGAAATAGCTAAGTTTATAGCTAGTATTAATGTAAATATACCTCTTCACTTAAGTAGATATTTTCCTAGATATAAGATGGAGAATGCTGCAACCCAAATAGAAAAGATAACTGAAGCTCAAAATGAAGCAAAGAAGTATTTAAAATATGTATATGTAGGAAATGTAGAAGGGGTAGATAATAATACCTATTGCCCAAAGTGTAATGAATTACTTATTAAAAGAAATGGATATAATACACAAGTACTTATTAAGGAAAACAAATGTAAAAAATGTGGTGAAGAGATAAATATACACCTTTAAAAATATAAGCACCTATAAAAAAAGCGCGAAGCACGACCAAAATCTTTCAGCAGATAAAAAATGCAAAACACAACGACGAACTTATTAATCACAACCAATATCATTACGCCTATAAAGGAATAATTAGGAGGCTACTTATTTTCGAATACAAGCAAGAAGACTCCGCTGAACTAATAGAATAAGTTAAAGTTTGCAGGAGGCATTAAATTAAACTCCTGCTTTATTATATATTCTAAAAAATTGTATTAAAATGGGAAAAAGGCTATAATATACTTAATAATTAAATTCAAAGGAGAATTAAGGCGCTTATGAAAAAAAATAAAAATTGGATTTCAGAGTTGCAAAGTTTTAGTGGACTAGCTATTATATTTGTAGTTCTTATTCATGCTACATCATATTATCTATTAAGTGTGTTAAAGAAGACGTCATTTGAAGAAGTGGATTTTGCAACTAGGTTAGTAGATAACCTTATTCATGGAGCAGTACCTATGTTTATATTTATAGCTGGTTATAAATATGCTTTAAATAATATAAATAAACCATACAAAGAATATGCAATAAGTAGAACCAATAAAGTTATTAAGCCATTTTTAATTATAAGTATGATATTTTTTATTAAAGACATAATATTTAATCTAGAAAGTTTAAATATTAGAAATTCAGCCATAAGTTTTTTTAGAATATTCATAGGTTATAATATAGCATATCAATTATGGTATGTACCTATGTATCTTTTAATAGCATTAACATATCCGATAATACATAGATTAATTAAAAGTGAAAAAATCAAACTAATATTTATTGCAGGAATAGTAATTACTCAATACTCATTGTCTTGGTATAGTGAATTACTAGCTAGTCATCCATTTGATTATATATATTATTATTTATTTTTTTATATGGGTTTAACTTTTCACAAGTATGACATAAAAAGCAAATTTAAAAAGTGGGATATTAAAATAATAGTTACATATTTAATATTGGTCTTAATAATAACATTGAATCCAGTAAATGAACTGAATGGACCTTTAAGGAGATTTGTATTATGGCCTATATCTGTAATTGCATATTATTTTTTTGCTGTAAGAGTAAAAGAAAATAGAATGTTACAATATTTAGGTAAGTATTCATTCTACATATTTTTATTACATGAACCAATATTTTGTACGAAGATATCATATGTTTTTAAATCAAGTGGGATTTACAATTCTGTAATTGAATCATTTATAATAGGGGCATTAACTATAGGAATTACAATTTTAATCTATAAAATAATACAAAAGACATTTATAAAAAAAATATTATTCTAATAAGTATAAATAAGCAATAAAAAGACACTGTTGAAAGTTTTAGTGTTGCATAAAGCAACAATTTTCAATGAATAATTATTGAGTATCAAGGACAACCTTCAATTATAAGAATGGAGGTTGTTTTTGATTATGGATAAACTTGCAAATAGAAGTGTGTTTAGAAAATTAATTAAACTTATTGATGGGAATATTGGAAGAAAATTAAGAAAAGCGAATAATGAATATAAATACTCAAAGTGTTATACAGGTCGGGATCATATTCTAACAATGTTGTTTTTACAAATCTCCGGCTGTGATGGCTTAAGAGATATTAATGCTAAATATAAAAATTCATCGAAGATAAGTAAGGATTTCAACATGCCAAGTTATTCCCAAATATCTAGATTAAATAAGAGTAAGTCATCAGATTTATTTAGAAATGTTTTCGAAGAATTATTGGTAAAAGCTGATAAAGAAATGAATTCTTCAGTTAAAATAAAAAACTTTAAAGATATTAAAATAATAGATTCATCAGTAGTTAGTATAGGTAAGGGCTTAGCCCCTGAACTCTATTATGAAGATGAAAAATCTGCTATTAGAATTAGTACTCTTTTATCATTTGGAACTAAGTTACCTGATAAAATTAGCATCCGCCCTGCTAAAGTAGGAGAACGTAGTTGTATTGACGGCTATGTTAATTCGGATAAAAATATATATTTATTTGATAAGGGATATTTTAAGTACTCTTGGTATGATGAGATGAGTCATTATAATTATAAATTTATCACAAGACAACAAAGCAACTCTGTTACGGAGGAGTATTTATCCATTTATACTGGAGTAGATAATCTATATGATTATATTGTTACAATGGGGTCTGATTATAGTAAAAATAAAACTAAATATAAATATAGAGAGATTCTATATTTTACTAAGGACTCCGACGAAGAATTCCGTTTAGTTACTAACATATTCGATATGCCAGCTGAAGACATAGTATCTCTCTATAAAAAGCGTTGGGATATTGAGTTATTCTTTAAATGGATAAAACAACATCTGACCATTAAAAAATGGGTCGGAAGAACCCTTAACGCAATAACCATACAAATATATAGTGCCCTTATTATCTATATTTTATTACTTTTAATAAAATATAGATTTAAAAGTAATTTAAGCACTTTTGATGTACTCCGAAAGTTTCAGACTAATATATTAGAAAGATATGCTCTAAGGAATATTTTGTTACTGTGACTAATTATTAAAGTTAAAATTTTCTTGAAAAACCAAGGGGTATCTTTACAATATTTTATATACATAATATCACTTAAAAACATCTATATTACAATTTATAAAACTCCAACCAAATAAAATGTTATTGATTGGAGTTTCAAATATTATACTATAAATATTTTGTCTTTATGCAACATCAAAACTGTTGAAAGTGCCTTTTAAGCGATAAATATTTCACCATTCCCAACGATTACAATTCTGTAGTTAGGTTTGAGCGGGAGTAAAGCATATTTTGCTGATTCAGGATCTAATCGTATAGCTTGTATTATAAGTTGATTTTCATCAAAAAGGAGCAAGTTAACACTGTTGACATTAGAAACGTTTTGAACGCTATAAGTATTATCTTGTGAAAAATTAAAATCAGATGCTTTATAAACTCCTTCTTTAAAAACATTGATGGCAAATGCAGGTGTTGGATTAATTATATTAAATAATAAGCATATTAAAATTAATAATAACAGGGTAAATTTTTTCATTATACAACCACCTTTCAATTTTAGTGTTCTCGATTAAATAAAAAATATACAGAAGGTGTGATTTTTTTGAATTGTATTAAAGGATGAAAATAAAACAATTTGCCAAGTAGTTGTTGTTAAAATATTTGGAGGGTGTTATGGAGCTATTAGAAACGGAGAGGTTAATCTTAAGAAGCTGGAATAGAAGTGATTACTTAGATTTATTTGAATATGCAAGTGATAATAGAGTTGGACCTAATGCAGGCTGGCCTATTCATAAAAATGAAGAGGAGAGTAAAGAAATCATTGAAAAGTTTATTGAAAATAATGATTCTTATGCAATTGTATTGAAATCTGAAAGTAAAGTAATTGGTGGAATTGGAATGCACAAGAGAATTCCAGATGAAAAACTTAAACACCTAAATCAAAGAGAAATTGGGTATGTATTAAATCCTAAATATTGGGGAAATGAATATATTCCAGAGGCAGTAAGATTTCTATTAAAATATGGATTCGATAAAATGAACTTAGATTTAATTTGGTGTAATCATTATAATTTTAATTTTAAATCTAAGAGAGTAATTGAAAAATGTGGATTTAATTACAAGTTCAATAGAGAGATATCAGTGGAATTATTAAATAATAAATTAGTTAATGAGCTATTTTATAACATATTGAAAAATGAATATTATTCAGATTTAAATAAAAATAGGAGGACATTATGGGAATAAAAATGATACATCATGTATGTATTCAAACTAATAATTATAAAGAATCTCTTGAATTTTATACTAAGATTTTGGGGTTTAATATTATACAAGAAACAAAGAATTTTCATAATAGAAATTTTAATACATGGTTAAAATTAGGCACATTTATGATTGAACTGCAAACTGGAAAAAAGGAAGATAAGTTAAATAATTGGGATAAATTAAATGAAGGAATAGTCCATATGTGTTTTTTAGTAGATAATTTAGAAGAAGAATTTGATAGAATAAAAGAACTCGGTTATAACAATTTTAAACTTAAAAATGGAGAAGCACTGTATAGAATTGAAAACAGTTATTTATTTAAAATAAAAGCCCCAGAAGGTACTGAAATTGAAATGCGAGATAGAGAAATATAATTGAATAAAGTAAAGTATCCGATTGTATTTTAAATGTGAATATGAGAATAAGATTGATAATTTTAATTGTGTTTCGTCAATTAAAATTAATTATAAAAATAAAATAATTAAGCTTTGAGAATATCAATCTAAATCAAATCTGCAGTATTTTATTATTGTGCTTTTAAATTTAATGTTTGTAGGAATTCATCTGGTTTCATTTAAGGCATATGAAAGAAAATAACAAGTCCAAAATGCGATGTAGATTGACTTGTTATTTTTTTAATTAGGCCCAAAGTTAACTTTAAATGAAACTAGACTATATGTTATAATCAATAATGTAAAATAAAATTTAAATTATTGAAATAATGAACTGTTAGGGGAAATAGAGATATGAACTATGAAATATTTCAATTATTAATAGAAAATATTCCACAACCTATATGGATAAAGGATTTGGAACTAAGATTTATATATGCAAATGATGAATATAAAAAAATACATAAAGGAAAAGTTAAAGACTTTATCGGGCTAAAAAATGAAGAGGTTTTTGATGACTCATTAGCTCAAGAATATAATAATCAATGTAATTCAGTTATAAAAAATTTGGAACCAAGAATTGAAGAAGGATATGTAGATGGAGTGTATAGGAAGTGTACTATATTCCCATTAATAGATACAGATGGTTGCATCAAAGCTATAGCAGGCATAGATACTAATATAGAAATTGTAAAAGAAAAAGATAAAGTGATAGAAGATCAGGAAAATATATTAAAAGTAATAGTAGATACATTGCCAGGAATGGTTTTTTATAAGGATATAGAAGGCAAATACATTTATACAAATGAAGAATATAGTGAGTTTCATAAAAAAAATGATGTACATGATTTGATAGGAAAGAATGATTTTGATATACAAGTTAGTAACGAGTTAGCGATTACATTTGTCAAACATGATCAAGAAATAATAAAAAATAAAAGGCCTATCTTCACAGATCTATTAATTAGTAATGAAGATGGGAAAAAAATATATCGCGAAGTAATAAAGAAACCTGTTATAGATAAAGATAAAAAAACGATTGGTATTGTTGGACTTGTTCTAGATGTTACTGAAAAAAAAGAAATCGAAGAAAGATTAAGATATTTAAGTTATACAGATATTTTGACAGGTGCATATAACAGAACTTACTTTGAAGAGAAGGCACAGGAACTTCTAGCAGAGGAATATCTTCCAGTTGGTGTAATTATGGGTGACGTTAATGGATTAAAAATAACAAATGATACAGTAGGTCATGTAGAAGGTGATAAATTATTACAGATAATAGTCAAAGTATTGAAGGATTCATGTAAAGAAGAGGATTTAGTTTTTAGAATTGGCGGAGATGAATTTGTGATACTAATTCCAAATACTAGTAAAGATGAATGTAAAATTATAATAAATAAAATTTTGGATAATTGTAAGGAATATAAGAATCAGCTAATTGATATAAGTATAGCACTCGGAACATCAGTAACTAGTAATTTAGAGAAGAGTGTATATGATATATTAAAGGAAGCAGAGGATAAAGTATATCGTCACAAATTGTTGCAACAAAACAGTATTAATAGTTCTATAATGTATTCATTAAAGATGGGGCTTGAAACTAAGAGCGTAGAGACAGAAGAACATACGGAAAGAGTATTAGAAAATGCAATTTCTATAGGTGAAAAATTATCTTTATCAATGTCTGAAATGGATGAATTATTAATAGTAGCTCATTTACATGATATAGGAAAGATTGGTATAAGTGAAGAAATATTACTTAAGCCTAGTAAATTAACTGATAAGGAATTTGAAACAATTAAAACTCATACAGAGAAAGGGTACAGGATAATAAAGGCATCTAATCAATTAGATAGTATTGCTAGAGGTGTTCTAACTCATCATGAAAGGTGGGATGGAAATGGATATCCTCTCAGGTTGAAAGGTGAAGAGATACCTTTAGTAGCTAGAATTGTAAGTGTGGCAGATTCTTATGATGTCATGACTCATGATAGAGTATACAAAAAGGCCATGAGCATGGAAGACGCAGTTGACGAACTAAAAATATGTTCCGGAAGACACTTTGACCCTGAGATAGTAAGCGTATTTATAGAATATTTGGAAGAAAATAAAAAGGATGGTTAAGTTTATATGGGAAAATTAAGAGTTATAGGAATAGGTCCTGGAAGTATAGAAAATATGAGTCTAAGGGCTTTAAAAGCAATTGAAGATAGTGATGTTATTGTGGGATATAATAAGTATATAGATATGATAAAAGAGTTAGTTAAAGATAAAGAATTATATTCAACAGGAATGAAAGGTGAAAAAACTAGATGTAAGGAAGCCTTAAGTTTATGTAAAGACAAAAATGTAGCATTAATAAGTACAGGAGATGCTGGGATTTATGGAATGGCAGGATTAATACTTGAACTTAGAGAAAATGAAGATGTTGAAATAATTCCAGGTATAACTGCATCAAGTGCAGCAGGGTCTGTCATTGGAGCGCCACTTATGCATGATAACTGCAATATTAGCTTAAGTGATCTTATGACACCTTATGAAGATATAAAAAAGAGGGTGAAATTAGCGGCTGAAGGAGATTTTATAATATCTTTATATAATCCAAAGAGTAAGGGGAGACCTGAATATTTAAGGGAATGTATAGATATAATAAAAGAATTCAGAGAAGATTCTACCCCAATAGCAGTGATAAGACATGCACTTCGAGAAGGTCAAAGCTATAAATTATTTACAATTGGAGATTTTGATACTGAAATAGTAGATATGATGTCAATTGTAATAGTTGGGAATTCAAAGAGTTACTATAAAGATGGAAAATTTATAACACCTAGAGGCTATGAAAATAAGAGAGAAAAATAGTTAGCCTCTTCAAAAAAAATATTTTATAAGTATGATTGTATAGTAGTAAAGTTATTTTTAGATAACTTAGGATTGGAGAGAATATGATTGGGTTTATTCTAGGAACTTCAGAAGGACGAAAAATTTTGTCTTTAATAAATAAATATACACATGAGATTGCAGTTACAACAGCTACAATTTATGGTGGTGAGTTACTTAAAGAATTTAATATTAAAGTATTAAATACAAAACCTTTGAATAAAGAAGAAATGTCAAATTGGATCAGAATTAATAAAATCGATGTTTTAGTTGATGCTTCCCATCCGTATGCACAGGAAGTTACTAAAACTGCGTCAGAATGCGCAAATGATCTTAAAATTCAATATGTGAGATATGAAAGACAAGGGATACTAGAAAATATTACGGATGAAGATATTATAAGAGTAAAAAATTATGATGAAGCTATTGAGATTATAAAAAGAATAGATGGAAATATCTTAAATACTACAGGTGGAAATAATGTTTCTAAGTTTTTGAAATTAGATTTTAAATATAGAGTTATACATAGAATTTTACCATCTCCTAAAGTTTTGACAAAGATAGTAGAAGCGGGACTTAGTATTAAAGATATTATCGCACTTCAAGGGCCCATATCTTATGAACTTGAAAAAGCTTTTATAAATCAATATGATGTTAAAGCAATTTTAACTAAAGATAGTGGACTTGAAGGTGGAGTGTTAGAAAAACTTAAGGCTGCTCGTGAATGTAAAATTAAATTAATAGTAATAGAAAGACCAAAATTTACAGGGGATTTGATATTTTATAATGAAGAAGAATTAGTTGAATATTTAATAAGTGAATATAATTTAAAGCAACTTAAATAGAGTGCTTTTTTTATGTTGATATTATTATATGGGGAGGAAAACCATGAAAAGACTATTAACAAAAGAAAATGCTATTGTATCACCAGTTCGTTGTAAATGGGAACCAGCAAAATAATTTTTTTGTTAAAAATTCTCTTGATAAATAAGTTGGAAAATATAAAAAGCAATGAAAAAAGAAGCCGTCCTGCAATTAAATGGAAGGCTTCTCTTAATTTTTACTTGATTTACATTAAGGGTAGTAATTATTTTTTAGTAGCTTTTAATCATTGCTTAAAAAGTGGTAAAATGTATAGAGAAGAAAATGAAACATATTGGGGGATACATAAATTGAATTCTAATTTGAAGCAATTAAATAATATTATAAATGAAATAGAAGATGTAAATAAGGAAATAATAATAGAAGCAGATAGAAGAATGACTTCACTTGCAAAGCCATTAAAGAGTTTAGGAAAATTAGAAGAAATAGCAATAAAGCTTTCTGGTATTACAGGTCAGGTAAAGAACAAGATTACCAAAAAAGTCGTTATAATAATGTCTTCAGATAATGGTGTTGTTGAAGAAGGAGTTGCGTCAGCACCACAATCTGTGACATTAGCTCAAACTATCAATTTTACTAAAGGGCTAACGGGTGTTGCAGTTCTTTCAAAAGCAAATAATACAGAACTTATGGTTGTTGATGTTGGAATTAACTGTGATTTTAATCATCCAGATGTAATTAATAAAAAAATAAGAAAATCTACATATAATATGACTAAAGGTCCTGCTATGAGTTATGAAGAAGCTAGAAAAGCAATATTAATTGGAATTGAATGTGTCAAAGATGCAAAAAATTTAGGCTATGAAATCATTGGAGTTGGAGAAATGGGTATAGGAAATACTTCAACAAGCAGCGCGGTTTTATCATCTTTAACAGATATTAAAGTGGAAGATGTAGTAGGACGAGGCGGTGGAATTACAGACGAAACTTTCGAATGGAAAAAGGTAGTTATTAAGAAAGCTATAGAACTAAACAAACCAATTAAAGAAGATCCAATAGACGTAGTTTCTAAAGTTGGAGGATTTGATATAGCAGCTATGGCAGGAGTATTTTTAGGATCAGCTTATTATAAAATTCCAGTTGTTATAGATGGATTCATTTCGGTAGTTGCTGCACTTATTGCTTTTAGACTAAATCCAAAAACAAGAGAGTATATGTTTACTTCACATAGTTCAAGGGAATTAGGATTTAACGTGGTAATGAAAGAATTAGATTTAAGTCCAATTTTAAATTTAGATATGGCCCTTGGAGAAGGAAGTGGATGTCCATTAGCATTTTCGATAATTGACTCAGCATGTGCAATAATGAATAATATGGCAACTTTTGAAGAAGCAGAAATTAATGATAGTTATTTAGATGAACTTAAAGAAATGGATAATATGTAGACTTGGTGAATTATGTAATAAATTAATAGAGCTTTGACAATACTAGAATATTATAATATGGCTACTTTAAAGATAGGTAGTAATATGTTTTATGTCATTAAAACTAATAAAGGAGAGATTTTATGGAACTAGGACTTATTCATATTTATTGTGGAGATGGAAAAGGAAAGACTACAGCTGCAATGGGACTTGGAATGAGAGCTGTAGGTCGTAATAAGAAAGTTTTATTAACTCAATTTTTAAAGGATAATGAAACGGGTGAACTAAATTCTATTGAAAAACTTGGAGCAAACTTTGAAGTATTTAAAGGGATTCCAGTAAAGAAATTTTTTAAATTTATGAGCCCAGAAGAACAAATGGAGACTAGAAAAGAACATGAAGAGAGATTTGGGAAAGTTACTAAAAAAGCTATAGATGAAAATATTGATTTACTTATATTAGATGAAATAATTGCATCAACTAATCTGGAGTTAGTGCCTTTAGACAAAGTGGTAGAATTTCTTAAAAACAAGCCAAAAGAGTTAGAAGTAGTTTTAACAGGACGGAATCCTGATCAAAAATTAGTACAACTTGCAGATTATGTTTCTGAAATTAAGGCTGTGAAACATCCATATGAAAAAGGTATAAATTCAAGAATAGGTATAGAAAAGTAAGGGGCACTCAATGAATTATTTAATAATTGGAGGCTCTAAAAGTGGTAAATCTGAAGTTGGTGAAAAAATAGCATTAACTTTAAGCAGAGAATCTAAATCTATGATTTGGTGTAAGTCACGTGCTAAGCAAAAGAATATGAGGAGAGTTTCATTAGATAAGGTTATATATATTGCAACTATGAAGCCTTATGATAAAGAAGATGAACAAAGAATAAAGAAACACATACAAAATAGAGAAGGATTAAATTTTATAACTTTAGAAGTACAAAGAAATCTGCATGAAATAATTAATAATATTAAATCTGATGATACAGTATTACTAGATAGCATTACATCACTTTTAACTAATGAAATGTTTATAGGAAACGAGATTATAAACAATCCTTCAACAAACATATTAAATGGACTCAAACAAATTATAAAAAAAGCCCAAAATACGGTGGTTGTAAGTGATTATATATTTAACGATGCTATAGAGTATGATGAAATAACAGAAAAATTTAAAAGAGAATTAGCTATTATAAATAAAGAATTAGCAAAATCTTGTGATAATGTTATTGAATGTAGCTTTGGAAATGTAAAATACCTTAAATCAGTTAAGGAGACTGGCTTATGAAGAAACTATACAAAGGATTTTTAATGGCACTAAGTATGTTTACTGTGCTTCCAACACCATATATTGAATGGGATGATGATGGCGTTAAAAATATGATGAAATTCTATCCAACTATTGGGTTGATAGTTGGAATTATATGGAGCATAGTATATTATTTAATTAGCTTTATAAATGTTTCAATTATTTTAAAAAGTGTAATAATTATGATGGTGCCATTTGTAGTAACAGGAATGCTACATTTAGATGGATTTATGGATGTTTGTGATGCAATTCTCTCAAGAAGAGATAAAAAAGAAAAGCTTAGAATATTAAAGGATTCTACAATCGGAGCATTTGCGGTAATATCATTATTAATTTTATTTTTTTTACAATTTGGAGGCGTGTATTCTATTTTAGAAAAAAAAATTTCCTTTTTTACATTAATATTAATTCCTATAACAAGTAGAAGTGTTGTAGCGTATTTTCTTTTAAGCAGAACTACAATAAAAGAAAGTACCCTTGGAACTTATTTCAAAAAAGGAACTAATGCTCAAGATAAAATACTTATGATAGTTTCATTAGCATTAATGATTATGGTTTCATTTGCTTTGATGGGGAATTATGGAATATTATTAGTTTCATCAATAACCCTAGGAATTATATGGTCAGTGGAGAAGTGTAAAAAGGAATTTGGTGGAATATCAGGAGATGTAGCTGGATTTGCATTAGTTTTAGGTGAAGTAATAGGAATATTAGCTTTAGGTATAATATTATAGATATCAAGAGTGAAAATCGTACTTATATTTGGAGATTTAATTATCAGTGTTTAATGATAAATGCTAGATGATTAAAAATTGAGCATTGAACATTAGCAACTAGGACCATAAAATGACCAATTTAATTTGAAGTATAAGTATAACTTAAGAGTAGTGTATCTAAATAGTTTTGAGGTGAGAATTAATGATACTGATTTTTGGTGGAGCTTATAATGGAAAATTGGAATTTGTAAAAGAAAAATATAATATAAAAAATGAAGACATATTTTTTTGCATAGACGAACATTTAAAGTTTGATAAAAAAGTTTTATGTGGATTACATGTTTTCACAAGATCTTGTGTTTTAAATAAAATTAATTCAGTGGAGCTTTTAGAAGCTAATATAAATTCTTTAAAAGATAAGATAATAATTTGTGATGAAATAAATTCAGGAATTGTTCCTATAGAAAAGCAAGATAGAGCTTGGAGAGAAGAAACAGGGCGTGTATTGCAATTTCTAACAAAACATTCTTCATCCGTTTATAGGATATTCTTTGGATTACAAGAAAAATTGAAGTAAGGAACCCAAAAATGAGATAGGGTTTTCCTTAAAGAAAGGAGGGAATTTTAGTGATAGCTTTATATAATAAAGTCATTCTTAGTTTCAGGTGAAGTTTTCTTAATAGAAATACGATTATCTTTACCTAAAGCTTAGAAGAATTTATTAAGGAGTTTGTAGATATTATCTTTTACTTTAAAGAAGTTAAAGTGTTATGGATGCTAGCTATCGGATAAATTTGTCACTAATGATAATGTATGAATGAAATTAAGTTATACCTAATCAGACATGGAAAAACTTATTGTAATGAAAAACAATTATATTGTGGGAAAAGCGATATAGATTTAAGCGAAACCGGAATTTTTGAGTTAAGAGAAAACATAAAAAAATTTAAATATCCAAAATGTGATTTTTATTTTACTAGTGGAGCAAAAAGAGCAAATCAAACAATAGAAATTCTTTGCCCGGGAAATAAATATGATATTTTAGAGAAATTTTTCGAATATGATTTTGGAGATTTTGAGTTAAAATCATATGAAGATTTAAAACTATTAAGAGAATACATAGATTGGATAGATGATAAAGAAGGAAAGATAAAATGTCCAAATGGGGAAAGCAGAGTTGAATTTAGAAAAAGAATTAAAGAGGGCTTTATAGAACTCATAGAATATTTTATAAAAGAAAATATAAAAACAGCATTTGGAGTAACTCATGGTGGAAGTATAGGAATTATATTAGAAGTGTTATATGATGATAAAAAGAAATTTTATGAATGGCAGCCTAAAAATGGTCAAGGATATGAATTAACTATAGAAATAAAAGAAAATAAACAATTTATAATAAAAAAGGTATCTCAAGTAAAATAAAAAGGAATAGCAATATTTGTTTTACTTGAGAAACTAAAGTAATTAAGGCATAATAAAAAAATAACAAGTTAGTATGTAGTCATCTTGTGTCATATGCCTAAAAAGGAGACTTATATGATTGAATTAAGCATAGGATTTATTTTAGACTTAATAATTGGAGATCCTAATAATCCATTTCACCCAGTTAGAGGAATTGGATATATTGCAAAAAAACTTGAATATGTATTTAGAAGTATTTTAAAGAATTATTTAAAAGCCGCAGGACTTATTGTTTGGATATTTACAGTTTTAATAACATTTGGAGTTGCATTTGAAATTGTAAATATATCTAGAAAATTTAATATTTATTTTGGAATTATTTTAGAAGGAATTTTGATATATTTTTGTATAGCTTCAAAAGGACTAGTAGTTGAGGGATATAAGGTAATTAAATTCTTATTAAAAGAAGATATAAATGGTGCAAGAAAACAATTATCGTTTATTGTAGGGCGTGATACTACAAGTTTGAATAAAGAAGGAATAATAAGAGCTGTAGTTGAAACCATAGCAGAGAATATGGCAGATGGTATAATAGCACCTTTATTTTATGCAGGAGTTTTTGGTGCACCATTAGCTTTCGCATATAAAGCTGTTAATACACTCGATTCAATGTTTGGATATAAAAATGATAAATACATGGATTTTGGATATTTTCCAGCCAAATTGGATGATGTCTTTAATTATATTCCAGCTAGAATAACTGGTTTCTTAATAGTACTAGCTTCTGCAATCTTAAAATATGATTATAAAAATAGCTTTAAGATTTATAAAAGAGATAGATATAATCATACAAGTCCTAATAGTGCACATCCAGAAGCAGCAATAGCTGGAGCCTTGAGAGTACAACTTGGAGGAGCAAATTATTATTTTGGAAAACTTGTAGAAAAGCCTACAATAGGTGATAAGCTTAAGGAAATTGATATTAATGATGTTCATAAAACGGCTAAAGTTCTTTATTTATCTTCCTTCATGGGATTTGGACTTGCATTAGTAATTAGAGAACTAGTAGGGCTATTATTTAGGTAGCTAAGAACTAGGATTAGTATGGTATACAACTTAGCTAGCAAAATAGTGAAGTTAATATTTATTTTTAATAAATTTATTGTACAATAGATAAGGAGGAAGTTATGGCAAGCTTTGGTCATGGTGGAAATGCTAAAGAAATAAGCAGAGAAAATAAAATAGAATATGATAAAATACTTGATTTTTCAGCTAATATAAACCCATTAGGAATGCCAAATAGTGCAAAGAGGGCAATTATAGATGGGTTAGATGAAGTAGAGAAATATCCGGATATAACTTATTTTGAACTTAAATGTTCAATAGGAGAATTTGAAAATATAAATAAAGAAAATTTAATATTAGGAAATGGAGCAGCAGAAGTTTTATTTAATGTAGTCAGAGGAATTAATCCAAAGAATACACTGATTTTAGCGCCCACGTTTTTAGAATATGAAGAAGCAACAAAAGCTATAAATGGAAATATCATTTATTATAAATTAAAAGAAAAAAATAATTTTCGTATACAAGAAGATATTTTAGATTATATAAATAGTGATTTAGACTTAATTTTTATATGTAATCCAAATAATCCAACTGGAACTATAACTGAAAAAGACTTATTAAAAAAAATTTTAATTAAGGCAGAGAAAAACAATGTTATGGTGTTAATCGATGAGTCCTTCTTAGATTTTATAGAAGAAAATTTATCAATGATTTCTTACATAAATGAATATGAAAATTTAATTATAATAAAATCTTTAACTAAATTCTTTGCGATTCCAGGTTTAAGAATTGGATATGGGATATGTAGTAATGTTTCATTAAAAGACAATATTGAAAAGATATCTCCAGCTTGGAATATAAATATTTTAGCAGAAATAGCTACCAAAACTGCAATTAAGGATAAAAATTATATAAAGGAATCTATAAAATTTATAAAAGATGAAAAAGAATATTTATATAATGAATTGAAAGAAATAAATGGATTAAAAGTTTATGAACCAAATGTGAATTTTGTTTTCTTAAAAACTATTAGTAAAATGAATTTGAAAAATGAACTTTTAAAGAATAATGTATTAATAAGAAGTTGCAGCAATTATGAAGGGTTAGATAATAGTTATTATAGGATTGCAGTAAGATCTCATGAAGAAAATTCTAAATTAATTAAGAATATAAGAAATATATTTGAATTATATAAAAATGAATAGTAATATATGATTTAAATTTATTATATAAAATACAAGATAATATAAAGTATTTATAATTGAAAGGTGATGAATTATGAATAAAAGAATTATAAGTTTAACTATATGTATGGTAATAGGAGTAAGCACAGGAGCTTCAACTAAAGCTAATGCAGATTTAAATAATGGATGGATAAATGTTAATACAGGTTGGAGCTATTATGCAAATGGTAGTATGAAAAATGGTTGGCTAAATGACAGCGGTAGTTTTTATTATCTTAAGGATGATGGAATTATGGCAACTGGGTGGATCAATGTAAATAATACATGGTATTATATGGATGATTCAGGTGCAATGAAGATAGGTTGGTTAAAAGATAATGGAGTTTGGTACTACTTAAATGAAAATGGTTCAATGGCTTATAATACAACTATAGATGGATATTATTTAGGAGCAAATGGAGCTTGGGTTGATAATACTTCTGGAAATCAAACAACTGAAGGTGAAGCTGAGTTCAAAGATATTACTATGAAGACTGAAAAAAGCACATATGATTTAGGAGAACAAGAAATTAAAATTAACATTACAAATAATGGTAGTAAACAGGTTTATTATGGGTTACAATATGAAGTAGAAAAATTAGAAAATAATAAGTGGATTAAAGTGAATTTTAAAGAAGAACCTATGTTTATTGAAATTGCATGTATTTTAAAACCAGGAAAAACAGATAGTCAGATTATTTCATTAAGTAATTTAGAAAAGTTAGAGGCAGGTAAATATAGAGTAGTAAAATCAAATGGTGAATGGACTGCAGAGTTTGAAATTAAGTAAGAAAATAATAATGAGGTAAGATAATATGAATAAAGAAAAGGTTGTAGTTTCATTTAGTGGAGGCAAAGACTGTACCCTATCGTTATATAGAATGATAAAAAAAGGTTATAAGGTAATTGGACTATTAGTTACCTTTGACAATAAAAATGACTCATGCTTTCATAGAATACCGAAAAATATTTTACAAGAAGTTTCAAAGCAATTAGAAATTCCACTAATTGAAGTTGATTGTAGTGATGGGAAAATTTATGAAGAAGAATTTGAAAAGGCATTAAAATGCTCAAAAGATAATGAGGCAGAGATTTGTGTATTTGGAGATATAGATATAGAAGCTCATAGAAAATGGTGCTTAGATAGATGCAATGCAGTAGATATTAAAGGAAAGTTTCCATTGTGGCAAGAAGACAGAGAAAGTTTAACTAATGAGTTCATAGATTATGGTTTTAAGGCTGTAATTAAAAAGATAAATTTAAAAGCACTCGGAGAAGAATTTCTTGGAAAAGAATTAAATAAAGAAGTTGTTAGTGAAGTGAAAAAATTAGGATGTGATCCAAGTGGCGAAAATGGAGAATATCACACATTAGTGTTTGATGGCCCAATATTTAAACAAGGTGTTAAATTCAATAAAGTTAGCAAAGAGATAGTAGGGGAATTCGGATATTTAACAATTGATAAGGTATCAAGTGAAACTTGATTCAGGTGAGGTTTGATCCAAATCTGAATCTTAGTTGAACTTATAACCACAAGGGTCACAATGTCCATGAGCGTGCAGTCGTTATCGCCCAATTGCAGAAATAAGAGTGTTACGGATGCTAGCTATCGGATAAAATAAATATTTAAAATTAAGGCGTAAAAATTTAAAATTCTATATTGATAATCATTTAACAAATAAAGATTTAGCAATGAAAATCGAATTTGAGAGAGGTATATAAATGAATAATAAAAGCATAATGTTTTTGGGAACAGCATCTTCTGTTGGAAAAAGTACTTTAGTAACAGCCTTATGCAGATATTTGAAAAATCATGGTTTAAATGTAGCTCCTTTTAAGGCTTTAAATATTTCATTGAATTCATATGTTACAAAAGATGGACTAGAAATGGGACGAGCTCAGGTAGTTCAAGCAGAAGCTTGCAAAATTGAACCAGATGCTTTAATGAATCCAGTTTTATTAAAGCCTAGTGGTGATCATACACAAGTAATAGTAAATGGAAAAGTTTATTGCAATATTGAGCCATATAAATACAAAGAACTTAATAAGGAACTAAAAATAAAAGTAAAGAAAGCTTATGACAAATTAAGCAAACAACATGACATTATTGTACTTGAGGGCTCGGGAAGTTGTGCTGAAATAAATTTAAAAGACAGTGATATTTCTAATATGGCCATGGCAGAAACTGCAGATGCACCTGTAATTTTAGTTTCAGATATTGATAGAGGCGGAGTTTTTGCATCAATTGTTGGAACAATTATGTTATTATCAGAAGAAGAAAGAAATAGGGTTAAAGGTATAATAATAAATAAATTTAGAGGAAATATAGAATTATTTAAACCTGCTATAAAGCAATTAGAAGATATTATAAATATTCCTGTTCTTGGAGTTATGCCTTATGAAAAATTCGATATTGAAGATGAAGATAGTGTAACTGAAAGAATTAAGAATAAAAAGGCAGATGGAACTCTAGATATTGCTGTTATTAGGCTTTTACATATGTCGAACTTTACTGACTTTAATGTTTTAGAAAGAGTACAAGGAGTTACAGTCAGATATGTTACAAAACCTAATGAATTAAAAAATCCCAATTTAATAATAATTCCTGGAACAAAAAGCACAATTGAGGATTTAAGAAATATAAAAGAAAATGAATTATTTGATAAAATAATAGAATTGAAAGAAAATGGAATACCGATATTTGGAATATGCGGTGGATATCAAATGCTTGGGACTTTAGTTCTTGATAAGTTGGGTGTTGAAGGAAAAATTTCTCAGGAAGATGGATTTGGATTTTTGGATATAAGAACAAGATTTAATGAGACAAAGATTACAAAACAAACTAAAGGTCAAATTTTATGTGATCTTAAACTAGTAAAGTCTATAGAAGGAAATATAATAGGTGGTTATGAAATTCATAATGGAATAAGTAAAATAGGGAAAAAAGCAATTCCATTTATAAAGGATTTAGACGGAAATATTGCTGGTGTATGTGATAAAGAAAAAATGGTTGTAGGAACTTATCTTCATGGCATATTTGATTCAGAAGAGTTTATAAGCGCATTTATAAAATCCCTTAAAGAAATTAATGATATAAGAATATCAGAAGAAGTTATTATAGAAAAAGTAAATGAGTATAAAGATAACGAATACGACAAGTT
Source organism: Clostridium beijerinckii (assembly GCA_003129525.1). Lineage (NCBI taxonomy): Bacteria > Bacillati > Bacillota > Clostridia > Eubacteriales > Clostridiaceae > Clostridium > Clostridium beijerinckii. The sequence goes on along the minus strand of CP029329.1, from coordinate 3,914,447 downwards.
ATCAAAGCTTTTTGAAAAAAATATAGAAATTGATAAGTTGATGGAAATAATAAAGTGAAACTTTTCAGGTGAAATTTTATAGTGCAGCTGAATTTAGTTAAACTTGTACCCTAAGGGGATATCATATGGGGTCGTGATAAACTCTTCTTCTATAAACAGATGAAAGTGTTAGACGGCTATACATCAGATAAAATTTTTTAATTAGGGGTGGAACTGTATGCTAACAGCTACTGAAGAGAGGTTATTAAAATATATAGAAGGTCGTGCAAGGGGAAATGTTAAGGGAAAAGTTTTTTATAAGATGACAGATATATTAGAATATGCATTTTGGATACCAGAAGAGAAGGCTTATGAAGTTTTAAAAAATATAATGGCAAGAAAAAATATAGGAAATTCTAAAAATGATGTTATCAATGAATATATTGATATGTTGAAAAAAGGATATGGATCAATTCAAGAACAAGTTGATGTATTTGGCGGAGACAAAGTATCAAGTGTAAGAGATGCTGCAGAGAGAAGATTGGAAAAATATGAAGGGGGAACATTTTTTGATGTTCTTAGGGATATTTATAAGATTGCAGATGAAAATATAATGGAGATAACAGAAAAGTATTTAGAATTTCTAAATTCGCCATCATTTATCTTCAGATTAGAAAAAGAAACGTTTCATAAATTTTTAGAATCAGATTTAGAAGAATTAGATAAACAATTTGATAGATTTGTTAATTTATAATTCCAACAAAAGATTTTAATAAGGTTTATGGCAGCTAACTAAGGAGGTAATTTATTATGACAGTGAGTAATCAAGAGTTATTTAAATATATAGAAAAACGTGCAAAATATAATGTTAAGGACAAAACTTTTTTTAGAAACACAGATATATTAAAAGAAGCATTTTTAATATCAGATGATAAAGCATATGAAATACTAAAAGATATAATGTCTAGAAAAAGCATTAAAAATACTAAAGAGGCAGTGGTAGATGAATATTTGAATATGTTGGGAACTGGATATGACTCATTAAAAGAACAAGTAGAATTATTTGGAGGACATAAATTGTCTGCTATAAAGAAAGAAGCAGAGCTTAAATTTAGAAAGTTTAATGGTGGCACTATAATAGATGTTCTTAAAGAGGTTTATAATGTGGAAGATGGAGATATCTCTTCTATAATTATGAGATATATGGAGTCTTTAACAGCTGAAGAATTTGCATTTAAAGTAAATGTAAATACTTTTCATAAATTTCTAGAAGAAAATCTGGATGAATTGGATAAACAATCAAAAAGATATGGTCTTTAATTGATTCATAATCATCATTGTAAATTGAAAAAATAAAATCAATAATTACCTTATATAAAAAATATAAGGTAATTATTGATTTTATTTTTTACATTAATATTCTAAGTAACATAATTTAGCATATAAGAGTAATATTAAAGCGAATTAATTTATTTTAAAACTCTAATTATTGCTAATATAATAAGTAATAATCCTGAAAGCCAAGATAATTCAAAATGTATCTTTTGAGCAAATTTTCTTCCAAGAAATACTCCCAAGGACACGCAAAACATTCCTATAACAAAGCACAATATTAAAACTTCTATATAATTAATACTACATAAACTAGAACCAAATCCAACTGCAAGACTATCTAAAGATAATGCTAGAGCTAAATAAAATGATTCTTTAACATTCAAACATTTAGAGTTGTCAAAGTCAGCTTTAATTTCATCAGCATAAACCTGCAAAATAAATTGAAAATCAAACATTTTGAAGGTTAGTGGGGAATTAGATTTAGAGCATTTTGATATATATGCTTTAAAAATATACTCAAATAATCGATATATTCCAATAGCCATTAAAAGTAAAAAACCTAAAATTGTAGGAAGATTGCCGGGAAGAAAGCTTTTAAATATAGATCCGATAAATAATGAGCAAGCGAGAGTAATAGTACATACTAAATTTATTAATATTATAGATAAAGGTGGTATGCGAATTTTAGAAGTACCATAAGCAATACTTGCAACAAAAGAATCTATACATAAAGAGGATACTAACAATAAGGACTCAAGCATAAATATTACCTCATAAGTTTATAGATACAATTTATATTATGAAAAAAACTACTTTTAGTTACAAAATTAGAGTTTTTTTTGTTACAAAATTATAAGTTTTATAGTAATATAAAATGGATTTATCAATAATAATTGAAATTAATAGAGGATGGATGTAAACTATAAGAAAGAATAGTAAACAATAAGCAATAATAAAACATTATGATTAAGAGGAGTGAGGTATTAAGATGAAACATAAAAAGGTGAGATTTGGGATTATTGGAACGAGTAAAATTGCAGATAATTTTTTAAATGGTGCTAAAAAAGTCGATGAATTTGTTGCAGGAGCTGTATATTCTAGAAAAGAAGAAACTGCAAAAGAATTCGCTTCAAAACATGAAATAGAAAATATTTTTACTAATTTAGAAGAAATGGCTAAAAGTGATTTAATAGATGCTGTATATATTGCATCCCCAAATTCATTTCATTATGAGCAAGCTAAAGTGTTTTTATCTAATAAAAAACATGTATTTTGCGAAAAATCAATGGCATCAAATTCTAAAGAAGTCAAGTCTATTATAGAATTAGCACACGAAAATAATGTCCTTTTAATGGAAGGAATGAAAACAACTCTTACTCCTAACTTTAAAATAGTAAAGGATAATCTTCCTAAAATAGGAAAGATAAGAAGATACTTTGCGAGTTATTGCCAATATTCTTCAAGATATGATAAATATAAAGAAGGAATTATACTAAATGCTTTTAAAAAAGAGTTATCTAATGGAGCAACAATGGATATAGGAGTATATTGTATTTATCCAATGGTATGTTTGTTTGGAGTCCCAAAAGAGATAAAAGTTAATAATTTCATGCTAGAATCAGGAGTTGATGGGCAAGGATCTGCCTTGTTTAAATATGATGATATGGATGGAAGTATTATATATTCTAAAATAGCCAATTCATATTTACCATCAGAAATACAAGGAGAAGAAGGAACAATAATAATAGATAGTATTAATGAGATGAATAAAATAACTATTAAATATAGAAATGGAAAGACTGAAGTAATCTCAGTTGAACAAATAGAAGAAAACATGATGTACGAAGTAAAAGAATTTATTGAATTAATTAATAATAATACTTTAGAATCAAAAATAAATAGCTATGGAAATTCTTTGAATACAAGCAAAATTATGGAGGAAATCAGAAAACAAATGGGACTAGTATATCCTGCAGACTTGAAATAAATATTTTATGTTATAATTTAATGAAGATTAAATTATATAATATTTGTATCAAAATAAAAACAGATGTAAATTCAATAATATACATACAATGTATAAGAAAAATACTATTATACAAATGGAGGAATAAATATGTACAAATTAATTGCATTAGATATGGATGGAACACTACTTACAACGGATAAGAAAGTCTCTGAGAAGACTGAAGCAGCTATAAAAGCAGCAGAAGCAAAGGGTGTAAAAATAGTATTGGCATCAGGAAGACCGTTGCTTGGATTAGAAAGATATTTAGAAGAACTTGATTTGTTAAAAGGTGAAGATTATGTACTTAGCTTTAACGGAGGATTAGTTCAAAACACTAAGACTGGAGAAATTGTGTCAAAGGTCTCTTTAAAAGGCTCAGATTTAAAATACATATATGAAATAAGTAAAAAACTTAATATTAATATTCATGCTTTTTCTGCAAAAGATGGATTGATAGCACCTAAGATTAGTCAATATACAGAGTATGAAGCAACAATTAATGAAATTGATATTAATATAAAGGACTTTAATGAAGTTGATGATGAGGAAGATATCATAAAGGTTATGATGATAGATCCACAAGACATATTAGATCCAGCTATAGAAAAACTACCAAGTGAAATTTATGAAAAATATAGTGTATTTAAAAGTTCACCATATTTTTTAGAATTTACTCATAAACAAGTAGATAAGGGGCTTGGATTAAAAAGACTTGGCGAATATCTTGGAATAAAAAGAGAAGAAATAATTGCTTGTGGAGATGCTGGCAATGATCTGTCAATGGTTAAGTATGCAGGACTTGGAGTAGCTATGGGAAATGCAACTTCAGAAGTTAAAGAAGTTGCTAATTTTATAACTGCATCAAATGATGAAGATGGAATAGCAAATGTCATAGAAAAATTTGTTTTAAATTAGTCTGTATAAAAATAATTATTTAAAATGTTTTTATAAGAATAAAGTATGATTAATAATCAAAAGAAAAAGTTTATTGTATATTTAAATAATATAGTTTTAATAAACAATGATAATAGGAGGATTAGCGATGAGATTGATTCCAATTGAGAGTGTAAAACCTAATACTGTATTAGGTAAAACTTTATATGATATTGAAGGAAGAACTTTATTGAAAGCCGGAGTAGTTTTGAGAGAAATGACTATTCAAAAGATAAAAGAAATAAATATTCTTTCAATATATATAATTGATGAATATAGTGATGAAGAAATTGAAGATATTATAAAACCAGAAATAAGGCAAAAGGCAATCTCAACTATAAAAGAAGCCTTTTCTAATATAGAGAGGTTTAGTGTTGGAAAAGGTGGCAAAGCGGAATTCTCAGCAAAGGACCAAGGATACTTCAATAATATTGATAAGATGGCAGAAGATATAATGGATGATTTATTTAATAATAAAGATGTATTACTTTCATTAGTAGATATAAGAAGCATGAATAATTATATCTATTCACATTCTGTTAATGTAGCTATAATATCACTTATTATAGGTATAGCTTTAAAATTAGATAGAAGAAAACTTTCAAGTCTTTGTATGGGAGCTTTAATACATGATGTAGGAAAAACATTAGTTCCAAAAGAAATTATAACAAAGAATGTTGAACTTACACCAGAAGAAACAGAAATTTTAAATCAGCATACAAGACTTGGATATAAATATTTAGCTGATGCTTATAATTTAAATTCAGTAAGTAAACTAATAGTTCTTCAACATCATGAAAGGCCAGATGGAAAGGGGTATCCAGATGGACTTTCAAATGATAAAATTACAGATTTAAGTAAGATTGTAAGCATTGCAGATGCTTATGATAAATTATCAACAGATAGACCTAATCATAGAGCAAAGTTTCCAAGCGATGTATTAGAATATTTGATGGCAAATGCAGGTAAAATGTTTGATTATGATATAGTTAATATTTTTTGCAGGATAGTAATACCATTTCCAAAAGGTACATTAGTAAAACTTAGTACTGGAGAGATAGCTAGAGTTGAAGAAACAATAACTAGTTTTCCATTAAGACCCATTGTAAATATATTGGAAAGCTATGATGAAAGCAGAATAAATATCGAAGTCAATTTAATTAAGGAAATTTCAATAGTTATTGATAGTATAGTATTTGATATGTAAGAGTGCGAATATAAACTCACTCTTTAAATTGCACTTTTACTACAAAAATATACCCAATTAGAAATAAAGAAGATGCTTGTGAAGTTGTTAGAAACAGTCACAAAAGTATGACCTTTATTTCTATAATTGGCTATACATATAAGTTTGGTATCTAGATTATTCAAAGATATCTATAAATCTAAAGTTAACAACATCAAATAAACCTTTATCTGTAATTTTTAAATCTGGGATTACTGGTAAGGATAAAAATGAAAGTGTTAAAAATGGATTAAAGTCAATATTGGGAGCTATTATCTTAATAGCAGAATGAAGGTTTTCTAAATCAGATTCAATTTCAGTATATTTTCTATTGGTCATAAGACCAGCAATTTCAAGTGTAATATGTGCGAGAACAGTCTCATCTTTAACAACTATTATACCGCCATGCATTTTTTCTAGCTCTTTGGCTGCAAATAACATATCCTTATCATTTGTTCCTGCAAGTATTAGATTGTGGGAATCATGGGCAATGGTAGTTCCAATTGCACCTTCTTTAATTCCCAGGCCATTTAAAATTCCAAGACCTATATTACCAGAGGCCTTATGTCTTTCTATAACAGAAATTTTTATTAAGTCATCTTCTGGCGAAAATTTAAAAATTTCACATTTATCATGTTTCATTGAAGCAATATCAGAAATATTAAGCTTTAAGTGAATGCTTTCTAACTTGTTTGGAATTATTGAAATCACATTTAATTTGTTGGATTTTTTATTTGGAATATTAATTTTAAAGCTATCCTCATTTAATGTTGGCAGATTTACAGAGTTACTACATGTATATTTCATGGGTGACTGTTGTATTAAATCATCATTACAATTGATAATTTCACCATTATTGACAACCAGTATTCCTTCTTTATAAACCTTAGATATTTTAAACTCTTTTAAATTATCTAATAAAACAAAATCAGCAATATACCCAGGAGCAATAGCACCTTTGTTATTTAATTTGTAGAGATTAGACGGATTAATAGTTGCCATTTGAATAGCTGTTTCAGGTTTTAAACCAACATTTATAGCATAAGTAATTGAGCTGTTAATTGAACCGTTATTTGCAATATCATCTATATGTTTATCATCAGTACAAAGACAAAATCTATTGCTATTACTTTCGTTAACTGCTGGCAATAATTCTTTCAAATTCTTAGCAACGCTACCTTCTCTAATTAAGACGTACATGCCACGTCTAACCTTTTCAAGAGCCTCTTCTGCATTGTTACATTCATGATCAGTTAAGATGTTAGCACTTCTATACGTATTTGTCATCATAGGTGTCAAACCTGCTCCATGTCCATCAATAACTTTATTATTAGTAATAGCATCATAAATTTTTTCAATCATATTTTCTTCACAATTTGACACTGCCGGGTAGTCCATAACTTCAGCTAAACCTAAAACTTTATCATTGTTATAAAATTTTTTTAAGTCTGTAGCAAGCAAAGTTGCACCTGAACTTTCAAAACTAGTACCTGGAACACAAGATGGAAGCATGAAGTAGATATCCAAGGGAATTTCTTTTGATACATCAAGCATAAAATTTAGGCCATCAGTCCCCATTACATTTGATATTTCATGTGGGTCTGCAATAACAGATGTGATACCATTTAATAAGGCAACTTTATAGTATTCAGTAGGAGTGACTAAACTTGATTCAATATGACAATGAGAGTCAATAAGACCAGGACAAATATATTTGTTGGTACCATCTATAATTTCATCACCGTCATAATCGCCAATGCCTACAATATATCCATCTTTGATACCAATGGTATCCACGAATCTATCTTGATTAAAAACATCAATTATAGTTATATTTTTAATCACTAAGTCACATTTTATACTTCTGTTAGAAGCTTTAATATGATTTACTAGTGTTTGTTTATTCAAAATAATTCACTCCTTTTATAAATTTTAATTATTATATTTATTATCTCCATCAAAATATATTTTCTAAATTATAGTTAAGTTTAACAACATTGTCAAAGGAAAAAAATGATTACATAAAATAAATATAATTTATATATATAGCTAAATACTATTGTATATGTTAAAAAGTATTTGAATATATTTGATAAGTTTATTAAAATAGAGAAATGAACTAATTTTTTATATTTCCCATGGGGAAAATATGATTTAATAAGTTGATTTTTAAGCGAAAATTTTGAATTAGATTTTTTTATATATTTATTTAACAATTATATAAGATTTACTTGGAAAAAGTAACTTCTATGATAAACTTAAGTAAGAGTCAAAATCTTGATTTGGTTACTCAGCGAGCGAATGTGAGTCGAGTTTCTATTAGAAAGTACAAAAGTGTGTGAGGTGACAATTGATGATAGGCTTAATAGGTATTAGAAAAAATGCGACACTAGAAATTAGAGAGAAGTTTATAATAAAACCTAAAAAACATAAAGAATATATGCAAGAGTTACTTAGGGAAATGAAGGAAGTAGTTCTTTTAGCTACTTGCAATAGAACGGAAATTTATTTTAATGCTTCTTTTGATGAGGAAGAATTATTAAAAAAGATTTTTAAGATTTTTAGTTGGGATTATGAATATAAACAATATATTTTTATAACTACGAGTAAAGATGTTTATAGGCACTTGTTTGAAGTTTGTTGTGGATTTCATTCTAAAATATTGGGAGAAGATCAAATTTTAGGGCAAGTTAAAGATGCTTATGAAGAAGCTTTAAATATAGAAGCAGTGACCTTAGAATTACATAGACTATTTCAAGAAGCTATAACCTGTGGAAAAAGATTTAGGAAGGAATCAAAGTTATTTGAGATTCCAGTATCATCAGCTTCCATAGTAGTCAATGAAGCTATTAGTCATGGATGTACTAAATTTATGGTTTTTGGATATGGAGAAGTTGGGCAGCTTACTCTGAAATATCTGCTTTCTCATGGTTCAAAGCTTGTTTATTTGGTTGTTAGAAATAATAAAATTAAAGATGAAATATATGATGAGAGAGTTAATGTGATTGGGTTCGAAGAAAAGAATAAATTTATAGACGAAGTTGAATGTCTTATAGGTTGTACATCAGCACCTCATCCAGTGGTTAAAAAAGAAGATATTAATGAAGAAGGAAATAAACTTATAATATATGATTTATCAGTTCCAAGAGATGTGGAAAAAGAAGTTGCGTTGTTAGATAGAACAGAAGTGTATAATATAGATACTATAAGTTATATAAATGATAAAAATAAAAAATTGCGAAAAGAAAAGATGGAAGAACATAAGGACATTATGACTAAGTATCTAAAAGAATATGAAGATTGGCTTAAACTAAGAAGTATTTCACCTAAAGTTAAAAGATTAAAAACTTTTGGGAATGAAATTTCAGAAAAAAGAATTCAAACTTTTGCACATAAAAGTGATAATGAAAAGGACATTAATTTGGCCAATAAGTTAATTAAAAGTACATCAGATTTTTATATAAATAGAGCCATTGAAGTTATGAAAGAAGAAACCTTAAAAGGATGTGGTGATGAATGTATGAAGATAATAGAAAGGATATTTGCAATGAAGAAATAGATTATTCTTATATTTCATTAATATCTAGTAAACTTAGAGTTGGTATAATTGGTGGCGGTAGGGCTGGTGCAATAAAAACTAAGCATTTTGTAAATAATAAATGCTATGTTGAGGTATTATCACATACTTTTAGTGACGAAATAATTGAAATTTCAAAAGATTCAATGGGAAGACTTAAACTTATATATGATGAATTTAGTTATGAATTTTTAAAAGATAAACATCTTATAATTATTGCATTAGATGATGAAACCTTAAAAAATAAAATAAAAAAATATTGTGATGAAAATTATAAAATATATATAGATTCATCGCACTTCACTAATGGAATGGGAGTTGTTCCAATTGAAAGAAATACAGAAAATATAACTTTTGCATTAAATACTAGATATGGTAATCCTAAAGGTGCAGTTTTAGTTTCTAATAAAGTAAAAAATCTTTTGGAAGAATATGATGACTTTATTGGATTTATAGGAAAGATAAGAAATAAGGCAAAAGAATTTCCGGAATATAAGAATGAAATACTTAGGTTTATTGGGAATGACGATTTTAAAAAGTTGTTTGATGAAGGTAAATGTGAAAGTGCATTAAGAATTAATTTTCCTAAAGAAATTGTAGACTGTTTAATTAAAGCACATTCAAAAAAATAATAGACTAGACATACTATTATCTTTGGTTTGTTATTTTACTTTAGGTATTTAAATTTAAAATATAGTTTTAAATAAAAGAGTATGGAGGAAGATTAGTTTATGAATAATTTGATCATAGCAACAAGAAAAAGTAAATTAGCTCAAACACAAACAGAAATAATAATGAAAAGTTTGAAAGATAAATTTAATATAGATAGTGAAAAATTGCTTATAGTTACAGAAGGGGACAGAAATTTAAATGTTTCTTTAGCCAAAATTGGAGGAAAAGGACTATTTGTTAAAGACATAGAACTTGCACTTTTAGACAAAAGAGCAGATGGAGCAGTTCATAGTATGAAGGATGTTCCCTATGAGTTAGGAGAGGAATTTGAAATTGCTGCTATAACTGAAAGAGAAGATATACGAGATGTTCTAATTTCAAAAGACAATATACCTTTTAAAGATCTACCATGCGGAGCAATAATTGGAACAAGTAGCATAAGACGAGCATGTGAGCTTAAATTACTTAGAAATGATTTGGAAATAGTTTCAATAAGAGGAAATGTCCAAACTAGATTAGAAAGAATGAAAGAACAGAATTTAGATGGGATTATATTAGCTGCTGCAGGTTTAAAAAGGTTAAATGAGGAAAATTTAATAACTGAATACTTTGATCCAAAAGAATTTCTGCCAGCAGTTGCTCAAGGGGCACTTGGTATTGAATGTTTAAAGATAAGTGAGGCTAAAAAGTATTTTAAAAAGTTAGAAGATTTAAATGCAAAATTAACAGTTGAAGCCGAAAGAAGTTTTATGAAAATGTTAAATGGTGATTGCCATAGTTTAATTGGAGCATATTCAGAAATTCAAGGAAATGATTTATATATGATTGGAATATATGATGTGGGTGGGAAAATAGTTAAGAAGGATATATTAGGAAGTAAAGATGAACATATTGAACTTGGACGAAAATTAGCATTGAAGATAATAAAATAATTATCAATACGCAATGATCATTTATCAATAATTGAACATTGAACATAGGAGGCGTAAATATGAGTCAAGTATATATAATAGGAACAGGTCCTGGGGATGAAGAATTATTGACATTAAAGGCTGTTAGAGTTTTAAAAGAATGTACTGCAGTATTATATGATAGGTTAGTTTCAAACAATGTATTAAATTATTTGAACGAAAATTGTGAAATCTATTATTGTGGGAAAGAGCCTGGAGCTCATTCTAAGACTCAAGAAGAAATTAATGAACTTATAGTTAGTCTTGCAAAAAAAGGGCATATAGTTGGAAGAATCAAAGGTGGAGATCCGTATGTCTTTGGAAGAGGCGGAGAAGAGGTACTGGCTTTAACTAATGAAAATGTATCCTTTGAAGTAATTCCGGGAATAACGTCTCCCATTGCAGTTTTAAATTATGCGGGGATTCCAATAACTCATAGAGGTTTAGCTCAGAGCTTTCATGTTATAACAGGTAAATCTGCACAAGACTTAAATGTAAACTTTAAAGCTTTAGCTGTTGAAGAAGGTACATTAGTGTTTATGATGGGCTTAAGTAATTTAGACAATATAGTTAGACAGCTTGGAGATAATGGAAAAGACCTATCTACACCATGTGGAGTTATAATGAGAGGAACCTCAGCCAAACAAAAAAAGGTAATAGGAACCTTAAATAATATTTCACAAAAAGTAAAAGACGCAAAACTGCAATCACCATGTATAATTGTGGTTGGAGAAGTTGTGAACTTAAATGAAAGCTTAAGTTGGTATGAAAATAAACCATTGTTTGGCAAGAATATATGTATTACTAGATCAAAAAAACAATCTGAAAATTTAAAAAATAAATTAGTGAAATTAGGTGCAGAGGTTACAAGTTTTAATTCCATAGAAATAAAAAGCAGTGCAAACAATTTAGATAAGTACATAAGTAAATTAGAAGATTATAATTATATTGTATTTACTTCAGTAAATAGTGTAGAAACATTTTTTGATTATCTAATTGAAAAAGATTATGATGTTAGAAAAATTAAAGCAAAAATATCTGCTATTGGTCATGCCACAGAAAAGGCTTTAAATAAAAGAGGAATTATATGCTTTGCCAAAGCTAAGGAATTTGTTGGTGAAGGCTTAGTAAGCATATTAAAACCACACTTAAAAGAAAATGAAAAGTTACTTTTACCATGCTCAGCTAAAAGTAGAGAATACATATATGAAGAACTTATAAAGACTGGTATAGAAGTAGACAAAGTACATGTATATGATACAGTTTGCGGAGATGTAAAAAATAAAAGATCTTTTGATGAAGTGGATATAGTATTTTTCACAAGCCCATCAACAGTTAAAAACATGGTGGAAATGTTAGGCTTGGAAGAAATAAAAAAGAAAAAGGTTATAGCAATAGGACCAAAGACAAATGAGGCGTTAGAGAGTCTAGGAATAAAAGCAAAAATATGCAAAGAACATTCGGAAGATGGTTTCTTGATGGAAGTAGAAGATTTATAAATAAGTAATTAAATATTGAATATTCTAATATGGTTTACCATAAATATTCTGAAGAATATATATTCTAAACCATAGTACCATATATATTCTTCAGAATATGCAAATACAAAAAAAGTGCGATAGCACAAATAAGAACTTATACACATACAAAAAAAGTGCGATAGCACAAAAATGTTTAATTAGAGACTGTTGTTATAAAAATAAGTGAAAATATAGATAATTAATTGTGAATTGAAGAAGGAGTAATTGTTATGATTAAAAGAGGACGAAGACTTAGAGCTAATTCTGCCATCCGTGATATGGTTAGAGAAACAACTTTAAGAACAAAGGATTTTATTTATCCTATTTTTGTTGTTGAAGGGGAAAATATTAAAAATGAGATTTCTTCATTAGATGGAAATTATCATTTTTCTATTGATAGATTACATGAAGTTATTAAGGAAGTTCAAGAAGCAGATATTGCAGGGATACTTCTTTTTGGAATACCAGAACATAAAGATGAATGTGGTTCTGAAGGCTATAATGATAATGGAATTGTTCAAGAAGCAATAAGAGAAATAAAAAAAATAGATAAAGATTTACTGGTTATAACAGATGTTTGCATGTGTGAATATACTTCACATGGCCATTGTGGAATAATTCATGGGGAAGATGTAGATAATGATGAAACCCTTGAATATTTAGGTAAGATAGCTGTATCTCATGCAAAGGCTGGTGCAGATATAATTGCACCTTCAGATATGATGGATGGAAGAATTTCTTACATAAGAAATGCCTTAGATGAAAATGGATTTAAAAATATTAGCATAATGAGTTATTCAGCAAAATATTGTTCTGCATTTTATGGCCCATTCAGAGAAGCAGCAAATTCTGCACCTCAATTTGGAGATAGAAAAACTTATCAAATGGATCCAGCAAACAGAATGGAAGCTCTTCGCGAAACACAAATAGATATAGAAGAGGGTGCAGATTTTATTATGGTTAAGCCAGCTCTTTCTTATTTGGATATAATTAGAGATTGTAAAGAAAACTTTAATATGCCACTTGTAGCGTATAATGTAAGCGGAGAATATGCTATGGTTAAAGCAGCAGGAAAACTTGGATTAATAGATGAAGAAAGAGTAATGATGGAAACTTTGACGTCTATTAAAAGAGCAGGTGCGGATATTATTATTACATATCATGCTTTAGAAGCTGCAAAAGTTTTAAAAAGATAAGAATTTTACAATAAAAGAAGATAAGTTCTTAAGCATTTAAGAAGTTAAGCATACAAAAACTTAAAAGTATAAATTGTTAAACATTTATTTAAACATTTAACAATTTATTGATATTATCTGCGGACTGAGGAGGAAGTGTTATGAAAAACCTTGAAATATTCAAAGAATCAGAGAAGTATATGCCTGGCGGAGTTAATAGTCCGGTTAGAGCATTTAAAGGAGTTAATTTAAATCCTCCTGTTATAAAATCAGGAAAAGGTGTAATAATTAAAGATGAAGATGATAATGAATATATTGATTTTGTATTAGCTTGGGGTCCATTAATACTTGGACACTGTGATGAAGATGTTGTGAAAGCTATACAAGAAACAAGTTTAAAAGCATTAGCATTTGGCGCACCAACAAAATTGGAATTGGATTTGGCTAAGTTTATGTGCACTAATTTAGAAAATGTTGAAATGATTAGAATGGTTAATTCAGGTACTGAAGCTACTATGAGTGCAGTAAAGCTTGCAAGAGGATATACTAAGAGAAGCAAAATAGTTAAATTTGCTGGATGTTATCATGGACATTTTGATGGATTTTTAATAGAAGCTGGCTCTGGTGTAATGACTGGAGGAATTCCAGGTTCACTTGGTGTACCAAATGAAAGTATAGAAAATACTTTAATAGGAATTTATAATGATAAGAATCAAATTAAAGAGCTTTTTGAGAAATATGGAAATGACATTGCCGGAGTTATTATTGAACCTGTAGCTGGGAATATGGGAGTAATAAAAGCTGAAGATGATTTTATGGAAACTTTAAGAGAACTTTGTGATGCATATGGTTCATTATTGATATTTGATGAAGTAATGAATGGATTTAGAGTAGCATTTAAAGGTGCCCAATCTTTATTTAATGTTAAACCAGACTTAGTTGCGTATGCTAAAATAATGGGTGGAGGACTTCCATGTGGAGCATATGGTGGAAGTAAAGAAATAATGGAAAAACTAGCACCTCTTGGTGGAGTTTATCAAGCAGGAACTATGTCAGGTAATCCAATTGTAATGGCAGCAGGGCTTGCAACTTTAAATAAGCTAAAAAATAATTTGGATTATTATGATTATATTGAAAATATAGGAACTAAACTTCAAGAAGGTATAGTAAGTATATCAAAGAAATATAATCTTCCAATAGCAATAAATAGAGTTGGAGGAATGTTGACAATATTCTTTACAAATTTAAAAGAAGTTAGGACTTATGATGATGTTAAGACTTGTAATGTAGATAGATTTAATAGATATTTCGAGTATATGTTAAAGAGTGGAATAAATATAGCTCCTTCACAATTTGAAGCAATATTTTTAAGCGTAAAGCATGAAGAAAGCCATATTAATACTTTTTTAGAAGTCTTTGAAGAATTTGCAACAAATGAAACTTCAGTAAAATTATCTTAAATAATTAAGATAAAAATAGAAATTATAAAAGGAAGACCTAAATATGAATAAAATTAATTATCAAAAAGAATTAGATTCTTTAATAGAAAGTTTAATTAATGATAAAAAAACACCAACATTACTATTGCATAGTTGTTGTGCACCATGTAGCAGTTATGTGCTAGAATATTTATCACAATACTTTAAAATAAGCATTTTCTTTTATAATCCCAATATATATCCTATGGAGGAATACTCAAGAAGAGTAGCCGAACAAAAAGGGCTTATTTCATCTCTTAAAGTTAAGAATGAAATAAGATTTATTGAAGGAAGATATGATACAGAAAGCTTTTATAATATATCAAAAGGATTAGAAGAAGAAAAAGAAGGCGGGTCAAGATGCTTTAAGTGCTATGAATTAAGACTTAAAGAAGCTGCGATTATAGCTAATGGGGAAGGCTATGATTACTTTACAACTACATTATCTATAAGCCCTTATAAAAATGCACAAAAACTAAATGAAATTGGTGATAATTTATCACAGGAATATAACGTAAAATATTTATATTCAGATTTTAAAAAGAAAGAAGGATATAAACGTTCTATAGAACTTTCTAATGAATATAACCTATATAGACAAGACTATTGTGGATGTGTATTTTCTAAAAATGAAAGAATGAATTTAATTAATAAATAACGTAAGAGGATTAAAATTTTCTTGGAAATGTATTAAAAGATTTATATTAGATGGATATTTATTATTATATAATAAAAAGGAGAGGATTAATATGTCTGATAAAATTATAGATTTTAATGAATTAAAAAATAAAGCAAAAGATAAAGACATAGATAAGTTTGAAGATTACATATATTCTATGTATTATGAACTTTCTGAAGGTAAAATGAATATGGCAGACTTTTCTAAAAATATAATGTCTTATATGACTGATAACAATATATCACAAGATAAATTACTTAATATTCAAAAAAAAATCTTAGAGAGATATGGATTTGATTCATCTTCTATAGAGGAACAATTCAAAATTCCAGGAGTTAATATGAATAACTCGAGATTAAATTATGAAACAATGAAAAAAACTATTGGATTTCAAGAAAAGTATAAAAGCAGAATATCCACTAAAGCAATGTCTGAATATTTTATAAAAAATGAAAAAAATGATCTTAAGATATTATTAGAAAACGAAGATGTAATATTAATAAGTAAAAGGAATATAGACTTAAACGATAATGAGCTAAATGAATTTTTATGTTCTTATAAGAAAGTGATTGATGATAAGAAAATACAAATAGTATTATGTGAAAATATAAAGAGTTACGAATATTAAAACCACTCAAATTAAGGTCATGCATTTGTTTGGATTACGTGAGGATTTAACTGAGAGAAAAATGAAACTCGACTTACTTTGTTGGCTGAGTAAGTTTGAGAACCCAAATATAAAATTTGGACTCTCACTTCAAAATGGAACAACTTCTACTAAGGAAATATCTACAGCTAAATCCGAAATAGTAATACCGCCACAAACGCATGACCTTCGTTTCTAATATATATATTTAAGAAATAGAAGGTAAGAATCTATAAAGGAGAATTAAATATTACAAACTTTAATAGTCCTTCAGATATAGAAATAATATCATCATTTGAGATACTTGATAAATCATGTGCAGTGCTATTTAAAGTAATTAAATTAACTTTGGCATTTGATTCGATACAACTATCATAAAGTTTTTTTGAACTTTCGTAAGGAACTGTAGCATCTAGACTGCTATGAATTATCAAGGTGTTTGGAATTGTAGAATTAACATAATTTATAGGATTATATTGTTTCATTAAATCCCCTTTATTTGTAATTGATGAAAAAATCTTAGATAAATCATAGTTTAATCCTCGAGTGTTTAAAAGACTTAAATCAGTTGGACCTGCAAAATCAATTAAGTATTTAACTTTTGATGGATATGTACTTAATTCAGCATCATCTGTAAATTCATCTTTATTACTATAGCCTGCCATAAGGGAAAGGTGAGCTCCGGAAGAAACACCAATAATTCCTATCTCATTTGTGTCAAAGTTATAGACAGAACTATTTTTATATATCCACCTAATAGTATCCTTCACATCTGAAATTTGTTTGTTAAAGTTTTCCTTATCTTTCATAAGCTCATAAGAAGTGCTTATAATTGTATAGCCTTGTTCTCTAAAGGTATCAAGTACTGGACTTAAAGCATTAGGAATGCTTTTATCACCGTAAGCAAAGCTTCCACCATGAACATATAAAAGTACAGGGGAAGAACTATACACTTGCTTTATTGGTCCATAAATATCTAATGTTAAAGAAGTTCCATTAGTATTTTTATAAACAACATCACTATAATTCATAGAATTTGAAGAAGTCTTAATATCAAATTTTTGGTTTGTTGCCCATATATGGTTTTTCAAAGAAATATACTTTTCAGCAATTCCATAACATAACATTATTCTTTTGTTAAATATTATAGTTAAAATAATAATTCCAATAAGTAAAATTAGAAAAAACATTTTTAAAATTCTCTTCATAAAATATGTGCCTAATCATAAAGAAAGTATATATGTAAGTCGAAACAAATTAGGCTAATCTCCCTTCTTATTTTTGATACTGTAAATTATATCATAAGAAATTAAAAAAAATTAGTAAATTAAGATTTTTGTAATTTCTTTACATAGATTAAAGTAAAAATAAATCCATAAATAATATTTTGCATTAATATGAATAATATATAAGTATAAACATATTAGTTATTAATCCTTTTGAAAGGAGTAGACATGAACAATCCTTTTGACATACTTGTTTATTTAGATGAAAATTTAGTTAGAAATTTATCTTCACTAGTATTAACAGGATTTATAGAAACAATAACCAAAACTCAATCATTTGATAGAACTTTATCAGCTGGATTTCACCAAGGAGATAGGAGTGAAAGTTCTAATCAAGGAAGTATTACAAGAATTGAGAGGGAAGGCTTTAAAGATAAAAATAAATTAGAAGCTAATAATAATTTTGAACATCATCATATGGATAAGGAAATGGATGCAAGACAATGCGTAAGAGAAGAGAAACAAGTTAAAACTACCTATACTACTTTTATGCTAAATGGCAATTTAATGGACCATCTTAATGAAAAGAAGCAATTACAACATAAAAATGAAACAGATATAGAAAATAATAATATATCTACAGGTGATTTGATTGAAATTGAAGGAATAATAACCAACAAGGGAGTTTTATCATATATTGATACATTAATAAATCTAATAACTATATTTGGACCAGAATATTTAGATACCTTATCTAAAGACTGCAAGAGTAATTTTAACTTTTCAATTTTTTTTAAAATGTTCACATATATAAGAAGTATTTTAACTTATAACAATACACAAGATTTGATAATGAAAACAGGAAACGGAACGGTAATTTTAACTGTAAATATAAATAATTTTATGAATAATAGATGCAGTTTATTTGATAACATTAATTGCCATTGCAAGGTTGTAGGAAAAGTAATAAAAACTTGTAGTGAGGAGTATGATTCTATAAGTTTACTTAGAAAAACAGGCCAAGAAGAGTTCTATGAAAAATTTTTTGAAAAATGTAAACCACTTTTAGAATGTTTAAAGAAAAATGATATTCTAATACCAGAATGTCCAGATTTAAGAATAAATAAATGTGCAATACAAATAATGCCTTTAAACATTTATATGTAAATAATCTTATAAAATAATTATTATGTATTTTATACAAAAACACTTGTATATGGATAAAATACATGGTAATATATATAAAAAGTGAAATATGTTTATATATATTAAAATTTGTAAGTGAAAAGGATATATATTCATATTTAATGCATATTAAAGAACATAGTAAGTCAAAATATATTAGAATACAGATTTATTATTAAAAAATGTGCTAATAATACAGTTTTGAGGTGAGATTAAAATGAAGTTTAAAAGTACTAGGGGCTTAGAGAAAGATATAGCATCTGCTAGAGCAATAATTAATGGAATTTCTAAAGATGGTGGGCTATATGTTCCAGATGGATTTCCTAAGGTATATGATGAATTAAAAAAAGATACACACATCAAGTATGAGAATTTAGCATTTAAGGTTATCAATGAATACTTTACAGACATTGATGATACTGAATTAATGGACGCAATTAATGATGCATATAATGACAGATTTAGTGTAGAAGTTAAAAATAACTTTTTAGAATTATATCATGGACCAACTTGTGCATTTAAAGATGCAGCATTATTATTTTTACCACAAGTTATGAAAAGGGCTAAGAAAATTTGTAATGTTAAAGAAGATATAACAATTCTTACTGCAACATCAGGAGATACAGGGAAAGCTGCACTTGAAGGTTTTAAAAATATTGAAGGTTTTAAAGTTGTGGTTTATTATCCTAAAAATGGAGTTAGCCCAATTCAGGAAAGACAAATGTCAAGTCAAGAAGGAAACAATGTTAAGGTAGTTGGAATAAAGGGGAATTTTGATGATGCTCAAAATGGAGTAAAAGAAATATTTGGGGATAATGATTTCAGAACAGGATTAGCTGATAAAGGATTTATTTTATCGTCTGCAAACTCAATTAACATTGGAAGACTTGTGCCTCAAATAGTATATTATTTTTATGGATATTTTAATTTAGTAAATCAAGGGGTAATAAAAAAAGATGATGCTATAAATGTTGTGGTTCCAACAGGTAATTTTGGAAATATTTTAGCAGGATATTATGCAAAACAAATGGGATTGCCAATAGATAAATTTATTTGTGCATCAAATGAAAACAAAGTTCTAACAGACTTCTTTGAAACAGGGGTATATGATAAGAAGAGAGAACTTGTTTTAACAGAATCACCATCGATGGATATACTTGTTTCATCAAATCTTGAAAGATTATTATTTGAAGCAAGTGGAAGAGATGCTGAAGTTGTTAGTAAGCTTATGAAAGATTTAAACACTAAGGGTGTTTATGAAGTAAATGAAAAAATCAAAAACTTCATTAAAGAATTCTATGGAAATTTTGCAAATACTGAAGAAGTATATGCAGCAATAAAAGAAGTTTATGAAAAAGACAATTACTTAATGGATACTCATACAGCTGTAGCATATGTAGTTAAAAATAAATATGTAGAAGAAACTAAAGATGATAAACCAGTTTTAATACTTTCAACAGCAAGTCCATTCAAATTTCCAGCAAGCATTTGTAATGCTCTTAATATTGATATTGAGGGAATAAATGATTTTAAGGTTTTGGAAGAGTTATCAAATAAAACAAATAATAAAATACCAAACAGTTTAAGCACTTTAGAAACTGCTACAGTATTACATGATGAAGTTTGGGATAAGTCAGAAATGAGAGATGCTCTACTTTCTTACTTAAATTCATAGGGGAAGATGCGTATGCGTATGATTAAAGTTAGAGTACCAGCCACATCAGCAAATATGGGGCCTGGATTTGATTCACTCGGAATAGCATTAAATCTATATAATGATTTTGAATTCAGAGAATTAGAAGAGGGTTTAAAATTCAAGGGAATGCCAGAAGAATTTTGTAATGAAAGAAACATAATTTATCAAGCAATGAAATTTTGTTTTGATAAAGCGGGCTATAAAATAAAAGGATTAGAAATAAGTGAAATCAAACAAGATGTACCAGTATCTAGAGGCCTTGGAAGTAGCTCTACGTGCATAGTTGGGGGACTAGTAGGCGCTAACGAAATCTTAGGCAAGAAGTTTTCAGAAAATGAATTATTAGAGATGGCTGTAGAAATTGAAGGCCATCCAGATAATGTTGCACCAGCACTACTGGGGGGGATGGTTGTTGCAATAGTTGATGAAAATAAGACTTTTTATGATAAAGTATATGTGAGAAATGGAATTAAGTTTGTATCAATAATTCCTAATTTCAGATTATCTACAAAAAAAGCAAGAAGTGTACTTCCAAAAGAGATAAGTCTAAAAGATGGAATTTACAACGTTTCAAGAGCAGCTCTTATGGTAGCATGTTTTTCTAGTGGTAAATATGAATTAATAAAACACGCATGTAAAGATGCCTTTCACCAAAATTACAGAAGTAAATTAATTCCTGGTTTTGAAGAGGTGTATAATAAGAGCTATGAATTAGGAGCATGGGGGTGCTACCTAAGTGGAGCAGGTCCAACAATCATGGCAATTATTAACGAAGAGGATGAGCGCTTTAGCAATGAGCTTAGAAAATTTTTAAAAATAAAAGGATTGGAATGGGATATATTAGAGTTATCTTTAGATGATGCGGGGGCAACCATTATAGAAGGTACAAATTAATGAGTGGAGATTACTTAGTTATAGATAAAAGAGTTTTACCTGATGTTTATGAAAAAGTTCTTGAGGCAAAGAAACTATTAAAAGACGGTAAAGTAAAAGAAATAACTGAAGCTGTAAAAATAGCAGGAATAAGCAGAAGTGTATATTACAAATATAAAGATTTTGTATTTGATTTTTCTGAAACTTCAGAGGGCAGAAAAATTACTTACAATATTATATTTAAAAATGAAAAAGGACTTTTATCTAATATTAGTAATTATATTTCAGAACAAGGAGGAGATATCTTGACAATAAATCAAGGTATACCTTTAAATGGATATGCTAATTTAAGCATAACGATAGATCTTTCAACTGTGGAGGGGGATATAAAAACATTAACTAATGGTTTTCTTAAAATTAGGAATGTAGAAAAAGTAGAATTTATAGGGATGGAATAGAAAAAATAGCTTTGAGGTGATGGGGATCACTTCAAAGCTATTTTTTTAGTATATGGAGATAAGTATTTATCATTAACATTAGTCTAAGACGAAAATTTACATTAATAATAAAAAACTTTCAAATGCAAATTGAGTGAAAAGGATAAGTAGAATAGAATCTCTTAAATCCTATTAAGGAGCTATATTCGCAGGAATTAATCTAGAGGAAGCTGGTATATTTAAAGGAGAAATTTTTGTTGATGAATGGATTGAAAACAAATCTTATATAGATAAAAATAAAGATAATATAATTCAATATATTATGTTAAATGGACCCTAAGAGAATTTAGAAGCAATTGCAAGGTCAAATCCATGAGACAGGAGTTTCAATTCGTATTCCTTATCAACGATATATACCTAGTTAATTTAATTTGTTGTGTTAGTTAAATTAGCTAGCACAACAAACATCATAAAATTATCGATGAAATCTAAAGTATTATTCTAAAATTTAAAACAAAGATAACTTAAATTCCCTAATTCATAGTGTCTATTCAGAATTTCAGGATTTAAATTTTTACTACTACCTAGTGCTATAAATAATGGTACAAAATGATCTGCTGTTGGAACTGCTAAATTAGAGCTAGGCGCTAAATCTCTATAGTTAAAGAGAGAAGTCAAGTCCTTATTTTTTATTTTATCAATTAACCAATCATCAAATTCCTGTGCAAAGGAATCTACAGATGTTTGTTCCCATTTAACTAATCTTAAGTTATGAACAGTATTGCCACTACCAATTACTAAAATATCTTCCTCTCCAAGATCCTGAAGAGCATTACCAATATTAACTTGATCTTCAATAGGTAAATGAGAATTTATAGAAATTTGTATAACAGGTATATTCGCATTTGGGTAAAGATGTTTTAGAAGCGTCCAAGCTCCATGGTCCAATCCTCTAGTTAAATCCTTTTTTACTTCAATGCCTTGTTTTTTTAGTTTATCTTCAATCCTTGATGCAATTAAAGCACAGCCTTTTGCCTTATATTTAATTTGATAAAGTTCACTCGGAAATCCATAAAAATCATACATTGTGTTATACGTAGAATCAGAAGATGAAATAGTAAGTATCTCACTATCCCAATGAGCTGTAAAAACAACAATAGCTTTTGGATTTATGCTATTTCCAAGTGCACCTAAAAATTTAGTATAGTCATTATTTTCAAGAGCCATCATTGGAGAACCATGGGCTAAAAATAAAGATTGAATCATTTTTAATTCCTCCTTAAATATAATAATCGCTGGAATGTAATTTTAAAATAATAGAAATATATGTATTCATATAGCTATATATTATCACATATAGTTTAAAAGCAAAAATTAGTTAACCATTTCTATAGTAATCTAAGGGGAAAGCTTAAAATTATATTTTGAGACGAAATCATTTCTTTAGTTTATAGACTTTAATGAAAAATTTAAAATATAAATGGACTAAAAACATCAATAGAACAAAATCAATGGATGTCTAGTATAAACTTTTTATTAAAGTAAATACTAAAATTAATAACGATACTAATATTTTTTATTACTACTGTAAAAATAATATGGAGGTTGCGATGGGGAAATCAAGTAAAGCATTAATAATTATTATAATTGTAACTATGACGCTTTCCATATTAATAGGAAATAATTCAATAATAGGAACAATTAATGCAAGTGTTATTACAAGAGAGCCTGTTAAAGTAGCTGTAGTAGTATTTGATATTGATAATCTATATGTGTCTGAAATTGTTAATAGTTTAAAAGAAACCCAGAAAGAAAATGAGGGTAAAGTTGAATTTACATTTTTTTCTTGTAATGATGATCAAGTTACACAAAATCAAATTATTGATACTATACTCAAAAATAAGGAGTTTGATCTTTTATTAGTAGATTTAGTTAATATAAATAAGGCACAAGAAGTAATTAATAAAATTAAAGAAAATAATATTCCTGTAATTTTATTTCACAGAGAGCCATATAAAAAAAATTCTATTCAATCTTATGAAAAATCTATTTTTATAGGATCTTATCCAGAGCAAGCAGGTGTTCTTCAAGGTGAAATTCTTGTTGACGAATGGAATAAAAACAAATCAAATATAGATAAAAATGAAGATGATATAATGCAATATATTATGTTAAAGGGGAGAGCTGAGAGCTTAGACACAATTAATAGAACAAAATATTCAGTGTCAACAATTAAAGATTCAGGAATAAAAACAGAGGAGCTTGCATCACAATTTGCTAATTGGGATAAGGAACAAGCCAAAAATATAACAGAATCATTATTTTTGCGATATGGTGATAAAATAGAAGTTATAATTGCAAATAATGATGCTATGGCAATAGGTGCCATTGAAGCATTACAAGCTAGAGGATATAACAATGGCGATAAAGAAAAAACAATTGCAGTTGTTGGAGTTGATGCGGTACCAGAAGCTATAGATTTAATTAAAAAAGGATTTATGACAGGTACTGTTATTCAAGACGCTCGTGGTATGGCTGATGCTCTTTATGCTTGTGGAATGAATTTAGTTGAGCATAAAAATCCAACTGAGGGGACAAAATATAAATTCGATGAGACAGGAGTTTCGGTTCGTATTCCTTATCAACGATATATACCTAGTTAATTACACTGTTTATGTTAGTAAAATAGTAATGTGGCAATATATAATCTTAAAAAAGAATAAATTATTTATATATGTAATTGGAGAAGTATATATTAAGTAGTTTTTTTATGAATAATAACTTTAAAAGTACTAAAAGCAACTGGCGTCACTAGGATTAAAAAAACTAAAAATGGTAATTGGGATTATATAAATCTAGATGATAAAATAAATATAAAATATGAACATGTAAGAAAAGAGTCTTAATAAGGCTCTTTTCTTTATTGAAACTAAAAATTTCTTCTTTTATTATAGTAAATCACATGAATTATATATAAAAATAGCTTAACATTTAATTAAATTTAAAAAATATAATTTTTATCTATTTTGTCAGATTTTTAGGAGATATTTCGAAATGTATTATGTAAATCAAATTAAGGCATCTTTTTAGAGGTCTTAAAGAAATTATTATGTTATAGCAAAGTTCAAAAGATTTTTCTGAAAGTTTTAGTTTGAAAGTTAACACATTGATAAAGAAAGCATCTAGATGCATTAGGAAGCTAAAAAGTATTAGGAGGGATTTTGATATTGGAAAACAAGTTATTTGAAAAATTAGATGGTTTAAGTATTAAAGACACTACTTTATTATTAGAAAAAGATATTAATTTATCATTAGATTATTTGACTAGGAAACGTATTCAGAAATCTATAAAGAAAAAGATGGGCTATTATGATAAAAACAATATACTCGTAAAAAAGATAAATTATATTTTAGGAGGAATTTTTATGAAGAAAAAGTTAGCATTAGCATTAACAGTTGGTGTAATTTTAAGCTCAGCTGGAGGTGGATATGCATATGCATATGCTAAAACTCCAATAGCATATGTTAGTATGGATATTAATCCAAGTGTTGAATTAGGCATGAATGCTTTTGATAAGATAATATCAGTTGAAGCTTATAATGAAGATGGTAAAAAAATATTAGAAGGTACTAATTTAATAAACTATGATATTGATAATGCAGTTGGTGTTGTGATATCAAATGCAATTTCTGAAGGATATATAAATAAAGATGGTTCATCTGCAATTGAAATTACTACATCAACAAATAAGGAAAACATTGCAAATAAACTAGAAAAATCTTTGAAGGATGTTACTGATGAAACGTTAAATAATAATGATATTGATGCAAATATTCAAACAGAGAATGTGGCTCTTGAAAGACGAGCTGAAGCAAGGAAACTTGGAATAACAGCTGGTAAGTTAAATCTAATACAAAAGCTTCAAGAATTAGATCCAACAATAAATATAGAAAGTTATAAAGATAATTCTGTAAAGAACATACAAGAGAAAACTAAAGAACTAAGAAAAAATAATAAGAATGGTGAGATTATTACAGAGGAGAGCAAAAACACTGACACAAGTGATAGTGTGATTACTGATGAAAATATTAATAATCTGTCTAATAATAATGGTAATGATAAAAAAGAAGAAAATAGTAATTCAAATAGTAAAAAAGAAGGAGGCAATAATTCAAGTAGTATAGAAAAGGATACGACAACTATATCTGGAGAACAAAATAATGGTAACAATTTAAATTCACAAATCAATAATAATTCAAACTCACAAAATAATAATGCCAATAAAGAAAAAAAGTAATAATAAGTAATTAAATTATAAAATCAGTAGTTAATATTATTACCTATAATCCACTGATTTTATAGATGAACACATTAAATTCAAGAATATAATAATAAATATTATATTTTTATTAAATTTCTGTCAGATTTTCCACTTATATTACGAAATATATTATATAAATCAAATTTTAAGTATTATAAAAAATAAATGTATAATTATTTTTTCATATACCTTAATAGAAAGAAGGTGCACTTTGATTTCCGATATTGAATTACTGAAATTATTGAATAATAAGCCTGAAGTAGGGCTAAAAACAATGATGGATAATTACATGGCACTTATTTATACAATAATATTTAATAAACTTTCTGGAATGTATTCAAAAGAAGATATAGAAGAATGTGTAAGTGATGTTTTTTTTGAAGTATTTAATTATAAAAATAGAATAGATCTACAAAAGGGCTCAATTAAATCATTTCTAGCAATTATAGCAAAAAGAAAAGCTATAGATATGTACAGAAAAAATAAGAATAACAATCATATTCCTATAGATAATGTAGCACAAGATTTATATTCTATGGTAGATGAGGTAGCTGATTCAATCTTATTAAAAGAGAGTAATTCAGCATTAATAGATGCTATAAAGTCTCTAGGGGAACCTGACAGTGAAATAATTATAAGGAAATATTATTTACGTCAAAGTTCAAAAGATATTTCAAAAAATATTGGAGTGAAGGTTAATACTATTGATAAAAAAGTATCCAGATGTATGCAAAAACTGAAAACAGTATTAGGAGGGATTGTATAAGTGGAAGATAAATTATTTGACATATTAGATGATTTGAATATAAGAGACACTAAATTACTACTAGATGACGATATTAACTTATTATTAGATTCTTCTACTCGAAGACGTATTGAAAAGTCTGTAAAGAAAAAGACAGGTTATTATAATAAAAGCAATGTAATAAAAAATAAAATAAATAATATGCTAGGAGAAATCTTGATGAAGAAAAACATAGCGTTAGCACTATCAGTTGGTGTGATTTTAAGTTTAGCAGGAGGTGGATATGCATATGCTAAAAACCCAGTGGCATATGTTAGTATGGATATTAATCCAAGTGTTGAATTAGGAGTAAATACTTTTGACAAGGTAGTGTCAGTTGAGGCTTATAATGAAGATGGTCAAAAAATACTAGAAGGTACTGATTTAGTAAATACTGATGTTGAAAAGGCAGTTAGTACTGTGATTTCAAATGCAATTTCTGAAGGATACATAAAAGAAGATGGTCTATCTGCAATCGAAATCACAACATCTACAAATAAAGATGATGTTGCAACTGAGCTAGACGAATCTTTAAAAGAAATTGTAGAAGAAACATTAAATGACAATAATGCAGAAGCAGAGGTTGAAACTCAAAAAGTGGCTCTTGTAAGAAGAGATGAAGCAAGGAAACTTGGAATAACACCTGGTAAGTTAAATCTTATACAAAAGCTTCAAGAATTAGATTCAACAATAACTGTGGAAGACTATAAAACTAGTTCAGTAAAAGATATACAAAAGAAAACTAAGGAATTAAGAAAAAATATTGATAGTGGTGAAACTACTATAGAAAATAGTACAGGCACTGATATGAATGCTGATGTGGTTACTGAAGATGCAACTTCATCTAAAACATCTGTTGATTCAGATGAAGCTACAATTGTAGAAACAGAAAAAGGTAATAGTAACGTTTCTAATAATAAGGACAATAATGGTAGTGTTAAAAAAGAAGAAAATAGTAACGTAAATAGAAAAAAAGAAGAAAATAATAATGTTACAGACGAAACAAAGACTACAGATATAACAACTGAAAAACAAAATAATGGTAATAATGTAAAGTCACAAGAAAATAATAATTCTTCTAAGTCAGAAAAGAGTAGTGATTTAGAAAGTAATAGTAGTAACAGCAACTCTTCAAAATCTAACAGTAGTGGGAGAAATAATTCAAACTCACAGAATAAAGAGAAAAATAAGAATGATTAAATTATAAGACTCTATAAAAACTAAGATGAAATTATAATAAAAAAAGATAGGATAATTAAAAAGTAGATTATCCTATCTTTATTTTCAGTGTTATTTTTGATTTAATTTTAATGGAAAATTAAATCAAAAAGAAAAAGATTCTTGAAAGGTTATCTCGTGGCATTTTATTTGTTATTCTAATATGCATAAATATAATTGCAAGGTAGTATTATTTAGATTTATAATGCTATTAAAGGATGTGATAATATGAAAAAAATAGTTTTAGGTGGAGGCTGTTTCTGGGGTGTGGAAAAATTCTTCGCGATGATACCAGGAGTAGTAAAAACTGAAGTAGGATATGCAAATGGAAAAACAGAAAATCCAACTTATAAAGAAGTGTGTTATAATGACACAGATTTTGTAGAGGTATGTTATATTACTTATGATGAAAAAGTTGTTCCATTAGAGAGCGTGCTAGATAAGTTTTGGAGTGTAATTGATCCTACAGCAGTAAATAGGCAAGCCGGTGATGTAGGAACTCAATATAGAAGTGGAATTTATTATACTGATGAATCAGATTTATATATAATTAATAAAAATAAAATGAAAATACAAGAGCAATATAAAGATCATGTTGTAACTGAAGTTAAACCGTTAGAAAGATATTATACAGCAGAAGAATATCATCAAGATTATTTAGAGAAAAATCCAACTGGATACTGTCATATAAAATTTGATTAGTTAAAAGAATTATCTTAAAATATAAATTATTTTAAGATAATTCTTTTATTCTTAGGTGAAAATTCACTGGGAGATTTATGGAAAATATTTTTAAAGGAACGCAGAAAGCAGGAGTAATCATTAAAACCACATTGTATATAAGTCTTAGTAATGGTTTCTCCATTTGTTATAAGATCTTTTGCCATCAAAAGTCTTTTTTGAATTACATAGTTGTGAAGAGTATACCCGGTTTCTTTTTTAAACTTATGCATAAGATAATATTTGCTAATATAAAATTTTTGAGATAAAAATTCAATAGAAAGATCTGTACATAAATTACTGTTAATATATTTTAATATTTTTTCAATTTGTTTATCATATTTAAGTGCATCGTCATTGTTTAAATACATATTGCCAAGATGTACTCTGTTTAAATATACAAGTAGTTGAATAAATAATGAATTATTTAAAAGCTTACTACCGAAGTCATTTGAATTAATAGATGCTTCTAGTGATTTTGTTATAAATTGTATATTGCTTTGAAATTTAGCTTCAAGTCGAATAAGGTTGAAGTTTTTTTCATTTGCCAATTTAAAGCATGTTAAAAGATCACAATTTTCATAATTATGATTTTCTATAAAATCTGGGTTAACCCAAATAACTATTCTTTCATAAGTTTCAGAAGAATCAATAATAGGTTTATGAACATCATGGTTATTTACAAGTAAAATATCCCATGGTTTTAAATAATAAGCTTTTCCCTCAATTAAATAAACAACTTGTCCAGAAAGAAATATTATTATCTTATTAAAATCATGATAATGAAATTCAAAATCTTGATTTTTTTTATCTTTCAAATGAAAGAGTTGAAAATCTTTGTTTAAATACCCTGATTTATTACTAGAATCTTTGTCGTGCATATAAAAAACATCCTTCCTAATAATTTAATTGTTGTTTAGATAAAATCGCACGTTGTATTAAATAATATGATAAAGTACTTTTTACATTACATCAAGGAATATATGCACTCGTCATTGCAAAAATATTGTATAGAATGAAGATATAACAGATTAATTTACGGGATGTTGTGATAGTGGGATTTGCAATATAGTGAAATATGTAAAAGAGGTAACTAATGATAAAAGAATTATATCCATGACATTGTACTTCATTTATTCTTAAAGCAGAAATACAGAAGATGTTTGCTATAAAAGAAGTTGGGGTGTGTTTGGAAATACAGTGGTATTTATTAAAGTCTAAATAATATAAAGCTATCTATATTACGTAAACCATGTTATACTTATGAAAATAGATTTAAGTATTAATAAAAAATGGCTATTAATCATGGCCATTTTTGTTGTGCTAAAGAAAAAGAGGGAAGATATATAATATATGAAATTTGAAGAATTAAAAATAATAGAACCAATATTAAAAGCATTGAAAGATGAAAATTATAAAGAAGCTAGTAAAATACAGGAAGAAGCAATTCCATCAATTTTACTAGGAAAAGATTTGTTAGGATGTGCACAAACAGGAACCGGTAAAACTGCTGCTTTTGCAATACCTACACTACAGTTATTACACAATGCAAGTAAAACTGCAAAGAAGAAAAAAATACAAGCACTAATTTTAACACCAACAAGAGAGTTAGCAATACAAATATATGATAACTTTCAATCATATGGTAAAAACTTGAATTTAAAAAGTGCTGTAATATTTGGTGGAGTATCACAAAAACCACAAGAAGAAGTATTAAGAAAAGGTGTAGATATATTAATAGCAACACCAGGAAGATTAAATGATTTAGTAAATCAAAAAATTATAGATTTAAGTGAAATAGAAATATTCATATTAGATGAAGCTGATAGAATGCTAGATATGGGATTTATAAATGATGTAAAAAAAATTATAAGATATATTCCTAAAAAAAGACAAACATTATTCTTTTCAGCAACTATGCCGAACGAAATTAAAAAATTAATAAGCACACTTTTAGTAGATCCAGTTGTAGTAGAAGTAACACCTGTATCATCAACAGTTGATAAGATTGAACAATCACTATACTATGTAGATAAAACTAATAAGAAAAAGCTATTAATAAGCTTATTAAAAACAGATGAAATTAAATCAGCATTAGTTTTCACAAGAACTAAAAGTGATGCTAATAGATTGGTAAAGTATTTGGAAGATTCACAAATAGGAGCAAAAGCAATTCATGGGAATAAATCTCAAAATGCTAGACAAGAAGCATTACAAAACTTTAAAGACAAAAAAATACAAGTATTAATAGCTACAGATATAGCAGCAAGAGGAATTGACATTGATGAATTGTCACATGTAATTAATTACGGTTTACCTAATATACCAGAAACTTATGTACATAGAATTGGAAGAACAGGAAGAGCAGGGCAACGTGGAATAGCTATATCATTTAGTGATGTAGATGAAATACCATATGTAAAAGATATAGAAAAATTGATTAAAAAGAAAATAGATGTAATTGAAGGACATAAATACCCAATGGTGAATTTAACACCAAGTCCTAAGACTAAAGCAACAGGGAATAGAGCTAGATTTGGTTATACTCCTAAAGCTAAAGGAACAGGAAATACATCTAAAACTTCAACTACTGGAAACCAAAGTACATCTAAAGTTACAAAGACAGGTAATAACAATGTAGCTAAAACTGCAATCGCAGGAAATAGAACTGTAACTAAAACATCAATTACAGAAAATAAAAATACAACTAAAACTGGAATGACGGGAACTAAAACTGGAGTAGTTGGAAATAAAACTACATCTAAAAGCACATTTTTTACGCCAAAGAAAAATGAACCTAGAAGAAAAAGTTTTAGTAAATAATAAAAGTTAATATTGTACATATAAGGAGAATTTTAACCTAAGATAAAAGGTTTAAGTTCTTCTTATTTTTTAGTACACAAATAACAGAATTTATTAATGTTGAAATGCTAATGAAAATATGTATTAGAAAGATTTATGAAAGTTATGCAGAACATAAAATTAACAGATAAAATAAAGTTTCTACTAAAGTTATAGATGTAATCTATAAGCTAATTAGCAGAAACTTTATTAATATATCTATAATATAAGCTTAAATTAAAATGGTAAAATTTCATCATTCATTCTTAACTGTTAATTGTACATTGTTAATTGTATATATATTATGATAATATTTGTTTCAAATCATTATCTGGTGTGCTAATTGGTTTGATGTCAAAATTATCAACTAAGAATTGT
The DNA here is from genome assembly GCA_003129525.1 of Clostridium beijerinckii. Lineage (NCBI taxonomy): Bacteria > Bacillati > Bacillota > Clostridia > Eubacteriales > Clostridiaceae > Clostridium > Clostridium beijerinckii. Next base: position 3,882,590 of record CP029329.1, on the reverse strand, counting down.
AGAACATTAGGGCTTAGGAACGCTGGTAAGCTTGGACCAATGTAAATTCCTTTTACTCCTAATGAAAGCAATGCTAAAAGATCAGCTACAGCTTTTTGTTCATACCAAGAAAGTACTATTGCTAAAGGTAAATCATTAATTCCGCATTTGAATGCATCAGCCAGAGCTAAAGCTATTCTAACAGCAGAATAAGCATCATTGCATTGTCCAACATCGAGCAACCTTGGAAGTCCTGCAACTTCACCAAACTCTAATTTGTTAAAACGATATTTCCCACAAGCTAATGTAAGAATAATACAATCTTTAGGTACCTTTTCTGCAAATTCAGTATAATAATTTCTTCCAGGTTTTGCTCCATCACAACCACCAATTAAGAAGAAGTGCTTAACCTTTCCGTCTTTAACTGCATTTATAATTGTATCAGCATGACTTAAGGTTGCTTTATGACCAAAGCCAACTAATATTTCTTTAACTTCTTCATCTTTTTCAAATCCGCCTAATTCTAAAGCTTTATTTATTATTTCAGAGAAGTCTTTATTACTATTTTGATCTTTTGCTATATGTTTAATTCCATTCCAACCAACAACGCTAGTTGAAAATATTCTATCTTTATAGGAATCTCTAGGTTTCATTAAACAGTTTGTTGTCATTAAAATACAACCAGGTATGTTATCAAATTCTTTTTGTTGATTTTGCCATGCACTTCCAAAGTTACCTACTAAATGAGGATATTTATTTAATTCAGGATATCCATGAGAAGGTAACATTTCACCATGAGTATAAATATTTATGCCTTTTCCTTCAGTTTGTTTAAGTAACATTTCTAAATCTTTTAAATCATGACCAGATACTATAATAAATGGTCCTTTTTTTATGCTAACATTTACTTTTGTAGGAGAAGGAGAATTATATAAGTTATTGTTAGCAGTATCTAACAACTCCATAATTTTAACACTTATACTTCCGGTTTCTACTAATAATTTAATTAAATCATCGAGAGTTAAACTAATATCAGCTAGTCCAGCTAAAGCTTTGAAATAAAATTCATCTACTTCATCGCTATTATAGTTTACAAATCTTGCTTGATGAGAATAGGCAGCAATACCTTTTAATCCATATTTTATAGTTTCTCTAACAGAACGAATATCTGGATCTAAGTTTTCATCATACATAATACCTGCTTTTTTAGAATCTTCAAGTATTTCATCTTTTGAATCACTTAAATTATATAGGGCTTCTGAAGTTGTTACTTCTTCTTGAACTTTTTGTCTTAGTTCTTCTTTTATGTTTTGAGATTTTTTTAACGCCTTTAGATGAACTTCAGGATCAAAATTTACATTTGTTAATGTCATAAACAAAGAATCTTCAACAAAAGAAACTATGTGTTTATCAATTTTTTCACCTTTTTTTAACAATTTAGTACAATAAGAACTAATACCCTTTAATTGGTAAATTAATAAATCTTGCATTCCTGCAATTTCCGGAGTTTTTCCACAAACGCCAATTTTGGTACATCCTTTTCCTCCAGCTGTTTGTTCACATTGGTAACAAAACATTTCTTCTTGCATAGATATTCCCCCTTAGACAAATTGTTAGAATATTATTAATACTCTAACTTAATTTTACATATAATGATTAAAATATGCAACTAAAATATATAATTAGTGAGAAATTTATCTGTATTTTTTAGAGTAATATTAATGTAGTATAATAAATATAAAGTAATAAAGAATAATTAGGTAAATAAAAGGATGGTGTAATATTGAAAAAGAGTTTTAATATAGATGAATTTCTATTAAAATGTCCACACTCTAAGAAAATAATTCCTAAAAACATTACTAACATTAATAATCTTAAAGAAATTTATGAAGATTATATTGAATATAAAAATTCATATGAAAATCAAGCTGAGTTTATAGCTAATATATTGCGTTCGCAACAAATGGTACATTTGGTTAAGTCTAGAATTAAGGATCCAGATAGATTAATAGAAAAGGTTATAAGAAAAACAGAAGATAGAAAAAGTAAATATGGTGATGAATTTCAGTTTACAGTAGATAACTATAAGAATGAAATAAATGATTTGATAGGAATAAGGGTTATACATATATTTAAAGATCAATGGCACGAAATACATGAATTTATTTTAAAAACTTGGAAGGTTATTGAGATAACAGCAAATGTTAGGGATGGAGATAATATAGAGGTTTTTGAAGATGAAAATATTGAAGTAAGGTCAAAAGCTTCAGGATATCGTTCAGTACATTACTTAGTAGAATTTTATCCAACTAGCCAAAAGGTTATTGCGGAAATACAAGTTAGAACAATTTTTGAAGAAGGTTATGGTGAAATAGACCATAGACTTCGATATTCACATGATGAAATTCCTGAGATTCTACAATCTAATTTGTTATTATTCAATAGAATTGTAGGAAGCGCAGATGAAATGGCATCATTAATTAATAATCTGAGTAAGGAATGGGGAAAAAAGGAAATAAATTATAAAAAGATTATAGAAGAACAGGAAGCAGAGATAGTTAAATTAAAAAAAGATGGTAAAGATAGAACTGGAGATAACTAATAAATTTGATATTTACTTTTTATATTTTGAATAAGTATTTTTTATGTCACTTAATTCATAAAAGGGACTATGCAGATATTGTTTTTTTGTTATAATAAAACATGTATATTACATAGTAAGTTTATAAGAAAAGTCAGTGATTGGGAGTGGAATAGAAAAAAGGAGTATAAACTTGAAAGGAAGAAGATTTAATGGAAGTTTATTTTGATAATAGCTCAACAACAAAGCCTTTAGATAAGATTATTGATGAAGTAGCCTTTGGAATGAAAGAGTTTTATGGAAATCCATCTTCACTACATAATTTGGGATTGAAAAGCGAACGAAAGATAAAGGAATGTAGAGAAGCTTTAGCTAAGACTATAAATGCTAGTGAAAATGAAATACATTTTAATGGGGGTGGAAGTGAAGGAAATAATTTAGTTCTTAAGGGGATTTTAAAGCCAGGAACCCATCTTATTACAACACCTTTTGAACACGCATCTATTTTAAATACAATAAAGAGGTTAGAAGATGGTGGTGTTAAGGTTACATTTGTAAAAATAGATGAAAATGGTAAAGTTGATTTAGAACATTTAAAGAATTCTATAACTAAAGAAACAGTTCTTGTATCTATAATACATGTGAATAATGAAATTGGAGTAATCCAAGATTTAAAAACAATAGGAGAAATCATAAAGGAAGGTAGTACAAGAACTAAATTTCATGTAGATGGGGTTCAAAGTTATAGTAAGTTATATATAGATGTTAAGAAAATGAATATAGACTTTTTGACTGTAAGTGGGCATAAATTTCATGGACCGAAAGGAACAGGTTTTATTTATATTAAAAAGCCTAGTAATGTGATTCCTTTAATAGAGGGTGGATCACAAGAATTTGGAATAAGGGCTGGTACACAAAATATACCTGGTATAATGGGATTAAGCCTAGCAGCTAATTTAGCCTATGAAAATATGAATGAAAATTATAAAAAGGTTTTTAACATAAAAAAGAGATTCGTTGAAAAACTACATAATATAAAGGATATAAGAATTAACAGTTTATTAAATGAAAGTTTTTCTCCATATATTTTAAATGTATCATTTAAAGGAGTAAAAGGTGAGGTATTACTTCACTTCTTGGAAGAAGCAGGAATTTATGTTTCTACAGGTTCAGCTTGCTCATCTAAAGAAAGAGAAAAAATTGGTGGGAGCTATGTATTAAAAGCATTAGGACTTACAAATGATGAAATATCAGGAGGGATTAGATTTTCTTTTTCAGATGATAATAAAATAGAAGAAGTAGATTATGTAATAGAAACTTTAGAAAAAGGACTTAAATTTTTAAGGAGGATTAAAAAATAATGAGTGAACTTATTTTAGTAAAGTATGCGCCAGAAATATTTTTAAAAGGATTAAACAGAGGTAAATTTGAAAGAAAATTAAGAGACAATATAGGTAAGAAGCTTGAAGGTATAGAAGCAGAATTTATACATGATAGTGGAAGATATTTTATTAAGACTGACGAAATAGAAGAAAGTATTAAAAGAATTAGCAAGGTGTTTGGAATACTTGAAGTATGTTTAGTTAAGGAAGTGGAAATAGACTTTAACAAAATAAAAGAAGCTGCTTTAGATAAAGTTAAAGAAGCAAAAGAAAAGACGTTTAAGATAATTACTAATAGGGCTAATAAAGATTTTGAATTAAATTCTATGGAAGTTTCAAGAAAAGTTGGTGGATATGTTCTGGATAATTACGAGGGTGAAATAAATGTTGATGTTAAGACACCAGACGTTGTAATAAATATTGAAATAAGAAATAATTATACTTATATTTGGTCTAATAAAGATGTAACAAAAGCTTCGGCAGGTCTACCATATGGAATGAATGGTAGCACGATGTTAATGTTATCTGGTGGAATAGATTCCCCAGTAGCAGGATATCTTATGGCTAAAAGAGGTGTTGAGGTGAATTGCGTTTATTATCATAGTCACCCTTATACATCAGAAAGAGCTAAGGACAAAGTTAAAGATTTAGCTAAAATATTAGCAGAATATACAGAAAAAATAAATCTATATATTGTTCCGTTTACAGAGATACAAATGGATATAATAGATAAATGTAGAGAAGACGAACTAACTATAATAATGAGAAGGTTTATGATGAGAATAGCATGCAAGCTTGCGGATATTTATGGAATTGATTCAGTTAGTACAGGAGAAAGCATAGGGCAAGTTGCAAGTCAAACTATGGATGGACTTATAGTAAGCGATGATTGTGCTGATAGGCCAGCATTTAGACCGTTAATAGCTATGGATAAAACAGATATAATGGACATAGCAAGAAAAATAGGAACATATGAGACTTCAATTCTTCCTTATGAGGATTGTTGTACAATATTTGTTCCAAAACATCCAAAGACTAACCCAAAGCTTGAGAAAATTAGAAAAGAAGAAGAAAAATTAAATATAGATGAACTAGTGGAAAAATCAATTAAGGATATTGAAGTTGTGACATTTTAGACATGTGAAAGGTGCAATCTATGATTTGATGATGGTCGCTTCTCTATGAGTACTCAGCGAGTGTATACGAGTCGAGCTTCCTTTATGATACAAAATAGACTAGTATATTGACTTGTTATTTTTTATGTGTCTTAGTTAAATACCTCGAGAATTCTCTCGAGGTATTATTATTTCTATATTTAAAATAACTAAAGAGTAAATTAAAACATGTGATAATATTCATAAGCTGTTTCTTGAACTTTATCTAAAGCATACTTATAATACAATATATATGTTAAATGGAATATAATATTTAAAAAATAATTAGATAGAATAACTATATCATTTTTGGGAAAAAAGTAATAGAAATGAGGCGTAAATAATGGTAATAGTAAATTGCCCATTAAGACAAGATGACATAATAAAAATAGTAGAAAGTGTTAAAATTGAAGATAAAAACATTTTTAAATTTATTAGTAAAAAGGGAATTCGAATTTTTTTTGAATGTAATTATAATAATGTAGGTGAAGCATGTTCTATTGCACATAATGCAGTATTTAAGACCAAATTTGGTAAAGCATTATTTTATAATGTTGTTGATCAAAATGATTACCCGTGGATAAAGTGTGAATAATATTAATAGAAAAAATTGAAATATGTATAAAAATATGATATATATATATATAGGACATGCTTAATATTCTAAAAGTCATGTTACAAAATCAATTAAAGAACATAGATTTGTTATTTTGAAAGAAATTATTAGAAATGAGGTATAAATAATGATAGTAGTAAATTGTGCTTTAAGACAAGATGACATTGTATCGATAGTAGAAAATATTGAGGTTGAAAACGAAAAGGTTTTTAAATTTGTAAAAAAACAAGGACTTCAAATTCATTTTGATTGTAGTCTTGCTGATTCTCAAAATGCAGCTTCAATTGCTAAAAAAGCAATAAAAGATACTGAAGTTGGAAAAGCATTATTTTTTAATGTTGTGGCTCAATAAGTTTTATTAAAATTATATAATAAAAGTTAAAAACAATAGACTATTTCTCTAGATAATTAAACGATTATTTAGAAAAATAGTCTATTATTTTTTGTATAGATATTTATTTGAGTTTAATATTTTAGCGGATAGTTTGTCTAATTTTTTTGCGAACGATATTTAAAAATATAATCATCTATGCTAAATAAGCTTAAAGAGAGAATCAATACTATTACAGCAAACCATATTGATTTAATTCCAATTTGTGAAGTTAGTATTCCAGCAAAACAACCTCCTATTATGAAAGAAAAGATTACTATTGCATACCGAGCAGTTTTAATAGCTGAGTTGCTATCTTTTCTTAAAAAAGCCTTATAAGCTGCTTGGGTCGCAGTCCTCAAATTACCAGTACACATGGTTGTACTATAAGGAGAATCGACTAGTTTCCCAAATGAAGCAATTTGAACTGAAGAAACAAATGAAATTGGAATAATTACAAATGCATTAGGTACATTAGTTGGTATGAATCCTATAATAAAAAGAACTATAATTTCAATAATTAAAATAATACGTTCTGTACCTGTAACAAAAGTAGAAGATGGAAAGCTGAAGTCCTTTATTATTTCAGTTACTACTATTCCAGTTATGAAGGCTAAGATTGGCAAAAAAGCCATAAAGGCTTGCTTGAAATTTCCTTTTGTAGCTTCTACTCCTATTAGGACAATATTTCCAGTTTGTGCATTAGCAAAAACACCACCTCTACAAATAAAAGTATAAGCATCTAAAAAGCCTCCAACTATCGCAAGGAGAACTCCAAGTCGAACAGATTCAGAAGTTTTAATCGGCATTTGCATATTTCTTTTGTTGTTATTAATTTTATTTATATCTTTGGTAATCAATATTAAAAAGTCTCCTTTCAATTTAATATCCACATACTTAGTATGGAAAAGTTTTTTATAAATAAACTAATCTATATTATAACATTAATTTTTATATGCGATAATTAAATAGTAAATAAAATTATCCAATAAAAATATTAGTTATAAATATATGTAAGAAAAAATGGATTGTTGACATGGCAAAAAAAATAAGCTATTATTAATTCAATGATAGTTTAGCATGCTAAATCGATGCAATGATACAACGGCGCAATAATCAAGCAATAAATGATAGGTGGGGTTTAAAATGAATAAAAAGAATATGCTTCCAGAAGGTACAAGAGATTTAATATTAGATGAATGTGTTATAAAGAGATCTTTAGAAAGAGATATAGATGATATTTTTGAAAAATGGGGATATAAAGAAGTTATAACTCCAACATTAGAGTTTTATGAAACATTTAACTATAATTCTCAAACCTTAAGAGAAGAAGATATGTATAAGTTTTTTGATAATAGAGGGCGTATATTGGTTTTAAGACCTGACATGACAATTCCAATAGCTAGAGTAGTAGAAACTAAGCTTAAGGATGCAAAATTCCCTATAAAGCTAAGATATACTTCTAATGTATTTAGAGTTCATGAAAGTCTTGGTGGGAAAAGAAATGAGTACACAGATTGTGGCGTTGAACTTATAGGAATAGAAGATAAGAAATCTGACTTAGAAGTATTAGTTTTAGCGTTAGAAGCTTTAAAGAAGTTAGGCTTAAATGATTTTAAACTTGAAATAGGTAACATTGGATTCTTTAATGGAGCATTTAAGAATTTAGATATAGATCAAGAATGTAGAGAAGTTATTGCTCAATTCATAGAAGATAAAAATTTAAAGAGTTTAGATGATTATTTAGAGGAGTTAGATATTAAAGAAGAGTATAAAAAATTCTTTAACAAATTACCTTGGATGTTTGGAGATAAGAAAATTTTAGAAGATGCTAAGAAATTAGCATTTAATGATGAGATAAAAGAGAATTTGGAATATTTAGAAGTTCTATATTCACAATTAGAAGCATTGGGGTATGGAGAAAATGTAACCTTTGATTTAGGAATGGTTCCAAGGCTTAATTATTATACAGGAATGATTTTCAGAGGATATGGTGAGGGTGTAGGAAATACACTTTTAAGAGGTGGAAGATATGATAGCTTAATTAAATCATCTAATGCTAATGTTCCAGCTATAGGATTTTCAATAGATATTAATTCTGTAATTCCAAATGTGCAACTTAATAAAAATTTAAATGAAGGTGAAAATGTATATAAGATGTATTATAGTGAAAAAAATAGAATTGAAGCTATAAAAAAGAGTGAAGAACTTAGAAGTCAAGGATATATAGTTGAATTATTACCCGAAGAAAATATTCAAGAAATAAAAATTGTTAAGGGTGGGGAAAGATAAAATGAGTATAAGTATAGCATTAACCAAAGGCAGATTAGAAAAAGAAACAATTAAAATTTTAGATAAAGCGAACTATGATCCTTCAGAATTAAAAGATAAAGGAAGAAAGCTTGTATTTAAAGATAAAACACAAGATATAAAATATTTTTTAGTAAAGGCTGCTGATTCAATAACTTATGTAGAACATGGTGTAGCTGATCTTGGTGTTGTTGGCAAAGATACTATTTTAGAAAGTGATAATAACTGTTATGAAGTATTAGATTTAGGTTTTGGAAAGTGTGGATTTATAGTGGCATCATTGCCAGAAACTGATCTCTTTAAGAAAGTTGGCCATGTGAAAATAGGAACTAAATATCCAAAGGTAGCAAAAGATTACTTTAAAAAGAAAGGCATGGATGTTGAAGTTATAAAAATAGAAGGTTCAGTAGAGCTTGCACCAATACTAGGATTATGTGATGGTATTGTAGATATTATGGAAACAGGTACAACACTCAAAGAAAATGGATTAGTTGTATTAGATGGGATTTGTGAAATAAGTGCAAGATTAATTGTAAATAAAGCAAGTTTTAAAATGAAACAAAATGAAATTTGGGAATTCATAGATAGAATTAAAGAAGTGATTAATAATTGACAAAATTCGTGAAATGTTGATAATTATAATTAACATATTTTAAATAATTATTAAAAAATCATATAGTAAATTAAGAAATTACTTTTTGTGGTTATTGATTTGTTATGAAATTAAAGGGGGCTATTTTATATATGTTAAAGTTTATGGAAATTACTGAAAGCAATAAGAAAAGCTTAATTGATGAACTTAAAGGAAGATCTACGGAAACGGAACAAGAAATAATTTTAAGTGTGAATAACATTTTGTCAAAAGTAAAAAAAGAAGGAGATAAAGCCTTATTTGAACTTACTAAGACATTTGATAAAGTTAATCTTAAAACTCTAGAAGTTTCAGCCAGTGAAATAGATGAATGTTTTAATAGTGTAGAAGATGATTTTATTGTAGCATTGAAGGAAGCTAAGGTGAATATAGAAGAATATCATAACAAGCAAAAGGCAAATGGATTTTTAATGACCAAAGATAATGGGGTTTATTTAGGTCAAAGAGTTCTTCCGCTAGAAAGGGTTGGTGTTTATGTTCCAGGAGGAACTGCAGCGTATCCATCATCAGTACTAATGAATGTAATACCAGCAAAGGTTGCTGGTGTAGATGAAATTGTAATGGTAACACCACCAGATAAAGATGGAGGAATTAATCCGTATATAGGAGTAGCTGCAAGAATTGCTGGAATAGATAAGATATACAAAGTTGGAGGAGCACAAGCTATTGGGGCTTTAGCTTATGGGACTGAAACCATTGGAAAAGTTGATAAAATTGTAGGACCAGGAAATATATTTGTTGCGACAGCTAAGAAATTAGTATTTGGAGAAGTTGATATAGATATGATTGCAGGTCCTAGTGAAATATTGGTTATTGCAGATGAAAAATCTGATCCTAGTTTTGTTGCAGCAGATTTAATGTCTCAAGCAGAACATGATAAATTAGCATCATCTGTATTAATTACAACATCTAAAGAGTTATACGAAAAGGTTGAAATTGAATTAGAAAGACAAGTTAAAACTCTTGAAAGAGAAGAGATAATAAGAACTTCTCTTAAAGATTTCGGAAGTGCAATAATTTGTAAAACCATTGAAGAATGTATTGATATTTCTAATGCTATTGCACCTGAACATTTAGAAATTATGGTTGATGAGCCTATGAAATACTTAGGTATGGTTAGAAATGCTGGTTCTGTATTCTTAGGTAGATATTGCCCAGAACCAATAGGAGATTATTTTGGTGGAACAAACCATGTATTACCTACAAGTGGAACAGCAAGATTCTTCTCACCTTTATCAGTAGATAGTTTTATAAAAAAATCATCTTTCATTTATTATTCAAAAGAAGCAATTATGGAAAATGGAGAAAAAATCATAACATTAGCTAATAAAGAGGGACTAACAGCTCATGCTAATTCTGTAAAAGTGAGATTAAACAATGGGAATCTATAACGAGTATATTAATTCCTATGATGAATATACAATTAACCTAGATAGTAATGAAATCTATTTAGAGATGGATGAAAATATACAGATGAATATGAAATCTTGCTTAAATAGCATAGGGTTACATAGGTATCCTACTAATGAAATGAAGACTATAAAAGAATTATATGCAAATTATGCAGGTTCAGAAAGTAAAAACATTATTGTAGGAAATGGATCGGATGAAATGATAGAACTTGCAGTAAGCCAGGTAATTACACAAGGCAAGAAAGCATTAAGCTTAGGACCTGATTTTGTAATGTATGATTTTTATGTATCAAGATTTGGTGGAGAACTTAAAACATATGATATAGGTAAATCTATGAATTTTAATGTACAAGAATTTATAGAACTTGCAAAACAAGAAAATGTAGATTTAATTCTTTTCTCAAATCCCAATAATCCTACTGGAATTGGAATAGATTTAGATAATATAATTACTATATTAGAGACATTTAAAGATACAACAGTTCTTATAGATGAAGCATATTATGAGTTTTATGGGAAATCCATGATTCAATATATAAATAAGTATAAAAATTTAATTGTAACAAGAACACTTTCAAAAGCTTGGGGACTTGCATCCTTAAGAATTGGATTTTTAATAACTCATGAAGATAATATATGTGAATTATTAAACTATAAGGTGCCGTATACAATAAGCTCTATTTCACAAAATTTAGCGGCTATTGTTTTAAGATATCCAGAAAAGGTTAGAAATAATGCAAAGCAAATAATTGAACAAAGAGAAGAATTATATAAAAATCTTAAAGAAGTTCAAAAAAATGCGGCAATGAATATACATTTTTATCCATCTAAAGGCAATTACATATATGGAAGAACAACACATAAAGAAGCTCTTATAAAGGGACTCGAAAATAATGGTATTGTAATTAGAAATTTTAGTGATGATACTTTTAGAATTACTGTTGGGTCACCTATGCAAAATAGAAAAGTAGTGGATGGAATAAAAAAGATTTTTGTATATAAATAGAGTATCAATTATAAATTCTCAATTATCAATGTTGAATTATTAATTTTGGATATAATTTGTTTTAAATTTATTAATGTGATAGATATAGTTAATAAATCTAAAATGAGAAAATTTTATGAAAGTTTTATTTCAAAAAGTTAGAAATTATAGATTTAAGGGGGTTCATATGTTGGATAGATGCTCAAAAAAGGATAGAACAACAAAAGAAACTAGTATTAAATTAGAAATAAATTTAGATGGAAGTGGAAATGGTGAAATAAATACAGGAGTTGGGTTCTTTGATCATATGCTAAATTTATTTGCATTTCATAGCAAAACTGATTTGAAAGTGTTAGCAAAAGGAGATCTAGATATATGTGATCATCATACAATAGAAGACATTGGAATAACACTTGGAGAAGCATTTAAAGAAGCAATAGGAGATAAAGTAGGCATAAATAGATATGGAACTTTTTATGTACCAATGGATGAAACTTTAGCTTTAGTATCATTAGATATAAGTAATAGACCTTTTTTAGTTTTTGATTGTGATTTTAAAAGAGAAAAAGTTGGAGAAATGGCTACTGAAATGGTAGTTGAATTCTTTAGAGCTTTTGCTTTTAATGCTGGAATAACACTTCATTTAAAAGTTTTGTATGGAGAAAATGATCATCATAAAATAGAAGCATTATTTAAGGCATTTGGAAGAGCTATAAAGGAAGCAAAATTTAGAAATGATGAAAATGGAGTTCCATCAACTAAAGGAAGTTTGTAAGGGGTGTATAAATGATAGTTATAATAGATTATGGAATGGGGAATTTAAGTAGTGTTAAGAATGCTCTTAATTTTCTTGGACTTGAAAGTAAAATTTCATCACATGAAGAAGAAATAAGAAATGCTAATGCATTAATATTGCCAGGGGTTGGCGCATTTCCTGATGCTATGGACACTATAGAAAGGTTATCTTTAGATAAGATAATAAAAGAAGAAGTAGCTAAGAATAAGCCTCTTTTAGGAATTTGTCTTGGTATGCAATTATTATTTAAAAATGGTTTTGAAGGATTTGAAAGAAAAGGACTTGGATTATTAAAAGGCAGTATTGTTAAGATGAAAGACGATAAAAAAAATAATATTAAGATTCCTCACATTGGTTGGAATAATTTAATATATAACAAAAAAGATGAATTGTTTAATTCCATAGAAGAAGGTAAATTTGTTTATTATGTACACTCATATTTTGTGCAGGGATATAATGATAAGGATTTAGTAGCTTATAGTGAATATGGAGAAAATAAGATTCCAGGTGTTGTTAGATGTAAGAATGTTATGGGAGCTCAATTTCATCCTGAAAAGAGTGGAACTGTAGGCTTATCTATTTTGAAAAATTTTGGGGAGATGATTAAATGATAATTTTACCAGCAATTGATATAATTGATGGAAAACCAGTGAGATTATATCAAGGAGATTATGATAAAAAGGAAATAGTTGCAGAGGATGTACTTGAAACAGCAAAATCTTTTGAAGATATGGGTGCAGAATATGTACATTTGGTTGATTTAGATGGAGCAAAAAGTGGAAGCAATCAAAATCACGAATTAGTAATAAAAATTGCTAAGATACTTAAGATTCCTGTAGAATTAGGAGGCGGAATTCGTTCTTTTGAAACTATTAAATATCTATTAGATAATGGAGTAGCAAGGGTAATTCTTGGAACTATAGCTATGGAAGATGAGGAATTATTAAAAAAAGCAGTAGATACATACGGTGAAAAGATTGCAGTTGGAATAGATTGTAAAGACGGTAAGGTATATGGAAGAGGCTGGCTAGCTGGAAGTGACTTAGATTACATAGATTTTGCAAAGAAGATGGAAAGCGTAGGCGTTAAGAATATAATAGTAACTGATATAAGTAAAGATGGAACACTAGAAGGTCCTAATGTGGATATGCTTAAAGCTCTAAAAGAAACTGTTAATATTGATATTACAGCTTCAGGTGGAATTTGTGACATAGAAAATATAAAAGACTTGATGGATATAAACTTATATGGAGCAATAACTGGCAAGGCTATATATGCTAAAACATTGTCTTTAGAGGAAGCAATAAAGATTTCAAGAGTGTAATGGAAAAAAAGTATTAATGATCAATTGTCAATAAAAGAACAAGTTCTTTTTAAATTGAAAAAATTAGAGTTACAAAGTTGTATGTGGCTTATTGTTTAAATTAATAATTGAGCATTGACAATTGAATATTGATAATTATAGAAAGGATGCTAAGATATGCATACAAAAAGAATTATTCCTTGTCTTGATGTGAAGGAAGGCAGAGTTGTTAAGGGCATAAATTTTGAAGGATTAGTTGATGTTGGTGATCCTGTTGCTTTTGCAGAATATTATAATAAGCAAGGCGCAGATGAATTGGTTTTTTTAGATATAACTGCAACTCATGAAAATAGAGGTATAATGGAAAAAGTTGTTCAAAGTGTGGCTGAAAAGATTTTTATTCCTTTCACTGTAGGAGGAGGATTAAAAACTTTAGAAGATATAAAATCTATACTTAGAGCAGGTGCAGATAAGGTGAGTTTAAATTCAGCAGCTGTTAGAGATAAAAACCTTATAAAAGAAGGAGCATTTTATTTTGGTAACCAATGTATAGTATTGGCAGCAGATGCAAAGAGAAGAGCTGATAATACTGGCTGGAATGTAGTGATTAACGGTGGAAGAATTGATACGGGAATGGATTTGTTAACGTGGGTTGAAGAAGCAACCTCACTTGGTGCTGGAGAAATTCTTTTAACTTCTATGGATGCAGATGGAACTAAAAAGGGCTTTGATTTAGAACTAACTAAAGCTGTAAGCGACATAACCAATGTTCCTGTAATTGCATCAGGAGGATGTGGATGCTTAGAGGATTTTTATGATGTGTTTGAGAGCAACATAGCAGATGCAGCGCTTGCAGCTTCACTTTTTCATTATGGGGAATTGACAGTTGACGAAGTTAAACAATATTTAAGTAATAAAAGTATTCCTGTACGTCTTTAAACAGTGAGCTTATAATGCCTAGGATATAAAAAATTAAAATTAAACTAGGTTGTTGAATAATTGAAAATTTTTACAATGAAATCCTCTAAACCCGCATTTTTGGCGCATATTCTGAAGAATATATATGGTAATATGGTAAACCATATTAGAATATGTTGTATTTAATTATATATTTTAAGTATTGCTAATTTTATATTTATTTAACAAGCTAAATAAAACAATAAAAATACTTAAGTATTTATAGATAAAATGCCGTTTTAGATTACATTGCAGATTTGGAAGGGGGAGTATATATGGAAATTTGTGAAAGAGTAGAGCAAGTAGATTTTGAAAAGTGCAATGGGTTAGTGCCAACTATAGTTCAAGATCATGTAACTAAGGATGTTCTGATGCTTGCATATATGTCAGAAGAAAGTTTAAGTAAGACATTAGAGGGATATACGACTTGGTTTTATAGTAGAAGCAGAAATGAGCTATGGAATAAAGGTGCAACTTCTGGACATTTTCAATATGTGAAAGAAATAAAAATAGATTGTGATAATGATACAATTTTAATACTTGTAGAGCAAACCGGAGCAGCATGTCATACTGGAAATAGGAGTTGTTTTTACAGAGACTTATAATTAGTTTACAATTTACAATTTACAATTTACAATTTACAATTTACAATTAACAATTTACAATTAACAGTTAACAATGAACAATTAATGAATAAATTTCTTCGAAATTTGAAAAAAATAATTTTAGAAATGTCGGAGACATTTCAACCAAAACTATTAACTCTTAACTGAATAAAATTGGAGGATTAAAAAATGGATGAGAATATAAGTGCTTTATATGATGTTATTTTAAAAAGAAAGACTGAAGGAGAGGAAGGGTCTTATACAAGGTATCTTTTTGAAAAGGGAACAGATAAAATATTAAAAAAAGTTGGTGAAGAATGTACAGAAGTTATAATAAGCTGTAAAGATGACAATAAGGAAGAACAAATTAATGAAATTTGTGATCTTACATATCATGTACTTGTTTTAATGGCTCAAATGGGAATTTCAGTTGAAGAAGTTTCAACTGAACTTGAAAAAAGAAAAAATAAAATTAATAACTTTAAGGGTGAAAGAAAACCAGTAACAAATGTTTAGATAAATAAAAAATCAAACAATAAATTTATCAATTAAGTAATTACATTTAAAAATAGATTTTACATATTATTTTTCATTAAATAACATGTAAGATCTATTTTTTTATTAAAATATAGGCTTATATTGTGATTAACAAATCAATTATTATGAAAAATATAGTTAAAAAAATATCTATATTCATAACTCAAGATGTATAAATAGATAAAAAGTAATTTGATAACAATAAAATAGAATATGATTATTAGAAAATATTTAAAAGTGAGTGAATGTTTAAGTTTTTATAGTGTAAAAGAAAAACAATAAAAATAATGTTCAGAATAATCAGAAAAAAAGATTGACAAAAAATATACAAACAATTAAAATTAAAAATATAATATTGATAAAAAAATAACAAACAGAAAATAAATGATAAAAAGATTTAGGGGATGAGATTTTATGACAAAAATAATTAGTTCCAAAGAAGCAGCAAAATTAGTGAAAGATGGTGATGTTGTAGCAGCATCGGGATTTGCATTATTAGCAGTTCCAGAATCATTATTGAAAAGCTTAGAAGAAAGATTTTTAGAAGAAAAAAGTCCACAAGATTTAACTTTAATGTTTGCAGCAGCATCAGGAGATCGTGAAAACAAGGGGTTAAATCACTTAGCTCATGAAGGATTGCTAAATAAAGTTATAGGTGGACATTTTGGACTAGCACCTAAATTGGGAGCATTGATGAGAGATAATAAAATATATGGATATAATTTACCACAAGGGGTAATGGCTCATATGTTTAGAGATAAAGCAAGCAAAAAAACAGGTACTATAACAAAAGTTGGATTAAATACTTTTGTAGATCCGAGAGTAGAAGGTGGAAAGGTAAATGAAAAAACTGTAGAAGATATAGTTCAAGTGATAGATATTTTAGGTGAAGAAAACTTGATATATAAATGCCCTAATATTGATGTGGCATTTATTAGAGGCACATATGCTGACGAAAAGGGAAATATTACAATGGACCATGAAGCTACTTATTCTGAGGCCACAGTTATAGCACAAGCTGTTAAAAATTGTGGGGGAATAGTTATAGTACAAGTTGAAAAAGTTGTTAAATCAGGGACTTTAAATCCAAGGAATGTTAAAATACCAAGAATCTATGTTGACTATATAGTTGAAGCAAAAGATGAAGAAGATCAAGCTCAAATATTAGGTCATAGCTATGACTCTTCACTTACTGGGGATGTAAATATGGTAGTAGATGGATTAGAACCATTAAAATTAGATGAGAGGAAAATTATTAATAGAAGAGCAGCAATGGAATTGGTTAAAGGGCAAGTTGCAAATATTGGAATTGGGATGCCAGAAGGAACTTCAAATATTGCTAATGAAGAAGGAATTGGAGATTTTTTCACTTTAACTGTAGAGCCAGGGGCAATCGGAGGAATTCCACAAGGTGGTAATAAATTTGGAGCATCAATAAATCCAGAATGTATGATCGATCAACCTACACAATTTGATTTTTACGATGGAGGTGGCTTAGATATAGCATTTCTAGGACTTGCACAAGTGGACAAGCGCGGTAATATCAATGTTAGTAAATTTGGACCAAAGGTTCCAGGTTGTGGCGGATTCATTAATATTACTCAAAATTCAAAAAAAGTAGTCTTTTGTGGGACATTTACAGCTAAAGGATTAGAGATAAAAATAGATGGTGGGAAACTAAAAATTATGAATGAGGGTATAAATAAAAAGTTTTTAGATTCTGTTGGACAAATTACTTTTAGTGGTAAGTATGCTATGAAAGTTAAACAATCAGTTATGTATATAACCGAAAGAGCAGTATTTGAGTTGAAAGAAGATGGATTACATTTAACAGAGATTGCACCGGGAATAGATATTCAAAGAGATATATTAGATGTAATGGATTTCGTACCAATAATAGATAATAATCTTAAATTAATGGATAAGAGAATATTTGTTGATAAATTAATGGGGCTAAATTAAATATACAAAATTACCATCTATAATGTTATTAAGGAGTGATAATTATGTTGGAAAATCTAAAAATTAAACTTATAAAAATAGCTAAGGATGCAGAAAAGTATAATTTATGCAAAGAAAGAACAGGAAATTTCAGTATTAGGGATGAGAGCACAGGATATATAATTATAACACCTTCAAAAATAAAGAGAGAAAATTTAAAAGAAGAACACATTTGTGTTGTAGATTTAAGTGGAAAGGAGATTGAAGTATTGGAGGGCATTAGGCCAAGTAGTGAATTATTACTTCATCTTGAAATATATAAAGCAAGAAAGGATATACGATCTATAATGCATATACATTCTATGTATGCAACCACTTTTTCTGTAGCAAATAAAGTAATTCCACCAATTATTTATGATTCTGCAAATTATGGGGGATATATATATGTAGCTAACTATGAAAAAACAAAAACTATTGAATTAGCAAAGGATGTACTAGAACAGTTAAATAAAGGTGATGCGTGCTTATTAGAAAGAGACGGAGTTGTTGTAGTAAGCAAAAATATAGACGATGTATTGTTAAAAGCAAGATATGTTGAAGAAGTAGCTGAAGTTTATTATAAAACATTAATGTTAAATCAACTTAAAGAACCTACAAGACTTACAAGAAAAGAACTAATGTTACAATAAAGAGAAAAATTTCAAAAATTGTTTTGTGTAAAATATGATATAATACTAATATAAAGATGTTATTTAAAATATGATTATAAAATTTTAAATAGCATCTTTTGCTTTTACATTACTTATGAAATAATGTAATTATAAGAAAACTTGCAGATTTATTTATACAGGTTTTCTTATGTTTATCTAATAGTGGAATAAATGAATATTATATTGTGATATTGTGGAGTTATAAAAATTTGAAGCAGTATACTATATAAATTGTAAAAATATAGTTAGTATGTATTGATTTTAAAAGTATAAATATTAACATATATGATATATAAACATAAGTAAATAATATATGGATAGGAGAAAAATAATGATTAGAATTTATAAAGAAGAGTTGTTAAAAAATACTGTTGATTATGAAGGATATTCAGAAAATATTTGTAAACTCACATTAGAAGAGTTGAGAGAAGAAGGATTGCTTCAATGTGGAGGATGCTGTTTGAAAGGAAAAAAAAATCAAAATAAGTGCAATAGTTGTAAAGACAAAGGTAGTTGCAAAAAATAATATTATTGCCATAGAAGTTTTATTTAATTATAAAATATAAAATAAATTGTAGATTTAGGGAAAAGAATAATATATAATAATTTTGTTTATTATAAAAATAAATTAAAAAGATTTGGAGGGGGCCATCGTTGGGAAAGCCAAGTATTTTTAGTAGAGAATATGAAAAGAGAATGAAGAAAAGAAGAAGAAATGTTATGATAATTTCGTTATCTATAGTATTAGCAATATCTGTAATGGTAATTAAAGTTGTGCGTAACCCTATAGATTACATGAACATTAAGCAAAATATACAAGCGTGGATTGATAGCGATACTGCTAATATTTCAGAACAAACTGAAACAATAAAAGAAGAAACAACAATTAAGGAAGAAACTGTAGATGAAAAACCATTAAAAGAAGAAGTCAAAAGGCCTTTAGAAGAATCAATTGATATTACTCTAATTAGTGGGAATACTGCAAAAGCAATTTATGTAGATGATAATAATGGTGGAAAAGTATTTGAAACTTTAAATACTACAGATGTTGGTGTAAGTTTTAATATTAGTCCATCGGGCAAGCAAATGATTGTAACAGATACTAATTCAGTAATTACTTTATATAATGTAGATAGAACTACTAAAATAATATCTAAGGATAAATATATTTCTAGTAGTGGAGGAGTTTTTACAAAAGAAGCTGCAATACAATCAAATCCTCAATATTTGTGGAACGTAAACCCAAAATTTATTAGTGAAGAAAAAATAATTTTTACGAGCAATAGACCGTATTTTGGTAGTGCAGCTCTTAATCAATATTTATGGATGACTGATATTCAAACTGATACAGATAATGTATTCTGGGAATTAGTTGGAACTAATATAGATATTGGTGAAAAAGAAGAAAAAGGAATACGAATTACGATTGATGGCAAGATTTATTATATAGATGAAAATGGAAATTATGCTCAATAAATATAATATTAATAAATTATTTGATAAGATTTAGAGGTTTATGGTATAATGACTTAGTTAAATTAAGATGAACACTATTTTAGGAGGAAAGAATAAATGAAAGCTAAAGTGGAAAAAATAGAAACAAATGTGATAAAATTAGAAATAAGGGTTGAAGCTGAAAAATTTGATGCGGCATTAACTAAGGCTTATAATAAGAATAAGAGCAGATACAACATACCAGGATTTAGAAAAGGAAAAGTTCCAATGGCAATGGTTAAGAAATTCTATGGAGTGGAAGCATTCTATGATGATGCTGTTAACTTTGCAATTGATGAATCATATCCAGTAGCGTTAAGCGAAAATAATATAAGACCTGTAGATTATCCACAAGTTGATATAGTAGAATTAGGCGAAGGTAAAGAACTAGTTTATACTGCAACAGTTACTACTTATCCAGAAATAGAACTTGGAGAATACAAGGGATTAGATATAAAGAAAGCTGTATATGAAGTTGAAGATAGCGAAATAGAAAAGCAAATTAAAGAAATGCAAGAAAAAAATGCTAGAATAGAAGTTAAAAAAGAAGGCAATATAGCTAAAGGCGATATAGCTATTATAGATTTTAAGGGATTCGTAGACGGAGTTGCTTTTGATGGCGGCGAAGGAAATGATTATTCTCTAGAAATAGGTTCAGGCACTTTCATTGATAACTTTGAAGAACAATTAATTGGTTTGGCAATAGGCGAAAAGAAAGAAGTTAACGTTACTTTCCCAGAATCTTATGGAAAAGAAGAATTAAACGGAAAGCCAGCAATGTTTGAAGTTGAAATTAAATCAATCAAAGTTAAAGAATTACCAGAATTAGATGATGAATTTGCTAAAGATATATCAGCAGTTGATTCATTTGAAGAACTGAAAGAAAATCTTAAAAAGACATTAGCAAAAAATAATGATGAAAAAGCTGAAAGAGAATTTGAAGAAGCTGTTATTACTGCAATAATTGAAAATTCAAAGATGGATGTTCCAGAAGTTATGGTAAGCAAAGAAATTGATGATATGATGAAGGACCTTGAAGGAAGATTAAAATATCAAGGATTAAGCTTAGATCAATACATGGAATTTACAGGAAATACAACTGAAAAAATGAGAGATTTCATGAAAGAAAATGCAGAAAGAAAAGTTAAAGCTGATTTAGTTCTTGAAGCAGTTTCTAAGGCAGAAGAAATTAAAGCTACTGAAGAACAATTGAATGAAAAAGCTTTAGAATTAGGAAAAATATATGGACCTAAAGATCCAGAAAAAATGGCTAAAATTTTACTTAAGTCTCAAAAAAATATGATTGAAAAAGATATAGTGATTGAAAATACTCTTAAATTTATAAAAGAAAATTGCAAATAATTTATTTTGAGATATAATATAGAATAAGTATATAAATTAACAAATTGCCAGAAAAAAAATTTTTTTCTGGCAATTTATTCAAATAATAATTAACAAACTAACAAAAAGAATATATAATTATAATTAGATAAAAGTCTAATAGTAAAGGGAGGATTTAGATGAGTTTAGTACCAATGGTTGTAGAGCAAACAAGTAGGGGAGAACGTTCCTATGATATATTTTCAAGACTACTAAAAGAAAGAATAATTATGCTGAGTGGAGAAGTAAATGATGATACTTCTAATTTAATAGTAGCACAATTATTATTTCTAGAAAGTGAAGATCCAGATAAGGATATTTATTTATATATAAATAGTCCGGGTGGATCAATAACTTCAGGAATGGCTATTTATGATACTATGGAATACATTAAATGTGATGTATCAACTATATGTATCGGAATGGCAGCTTCAATGGGAGCATTTTTGCTTACATGTGGAGCTAAAGGTAAGAGATATGCACTTCCAAATTCAGAAATAATGATACATCAACCGCTTGGTGGATTCCAAGGGCAAGCAACAGATTTTGAAATACATGCAAAGAGAATATTAAAGATTAAAGAATCTTTAAATAAAATCTTAAGTGAAAATACTGGTAAGCCTTTAGAAACAATTAAAGCAGATGTGGAAAGAGATAATTTCATGAGTGCAGATGAAGCTAAAAATTATGGGTTAGTAGATGATGTAATATCTACACACAAAATAGGAAAAGATAAATAAGAGAAAAATTTTAATTTATACGTTTTAAGTGAGGTGAGTATATGGCTAAATTTGATGAAAAGAAACAGTTGAAATGTTCATTCTGTGGCAAAACTCAAGAGCAAGTGAAAAGATTAATTGCAGGCCCAGGAGTATACATTTGTGATGAATGTATTGATTTATGTTCTGAAATTATAGCAGATGAATTCCAAGAAACTGTTGACTTTGATCCTAAAAGTATCCCAAAACCAAATGAAATTAAAGAATATTTAGATTCGTATGTTATTGGGCAAGAAAGAGCAAAAAAATCTTTAGCAGTAGCAGTTTATAATCATTACAAAAGAATTAATACTAATAAAGAAGAGATGGAAGTTGAATTGTCTAAAAGTAATATTTTACTACTCGGACCAACTGGTTCAGGTAAAACATTACTTGCTCAAACGTTAGCAAGATTCTTAAATGTACCTTTTGCAATAGCTGATGCGACAACATTGACAGAAGCTGGGTATGTTGGAGAAGATGTTGAAAATATTCTTCTTAAGTTAATTCAAAATGCAGATTATGATGTAGAAAAGGCTGAAAGAGGAATAATCTATATTGATGAAATAGATAAGATTGCAAGAAAATCTGAAAATCCATCTATTACTCGTGATGTATCAGGAGAAGGTGTACAACAAGCTCTACTAAAAATATTAGAGGGAACTGTTGCATCTGTTCCACCACAAGGCGGAAGGAAGCATCCTCATCAAGAATTTATTCAAATAAATACTTCTAATATATTATTTATTTGTGGTGGAGCCTTTGATGGAGTTGATAAAATAATTGAAAATAGAACAACAAAAAGTTCTATGGGATTTGGAGCACAAATTCAATCTAAACATGAAAAAGATGTTGGAAGTTTGCTTAAGGAAATTATGCCAGCTGATTTATTGAAATTTGGTTTGATTCCAGAATTTGTTGGAAGACTTCCAATACTTGTTACATTAGAATCTTTAGATAAAGAAGCTTTAATTCAAATTTTAACTAAACCTAAAAATGCTCTTGTAAAGCAATATAAAAAATTATTTGAGCTAGATGATGTTAAGTTAGATTTTAATGAAGAATCTTTAGTTGCAATAGCAGAAGAAGCTATAACTAGACAAACTGGTGCTAGAGGTTTAAGAGCTATTATAGAAGATATAATGAATGAAGTAATGTATGATATTCCTTCTGATAAGAGTATAACTAAGGTTATAATAACTGAAGAAGCTATCAAAGATAAGAAAGAACCTACAATTGAAAGATTGGAAGATGGAAAAATTAGACCTACTCTAGTAAAAGCTAGAGCTAAAAAAGATATTGAATCTGCTTAGACTAATAGCAGATTAAAGAAGATAATAAGCAAAAGATGTGACTTAAATTTTTATTTATTAAGACTTGTTATTTTTTTGAACATCACTTATATAACCCTATCATTTAATTTATGTAAAAATAATTAAATGATGGGGTTATTTTAATATTTTTTATAAATTAAGAATATATTTGTAAGCATAAGCAAATAATAGTAATAATAAAAATAGAAGGAGGAAAAGTATATTTAAATTAATAATAATAAAATATAGAAAAATACATAACATATTATTACTTATAAATATATTTAAAAAATATGACAAATATATTAATTGTTTTCCAAATAGTAATATTAATTCTTATGGTTTATGTCATGTTTAATTCAATAAATAAACCACAAAAAAGTAGAAGTATTGTAATTGATAGAGAAAATACAAAAGAGCTAGATAATTTAAATAAACTTAGACAAATAAGTTTAACAGAACCTTTAACAGAAAAGAGTAGACCTTCAACCTTTGAAGAAATAATAGGCCAAGAAAAAGGTATAAAAGCATTAAAGGCTGCATTGTGTGGTCCAAATCCACAACATGTTATTATTTATGGACCACCAGGAGTAGGAAAAACAGCAGCAGCTAGGTTAGTATTAGAAGAAGCTAGAAAATCAAATTTGTCACCTTTTGCAGATAAAGCAAAATTTGTTGAATTGGATGCAACAACTTTAAGATTTGATGAACGAGGAATTGCAGACCCACTTATAGGTTCAGTGCATGATCCAATATATCAAGGAGCTGGTTCACTAGGGGTAGCAGGGATTCCACAACCAAAAGCAGGAGCAGTTACTAAAGCTCATGGTGGACTTTTATTTCTAGATGAAATCGGTGAACTTCATCCAATTGAATTAAATAAACTTTTAAAGGTATTAGAAGATAGAAAAGTGTTTTTGGATAGTTCATATTATAGTTCAGAAGATGCTAATATGCCCAAATATATAAAGGAAGTATTTGAAAATGGGCTTCCAGCAGATTTTAGATTAATTGGAGCTACAACGAGATCTCCACAGGATATAATACCCGCTATAAGATCAAGATGCGTTGAAGTATTTTTTAGAGCTTTATTACCTGAAGAAATAAAAGTTATCGCAATAAATTCTGTTAATAAGGTTGGACTAAGAATTATGAAAGAAGGAGTTGAAGAGGTAAGTAAGTATTGTACGAATGGTAGGGAAGTAATAAACTTAATACAATTAGCATCTGGGATTGCAATCAATGAGGATAGGAAAGAAATAACATTAGATGATATTAAGTGGGTATTAGAGAATGGTCAATATAATAAGATAATATGCAATAAAATTTCATCTAAATCTAAAATCGGAGTTGTTAATGGATTAGCAGTATATGGAGCCAATGTAGGAATGTTAATGCCTCTTGAAGTTAGTTGTAAAAAGGTTAAGGAAAGAAGAGGAGAACTTAAGATAACAGGAATAGTTGAGGAAGAAGAAATAACTAATAATAATAAAAAAATTAAGATGAAAAGTACTGCTTATTCATCGGTACAAAACGTATTAACTGCTTTAGATAATTTATTTGATTTGTGTACTGATAAATATGATATACATGTAAATATTCCAGGAGGGATGCCAGTTGATGGACCATCTGCAGGAATAAGTATTGCAACAGCTATATATAGTGCAATAACAAAGCAAAAAGTAAATAGATTTGTTGCAATGACAGGAGAAATAAGTATACTAGGATCTGTAAAAGCTATAGGAGGGGTAAAAGCAAAGATATCTGCAGCTTATAAAGGCGGTGCGCACATTGTTATTATTCCAGAAGAAAATTATGATGAAGTATTAAATGAAATATGCGAAATAGATATAATCTCAGTAAGAAACTTAAGAGATGTAATTAAAGTTGCTATAGAGGAAGAAAATATTATTAGTGAAAATGATAGAGAAATATTATCGGCTGAAGGAAATAATATTTTAAAAAATTAAAGAAATTGTTTCAGAAAATGTAGAATGGACAATTAACTATGGATTGTCCATTGAAATTTTTATTACACACTTTTTCTTTTTAATATTAATATATATGTTATAATAGATAATTCAAAAAATCTGCTTTTATTAAATTTGTAAAAAATAGTTTGATAAAAACTTATTATAATAAATTTAAAAGTGCAAATGATTTGTTTTTACTTATTTTGTAAAAAGTATACTATAATAGTAAGTTTTTTATCTTAAGAATCATTGAAAAAATTATTTATTATGTGTATACTAGATAAGTCAAAATAAATAAGGTGATTATGATATGGGGGGAAATAGTAATATGAAAAAGTTATATACAATTCCACTAATTCCTTTAAGAGGATTAACTGTTTTTCCTAATGTAGTGGTACATTTTGATGTGGGAAGAGAAAAATCTACAGCAGCTATTGAACAAGCTATGTTAGATGAACAAGAAATTTTTCTTGTAGGTCAAAAAAATTCTGTAGTAGAAGAACCTAATCAAGATGAAATCTATTCGATTGGAACTATATGTAAAATAAAGCAAATTCTCAAAATGTCAGATAATACTATTAGAGTTCTTGTAGAAGGTCAAGAAAGAGGTAAAATAGTTAAGTATATAGAGGATGAAGAGGATTATATAAAGGTTTCAGTAGAAAAATTAAGTAATAAAGTAGTTAATAATGAAGAATTAGATGCTTATGTTAAGTATTTAGATAAAGAATTTAAAAAATTATTAAAGCTTAATGAAGAGAATTATGGAGAGATTGTTAAATTAATAAATTCTTCAGAAGAACCAAGCAACTTTACAGATATGGTAGCTTCTTATTCTATTACGGATGAAAAGTTAAAGCAAGAAGTGTTAGAAACTGTTAACTTGACAAAAAGAATAGAGATGGTTTTAGAACGAGTTAAAATAGAAATCTCTATAGCAAAAATTCAAAAAAAGATTGCTGATAAAGTCAAGAATACTGTTGCAAAGGAACAAAAAGAATTTTATTTAAGAGAACAGATAAGGGCAATTCAAGAAGAATTGGGAGACGATGATGAAGAAAAGAAGGAAATAGCAAAATATGAAGAAAGAATTGAGAAAGCAAAGCTTACTAAGGAAGTTAAAGATAAAGTTAGCTATGAATTATCAAGACTTAAGAATATGAGTGCTACATCATCCGAAGGTAATGTTATTAAAGCTTATTTAGATTGGGTATTAGATATTTCTTGGGGTAAGTACACAAAGGAAAGTATTGATGTCATTAAAGCAAGAGAAATTTTAGATAATGAACATTATGGATTAGAGGATGTAAAAGATAGAATTATAGAGTATTTAGCTGTAAAGCAATTTAGTAAATCTCAAAAAGGTCCGATTCTTTGTCTAGTTGGTCCTCCTGGTGTCGGAAAAACATCTATAGCAAAATCTATAGCTCATGCTATTAATAGAAAGTATACGAGAATATCTCTTGGCGGAATGAAAGATGAAGCTGAAATTAGAGGGCATAGAAAGACGTATATTGGTGCAATTCCAGGAAGAATTGTTTATGCAATGAAGGAAGCAAAATCTATGAATCCACTTATGCTTTTTGATGAAATAGATAAGATTAATTCAAGCTATAATGGTGATCCATCTGATGCTTTATTAGAAATATTGGATAGTGAACAAAACAAAACATTTAGAGATAGCTATTTAGAGGTTCCGATGAACTTGTCAAAGGTTACGTTTATAGCAACAGCAAATACTTTAGAAACTATACCAAGACCACTATTAGATAGAATGGAAATTATAGAAGTATCAGGATATACTTATGAAGAAAAGTTCCATATAGCGAAAAATCATTTATTAACTAAGATATTTAAAGAACTAGATATAGCACCTAATAAAATTAAAATAGAAGATTCTTCTATTAAAGAAGTTATAGAAGGATATACACGAGAATCTGGTGTGCGTGGATTAGAAAGAAAGTTAAGTTCACTTATAAGAAAAGCATTAGCAGAGATGTTAAAGCAAGGGAAAAAGGAATTTGATATAAATAATGATAAAATTGAAGAATTCTTAGGTAAGAGAATCTTTGATTTTGATAAAATTGATAAGGTGGATAAGGTTGGAGTGGTAACGGGAATGGCATGGACAGCCTATGGAGGAGATACTCTTCCTATAGAAGCTATGGTTATGTCAGGTACAGGCAAACTAGAACTTACAGGTAAGCTTGGAACTGTTATGCAAGAATCAGCAAAAACTGCGTATAGTTATGTTAGAGCTAATGCTGTTAAATTTGGAATTAATGAAGCTTTTTATAAAGAAAAAGATATTCACATACATGCACCAGAAGGTGCTGTATCTAAAGACGGTCCATCAGCAGGAGTTACAATGGTAACAGCACTTGTTTCGGCGTTATCAGGTAAAAAGGTTAAGCACAATGTAGCTATGACTGGAGAAGTCACATTAACAGGTAGAGTATTACCTATTGGAGGATTAAAGGAAAAGTCTTTAGCTGCATTTAGAGCTGGAGTAGATACTATAATAATTCCAAAGGAAAATGAGAAAGATATAGATAAGATACCAAATTCAATCAGGAAAAGTTTGAATATTATTTCTGCTAAAGAAATAAATGAGGTATTAAAAAATGCGTTAATTGGAGAGGATACTAATGAGAATTAAACAATCAGAATTTATTACCTCAGCAGTAAAAAGAGAACAATATCCGTTAGACAATAGAGTTGAAGTTGCTTTTGTTGGACGATCTAATGTAGGAAAAAGTTCGATAATAAATTCTTTGACAAACAGAAAAAAATTAGCAAAAGTTAGTCAAACGCCTGGAAAAACAAGATTAGTCAACTTTTTTCTTATAAATAATGATTTTTATTTAGTGGATTTGCCTGGATATGGATATGCAAAAGTATCAAAATCCGAAAAAGACAGTTGGGGAAAAACAGTTGAGATGTATTTAACCAATAGAGAACAATTAAAACGAGTTGTATTGCTTGTGGATTCAAGACATAAACCATCGGGTGATGATATAATGATGAATGAATGGTTTAGACATTTTGGATATAATGTTGTAGTTGTTGGAACAAAAAGCGATAAACTTACAAAAAATGATTTGAAAAAGAGTGAAAAGGTGATAAAAGAAACATTAAAATTAAATGCAGAGGACAAGTTATACTTTTTTTCATCTTTAAATAGAAATGGAAGCGATGAGCTTATTGATAATCTTTTCTTAGAATTTGCAACTGATTTAGATTAAAGGATATTCAAAAAATAACAAGTTAGTATGATAGTATATTTGAATTAATATTTCCTTTCCTATTGGTAATAAAAATAGAAAATTACCCTCTACAATCTGTAGGGGGTAATTTTCTGTTAAAGGTAGTTTTATTTATTAGAAATTATACTTTAATTTCTAGTGATATATTTAAAAAAAATTATATTTGCAATATATCCATAATAAATGTGTCAAAAATTCTGAATGGGAATAATATATAATATAAAAAAGAAAAAAATATTTCCAAGGAGGAATAAATATGGAGATGAATGATATCCTAAATGGTTTAAATTCATGCGATGACGATTGCTCTAATTCAATGTCTAACAGTTGTGATTGCGGGTCAAACTTCGGAGGACAAGGAAATGGATGTTTTCCAGGTGGTTTTGGCCAAGGAGCTGCTGGCGGATGTGGATTTGGAAGCTGGATTTGGATCTTATTAATATTGTTTTATTGTGGTTGTGGAAAAGGTAACTATGGAAGAGGCGGATATGATAACTGCTGTTGTGAAAAAAAACATGATTGTTGCTGTAAAAAAGAAAGTCATGGTGGTGGGGGATTAGGTAACTGTTCATCATACTTGTTCTTATTAGTAATATTATTCCTTTGCAATAGTGGTGGAAAATCCAACTTTGGTGGAGGATGTGGTTTAGGTGGATTCGGAGGCGGATCACCAATTGGTTGTGGAATTGGTTGTTAGTATCCAGAATTTTTAGGAAGGAGAGATAAATATGTCTAAGAAGAATAAATGTTGTTGTGAAAAGAAACATGATGAGTGCTGTTGTTACGATTCAATGTCTAGTGGTTCTGGACTATTCGGAGGTGGTGGATGTACACCAATCTTATTTCTGCTAATAGCATGTGGATCAGGATTATTAAATTGTAATAAATCATATTTAATTATTTTACTATTCTTATTATGTGGTGGAAGTTTTTCTAAATTTTTAGGTTCTGGAAACGAAGGATCTAATTGTTGCTGTTAGAATAGTTGATAGAGGGCTTTATAAGCCCTCTAAAAAAATGCTTAAAAATATAAACATTTTTATATATAAATACATATATTAAAATGAGGCAATTATAATTGAGAGGATTAAAAAATGGCTAAGCATAAACATAGGGAACAAAATCCAATAATAAATGATAGCAATACTACTAATAATAGTAATACTAATAATAAAAATATCCCTTTTGGCATAGATCCCATGCAATTAATGGGATTACTAGGTGGAAATTTTGATATGAGTAATATGGGCAATATGTTATCCTCAATGAATACCGATGGATTCAATTTTGGAAATCTAGGGTCATTAGCTCAAATGATGGGTTTGAATTTAGATAATAATTTTCCACAAGGAAATATGAATAGTACAAATAACGATATTAATAAAAATATGTATTCAAATGCTAGTCGAAATATGAAATCAAATCCTAGTAACAATACTAGCTCAAAAAATACTGTAAGTTCAAATGTTGATAAAAATAATAAAAAGAGTACTAATAATAAAAATGTTAATGTTAATGTTAATGATAATGATGAAAATTTAGACTTTTTAATGGCATTAAGGAGCTATGCTCATCCTGATAGAATACAGTTTATAGATAAAATTATAGAAGCGTATAAAAGTGGAGAATTTACAGATATTTAAAACAAATAATATGAAAGAAAATAATAAGTCAAAACGTGAAGGATATTATATTTTAAGACCAAATAAATTAGCACCCTGACTTATTATTTTTTGAATATGTTAAAATCCTAAATTAATTTTGAAAGTATGTATACAAAAAGAAAACATGTCAATAATATTAATGTAATAGAGAAAATATTCTTTTACAACCTTAATGAATTAATAAGTGAAACTTGATCCCCATCTGAATATTAGTTGAACTTATATCCATAATGGGTACATTGTCCAGGAACTTAGTACCAATATACCAACCTAAAAGGGCTGGCATATTAGTAGCAGTTAGTTAGCGGATAAATGTTTACTTCATTAAGTAACCCCTCATCCCCCTTTAGGCCGCATTATGCGGTCTTTAAAATTTTATTTGATTTTTTGTATGTTATTAATTTTATAAGAAGAATCATCTTTTTGTAAATCTATTAGTAATAGTAATTCAGTTTTATCATTTTCCCCACCTTTAATACTACTTTTTTCGAAAGATAATCTCCATCGTATTAATGAAGGATCTCCCGAATCAGTCCATTTATAATCATAAAAAAAAGCATTTTGAAAGGAATAAGAATAATTTTCTTTATCTAAATTCCAAAGTAAAGATAAACTATCTTTATCAATTGAAGAAGTAAAAATATCGGGAATATCATCAAGTACATAAGGAAGTTGAATTATGTCTATAAATTGTGTCACAGAATCCAATGATGGAAGAGTTGAAATTTCTTTGCTAGTATCTAAAGTTGCATCATTAATAAGCATAAAACTATTTAATGAAGTAAGTCCTTCAGATGAGGATATTGAATAACATTTAGGAGTCCTAGAATTTTTACTGTCTAGTATACCAAAAATATTGTTATTATTTGAAAAAATTAAATTGAAATTTTTTTTATTCCAATGAAATACATAGGAAATACATTTATTATTTTTTGAACCTTGAATTATAATTTCAGGTATGTTATCCCTAGAAATATCACTAAGAAGAACTCTTGGTTCCCAATGGTTATTAGGGGTAAAAAGGAGTTTATCATCGACTTGATTAGAAAGATAGAAATTATCATCAAAGCAATTTATAATAAAGTCAATTTTATTTTGAGAATTTAATATTTGTAGAGTATCTTTTTTACCATCACCTGTTAAGTCAAATTGTTTATTCTCAGAAATGTTTATTGGAGATATAGTTTGAACATATTTAAATTTATTGGAAACAAAATAAAGGAGAGTTGCAATTAAAAAAAGTAATAATATACTGAATAGTATATTTACTAAAAGTTTTTTATTTATTATTAAGATCTTCATTATGTATCACCTCAATAAATTATATGTTAATAGTTATGTGCATATTAATCATCTAGAGGTAATAAAATAAAAAAACTATAATTTTAAATAAACATGTATTTAAAATTATAGTCAAAAGATAATTTTTATTGACAATCGGTGCAATAACCATAAAAATAAACTTTATTAGAGATGATTTTATAATCAGTATGCTCCTCGGCTAAAGAATTGAGATTGTCAAGAGATAAATCTCTAAAATCATTAACTTTGCCACAACCTAGACATTGTAAATGAGGATGTGAAGAAGAATTTCCATCGTATCTAAAATTACCTTCACCAACGTTTATTTCCTGAATTAAGCCAACATCAACTAATGTTTTTAGAGCTTTGTAAACTGTAGCTAAGCTCATAGTTGGATACTGGACATGAATATCTGTATATATAATATCAGCTGAAGGATGAGAAGTTGTATTAATTAGATAATTATATACGGCAAGTCTTTGAGGAGTTAATTTTAGCTTTTTTTCTTTGAAAATAGAAGCTATATAATCCATTTTAAATACCTCACTTATAATAGTTTTATGTAGAAATTATAGCATAGATATAAATAAATAGTCAATGAATTAATTAATATTATTTAGAAATAATGATTATTAATTCAATTTATTAGAAAGTTTGAATAATCTGAATAATTTGAATAAAAAGCATTGAATAGTAAGGGAAAGTCTGTTAAAATATAAACAAGGACAGTGTGTTAATTAATTAACATAGTGACTGATCATAGCATGGTGTGAATAGTTACAATAAAAAAAATATTGAATTTTATTTTAAGTTTTAAATTATATAACTTGGAGTAAAAATAGAAGCATATAAATAACAAGGAGGCGTATTTTGGTGGGGAAATATAAAGTTGGAGATGAACTTATAGTAGTAAATGATCCGAATGAGGATGTTACTAAACTAAAAGAACTAACTAAATTAACAGTTGAGGGGGATTTTGCTCAAATAACTTTGGGAATAAAGATATTGGATGTTGAATACAATAAGCCCAATGTAACTTTAACTAATAAAAATGTTAAAGGTGAAAAAAATAAAGTTTTTTCTGAATGTAAGGATATAGAAAATTTTGATAAAGAAAAAGTTTTGGAAAAAGCATTACTCAGAGCGTTCCAAAATGAGCTTATAAATATTTCTGTTTTTAAAAATCAATAAAGATTTTAAGAAATAGTAAATTATAAAGATTATTAGTTCAATTCATAATTAAAAGATATTGTATTTTAATAAAAAATCTGTTAAAATATAAATAAAGTACGAATGTTAAATTATTAACATTCATTAGAGATTATATAAATATAGAGTAATCTTATTACAGAGTGTAAATAATATAACCGATGGTATAAATATATAAATAATAAGGAGGCGTATTTTTATGTGCAAATATAAAGTTGGAGATGAATTAATAGTAATAAAGGATCCAAGCAAAGATAATACTAAATTAAAGGAATTAACAAAATTAACAGTTGATGGTGATTTCGCTCAAATATCATGGGGAATAAAGATATTAGAAGTAGAATATGATAAGCCAAATGTAACTTTGACGTATAAAAGTGCTAGAGGTGAAAAAAATAAAGTCTTCGCAGAATGTAAGGATATAGAAAATTTTGATAAAGAGAAAGTTTTGGAAAAAGCATTACTTAGAGCTTTCCAAAATGAGCTTATAAACATTTCTGTTTTTAAGAATAATTAGAACATTTAAGGATAATATTTTAAGGAAGAGCACTCTATAAAATGAGGAGCTCTTTTATTTTTTTAATTATGCAATTATTATTGTAAAATCTTTACTTTTCACATTATATGTAATATAATGGAATTGTAAATTGTGAGGTTTATCTCATCGCTTGCATACGCAATTATTCTACTTTTTTTTAGAGGCAGATAACGGTTGCATAACGTGGAGGGGATACTCTATCTAGGTCACATTGTTACCCTTGGGGGTATAAGTTTGTCTAAGTTTCAGATACAGAAAATTATACGTCACTATTAACAGATTTTATTTGAAGCTAAGAATCACTTCATGAATTATGAGAGATAAGAAAAGGATGGCGGGGTTTATGGGTAGGTGTCCATTTTGGTCAACAGCAATAGAAACATTTGAATGCTATAGGGAATGTCCTATATTAGTAGGTGAATCATCAGAAGGGCAAGATGGTGAAAAGTGCATTTTTCAGGAGTGCACAGAATCAAGTAGTTTGAATTTTAAAGATAGTATAAAAGAAGATTATAATTTTCTGAATTTATCCATGTATGAAGATGAGAAAATTATAAATATTAACTACTAAATACAAATAAATAGAGATTATAATATCTTATTTAAGATATTATAATCTCTATTTATTTTGGATTCTCACTTACACTTAATCTTGTGATTCATATGAAGCTGTATATTTATGAAGTAAAGAGTGTTTTAAAGCCCATAGGTTTTGTGATAAATCAACATAATAAGTATGAGGATTTTCAAACCTGAGTACTTCAGCCCAAAGTTTATCAGCTTCAATTTTAGCGAATTGTTTGATATCTAAAACACTAGGTGATTCATATATACACTTCCCACTTTTGAATATTTGTACTTGAAGATCTTTAGTATAATAATTTTTGATTTTTTTTCGCTTCCAAGTATGAATAGGATTAAATAAGACTAAAGGCTCAGTTTCATTAATCTTTTCATCTCTTAAGGTAATTAAATCAGCTAATGCTTTATGGGAATTTTTATCAAAGATTCTTATTATTTTTTTAAAACCAGGATTAGTTATTTTTTCTTCATTTTCACTTATTTTAATTTTAGGAATTATCTCATTATTATTTTCTAATGCAACTAATTTATAAACACCACCAAAAACGGGTTCAGATTTTGCTGTTATAAGTCTTTCTCCAACGCCAAAAGAGTCAATACTTGCACCTTGATCTAAAACATCTTTTATAATATGTTCATCAAGAGAGTTGGAAATAACTATTTTACAATCCTCGTAGCCAGCCTTATCTAACATTTCTCTGCATCTGCCTGTTAAATAAGTAATATCACCAGAATCTATTCTGATACCTTTAGGTCTTTTACCAAGTGGTTTTAAAATTTCATCAAACACTTTTATTGCATTTGGAATCCCTGACTTTACAACATTATAAGTATCAATTAACAATACACAGTCATCTGGATAGATTTCAGCCCAAGCTTTAAAAGAATCATATTCAGTATCATATAATTGAACCCAGCTATGTGCCATGGTACCTACAGCAGGGATATTAAACATTCTATCCGATAGAGTACAAGCTGTTGAACTACAACCGCCAATAATAGCAGCTCTGGCACCGTAAATTGCACCATCATATCCTTGAGCACGTCTTGAACCGAATTCCATTACAGGACGACCTTCAGCAGCTCTACAGATTCTATTGGCTTTTGTAGCAATTAAAGTTTGATGATTTATAGTTAAAAGAATCATTGTTTCAAGAAATTGTGCTTGAATTACAGGTCCACGAACTGTTACAAGTGGTTCATTTGGGAATACTGGATTTCCTTCAGGAACTGCCCAAACGTCACAACTAAATTTAAAGTTCTTTAAATATTCAAGAAATTCTTCAGAAAAAGTATTTTTATCTCTTAAATAAGTGATATCATCATCTGTAAATTTTAAAGACTTTAAGTATTCTATTAACTGCTCAACACCAGCCATTATACAATAGCCACCTTCATCAGGAATTCTTCTGAAAAACATGTCAAAATAAGCTATTTTGTCTTGAAGTCCTTTATCAAAATAACCATTGCCCATAGTTAATTCATAAAAATCAACTAACATTGTTAAGTTTCTTTCATCTTTTACATTGAAACTAGATTTATTATTCATAATAATCTCCTTTGAATAAAATATATAAAATAATTTCTCTTTAATAATAGTTGTATAATTTTATTATAAATAAAAATATATAAAACTATTGTACAACTATAATTCTTTGATTACAATATAGTTGATTATAACTTAAAGTTTGACATCTATTGAAGTTTTCAAAATAAAAATAACAATATTCAAAATTTTAAGTTGAATTTAAAGAATTATCACATAGGAAAAACGCATAAAGCATAACCAAAACATGAAAAAATTGAGAATTTTGGAGTTCAGAGTTTTATTTAGAAATAATAATTATGGGCAGAATTTAAAGTGAATATAGATAATCTAGATATGAATAAGAAATAAAGTATATTCAAGAAAATTTAAATTTAACATAATTAAAATTAATATAAGGCATATGAAAGAAAATAACAAGTTAAAGATGCTATGTATATTTTGCATCACACAAAATATAATAAGATGCTGGTTTGTTATTTTTAAACGTTCCTAAGTGAAAAGAAAGAAGGATTTAAATAGTGGGGTACAACCTTGACAAATATCAGATGAGTGCAGTACAAGCAGAAGAAAAAAATGCTTTGATAGTTGCAGCACCAGGCTCAGGTAAGACAACAGTTATAATAAACAAAGTTAATCACCTAGTAGAAAATAAAAAAGTTTCTAATGGGAATATAATAGTAATAACTTTTACAAAGGCTGCAGCTCAAAATATGAAAAAGAGATATCAAGATGCTTTTAATAAAAATACATCTCCATTTTTTGGAACATTTCATGGATTATTTTATAAGATGCTTTTAAGGTGTGGGGAAAGCATAGATATAATAGAAGGTGGTATTGCTCATAAAATAGTTAGCAATGTTTTAAGCAAATATTTTGATGAGGTTAATGAAGATAAAATAAAAGAGGCAATAAATAATATTTCTTTATATAAAACCTCTAGAGCTTCATTAAATGAATTCGAACCAACTCTTACAAAAGAAATTTTTGAGGAAGCTTTAGAAAAGTATGAAGGATATAAAAAAGAACATAATAAACGAGATTTTGATGACTTAGCGATAGAAGTATTGGAATTACTTAAAAAAGATGAAGATATGCTTTTAGCATATAGGAAATTATTTAAATATGTATTAGTAGATGAATTTCAAGATTGTGATGAAATGCAAATTGACTTTTTAAAGTTAATAAATGATGGAGAAAATAATAACCTTTTTGCAGTTGGAGATGAGGATCAGTGCATTTATTCTTTTAGAGGCTCAAAGCCTGAATATATGGTTAGTTTTGATAAGATATTTAAAAATGGTAAAAAATATTACTTATCAATTAATTATAGAAGCAAAATGAATATAGTTGATAAATCAAAAGATGTAATAAGCTTCAATAAAAAAAGAAACAATAAAGAGATAAAGTGGAATAAAGATAGTTATGGAATCATTAAATGGTTTAGTCCTTATAATGAAAAAATGCAGGCTGAAAGCTTAACAGATATAATTATAGAAAATAAAAAGTTGGGTATTTCTTATGAAGACAATGCAGTATTATATAGAACAAATATGGAGTCTATGACAATGATAGACGTTTTAACAAAAAGAAAGATTCCATTTACATTACTAGATAGAGAATATAATTTCTTTGAACATTTTATATGTAGAGATTTAATTGCATATTTAAAATTATCAATTAATCAATTTGATACAAATAGTTTTTTGCAAATAATAAATAAACCTTTTAGATATATAAGTAAAAGTAACATTGCTTATATAAAAAATTATGTAAAAGAAGAAAATCCATTTACAATATTAATTGATAAACAAGACACACCACCTTTCCAAAAGAAAAAACTTGATGACTTAAGGAAAGATATACACTACTTAAACAGAGTGTCATTATCATCTGCAATTGCATATATAGTTATGGATTTAGGCTATATAGATCACTTAAAAGGATATGCTCAAAAATTCAATCAAAGTAGCGATGACTTAGAAGACATAATAGAAGAATTTAAATTATCAGCAGAAAGCTTTAAAACTATTTTTGAATTTTTGCAACATATTGAAGAAATAAAACAAACTATAGAAGAGAGTAAGAAAAAAACAAAAAGAGAAGGGGTTATCTTAAGTACTATACATGGAGTAAAAGGCATGGAGTTTAGAAATGTATATGTTATTAATTGCTGTGAGGAAACAATCCCTCATGCATCTAGTATGAAAGAAAACTTAGAAGAGGAAAGAAGATTATTTTATGTTGGTATAACAAGAGCAATAGATGAGCTTTATTTATTTTCTCCAAGAAATAGAAAAGGGCAATTTAAGGATGTTTCAAGATTCATAGTTGAGGGGAAACTAAATGATATGCCTGTGGAGACCTATGGCTATGAAGTGGGTAATAAGATAGCTCATAAGGCTTATGGTATTGGAGAAGTAGAAGAACTCAATGATGATAAATTAACAATAAGTTTTGATAATACTCTAAGGAGTTTTTCTTTGAAGGTATTGATTGATAATAATTTGATACAGAAGATATAATTACCAATACATATATGGTAATATTCTTGCGAATATAAATTTGTTTCATACCTTGTTTAGTTAAAATTTAGTATAAGTAGTGGAATGATTTTATTGCAAAATGAAAATGACTATAAAACTTTCAAAGTTGTGAATGCTGTTAGATAAAATGTATATATTTATTATTTAGTTTGTCAGATTTTTAATAGAATTACGAAATGTATTATATGAGGTAAATTTAGGAATTAAAATAATAAATTTACACATTATGAACAAATAGTATTAAAAAGCTAGTATGTATTATGGATAATGTTGTTAAAAATATTTGACTATATTTATGTATATAACATATTAAAATTAGAGGAGGAGACTAGATATATGAATAAAAATGTTAAACGTACAATTGCTATGGCACTCACAATAGGAGCATTTTCAGTAGTAGGTCAAACAAACTATAATATATTTACAACAGAGGCTCATGCTTCAACATTAGATGCCAATGAATTAACAGACTTAGAATTAGCTACTTCGAGTGGACGTAATTTAGATCTTTATGAAGATAATGATTATGACCATGAATTATCAGGTGATTTAGAAGTCAACAGAACATATTATACCAATACTTCATCAAGTAACGTAGTAATAAAGGGTATACATGGAGCTGATGAAGATAATATAAGAATATTTAAAGAAAATTCTAATACTGTATATAAGGTGAATGATGATATTACTATTTCATCAGAAACAACAACTACATTTAAAGTAAGAGTATATAAAGATGAATATGATGAGAATAAAGTCTATTCTAGCTCTGATTATAATCAATATACAATTAAAGTAGAAAATACTGAAGATGACGATAATACAAAAACATACAATTTAAAGATTGTTAGAACAGATGCAACACAAGAAAAAGGTAATTTTGATGGAAACAATGGTCTTCATAACGGTTGGAGAGATAAAAATAGTACTGGAAATAATGGATTTCATAAAGGATGGAAAAATGAAAATGGAGCATGGCACTATTTAGATAACGATGGAAATATGAAAAAAGGTTGGTTGAAAGATACGGATAAAAACTGGTATTATTTAGATGATTATGGGAAAATGAAAACAGGTTGGTATAGAGATACAGATCAAAACTGGTATTACTTAGATAACAATGGAAAAATGAAAATAAGTTGGATTAAAGATGCAGATGGAAATTGGTATTACCTACAATCATCAGGAAAGATGGCTAAAAATACTACAATAGATGGTTATAAGCTGGATGTAAATGGTGCTTGGGTGAAATAGTAATATAATAAGTGACGGTAGATAGTTTTGTGTAAACGCTAAAACTATTTACTGTCCCTTTAAAGTGCAAAGTCTAGTTAATTGAAGGAGAGTTATGTATGACAAAAACAGTAAACATTTCAAAGTAGTTTTTGTTAAGTGTAGACAATAATTTCTAGTAACTCCAAATAAAACTCACTAGCTTTTAGGAGGAATTATAAATGTACAACTTTGTAGAACAAATATACTCAAATGAGGAAAAGTGCGTAGGCTGTAATAAATGCCTTACTAATTGTCCAGTTACTGGTGCTAACATTGTTTATCTTGTTGATGGAAATAATAAAATAAAAATAAATACTGAAAAATGCATTCATTGTGGAAAATGTATTAAAGTTTGTGATCATAATGCTAGAGACTTCAAAGATGATACAGAAAGATTTTTTCAAGATCTATGCAATGGAAAGAAAATATCAATAATTGCTGCGCCATCTCTTATAGTAAACTTTGATGAATATAAAAAATTATTAGGTTACTTAAAAAATCTAGGGGTAAACCTTATTTATGATGTATCCTTTGGTGCTGATATAACTGTTTGGGCATATTTAAGAACAATGAAAAAAGATAATTTGAATACCATGATAGCACAACCATGTCCTCCAATAGTTAATTACATACAAAAATATCAACCAGAGTTAATTGATAAACTTGCACCTGTACATAGTCCAATGATGTGTACAGCTATTTATATGAAAAAATATGCCAATATACATGATGATATTGCATTTTTATCTCCCTGTGTGGCAAAAGCTGATGAAATTAATGATATAAATACGTATGGTTATGTAAAATACAATGTAACCTTTAAAAAACTTACAGAATATTTGGAAGCTAAGCACATAGATTTATCTCAATATGAGGAAGGTAAATTTGATGATATAGGATGTAGTTTAGGGTTTCTTTTCAGCAGACCAGGAGGACTTAAGGAAAATATTGAGCTACATATAAAAGATGCTTGGATAAGACAAATAAACGGTCCACACAATGCGTATAAATACCTTGAAGACTATAATAACAATTTAAAAAGCAACAAACAAATACCATTAGTTGTAGATATTCTTAATTGTTCTTACGGTTGTAATTTTGGTACAGGCACCTGTAATAAGTATGAAAATTCTACTACTATAGATGAAGTTGATTATAAATTCGATAAGCTAAAGAAGATAAAAAAAACAGACAAAGGCGGAAAGTTAATTCGGAAGAAATTTAATTGGTTACATAATTATTTCGATAAAAATTTAAAACTTCAAGATTTTAAAAGATTATATAACAAAAATATTATTGTTGATGATATAATTGAACCTTCTGATAAACAATATGATGAAATATTCATTAAAATGAACAAGCTAAGTGAAGAGTCGAGAAATATTAACTGTTCAGCATGCGGCTACGGTTCTTGTAAAACTATGGCTAAATGTATTTATAACGGATTGAATGTATGGTCTAACTGCATTGATTATAATAAGAAAGAAGTAATTAATGAACATCATTTATTAGAAGAAAGAAATGAATTCTTTACAAATATATCTCATGAGTTAAGAACTCCATTAAATGTTATTTATTCTGTTTTGCAAATGGAAATGAAATATTATGACAATTTAACCATAGATGATATTATAAAGTATAATAAAATAATTAAACAAAACTGCTTGAGATTAATAAGATTAGTCAACAATATTATTGATTTATCCAAAATAGAAGCTGGTTTCTTTAAACCATTATTTGTAGTTGGAAAT
The DNA here is from genome assembly GCA_003129525.1 of Clostridium beijerinckii. Classification (NCBI taxonomy): domain Bacteria; kingdom Bacillati; phylum Bacillota; class Clostridia; order Eubacteriales; family Clostridiaceae; genus Clostridium; species Clostridium beijerinckii. Next base: position 3,841,703 of record CP029329.1, on the reverse strand, counting down.
ATTATAAGTATAATTGAAAATATAACCTTGTCAATTACAACTTATGCGGAAAATAAGAAAATAAATTTAGTTTTTGATACAGAAATGGAAGAATTATATTTCAAATTTGATGCTAATTCAATAGAAAGAATAATGTTAAATCTGTTATCTAACTCAGTGAAGTATGGAAAAGAAAATGGTACTATTAAGGTTTATATCTATAAAACAGATCAAAATAACATGGTTGTTAGTGTAAAAGATGATGGAATAGGTATACCAGAAGAAATGCAGAAAAAAGTTTTTGAGAGATTCAAAAAAGTTGACACAAGTTTATCTAGAAAAAATGAAGGTAGTGGTATAGGTTTATCTATTGTAAAATCTCTTGTGGAAATTCAAGGGGGCACTATAACTTGTAGAAGTAAACTTAATGAGGGAACTGAATTTTTAGTAACATTTCCTTTTGATAGTGAAGACAACAAACTATCCTCGGACATAGGAAAACATATACTTTGTGAAAAAAATAGTACTGAAACAGTAGATATTGAATTCTCAGATATATACTTATAGTCAGTTTTAAACCCAAAATTTAAATGTGAAAATAAAGATAGTAGATAGTTTTTTATATAAACATATCTGCTATCTTTTTATTATATATAGATGCTTTAGAGACATAAAGAATAGAAATAAACTATTATTATTAAATATTTTAGGTAAAATTAATTACTTTTTATAAATATAAATAAATCATATTTTTTTGAAAGTATTAAGTAAAAAACTACTGAAATTCCACAAGTTAATAGAACTAAAAATAGGCTATTAGGAAAGGATAAGGTTGTAGTTAATAAATCAAATTTGATTTTTAAGAAAGACATTAACACAAACGGGATTAGTACAATCCCCAAAATCAAAAGGGATCGTATTTTAGAAGTAACACTTTTTTTAAATCTTAAAATTGTATTTGAAATAAAATATCCTATGAAGATTAATAGACAAGTTATTAATGTACTTTTTAATACTCCTTTTTCAAATATTACATCTAGTAAAGTAAAAAAGAAAACGAGTAATGAAAAAGTAAATATTCCTTCAATAATTTGTTGCATAATTGAAATAGATTTATTATATTCATTTATTAAATCATCACAAAATTTATTCAAATCTTTATGACATTCTAGTTTTTTAACTGGAACTTTTTGATTTTGAGCTGTAATCATAATATCAAAAACTTGATTTTCTACTTTTCTTGAAAATAAAAGACCAAAATTATGCTGTATTAAACAAGCCTCTACGGCATGATAAGCATCTAAATACGTATTTTTTAATAAAGATGTATTAGATCTATTTTGCATATTATCCCACCTTTTTAATTTTTAGGCACATTTAAGAGAATAACAAATTAGTATGATAGTGCCTTAAATAATTTTTACAGATTTCACATAAGTGTTAGTAGTTAAATATATTAGTATAGCTAATTGCTCATTTATCATGACTATATTATTTTAGCAGAGGAAGGACAATAAGTAAATAAGTTAGAATTATCTCATATTTTGTTTTAATAGGTGAGATAATCCTTAAGATTACAAGTTTAACTAAATTTACATAGAATATAAAATTCTACTTGAATCTAGTTGAACCTTATAGAAAAAAGTGTAAACAAATCCTTTAGGTGATTGTATGAATTTAGTATATAATATATAATTTATAGTAGATTTAGGCATATAAAAAGATAACAAGAAGATATAATATCCCACTTGAAAAGGTGGGAGTGTTACGGATGCTAGCTATCGGATAAATAAAGCAATAAAGGTTGTGTTTATATGGAATTGAAAAGATTTAATCAAAAAGATATAATTTTTGCCTTAGATATAGGGACAAGATCAATTATAGGAACAGTAGGTATAATAAAGGATAAGAAGTTCCACGTAGTATGTGAGAAATACTTAGAACATGAAGAAAGAGCTATGATAGATGGTCAAATACATGATATTACGCTAGTTGCATCAGTTGTTCAAAAAGTTAAAGCTTATCTGGAAGAAGAACTTCAAATACAATTAAATGAAGTATCTATTGCAGCAGCAGGTAGATTTTTAAGAACGGTTGATATAAAAGCAGATATTGAACTTAATGAAGATGAAGAAGTGGATAAAGAAATTGTACGAAGTCTTGAATTAAGTGCTGTAAAAAAAGCAGAAGGAGAAATAGCTGCTACAACTGAAGGAAAATTATATTGTGTTGGTTATTCAGTAAAAAGTTTTTATTTAAATGGATTTTTAATATCTAATTTAATTGGACATAAGGGTCAAAATATTGGAGAAGAAGTTATTGCGACATTTTTACCGAGATCTGTAATTGACTCTCTTTATTCAGTGATGAATAAGGTTAATTTAAAAGTTGTAAATTTAACATTAGAACCAATAGCAGCAATGGAAGCTGCAATCCCAAGGAATTTAAGACTTTTAAATATTGCATTAGTAGATATTGGTGCGGGCACATCAGATATAGCAATAAGCTATAAAGAAAGCATTTCAGCTTATGGAATGGTTCCAATGGCAGGCGATGAAATTACAGAAGCTATTGTTCAAGAATATTTAGTTGAATTTAATACTGCTGAAAATATAAAAAAATCTATTGGAAAAGAAAAAGAAGTAACATATACTGATATTTTTGGTATTGAAAATACAATATTATCAGAAAATGTATTTAAATTAGTTAGTGTCATAGTTAATAAAGTATCGGAAGAAATTTCTAAGAAGATTTTAGAATTAAATGGTGACAAAGCTCCTAGTGCTGTGTTTTTAGTAGGTGGTGGAGCGCACACACCAGGTATTTTAGAAACAATTGCAGATAAGTTGAAATTGCAACCTCAAAGAATTGCCATTAAAGATAGACAAGCAGTTACAGAATGTGTTTCAGACAATGTATTGGGTTCAGCTGGAGTAACTGTTCTTGGAATAGCTTTAACTGCAATAAGAAGTTTAGGTAATGATTTTATTGATGTGATTTTAAATAATGACCCAATTAGTTTATTTAATTCTCATAAACATACTATAATGGATGTATTACTTCAAGCTGGAATAAATCCTTCATTATTAATAAGCAAAAATGGGAAAAGCGTTAGATTTAATTATAATGGATGTAAAAGAATTGTTTTTGGTGAATATGGAACTAATGCTAAAATTACAATTAATGGGCAAGAAGCAACTCTTGAAACAGAAGTAAAAGCAAGTGATAATATTACATTAGAATATGCACAGAATGGAAAAGATTCACAACCAAGATTATCACAGCATATTAAGAACATAAATTCAATTTCTATTTATTTAGATGGAAAAATTATAAATATCGATCCGGTAATATTTGTTAATGGGAAAAAAGGAGATTTAGATTATGTAATAAGCAATGGTGATGAAGTAAAAGTGTTTTTGCCTTGCAAAGTATGTGATTTTAAAAAATATATCTTAAAAGAGGATGTGAATTTACTTAAAGAGGAAAGCATCTTAGAAGACAATTATGAAATTTGCGAAGGAGATTATATTATAAAACAAATTAAAAATCCTAAAGAAAGTCAATTGTCAGAAGAGGTTAAAGATTTTGAAAATAATATAGATGATATAACAGAAGATAATAATGATGAAAATATAAAATTTGACTATATTAATAATCCAAATAAAACTGAAATGACAACTCAAAATGAAGTGGCAATTACTAAAGAAGGATTTTCTAGTATAACAGTAAATATAAATGGACAAAATACAACATTAAAGGGAAAATTACAATATATAATTGTAGATATATTTGATTATATAGATTTTGATTTAACAATAGCAAAAGGAATAATTAATTTAAATTTAAATGGAGAAAAATCATCATATACAGCAAACATAAAAGACGGAGATATAATAGAAGTTTTTTGGAGTGTTATTTAATATATATCTTTGGCTTGTTATTTTATTTAATATGTATGAGAATTAAGTTGGTAGTATGAAGTATTTGTTTTGAAAATAAAAAAATGAATTATGGAGGAACTAATAGAGTGATAGATTTTAAAAAAGAAGCTGAGGATATAAAAGATGAACTTATACAAATAAGAAGAGATTTACATGAACATCCTGAAATCGGATTTGAGGAAATTAGAACATCCAAAGTTATTAAAGATTTCTTAAAAGCTAATGAAATTCCGTATATTGAAGTAGCAAAAACAGGAGTATGTGGAATTATAAAAGGGACAAAAGAAGGAAATAATAAAACTATAGCTTTAAGAGGAGATATAGATGCACTTCCTATTAAAGATATGAAAACTTGTGATTTTAAGTCTAAGATTGAGGGTAAGATGCATGCTTGTGGTCATGATGCTCACACAACAATACTTATGGGTGCTGGAAAGATATTAAATGATAATAAAGACAAATTTTCAGGAACTGTAAAGTTATTATTTGAACCAGCAGAAGAAACTACAGGTGGAGCTCAGCATATGATAAGCGAAGAAATTCTAGAAAATCCAAGGGTTGATTGTATTCTTGGGCTTCATGTGGATGAAGAAACAGAATGTGGCACTATAAAAATAAAAAAGGGTGTGGTTAATGCTGCATCAAATCCATTCAGCATAAAAATAATAGGTCAAGGAGGTCATGGAGCATCACCTCATACAACTGTTGATCCTATAGTTATAGCAAGTCATATTGTAATAGCACTTCAAACAATAGTAAGCCGAGAAATAGCTCCGGTAAATCCAATTGTTATAACTGTTGGAACGCTTCATGCAGGAACAGCTCAAAATATTATTCCAGGAGAAGCTACCTTAAGTGGAATGATCAGAACAATGACTAAGGAAGATAGAATATTTGCTATAAAAAGATTAAATGAAATTGTAGATGGAATTGCAACTATGTCAAGGGCAAAGGCAGAAATAAATGTAGATGAAAGTTATCCTTGTCTTTATAATAATGATGAATTTGTAGATTTAATAACAGAGTCTGCAAGTGTAGTTATAGGTAAGGAAAATGTTTTAGAGCAAAGGGCACCTAAAATGGGAGTTGAAAGTTTTGCATACTTTGCAAATGAAAGGCCTTCAGCATTCTATTTCTTAGGATCAGGTAACAAAGAAAAGAAAACTACAGAACCTGCTCATAGCAATTTATTTAATATAGATGAAGATTGTCTACCAATTGGAGTTTCTATTCAAGCTTTGGCAGCATTCAACTATTTAACAAAGTAGTTTCAATTGACAATGTACAGTTTACAATGTACAATGAACAATTAGGGACCAAATCCTGTGGGATTTGAAACAATTAGAAAAATAAGAAATGCCTTGGCATTTAATATATAAAATGATTCGATTTCCAAAGGAAATTGTACCACAATTGTACATTGTCAATTGTGCATTGAAAAATTAGGAGTGATTATATTTGAAAATAGAAATAGGCCCAAATGAAGCAGGTCAGAGATTAGATAAATTCTTAAGAAAATTGTTAAAGGATGTACCTTTAAGTGCAATTTTTAAAGCTTTAAGAAAAAAAGATATAAGAGTCAATGGTGCAAAGCAAAATGAAAAGTACTTTTTGCAAGAAGGCGATATAGTAGAAATTAAATACATACAAAGTAAGAAAGAAGATAAAACAGAAAAGTTTATTAAAGTTGATCCGAAAGGAATCAAAATTGCATATGAAGATGAAAATATGTTAATACTTGAGAAATGGATAAATGTATTAGTTCATTCAGATAGCAATACTAGTAAAGAACCAACACTTACAGATTATGTTCTTTCATATTTGAATGCTAAAGGAGATTATGTGCCAGAAAATGAATTGACATTCACTCCAGCAGCATGTAATAGATTAGACAGAAATACATCTGGTTTAATTATCTTTGGAAAGAGTTTCGATGGATTAAAGTGCATAAACGAAGCTATTAGAGAAGATGAAATAAGAAAACATTATTATACTTTAGCAAAAGGTAAAGTAAGAGATGGTCTTTATGAAGGGTATATAGTAAAGAATCTTGAAACTAATATATCAACAGTACATGACACAGAAGTTAAGAATTCTAAAAGAATAGCAATGGAAATAAGTGTAGTAGAAACTAATGGTGCATATTCATTCTTAGATATTAATTTAATTACAGGAAGAAGTCATCAAATAAGAGCTCATTTGGCACATTTGGGAAATCCAATAATTGGGGACAATAAATATGGAGATAAGAAATTAAATTCATTTTTTGAAAATAAATATGGCTTAAACTATCAATATTTATATGCTTATAAATTAATTTTTAGAAATGTTAATGATAAGCTAAGTTATTTAAAGAATAAGACCATAGCAGTAGCAATACCTCCAATATTAAAAAAAATAAAACAAGATGTGTTTAAATTTTCAATTAGATAGGAGGTAATTATGGAAGAGCAATCAGCCAATAGTAGCAGTAATAGAGGCTTTTTAATTCTTTCGATAGCAGGTCTTTTAACTAAAGTAATATCAGTATTTTATATACCTCTACTCCAAAGGATAATAGGGCTTGATGGATATGGAATATATCAAAATTGTTATGAGGTATTTTTATTTGTATATGCAGTTACAAATTTAGGAACTCAGCCAGCCATTGCGAAAGTAGTTGCTGAACTTACAGCTATAGGAAAATCCAACGATGCTGTAAGAACTCTTAAAATAGCGAGAACTCTTTTAGCTTTAGTTGGAGCAATACTAACTATATTCTTAATGCTATTTGCCTTTCCTATTGGACGTGCAATTGGAAATCCTGCGGCATCTTATGGAATTTTAATGCTCGCACCAAGTATATTTGTAACATCCATTTTATCCTCTTATAGAGGATATTTTCAAGGTAAAAATAGTATGACGGCTATAGCAATATCTCAAGTACTAGAACAAGTTATAAATATTATAATTAGTTTAACTTGTGCATTTTTCTTAGTGAAAATAAGTATTGAATATGGTAGTGCTGGAGGGACTGTTGGTACTTCAATAGGCGCTTTTGTTGCGTGTCTTTACATGGTTTATATTTATGGAAAGAAAAGATTTGAAGAGGATTCTATAGAAGCTCAAGGCACAAATAAAAGGATAAGAACGAAGCACATAATTAAAAAACTAATAAAATATGGTCTACCAATTACTTTATGTTCAGGGCTTCAAAATTTTGGTAGTCTTGTAGATATGGTAAATGTAAATAGTAGGCTAGCAGTTGCAGGATTTAATTTGCAGGAGTCTCAAGTACTTTATGGAGTTCTTGGAAGATATAAAACATTATTATCAGTTCCGCTTATAATTGTAACTGCACTTGGGACAACCGTATTACCAGCAATAGTAACAGCTATGGCATTAAAAGATAAAAAAGAAATAAGAAGAAAAACAACTTTTGCATTTAGAATGATTTTTATAATAACAATACCAGCGGCAATAGGATTGTCTTCACTAGGAAGAGAAGTTTTTGAATTGTTATATGGAACGGATCAAGGCTTTGAATTAATGGTAATGGGATCGGTAGTACTAATTCTTATGGCAGTTGTACAAATACAAACTGTAATACTTCAAAGTATGAATAAACTTTATTTTGTTCTTGGAACGTTTAGCATAGGTATCGTTGCTAAGATAATTGCTAACTATATATTAGTAGGAATGCCAAGTATAAATATTTTAGGAGTAGTTGCAGGAAATTTTTTATGGTTTGCAATACCGATGTTTTTAAATCAAAGAGCACTAAAAAAGGTTCTTAGGGTAAAAATACATATGTTTAGAAATATAATTAAACCACTTACTGCATCAATAGTAATGGCAGGGGTAATATTTACCATAAAATCACCTGCATTAATGTTAATAACAATAACAAAAGCAGGTATTATGTTAAAAGGAATTACAACACTATTGATTATTGCAATAGGAGGATTTGTTTACTTATACATAATGCTATTGTTGGGTGGAATTAAAAAGAGTGATATTGATAGCATATCCCCAAGAATATTTAATTTACTACCTAGATTTATAAGAGTAAAACTTAAATAAGGCACATGAAAGAAAATAACAAGTCCCAAATATGCTAGCAGATGGACTTGTTATTTTTTTTGATTGTGCCTAATAAAAATAGAAGATATATTCTATCTAGAAATCTAGAAGAATGTATCTTTTATTTTTTAATTATCATTTTCTCCAAAGGTTCCAAAGTAGGTAAATATTAAGAAAACAAATCCGATTACCATAAAATTGTTTATGATTAGAGAGTTTATGAATATGTGTTTTGAAATTGTGTTAATAATTAAGAAAGTTAAAAATCCAAGCAAGATATATATTATTATATTTGATTTATTTAAATTAAGCTCAATATGCTTATTGACTTCATACATGTTAAGCACTAGTCCAATTGAACAAGCTATAAACATGGTTAGACTATATCCAAATATATTAATTGAAGGGATTGCAGTAAATATGTATAAACATATTAATTCAATTATAGCCTCAATTAAAGAGTTTCTAAGAATTATACCTTGTCTATTAAGTCCGTTTAATATTCCAAACATGGTTACTGCAGGAAAGAATATTGGTGCAGTAAGTGAAGCAAATCTAATATATGATCCTAAATCATTTCTACCATAAAACATTTGACCTAAGGCATCTGGAATTACACTACAAATTGTTGTAGTTGCTATTCCAAGTAAGAATGCAAATTTAATAACTTTTTTTATTCTAAGTGAAGCCTCATATTGCTTCCCTAAAACTAGAGTTTGAGAAAGGTCTGGAATTAGTAGAGTGTTAATTGTAGAAACTACAATTAAAGGGATTGTAATTATACTTAGTGCCATTCCATTATATCGTCCTATCATACTTAAAGCATCAGTATAACTAAAGCCAGAGACAATCAAGCGCCTAGGAACAATAAGAGTAGAAAGGGTTCCTAGAATATTAGTTAAGAATCCATTCATAAGAAGAGGTACTGATATAAGTACTACATCAAAAAGAAGCTGGAATCTGCTTTCGGATTTTTCATAAGAAACAGGCATTTTGTTTATGGAATATTTATAATAAATGAATAGGAAAAATAGGCTTTGAAATTCACCTATGCATAACGCAACCGTAGCCAAGGTTACCATACTTTCAAGGGTTTGAGCTTGAGTTAAGAAAATAAGCAAACTTACAGTTACAATTCTCATAGCTTTTTCAAAAATATCAATTATAGCTGGCACTGCAATTTTAGAAGTTCCATAAAAATATCCTTTAAGTATATTTGAAATAGCAATACACACCATAGCAGGACAAATTACTCGGATAGCATCTATAGTTCGAACATCATTGACACCATATTTCCCAATTAGTGGAGCTGAAAAAAATACTATAATTCCTATTAAAAACGCCCAAGATATATTAAACATAGAAACAACCCTAATAGTTCTTACTATATTATTATGTTCGCCTTTTTGGTTATAGACAGCAGTTATTTTGGAAATCGATGCAACTATTCCAGCAGTCATAAGACATATAAATAAATTGTAAATAGGCATAACTAAATTATAAAGACCCATTCCTTCAGCGCCTAAAACTTTAGAAAGATATATGTTAAATATAAAACCAAGTATTCCTGTAGTTACATTAGACACAATAAGTAAAAAAGAATTCTTTAAAAAGTTATCTTTATCCAAAGTTCATTCACTCCTTTAAATTAGGCACATCAAATAAAACAACAGTCCGAAGGTGCCTTAATATAAAGAATATTCAAATAAGTAGTTAAATATGAATTTTTAAATTCTACAACTAATATAAACAAGATTTTCAAATAGAGGTCTTATTTTATTATTTTTACAATATAAATTTAACAGAGACATTATACATAAGATATATTTAGATGGATATTTATTTCTGATGCTTAAAGGATATTCAAAATAATAACAAGTCAGTATACTAGTCTATTTTGCGTCATGGGTCGTCTGCATGTTCACCTAATGAGCCACTATGAGGAAAACATACCTCCGTGCCTGACTCAAAATATACATTGCATCTTTGACTTGTTATTTTTTCATATTCATAATTAAAACAGTAAGGGGAGAGTGAAGTGAAAAGGTTTCTAAAATTTTTAATTATTTCAATTGTAATAGTTGTTTTAGCCTTTGGAGTATTTAAATTTTCTAATCAATATAAAATGAGTATTTTAAAAAATAATATCAGTTGGAGTGTTGCATACAAGAATTGTAAGAATTCTATAGCTTTTGATAAAGATGAAAATAAAAATACTTATATAGCTTATGATAATTATATTAAGGTTATTAAAGACGATGGAAGAGAAGAAACACTGCTGCAAGATAAAACGTTAAAAATAGAAAATGTGGTCTTTTATAAAAATAAATTATATTTTATTTCTAAGTCTAATTTGTATAAGTATGATTTAGAAAAAAAAAATTTAAAATCAATTTTAGGAGATATACCTTGTGAAGGCAAATATCTAGATAGAAATTTAATTATAAAAGATTCAAAGATTCTTTTATCTATAGGGACTGTTACAAATTCAGGGGTAGCTTCTTATGAAAATGATTATTCTTTAGATAAAATCCCTTATGATAAAAGTTCTATGGATATAACATTAAATGGATTTAATTATGGAGAAAAGAAAACAGGTGCTTTTATGCCATATGGAAATTCGTCTGAAGAAGGACAAAGGATAAAAGCAGAAAAGTTAGCAAATGCTTGTGTAGTCGAAGTAAATTTAGATGATGACAAGGTATCATTATATGCTTCAGGAATAAGAAATATTAAAGGTTGGGATCTAGATAGTGAAGGGAAATTAATTGGAATTGTTGGAGGCATGGAGAATGTTGGAGATAGACCTATAAATAGAGATTTCGATTATTTATACAAAATAGACAAAGGAAAGTGGTATGGTTGGCCAGATTTTAGTGGTGGTGACCCTATAAGTTCACCTAGATTTAAAGGCGAAAAATTGGTTTCAACGCTTATTGCAAATCCTCCTAATAAAATTGTTTCTGCACCTATCTACCAATATTCAGATGTTGGAGTCACTAGGTATTTAGCTATAGATAAAGAAGGCAAAATATTAGGTCAGAATACAAAAGTATATTTTGATATTAAAGAAAATATTATAGCAGCAATAAATACAGACAGTATTAAATCTGATTTATTAAAATTAAAAGATGAAAGCAAAATAAAAGGAATAAGATACTCAGAAGGTGACATTTATATATTAGATAGTGGAATAGGATGCATTTATAAATTACAATGCAACAATCTAAACTCAACATTTAATCTTCCAAAGTTAGTCTGGATATTTATAGGTGCATTTTTAGTTATATTAACTTGTTTAGTAATAACTAAATTATATTTCAAAATATACACAAATAAAAAAAGTACGCCCAAATAAAAAAAGTGCGAAGCACAATTAAGATCTTTTCACCAATAAAAAAAGTGCGCCCAAATAAAAAAAAGTGCGAAGCACAACCAAGAACTTTTTAAGAAAAAATAAGAATATTTCACAAATAAAAAAGAGCGAAGCGCAACCAAGAACTTATAAAAAATTATAAAATAATTATCCTTACAGTACACTAAAATGTATTAATTGTACATTGAAAAATCTGTAAAGCAAATTTTCGAGTGTGCTTAAAGTTAAAAAAAGCGATAAAACTGCCTTAAATAATTGAATAATTATTTTTAGGCAGTTTTATTATTTCTGAGAATAGAATAAACAAATAAGCTTTACGTATTCATTCTTATGGAAAAAAATGTTAGAATATAATTATAGAATGATTATTAGATTCAAATGTAATTTCATATATACTGGAATGTTACAGATTCTAGCTAGTGGACAAATATTAATTAGTTGATTGCAAAATAGAAAAATAAAATCTGTGGATAATTTTTTAAAATTAAGATCATATCCACATAAAAAAGAGCATAACAATAAAACCTTTAATAAAAGGTTTAAAAAATCATAAAAATATATTTTGATTTGTGGATATGTTATTAAGCTGCAATTGCAATAAGTTTTCTAATGCTCCTAATATATTCGGGGTTATTTAGAGAATGAGACAATATAACGTTTATTAGTTTTGATATAGCTGTTAAATAAAGGTCAGAGCGCATAGTGGTTGTATTTACTGTATTGGGTGACTGTATGCAAGGATTAAACTTAAAACAAGATATTTCTCTTTCAATAATAGTACGTATTTTGTAAGTTTTAGCCCATTCATCGGAATTCCTTTGTATACCTGGATAAAGTCTGAAATCTTTATCCGGATAGACGTAAGTCATTCGACCACTTTTATTATCAGTACATGGAGTTTCACATGTAAGATAGCATTTGCCTTTCTTATCCCTATAAGATTTAGGACAGGTGAATTTATAGCGTACGCTTCGGTTTTTACCACCACAACTACCTTCTGATTTAAATTGTTCTTTGGTTAGCGGACATAATGGAATTCCCGATGTATTAAATTCTAAATCATTAATTTTAGTATTTTTTTGATTACGAGAGTTTAAGGGAATAAATACTTTTTGAAAATTAAGTTGTTTTAAAAGTCCGAAATTTTCATAACTATCAAATTCTGAATCACCTAAAAAAGTTTTAAATTGAAAATTAGTTTTTGATTTTAGATTATTTATAAATGGCTTAACAACTGATTTTAATGAAGCATTATCATAAGCATATTTTTGTTCTTCAGGAGTTTCAAATTCTTGTTTTACAGAAGAATAAAAGTTTTCATCAAAGAAGTTTATTCCAAGTGGAATTCCTAATCCGTTAGTTAAAATACCAAATTTATAAAAATATCCAAAATGACCATTAACAAAATCTAATTTTATACTAGGATTAGCTTCTGAAAATTTAGGCATGTTTTTATATGCCGCAGCGTATGCATTGTAATCTTTCTTCTTAATGGCTTTCGCGTACGATTTTTGCTTATTAATTTCAGAAACAAGGGTCTTAGGATTGTTTTCTTTAACTTTTGGCTTTAAGCCAGAAGTATCATATATAAGCATAGAATTACGGTCTTTATAGGGTGAATTATCCGGCAATGAAAGATTAAATTCGTTACAAATATCAATTACATTAGGAACTAAAGAATTAAATAAATCTGCTATATCTTTTTCAAAATCGGTTTTAAATCTACTAAAGTATGATTCAGCAGGAACAGAATCATAGAATCCGCAGAATTCTCTTATTTCAGTAGAAAATATAAGAAAAAGATGTAATAAAACATTAGTAGGAATATGAAATATTTGCATTAGTATTAGTGCAGATAATATTGAAGATAATTTATAATCTCTATCCCGGCCTAATGTAGAGTAATAGTGATTTGAGAAGGATTCTGGAATAAAACTTTCCAGGTCGAAATTATCAGAAAGTAAGTTTAAAAAACCTACTGGTTGTTTAGTTGAAAGATAGTTTAATTCGGAAACTTGATCAAACAAATTTAATTGCTTAATTTTATTAAGTGAAAACATGTTATTTTACCTCCATTTGTTTTTTATTTTTGTTGTTATTAATATTTTGACATACTGGAGGAAAATATAAATACCTAACTTGAAAAAAGTTAGGTAAATCAATGCTTGCGGAATTCCGCAAGCAACTACAAATATTAATAAGTAGGAGGAAAAGCTATGGGGAAAACATTAGTACTTGATTTAGAAGATGTTATTTTACAAGGAGACATATTGGATGTTGGAGAAAAAAATCTTGGAATTATATATAATATATCTAAAGAAGCACAGGATGAATTATCATTAGATTATGTATCTAGTGATACTAAAATAGAATTGAAAGATAGACAATATGATGCATGTACATTCTTCTTTGATTTAAACAAGATATGGACCAGTTTAGAAAAAGAGAAATTAATTAAGGAAATAAGTTTATATTTAAAAGAATGTGGTGAAATATTTATTTGGGATATAAATAAGGAAAGAGGAAAGGTGTTTAATAATAAAATAAAGATTATATTGCCTAATGAAAAAGTTAGAGAATTCACATTTAGAAATTTGAATATACTTTTAAGCTCAAATATTGAAGAAATAAAAAAAATCCTTGAAAAATATTTTGAAATAGAGGAAACTAAAGAATGGGAAGATGTTTTTTTTATAAGAGGCAAAAAAATAAGCACAAAAGTTAACGCAGAGGAGAAATTTAAACATGAAGGTACTGATTACAGCAATTGATTCTAAATTTATTCATAGTAATTTAGCTGTTAGATATTTGAAGAATTTTACAAAGGATCTTGATTATGAAGCTAAAATAAAAGAACTTACCATAAATGATAGAGAAGAGAGAATATTAGAAGAAATAATTAAAGAAAAACCAGATATTGTAGCATTTTCAACTTATATTTGGAATGTTGAACTTATTTCAAGAGTTGCTAATTTAATAAAAAGAGTAAATCCTCAAATAGAAATTCTTTATGGTGGTCCAGAAGTTTCTTTTGATGCAAGAACTTTTCTTCAAAATAATGTAGGGGAATATGTTATTGAAGGTGAAGGAGAAAAGACGTATAGGGATTTTATTTTATACAAATTAGGAGAAATTAAGATAGAAGAGGTTAGGGGGCTTCATTATAAAATCAATGATGTAGTTTCTTCCAATGAAAAACGCCCACTTATGTCTATGGATGAAATAGTTTTTCCGTATGAGGAAGATGAGGATTTAAGCAATAAAATTGTATATTATGAGGGTTCAAGAGGTTGCCCTTTTAACTGCAAGTACTGCCTTTCATCTACAAGTCATGGAGTTAGATTTTTAGATGTTGATAGAGTATTAAAGGATTTAATGTATTTTATAAATAAAAAAGTTAGATTAGTTAAATTTGTTGATCGTACATTTAATTGTAATCCTAAATTTGCTATGGCTATATGGGACTTCTTAATAAAACAAGATACAAATACTCAATTTCATTTTGAAATATCAGCAGATATATTAAATGAAGAAGAAATAAAACTTTTAGCAAATGCCCCAAAAGGAAGGTTTAGATTTGAAGTTGGAGTTCAAACAACAAATGATGATGTTTTAAAAAATATAAATAGGTTTGTTAATTTTACTGATATAAAAGAGAAAGTTTTAGAAATTGAAGCATTAAGAAATATAGACCAGCATTTAGATTTAATAGCAGGACTTCCAGGAGAAGATTATAACTCTTTTAAAAAGTCTTTTAATGATATGTATGAAATAAAACCAGAGGAAATACAACTTGGTTTTCTAAAGTTATTAAAGGGATCTTCCATGAGAGAAGATGCTGATAAATATGGAATGGAATACTCACCATATCCACCATATGAAATTTTAAAAACAGATAAGCTTTCTTATGAAGAGTTGCTAAAGCTTAAAAAAGTAGAAGAGATGGTAGATAAATATTATAATTCTTTAAAGTTTAATTACATAATTAAATATTTTGAGGGAAAATTTGATTCTCCATTTGATTTTTATTATAGTTTAGGAATGTTTTTTGAGAACAAAGGGTACTTTAATAGAAACATTGGAAATGCAGAGTATTACAAAGTATTTTTAGATTTTAATGAAAGTATATTAGAGGAAAGTAATAAAAATTTAAAAGAGATAGTTAGATTTAACTATTTGATATTTAACAAGAAACGTGGATTACCAGAGTTTCTAAGAAGTGATATGGAAAAAGAAGAAGAGAAGAACATTAAAGAAAAACTAAAAGATCAATATTCATTTAAAGAATATCATTTAGAAAAATTCAGTGTAAATTTAGAAAAATATGTTTTAAGCAATGAAATAATAGAAGATGATTCATATTATGTGTTCAACAATAATAATGAATATGTCTATTTGCAGAATATATAAAATATGTTATCACTGATTTGTAATAGTAAACATGACTATCAAATTAATATAAGGCTCTGTTAGATAACAATATTCATATTTACATGAATATTTTAGTAAATCAAATAAAAATAGGTGTGTATAAAATATTTACTGGAATTAGTATTATGTATATTAATTCCAGTAAATTTGTTTTGCTGATAAATTTAGTTTTTAATTTTCAGGATTAAACATTATTTATTTCTGGCTTGTACTGAGCAGGAAGCTTTTTTATCAAGGCCCAAACCAAAACTGCTGATACAACTTTATCTACAATATTTCCTGTAATTCTTGGAATAAAAGTAGAAGTGAAAATATCAGACCCAGTTTGCCTAAGTAATAGAACTAAAAAATCATTTCCTGAACCTGTAATGCCTCCATATAGCCAAATGGCAATTGGAGACCCTATTAATGGACAAATAACTGAGAGAATAAGTCCTGTTACAACAGCAGTAGTTAAGCTATAACTATATTTTTTTACTATGTATCCTACTATTAGTCCAACAACTACATTGACTAAGAAAAAAGGAATATCTTTAGGACTAAAAATCATTCCTGTAATAATATTGGATACTGCACCTACAGTGGCACCATACAAAGGACCAAAATAAATTGCAGCAAAAATGGTACCTATAGTATCAAGGAAAATTAAAGGAATTTTTAGTTGTGCAACTAATGTGCCTAATACAATATTCATTGCGGCTGCAAATGCACAGACTATAATAATGAAAGTTTTCTTGTTTGTCATATTTTTACCTCCCATTTTTAACAATGTATTATTATTTACATTAATGAGTATATCAGAAAAATATTGTAATATAAAGTATAAATTACTATAATGCTAAGGGAGTATATTTTAAAAGGAGATAGAAAAAAGTTATCTTTTAAACATAAATTACTCTGGATTTTGTATTATATATAGTAAGGGGATGAATTCATGAAAAAAACAAAAAAAATTGTACTTGTGAGTCACTGTATATTAAACGTGAACTCAAAAGTAGAAGGATTATGCGAATTTAGAAATACATCAAACAATTTAATAAAATATTTAATGGATAACGATTATGGAATAATTCAACTTCCATGTCCTGAAATTACAATTTATGGAATAAAAAGATGGGGACATGTTAAAGAACAATTTGATACTCCTTATTATAGAAAACATTGTAGAAATATATTTGAACCAATATTAGAACAAATTGAAGACTATATTAATAATGATTATAAAATAAAAGCGTTAATCGCTATAAATGGTAGTCCAAGCTGTGGATATAATTTGACATGTTCTTCACCTATATGGGGAGGGGAATTTATAAACAAGGAAAATACTGATAAAAAAATAAATGATTTGAAGTTTATAGATAAATCAGGTACTTTTATGGAAGAAATAGAAAATATGTTAATGGAAAAAAATATAAAAATAAACATTATATCTATAGATGAAGAAAATGAAGAGGCAACTATGAAAACTATAGCAGAGTTGTTATAGATTAAACAAAAAAACTATAATAATGAGAGCACTTAAAATTTTCTTATCATTATCACATTATATTTACTTGGTGGAGGAATTAAACTAATAATTGATACTTGTTATTTATATTGAGTTAATATATGCATTGGAAATGCTAGATAATGCAACGTAGCTGCTGAAATAAGCATTAAAATGTTAGAATTACAAGTTAGAGCTATATTAATAAATGGGACTATCTAAAAGTAGATATTAAATTTATACTTTTAGATAGTCCCATTTTGATGCAAAGAATATTATTGATAATTAGAGCGTAATGTAGCTAGAGCTCTTAAATTAACTAAATTTCCGAATTGTAATGATAAGTGTTAGAAGTGTATAGAGTTAACATAATTTTGATTATATATGGATAAATTATTTATATAATAAAATTTACTAATAAGGAGAGGATATTTTGAGAAAAAAAGTAATATTAAGTTCAATTTTATCTTTAACTTTAATCTTTAGTAATGTAACTTTTACTTTTGCAGAAGATAATGTCAAAGAATCTACGTCAATTACTATTATTCATACTAATGATACTCATGGAAGAGTACTAGTTGATGATGGAGGTTTCGGGTTTGGAAAAATAGCTACAATAGTTAAACAAACCAAAGAAAAAAATCCAAATACTTTAGTTGTTGATGCAGGGGATGCTTTGCATGGAATGCCAATAATAAATGTTAGTAAAGGAGAAAATGCTGTTAAAATTTTAGATGCTGTTGGGTATGATTTTATGGTTCCAGGTAATCATGATTTTAACTATGGAACAGATAGGCTTATAGAATTAGGTAAGTTGTCTAAATTTAAAATGCTAAGTGCAAATCTTTTAAACAAGAGTGGAAACACAATGTTAACACCTTATGAAATAGTTGATATGAACGGGATGAAAGTAGGGATATTTGGATTGTGTACTCCTGAAACAGCATACAAAACAAACCCTTCAAACGTAAAAAATGTAGAATTTAAAGATCCAATAGAAGTATCAAAAAATATGGTTCGAGAATTAGATAAGAAAACTGATGTAATAGTTGCCTTAGTGCATATTGGACTTGATGAAAGCTCAACGGTTACTTCAAAAGAAATAGCGCAAAAAGTAAATGGAATTGATGTAATAATAGATGGACATAGCCATACTGACTTACCAGAAGGATTAGTTATAAACAATACACTAATAGCACAAACTGGGGAATATGACCAAAATTTAGGCGTGGTTGAAATAAATATTGATAATCACAAAGTCACAAATAAATTTGCTAAACTACTAAAAGCTACTGATTATCTAGGACTAGCAGAAGATAAAAATATAAGCGCTGTAGTAGATGAAATTAAAACAGCAAATCATGCTATATTTTCTGAAGTTGTAGCAAGTACTGATATACAGTTAGATGGAGCAAGAGAAAATGTAAGAAATAAAGAAACCAATCTTGGAAATTTATCAGCAGATGCAATAAAAAATGAAACAAAAAGTGATATAGCATTTGTAAATGGAGGAAACATCAGAACTACAATTGAACCAGGTGAAATTACAAAAGGAAAGTTAGCAGAAGTATTTCCATTTGGAAATACAATTAAAGTAATTAAATTAACTGGTGAAGATGTTAAAAAAGCATTAGAGGTATCAGTAGGTGCATATCCTGAAGACCAAGGAGGATTTTTGCAAGTAAGTGGAATAAAATTTTCATTTGATGCTTCTAAGGAAAACGGTAATAGAGTTTCAGAGCTTAAAGTTAATGAGAAAGATATAGATTTAACCAAACAATATACGGTAGCTATTAATGACTTTTTAGCAGTAGGTGGAGATGGATATGACATGTTTAAAACAAAAGTAATTGCAGAGTTTGGAACATATGAAGAAATATTTGCAAATTATTTAAATAGTAATGGAACTAAAGGCTCAGAATTAAGTGGAAGAATAGCAGTAAAAGAAATAACCAATGAAAATGCTGCCACATTATTTTTAACCCATATTATACATATGGAGTATCAATATAATAAGGAGAAACAATATTCTTAATTTGTGTACTAAGGGATAATTAAAAACAGAACTACATAGTTTAATATGCTTATATCAACAATTTAGTCTAATAGATCTTATAATATAAAGACAAACCTTCAAAAATGTTAAAGGTTTGTCTTTAACATTTTTGCATCAAAAGGACGTCCTTTTAATTATAAATATTGACTTGGACAATTTTTATTATCGACTGTTCGCGGTGAAGGTGTGGATGTATTAAAGGTAAATATATATAATCAGATACAGACAACTATCTATTTTAAGGAATTCCATGAACATAAAGATCCAATAGTTTATCCTGGTAATTCAGAATGCGAATTTTTGTTTGGTAAAAATAACGCTGAAAAAGTATGTGCAAGATTACTATCTATGGGACCTCAAATTGTTGTAATTAAATTGGGGAAAGACGGATGTATTGTAGCAGACAATAATAATATTTTATTTAACGAAACTACAATTAAAGGCATAATTATCATCTAAAAGGAAAGATTATGGATGGTGATTAAATAGTATCGTTATTATTATATCGTGCTGTATTAGTTCTACCTTACTCAATAGATACTTATGATGAAAAAATTATGAATAAAATAGAGATTGATAAAAATTTAGTTAAATTTTTATCTAAATAAATTACTAAAGATTTTATGCGATAGTTTGTATAGGTGTAAAGTTATTTATAATAAAATAACTTAATCTACATATTAACGTTGAAAATGTTGTGAAAATTATGGATAGTATGTATAATATACCTATAAAGTAATAAATACTATATATAACAATAGTCATTTTATTTTTTAGAGAATTGAGAAATATAAGGGGGTGATATTTTGGCATTAGAAGCAATTGAAGAAATAAGAAAGTTCGAAACTAAAGCAGAAGAAATTGTAAAGAGTGCAACTGTTGAAGCAAAAGATGTTATTCAAAAATCATTCGTAGAAGCACAAAATCAGTATAATGATGTTTTGTTTAAAGCAAAAGATAGAGCTAATAGTATTATTAACAAGGCTATTCAAAGTGGTAACAATGAAGCAATGCCTATATTAGATAAAGGCAAAAAAGAATGTGAAGATATAAGAAATATATCAAAGGACAAAAAAAATAATGCTGTTAAATTAGTGGTTGAGAGGATAGTGAAAATTCATGGCAATAGTTAAAATGAATAAATTCACTTTGTTAGCCTTTCAATCAAAGAAAGAGGAGTTAATTGAAAAGTTACAAGCTTTTTCAAATACTGAGTTTATTAATCTACAAGATGAAAATCTTCTAGAAAATAATGAAGTTCTTAAAGAGTTAACTAAGGATCAAGTTGATTCTGATTTGGCAAAGTGGGAAGATCAATTATCAAAAGTAAAATTTGCAATACAGTTTTTAGAAAAGTATGTGCCTAAACAATCATTAATAAAATCTTTACGTCAAGAAAAGATTTCTTTAACTATGTTAGAACTTGAATCTAAAGTTTTAGATAGTAACTGGGAAGAAGTCTATGAAAAATTAAAAGAAAAAGAGAATGAATTAGCTAAATTAGAAAATGAGAAGACAAAGCTAGAAGTAAGTCTTGAAAACTTAAAACCTTATGAAAATTTTAATGCTCCTTTGAGCTCATTAAAAGAATTAAAACAAACTTCATATTTTTTAGGAAGTGTTGGTAATCCATATGAAGAAACGCTTAAAAATAATTTAAATGATTGTTATGTAGAAATAATATCTAAGGATAATCAAGAGACTTATTTCTTTATATTAGCTAATAAAGAAAATGTAAATATAGTAGAAGAAACACTTAGAGAATGCGGGTTTAGACCTTTTAAGTCTGATGAAGAAGAAACACCGTTAAAATTAATTCAGGATTATAATGAGGGAATATCACTTATTGGATCTGATAAATTAATATTAAAAGAAGAATTAGCTAGATATGATGAAGAAATAAAAATGATGAAATTAACTTATGAATACTATAACAATTTAGTGTCTAGAAAGACTATTAGTAGTAATTTTTTGAAAACGGAGAGTACTACGCTAATACAAGGCTGGGTGCCTATTAATCAAAATGAAAAATTTACTACAATAGCTAAAGAAGTTTTAGGTGAGGATTATTATTTAAAATTTGAAGATGTAAAAGAAGAAGAAATTGATGATGTTCCTATTTTACTGCAAAATAATGATTTAAATTCATCATTTGAAGCTGTAACAGGAATGTATAGCTTACCTAAATATAATTATTTAGATCCAACACCACTTGTTACCCCATTTTATCTAATATTCTTTGGAATGATGGTAGCAGATGCAGGATATGGTTTATTAATGTTAATAGGAACTCTTTTAGCACTTAAGTTTTTCCATTTTGACGATGGGATGAAGAAAATGGTTAAATTTTTTATGTATTTAAGTTTTCCAACAATTGTATTTGGTTTGATGTATGGATCAGTATTTGGCGATTTAATAAAATTTAAAGGCTTGATTGATACAAATAAAGATTTTATGACAATATTAATATTGTCCCTTGTATTTGGAGTTATACAAATATTCTTTGGACTAGCAATAAAGGCATTTGTATTAATTAGAATGGGTAAGCCGCTAGACGCTTTTATGGATGTAGGATCTTGGACAATAACCTTATTGTCTCTTGGTGGAATAGGAGCAGGTTCAATGCTTGATTTACCTGTATTAAAAACAATATCAATTGCAGGAGCAATAATAGGCGCATTACTTATAGTGTTTACTCAAGGAAGAGCTGCAGAATCAATAGGAGGAAAAATAGGTCAAGGACTATATGAACTATATGGTATTACAAGTTATATAGGTGATTTAGTATCATATACAAGACTTATGGCCATAGGATTATCAGGAGGTTCTATTGCAGGTGCCATTAATATGATTATAAAAATGGTTCCAGGACCAATTGGAATATTTATTATTGGCCCATTATTATTTATAATATTCCAAACAGTAAACTTATTATTATCATTATTAAGCGGATATGTTCATACACTTAGACTTACTTATGTTGAATACTTTTCAAAGTTTTATGATGGTGGAGGAAGACCGTTTAAACCATTTGAAACAACAAATAAATATATTAATTTAAAAAGAGATTAGGAGGAAATTAAAAATGGAAATGAGTTTAGTTCAGTTTCTTGTAGACAATAACGGGGGATTTATTTTAGGGGCATTAGGTGTGGCTTTAGCCGTTGGAATGTCAGGTATAGGATCAGCTAAAGGTGTTGGTATAGCAGGTGAGGCAGCAGCAGGGTTATTATCAGAACAACCAGAAAAGTTTGGTAAAGCATTAATTCTTCAATTACTACCAGGTACACAAGGTCTTTATGGATTTGTTATAGGATTACTTGTATTTTTTAAATTAAGTCCAGAAACTTCATTTGCACAAGGTTTATATTTGTTATTTGCATGTATGCCAATTGCTATAGCGGGTTTATGGTCAGGTATTTCTCAAGGTAAAGTATCGGCAGCAGGTATTCAAATATTAGCTAAAAATCCAGAGCACAATACTAAGGGACTTGTTCTTGCAGCGATGGTTGAAACATATGCATTATTAGGATTCGTTGTATCATTCTTATTAGTAAATGGTGTATTTTAGTAAGATTAGGATGTGAAAATAATGTCTAATATAAATAATTTAACTTCTAAAATAATAAAAGATGCAGAAGATAAAAAAGAAATTATACTGTCAGAGGCCAAAGAAGAAAAAAGTAAAATATTTAGCAAGAAACAAGAAGAAGCTAGTGCCACTGAAAAAGTTATTATAGAAAAAGCTGAAAGAGAAGCTATTTCAAGAAAAGAAAGAATACTTTCAAGTGCAGAATTGCAAGCCAGAAATGAAAAATTAAGAGCAAAACAAGAGGTTATAAGCGAAGTTTTTCAAATGAGTATAGAAGCTCTTTGCAATTTAAGTGAAGATGATTTTAAAGGATTTGTCAAAGATTCAATATTAAATAGTAATATTGAAGGAGAACAAAAAATTATTTTTAATGATACATACAATAAAATTGACAAAACGAGTTTAGTATGTGAAATAAATAAGGAACTTGGATCAAAAGCTAGTGTAACTCTATGTGAAGAGACTAGAAACTTTAAAGGTGGATTTATCTTAGAGAAGAATGGTATAGAAATGAATAATACTTTTGAAGCTTTAGTTAATTCATTAAAGGATGATTTATGCTCAGATGTTGCAAAAGTGCTATTTAGTTAAGGAGGTTAACTAATGGATAAAATGAAATTTAGTCAAGTTATACCAAGACTTAGAGTATATGAGACAAGACTCCTTGATAAATCAAAGATTGACAGAATGATTGATTCAAATTCTGCAAACGAATCTTTAAAAGTGCTTCAAGAAACAGAGTATGGAAGCCTTATGAATAATATTAAAAAAGCAGAAGATTATGAAGTAATATTAAGTGAAGAATTGAAAAGAGTATTTCATGTAATGTATGACATAAGTCCAGTAAAATCGCTTGTTGATTTAATGAGTATTAAATATGATTATCAAAATATAAAAGTTATTTTAAAAGGTATGTTTCTTAAAGAAGACTTATCCTATTTGCTAATTCCTGTTGGAACTGTTGATGTTTCAAAATTAAAATATTCCATAGAAAATAGTGATATAAGAGATTTAGAGCCAATTATGAGGGAATCAATTGAAGAAGCAATGTCTAGTTTTGAAAAGACTAAGGATCCTCAAATAGTTGATATTATATTAGATAAATATATGTTTAAAGCATTAGTACAAATTAAGAATGAAATAAACGATAAATTTGTTGATAAATATGTAGTAGCCCTTATTGATTCTACAAATTTAAAGACTCTTTTAAGAGTGAAAAAACAAAATAAAGATAGAGAATTCTTTGATTCAGTTATTATTGAAGGTGGATCTATAGATAAAGATAAACTTTTAGGTATGATAAATGATGCAGTTGAAAATATATCTACTAAACTTGCCTTTAGCAATTATGCTGAATTTATAAAAAGTGGTATAGAACATTATACTAAAACTAAATCAGTAAGTTTACTTGAAAAGTTAGTTGATAATTTTATAATGGATATTATGAAAAATGCAAAAATAATACCTTTTGGTGTTGAGCCATTGCTAGCTTATATTTATGCTAAAGAAACAGAAATAAAAATTATAAGAATTATAATGGTTGGTAAACTCAACAATATTTCTGCGGAAGTAGTAAGAGAAAGGCTGCGTGATAGTTATGTTTAAGAAGATAGGTGTAGTTGGAGATAAAGATTCAGTTTTAGCATTTAAAGCTTTAGGAATAGACGTATTTCCAGTGGTTAATAAGGATGAAGCTAGGAAAACTGTTGATAAATTGGCTATGGATAATTATGCAGTCATCTTTGTAACTGAACAAGTTGCGGAAGGTATACAAGAGACAATTGAAAGATATGCTAGGGAAATGCTTCCTGCTGTAATATTAATTCCAAGCAATCAAGGAACATTAAATATAGGTATGCAAAGAATTAGTGATAACGTAGAAAAAGCTGTAGGCGTTAATATATTATAGAAAGGTAGGGGTTGAAAAGGTGAAAACCGGAAAAATAATTAAGGTTTCAGGACCTTTAGTAATTGCTGAAGGTATGGATGAAGCTAATATATATGACGTTTGTAAGGTTGGACAAAGTGGACTTATCGGTGAAATCATCGAAATGAGAGGTGATAAGGCATCAATCCAAGTATATGAAGAAACATCAGGAATAGGGCCTGGAGATCCAGTTACAAGCACTGGAGAACCACTAAGCGTTGAACTTGGACCAGGACTTATTGAATCAATGTTTGATGGAATACAAAGACCACTAGATGCATTTATGGAGGCAGCTCAGTCTAATTTCTTAAAAAAAGGTATCTCAGTTCCATCATTAAATAGAACTAGAAAATGGGGATTCAAAGCAACTGCAAAGGTTGGAGATAAAGTATCTCAAGGATATGTTATAGGAACAGTTCAAGAAACAGCAGTTGTTTTACAAAAAATAATGATACCAATCGGTATTGAAGGTAAGATTAAAGAAATCAAAGATGGAGATTTTACAGTTACTGAAACTATATGCGTTGTTGAAACTGCAAATGGTGATAGAAAAGTAACTTTAATGCAAAAATGGCCAGTAAGAAAAGGTAGACCATACGCAGCAAAAATCAATCCAGTTGAACCAATGCTTACAGGACAAAGAGTTATAGATACTTTCTTTCCTGTTGCGAAAGGTGGAGCAGCTGCAATTCCAGGTCCATTTGGAGCTGGTAAAACAGTTACTCAACATCAAATTGCTAAATGGGGAGATGCGCAAATAGTTGTTTATGTTGGTTGCGGAGAACGTGGTAATGAAATGACAGACGTTTTAAATGAGTTCCCAGAACTTATTGACCCTAAGACTGGTGAAAGCTTAATGAAGAGAACTGTTCTTATAGCTAATACTTCAAATATGCCAGTTGCAGCTAGAGAAGCTTCAATATATACAGGTATTACAATTGCTGAGTACTTCAGAGATATGGGATATTCAGTATCAATCATGGCAGATTCAACTTCGAGATGGGCAGAGGCTTTAAGAGAAATGTCTGGTAGACTTGAAGAAATGCCTGGGGATGAAGGATATCCAGCTTATCTTGGATCAAGACTTGCTGAATACTATGAAAGAGCTGGAATGGTTAAATGCTTAGGTAATGATAAAAGAACAGGATCGATTACAGCAATTGGTGCGGTATCGCCTCCAGGAGGAGATATTTCAGAACCAGTTTCACAATCAACACTTAGAATTGTAAAAGTATTTTGGGGACTAGATGCACAACTTGCTTATCAAAGACATTTCCCAGCAATTAATTGGTTAAGTTCATATTCATTATATGCAGATACGGTAGATAAGTGGATGAATGAAAATGTTGCAGAAGACTTTGGGAGCTTAAGATTAGAAGCTATGACTTTGCTTCAAGAAGAGTCTAGCCTTCAAGAAATTGTAAGACTTGTTGGTATTGATGCTCTTTCAGAACAAGATAGATTAAAACTTGACGTTGCTAAGTCTATAAGAGAAGATTATCTGCAACAAAACAGTTTCCACGAAGTTGACACTTACACATCATTAAATAAGCAATATAGGATGTTAAAACTTGTTATGGGATATAAAAGAGAAGCTCAAAGAGCGCTTACAGCCGGAGTTTACTTAAAGGATATTTTAAATCTTGAA
The DNA here is from genome assembly GCA_003129525.1 of Clostridium beijerinckii. Lineage (NCBI taxonomy): Bacteria > Bacillati > Bacillota > Clostridia > Eubacteriales > Clostridiaceae > Clostridium > Clostridium beijerinckii. The sequence goes on along the minus strand of CP029329.1, from coordinate 3,815,202 downwards.
GAGCTAAAAGATAGAATTGCAAGAAGTAAATATGTACACGAAGATGATTTAGATAAGATTGATCAAATTTTTGTGGATTTAAAAGTTGCAATTGAAGATCTTATAAGTAAAGGAGGGGTAACAAATGATTAAAGAGTATAGAACTGTTACAGAAGTTGTTGGCCCTTTGATGATTGTTGAAGGTGTTGAAGGTGTTAAATATGATGAACTAGTGGAAATAGAACTCCAAACTGGTGAAATGCGGCGAGGTAAAGTTCTTGAAATTAATGGATCAAAAGCAATGGTTCAAATATTTGAAGGATCTACTGGTATAAACTTAAAGGGAACTAAAGTTAAATTCTTAGGTAAGCCACTTGAAATTGCTGTATCTGAAGATATGTTAGGTAGAGTTTTCGATGGGATGGGTAGAGCTAATGATAATGGTCCAGATATAATACCAGAAAAAAGATTAGATATAAATGGTGAAGCTATTAATCCTGTGGCTAGAGATTTTCCATCAGAATTTATTCAAACAGGAGTTTCAGCTATTGATGGACTTAATACATTAGTTAGAGGTCAAAAGTTACCTGTTTTCTCAGCATCAGGACTTCCTCATGCACAACTTGCAGCACAAATTGCAAGACAAGCAAAAGTTTTAAATTCAGATTCTAAATTTGCAATTGTATTTGCAGCTATAGGTATTACTTTTGAAGAAGCTCAATTTTTCGTAGATGAATTTAAATCAACAGGTGCTATAGATAGATCAGTTCTATTTATGAACCTTGCATCTGATCCAGCTATAGAAAGAATAGCTACACCAAGAATGGCACTTACAACAGCTGAATATTTAGCTTATGAAAGAGGAATGCAAGTTCTTGTTATAATGACTGATATTACAAATTATGCGGAAGCATTAAGAGAAATTTCAGCGGCTAGAAAAGAAGTTCCAGGACGTCGTGGATATCCAGGATATTTATATACTGACCTTTCTACATTGTATGAAAGAGCAGGAAGAATAAGAGGTAAAGAGGGATCAATAACTCAAATTCCAATACTTACAATGCCTGAAGATGATAAAACTCATCCAATTCCAGATTTAACTGGATATATTACAGAAGGTCAAATCATCCTTTCAAGAGAATTATATAAGAAGGGTATAATGCCTCCTATAGATGTTTTGCCATCACTTTCAAGACTTAAAGATAAGGGTATTGGTAAGAACAAGACTAGAGAAGATCATGCAGATACTATGAATCAATTATTTGCAGCATATTCTCAAGGTAAGCAAGCTAAAGAATTATCAGCAATCTTAGGGGAATCAGCTTTATCAGATACTGATAAAAAATTAGCCAAATTTGCAGAAGCTTTTGAAGAAGAATATGTGTCACAAGGCTTTAATACAAACAGAACAATTGAAGAAACTCTAAACTTAGGATGGAAATTATTAAAGATGATTCCAAGATCTGAGCTTAAGAGAATCAGAGATGAATATCTTGAGAAATACATGCCAAGAGAGGAAGAATAGTCTATGGCAAAGTTAAACATCAATCCTACTAGAATGGAACTCTCTAAATTAAAAAAGACATTGCAAGCGTCAACTAGAAGTCATAAACTTTTAAAAGATAAACAAGATGAGTTAATGAGACAATTCATTAATCTTGTTAAATATAACAATAAACTAAGAAAAGAAGTGGAAGAACAATTGCAAAGTTCACTAAAAGATTTTGTTATGGCAAGAGCTGTAATGAGTTCTGAATTCTTAGAAGAAGCTATTGTTTATCCTAAAGAACATATTACAGTTGAAGTTAAAGAGAAAAATATAATGAGTGTATCTGTTCCGGTAATGAATTTCAAGAGACAGTTTGAAGGAGATGAAGGAAGCATATATCCTTATGGATTTGCGAATACCTCTTCAGAGCTTGATGATACGCTTTCTAAACTATATGGAATTCTTCCACAGCTTCTAGAACTTGCAGAAGTGGAAAAATCTTGTCAACTTATGGCTGATGAAATTGAGAAGACTAGAAGACGAGTAAATGCTCTTGAATATAGAACAATTCCAGATCTTCAAGAAACTATAAAGTATATTAGAATGAGATTAGATGAAAATGAAAGAGCGGCTACAATTAGATTGATGAAAGTTAAGAGCATGATTGAACAAAGAGGTTAATTCTCACTTGAAAAGGTTGTTGTAAAATGATTTTTAAAGATAATTTTACGGCAACTTTTTTTATTTAAAGTGAAATATTATATTCAAACTTTAATAAATTTGTAATTGATATAAAATATCTTTAATAGTATAATCATATAGGAAGTAAACCAAAGTGGAAGAGTTGGATATAATTTACTGCCATAGACTTAACTAAGGAGTAGGAAAGATGGATTATATATTAGCAATGATAGTTTCACTTTTAATTGCACTAATTACCATGCCATTTCTTATGAAACTAGCTAACAAATTGCATTTTACAGACAAACCCAATAAAAGAAAGCAACATAAAAGGGCCACCCCATTGTGTGGAGGGATAGCTTTATATATTGGTTTTTTTACCTCTTATTTTATATTTGTAAGAGATGATTTAAATCAACAGATAACTGTATTTATAGCAGCAACTATGATTGTCTTAATTGGATTAATAGATGATTGGTATAAAACAAAAGGAAAAGAGTTTCCTATATTCCCTAGACTGGTTGTTCAATTATTTTCAGCAATTTTAGTATTTAAGGCAGGTATTGTTTTTGTAGGATTTACTAATCCTATTACAGGTAATTTTACTGAGTTAAATCAGACAATACAATTTGGGCTCACAATAACTTGGATATTCGGTGTAACAACTGTAATAAATTGGTCTGATGGAATGGATGGGTTAGCAGGAGGATTATCTTTAATATCAGCTATAACATTTTTTTTAGCAGCAATAATATTAAATCAATCTGAATCAGCATTAGTATCAATAATATTAACTGGGGCTATTTTAGGTTTTTTATATTATAATAAATATCCGGCAAAAGTATTCATGGGAGATTCAGGAGCAAATTTATTAGGATTTATTTTGAGTATTACAGCATTGGATGGTGCATTTAAACAAGCAACTGTTATGAGTTTATTTATACCAATACTTGCTTTGGCTGTACCGATATTTGACAATTTATTTGTTATTTTCAAGAGATTTTCAGAAGGAAAACCAGTATATCAAGCAGATAGAAGTCAAATACATTTTAGGTTGGAAGAAAAAGGTTTTTCTACTGTTCAAGTTATAAATTACATAATGTTAATAAGCTTTATGTTTAGTGCGATTTCTATAGTTTTATTATTATTAAAAAGATGAGGAGTTAACTAATTTTGTTAGTTAACTTTCTTTGAAAAGTGATTTAGTGTGAATCACTTACTCAGGCAAGGTTTGTGAGTCAAGTTTCTTTTATCAAGATGGGGAAAAATGTTATGAACTTCTATTATTTAGCTTTTACTGAGCATCTAGGTAATGATAAAAACATGGTTTAATAACAGAGATTAAAGTCAGAATAAAATCTTTACAAATGAAATTTTATAATATATAATAAATTAAATATAAGAACTTATCAAGAGTGGTGGAGGGACTGGCCCGAAGAAACCCAGCAACCGATGTATTTTTATAAAAATATATATGGTGCTAAATCCTGCAGTGTAAAAACTGGTAGATAAGGTGTTTAAAAGCTTTTATAAGCCTAAAGGAATACCTTTAGGCTTTTTTGGTTACACAATAATCTTAAAATATTATAATAATGAGGGGAGTAGATATAAGAAGAGTAAAAGTTATAGAAAAAAAACTCAAAGTGAAGGTTTACTTATGGAAATTTAATTATCAATTTGATTTAATAGGTGCAACTTAGGTGTTGGGGATCTATATAAATAAGGTGGTGAGTGATGTATGGATGCTTTTGAACTTGAGATAAATAAAGAAGAGGTACTTAGATACCTTGGTTACAAAGGTCAAGACATAGATGAAAATCTATGTAATACTATTGAAGAATGTAGAGAAGAAATAAAAAAAGTAATAACACCTAGAGTTGTTTATAGTTATAAAAATATAAAGTTAAGCGATGATGGAGTAGAAGTTATTACTACAAATTTGATTTTAAAGGGTAAAGATATTAAAGAGCATTTAAAGAATTCAAGAGAATGTGTATTAATGGCAGTGACACTAGGCAATGAGGTTGAAAAAAGAACTAGACTATATGAAAAAACTAATTTAACAAAAGCACTCATATTAGATGCTTGTGCTACAACAGCAGTAGAAGAAGTTTGTGATATATTAGAAAATGATGTTAAGGAAAAAGCTATTTTAGATGGAATGAATATAACATTTAGATATAGCCCAGGTTATGGAGATTTGCCTTTAGATGTTCAAAACAGTTTCTTAAGGACACTCGAGGCTCAAAAGAAAATAGGACTTACAGTATCAGAAAACAATTTGTTATTTCCGAGGAAATCTGTTACAGCAATAATAGGAATAGTGAATGGTGGAATTGAAAAGAAGAAAAAGAGCTGCAAAGAATGTAGTAATTATGAAAATTGTAGCTTTAGAAAAGAGGGCGAAAGTTGTGGGGCTTAAGGAATATATAAAAGATAACATATTAATATTTGACGGAGCAATGGGGACTATGCTTCAAAAAAAAGGTTTAAAGCTTGGAGAGAATCCAGAAGTTTTAAATTTAAATGAACCATCTATAATAGAAGAAATTCATAGAGAGTATATAGACAGTGGAGCAAATGTAATAACAACTAATACCTTTGGAGCAAATGAACTTAAATTAAAGCTTTGTAATTTAGAAGTTGAAAAAGTTGTAGATGCTGCTGTAGAAATTGCTAAAAAGGCAAAGGGTATTGGTAATACATATATTGCTTTAGATATTGGACCAATAGGAGAACTTCTAGAACCTATGGGAACTCTAAGCTTTGATAGAGCTTACGAAATTTTTAAACGTCAAGTGGTTCAAGGTGTTAAATCGGGAGTAGATTTAATTTTACTTGAAACTATGACTGATTTATATGAACTTAAGGCAGCAGTACTTGCTGTAAAGGAAAATTCGGAATTACCTGTATTTTGTACAATGACTTTTGAAGAAAATTCCCGAACATTTACAGGTTGTTCTCCCGAAGCTATGGTACTTGTACTAGAAGGTCTGGGAGTAGATGCACTTGGAGTCAATTGTTCGCTTGGACCAAAACAATTAAAACCTATTATTGAAGGAATATGTAGCTTAGCACATATTCCTGTAATGGTTCAACCTAATGCGGGACTTCCAACATTATCAATAGGAAATGAAACAAAGTATGATGTTACAAAAGAAGAATTCGCAGATACTTTATGTAGTTTTATTCATTCTGGTGTTAGAGTAATTGGTGGTTGTTGTGGAACAACTCCAGATTATATAAGAGAATTATGCCTTAGAGTAAAAGATAAAAAGCTTGAGAGAGTAGAAAATAGTAATTATTCTGCAATTTGTACACCATCAAAAGTTGTAAGAATTGATGGAGTAAGAATTATAGGGGAAAGAATTAATCCAACTGGTAAGAAACTATTTAAAGAAGCATTAAAAAATGAAGATTTAGATTATATTCTAAAACAAGCTATTTCTCAGGTTGAAGCTGGAGCGCATATTTTAGATGTTAATGTAGGATTACCTGAAATTGATGAGGCTAAAATGATGCATAAGATAGTTAAGGAAATACAGGGCATAATGGATACTCCTCTTCAAATAGATTCCTCAGATACTGAAGCTATAGAAACTGGTCTTAGATATTATAATGGAAAACCTATATTAAATTCTGTGAATGGAGAAGAGAAGGTTTTAGATAAAATACTTCCTTTAGTTAAAAAATATGGAGCAAGTGTTGTTGGATTAACTTTAGATGATAAAGGGATTCCACCTAAAGCAGAAGAAAGATTTGCAATAGCAGAAAAGATTGTAAATAGAGCGGCAGGATATGGAATAAAGAAGGAAGATATATTCATTGATTGTTTAGTACTCACGGCATCAGCACAGCAAGAAGAAGTTCAAGAAACACTAAAAGCTGTAAGAATGGTTAAGGAAAAATTAGGGGTTAAAACTGTACTTGGAGTTTCAAATATATCTTTTGGACTTCCAAATAGAGAATTAATAAATGAAACCTTTTTAGCATTAGCACTTGCAAATGGCTTAGATTTACCTATAATGAATCCTAATGCAAATGGAATGACTCGCGTAATACATTCTTATAATGTTTTATACAATCACGATAAGAGTGCAGAAGTTTATATTGAAAATTATGCTAATATTGACTTGAATAGAGAAGTTACCGTTGCTTCCAATAACAAAAATTCAAATAATGTAGATGATTCTAATTCAGAGCATGATTTGAAATATATAGTTGTTAAAGGGTTAAAGGAAGAAGCAAAACAAGCAACTATAGAGCTTTTAAAGGAATATAAAGAACTTGAAATAGTTAATGAATTTTTAATTCCAGCCTTAGATGTAGTAGGAGATAAGTATGAAAAGGGAGAACTATTCTTACCACAATTAATACAAGCTGCTGAAACTGTAAAAAATGCATTTACTGTTTTAAAAGCTGAAATAGCTAAGAGTAATTCTGAGTCTATATCAAAGGGCAAGATTATCGTAGCAACTGTAAAAGGTGATATTCATGATATAGGAAAGAATATAGTAAAAGTTATTTTGGAAAACTATGGATATGAAATGATAGATTTAGGAAAAGATGTACCTATTGAAACTGTTGTTTCAGAAGTGAAAAAGCATAATGTTTCTTTAGTTGGATTAAGTGCTCTTATGACAACAACTGTTAAAAGCATGGAAGAAACAATAAAAGCTTTAAGAAAAAATGGATATGCGGGCAAAATATTTGTTGGCGGAGCGGTACTAACACCAGATTCAGCGGAGAGAATAGGAGCTGATTTCTATGCAAAAGATGCAAAAGAGTCAGTAGAAATTGCAAAAAAAATATTAGGGTAGTATTAAGTGTAGTGTATAAACTACCGAAATGAAGGTCATGCATTTGTTAGGTTTACGGAGTATTTAACTGTGAATTTCTAGCAGTAGAAGTTGTCCCCATTTCTGCATGCTCCTGAGGCAAACTCAGGACAATCGGAAATGGAACAACTTCTACTTAAGAAATATCTACAGCTAAATACTCTGATGGAAAACCTCCGCAAAATCATGACCTTCATTTCTGGTTTTATATACATTTGAGCATAATTTTAAATAGACATTAGGAATCTATACCAGGTCTATTACATCTAAATCATCAGGCATATAGATATTGCCATCAAATTCCTCTTTGCCTTCAGCTATATATAAATCTTTTCTATTTTCTAAATTTTTATCTTCAGTATGATATAAAATAATATTTTTTACATTAAGTTCTTTAGCGTTTTTACATGCATCTTTTGCTGTAGCATGATGTTTTTCATAAGGTTTAAATATTTCTCTTTGAGAATAAAGACAAAATGCTTCGTGAAATATATAATCTACATTTTCACTATAAATTTTTACAGTTTCTCTGTAAGGTTCATCGCCTAAAAATGTTAAAGATTTACCATTTGATAATATTGTTTTAAATCCATGTTGAAGATCTTTAGTACTATGTATATCAAAAAAAGTCGTAGTTCTATTTAATATGGTAGTTGTATAGTTGTCCTCAATTCCATTAAATAAGATTCTAGTATCAAACAACTTTAAGAATTTCTTTTGAAGAACAAAAGAACAAATTGCTCTTATTGCAGTAATTGAAGTTTCATGACAATAAATATTTAAGTTTCCAGTATATTTATTATTTAATATACTTTGAGCTACAGCACGAATAACCCAAACACTGCCTAATATATGATCATTATGATTATGTGATATGAACATATTATGTATTTGATTAATAGATATGTTTGATTTCTCTAAATTAGATAGTATGGTATTACCTCCACCAGCATCTATAAGGAAATGTTCATCATTTCTTGATAAAGTTAAACATGTATTGTAACACTTTGTAACCATAGCAGAACCAGTGCCGAGTATGTTTATTTTTTCCATTTTACGATCTCCTTAGTATATATGTGTAGCATATGCTAAACGTATTTGTTTCACTTATTCTATGAATATATTACATAAAAATAATGTGATCTATAATCTTTTATATAATTTAATTAAGACAACTATATTATAAAAGCAGTGTGCTGTAAATACAACATTATAAAAGTTTTTAAATTTAATTTTCGCATATTATACATAATTTTTGGGTGGAATGTTTACTTGGTGGTATAAATAATGTATACTAGTGTATATACAGTTAAGAAGGGGGAAGTAAAATAAATGAATAATAAAATTAGACAGATGGTATATGCTGGGTTACTTACAGCGCTCGCAATTATAATTCCTATTCAATTTGGATTCTTAAAGATTATTGTTCCACCATTTACAGCAACACTAGCTGCACATGTACCGATGATGTTAGCAATGCTTATATCACCAGCTGTAGCAATTGTAGTTGGAATTGGATCTACAATTGGCTTTTTGATATCGGGAACACCAGCGCCTGTAGTAGCAAGAGCAGCTACACATATTGTTGTAGGGTATGTTGGAGCAAGAATAATTATGAAAAATAAAAGCTATACTAAAGCAGCCATTATTACAGCGCCTATTCATGGAATATTAGAAATGTTAGTTGTAATACCTTTTATAGGGTTTAATGTTTATCAATTATTAATAGTAACAGCTGTTGGAACAATATTACATCACGGTGTTGATAGTATGATATCATATGCAATAGTGAAAGCAATGGCAAAAGCAAGAAATAAAAATATTTATAATGTGTTTGGAGAATTTAGAACTCAGAAAGCATTATAGTTGCCAAAAATAAAAAAACTTATATAACTCTCAAAATTGAAAAGTTCACTGCAATATTAGAAATGCAGTGAACTTTTTTACAATTTTTACTTGTTACTTTCATTTATATGCCCAAAAGTTAAAAAATAATTAGAAATTGTAGAAAAATATTAAAAAAATATAGACAAAAATATGAAATATCATATAATAAAGTTAGAAATAAAAAATGAGGTGAACGTTTTGGAAGAAAAAGAAGTAATGTCATTTAGAGATGAAGATGGAAATAAAGTTGATTTTGAGGCAATAGCAAAGATTTATTTAGGAGAACAAGGCTATTTATTATTATCACCAATAGGTGAAGAAAATGAAGACATGTTTGCTTTTAGAGTAGATATAGATGAAAACGGCAATGAAGAATTAAATGCTGTAGAAGATGATAAAGTGTTTGAAGAAATAAAAAAAGAATACAAAAAATTATTGTACTAAGTAGGGGTGAGATTAATGAAGAGTTCAGAAATAATAAACTATTTAGAAGATAATGATTTAGCAGACATAGAAGAAATAAAACAAAAAGGTAATTATACAATAATAAGATTTTATTATGACTTTGATAAAGAAGAATTAAGTTCAGCAAAAACTTATTCAACTGAAGAAAGTGATTTTGAACCAGAAAGTGATGAATGGTATAATGAATATTATATTCCGTATTTAAGAGATATTGCAGTAGATAATGTAGAATCAATCATTGAGGATATAATGGAGGAATTTGAAATAGAAGCTAAGTATAAAGAACTTGGAATGGAAAATGGAGATGCTAGTTATTTCAAGTTTATAGCATCTTTTTCTGATGAATTAACTGATATAGAAATGGAAGATATTTTAAACGATTACTATGAGTAAAAACCTCATGTTAAAATATTCTTGAAAATATAAAAAGTTATGATATAATTAACTTATAGTATTCCTGAGATGTACGAGAAAGCTTATGATATTCAACCTACATGACATTATCGGGATTCGCAATACATTCATAAATGTCGGGCTTCATTTAATCACTTAGTGTGACAGAAGAGGACAGGAGTGAATTGAGCTTAACCCACCTGCGAGGCGCAGGTATTGAATATATAAGTGACGGCATGTTGGGAACTATAGTTGAATTCAACACCTCAGTAATGAGGTGTTTTTTTACGCATAAGAAAAATACACAATCTTGAAAATTGAGCAAATTTGTTTTTCGGGATTTAATTGAAGTAAGTTATAGCAGAAAGTTTAAAGTTTATTATCTTGAAGTGCTATGACGTAAATATTATTATTTATATTTAGAATAAAATATTTACTCTAAGCAGCTATCTCTTTAATAGATTTGGAATTATGTTGTTTATAATTATATGCAGAAAGTAATTCTTTTTGATATAAAACAATATGTTTGTCCAAATTTTGAGATAAGATAATTATAAATTTATTTCTTGGTGAAAAGAACAATAATAATAAATTAAGAAAATCTTTCCTAAATAAGATATTGCATTTAAGTTTCGCTAGTACCAAAAATTTCATAATTACACCTCGTTTTTCTTATTTAGTCGTTACCATGTATTTATTATAAACAAGAAAGTAAAATTTGTAAAAATATTTCATATTACAATAAATGACAAAAGCTTGCATAAAAGTGGAACAAAACGGTTTTAAATATATTTTTCTATCTATTGTATTCCGAATAAAAAACAAAAATGTATATATTTTACAAGACAAGTGTTCGACATAAATTTATAAGAAAACAAGTGATGTCGAAAATTTTAATGTTGATTATATCATTTTAAATGGTAAAATAATTTATATAAATAGATGGAATGGAAAGGATGAAAATATAATGGATGTTCAAAAGATAAAAATAGAGGATGTTGTTGAAAAGATTAATTTATTATACAAAATTAGTAAGGAAAGGGAACTTACAAAAGAAGAAAAAGAGTTACAAGAAAGTCTTAGAAAAAGATATATAGATAATGTTAAAAGAAATTTCAGATCACAACTAGAGGGGATAGAACCTAAAAAATAGAAAAAAGGGTGATAAAAAAGGTGGGAGTTTTAGTTAAAAAACTAATAGATGATCTAAATCTAGAAGTATTAGTGGAAGGTAAAGAAGATGTAGAGATTTCAGTAAATGATATAAATAGGCCGGGACTACAATTATCAGGTTTTTATAATTACTTTGCTCCTGAAAGAATCCAAGTTATTGGAAAAGCAGAGTGGAGTTTCTTAGATTATATGCAAATAGAACTTAGAAAAAAGAGAGTGAAAAAGTATTTTAGCTTCGATATAAATTGTTTGATTATAACTAGAGGATTAGAACCACATCCTGAATTTATTAAAGAAGCAAAAAAACATAAGATATGGTTTGTTAGAAGTAATCTAGTGACTACACAGTTTATAAGTAAAACAACAATATATCTAGCAGATAAACTTGCACCTGAAACAAGATTACATGGTGTTTTAGTAGATGTTTCTGGTATAGGTATATTAATTACTGGTGAAAGTGGAATAGGAAAAAGTGAAGTTGCATTAGAGTTGATAAAAAGAGGACATAGACTTGTTACAGATGATGCTGTTGATATAAAAGAAATAGATGGACAATTAATAGGACGATCTCCTAAAATAACTATAGGTATGTTAGAGGTGAGGGGAATTGGGATTATTGATGTAACAACACTGTATGGATTAAGTTCAGTAGTTCAGCAGAAAGAAATAAAATTAGTTATGCATTTTGAACATTGGAAAGATGATAATGATTATGATAGATTAGGAATTGATAATGAATATATGAACATACTAGGAAGTGACGTGAAAAAGTTAACTGTGCCAATTAGGCCAGGTAGAAACATTGCAGTTATTATAGAAGCAGCAGCAGTTAACTATAGATATGCACTAATGTCTAAAATTACACCGGTTGATGTAATAGAAAATAGAATGAATGATCTTAATGGAATTTAGAAATTCTCAAAAAAAGGAGTAATAATTATGAAAAATGAAGAAAAAGAATTAAACAAGAATGCATGGAGTAAATATAATGATAAACAGGTTAAAGAGGTTTTTGAATTTTGTGAAGGATATAAAAATTTTATGTCCACATGCAAAACAGAAAGAGAATGTGTTAAAGAAGCAATAAAGTTAGCAAAAGCAGAAGGTTATAAGGACATAGAAGATTTTCTACGCGATAACAAAAAATTACAACCAGGAGATAAGGTTTTCGCAAATAATAAAGGGAAAACAGTTGCCTTATTTATTATAGGAAAAGAATCAATGGAAAATGGATTAAAGATACTTGGAGCGCATATTGATTCACCAAGACTAGATTTAAAACAAAATCCACTTTATGAAGATAGTGAATTAGTATTACTTGATACACACTATTATGGTGGAATTAAAAAATATCAATGGGTTACTCTACCTCTAGCACTACATGGAGTAGTGGTAAAGAAAGATAAAACTGTAATAGATATTTGTATTGGTGAAGATGAAAGTGATCCTGTTGTTGGAGTATCTGATCTTTTAGTTCATTTAGCTGGAGAACAAATGGGTAAAAAAGGTGACAAGGTAATTGAAGGTGAAGATCTTAATGTATTAGTTGGAAGTATGCCATTGAAAGAGACTAAAAAAGAAGCTGTTAAGGCTAACATCTTAAAAATACTTAAGGAAAAATATGATTTTGAAGAAGAAGACTTTTTATCGGCTGAAATAGAAATTGTTCCAGCAGGAAAAGCTAGAGATTATGGATTAGATAGAAGTATGGTTATGGCTTATGGACATGATGATAGAGTATGCTCATATACTTCACTATTAGCTATGTTTGAAATAAAAGAAACAGATAAGACTTGTTGTTGCCTTTTAGTTGATAAAGAGGAAGTAGGAAGCATTGGAGCTACAGGAATGCAATCAAGATTCTTTGAAAATATAGTTGCAGAAATTATTGATAGAGTTGAAGGGTATTCAGATCTTAAATTAAGAAGATGTCTTACTAATTCAAAGATGCTATCATCAGATGTTAGCGCAGCTTTTGATCCTAATTATCCATCTGTAATGGAAAAGAAAAACGCAGCATTCTTTGGTCACGGTATGGTATTTAACAAATATACTGGAGCTAGAGGAAAATCAGGTTGTAATGATGCTAATGCTGAATATATGGCAGAGCTTAGAGCCATAATGGAAAAACATGATGTTTCAATTCAAACAGCAGAACTTGGAAAGGTTGATGTTGGTGGTGGTGGAACTATTGCTTACATCTTAGCTCAATACAATATGGAAGTAATAGATTGTGGAGTTGCTCTTCATAATATGCATGCTCCATGGGAAGTTGCAAGTAAAGTTGATATATTTGAAACAATGAAAGGCTATAGAGCTTTCTTAATAGAAGCATAGAAAATTACTATATACGGTTAATATATAGTATGAGAAATATATAATATGAAGAATATGTAACAAAAGAGATATTATACAATGACTTAATAAAGTTATTATATAATATCTCTTTTTACATTAGAACTTAAAAGTATTATGTATAATATTATTCTTGGGAGTTAGGTTTTAGTGGTATATTTAAGGTTGAAAGTAATTTTGATAAATATTCGTATGGAAGTTCCATAGAACCAATATCACCATGACGAGTATCTGCCTTTAAATTGCCATGAAAATCAGAACCACAAGAAATTAACAAATTATTTTCATTAGCTAATTTTAAAAAATTATCATTTTCCTCATTTGTGTTTTGATAATAAATAGATTCTATGCCATCAAAATTCATATCTAAAAGCTCATCTATATTAGAATTTAAAATTAATTTAGGATGAGCTAAAAATACAAGAGCATTATATCTTTTTAAAAGTTTTAATCCATCACTAGTAGATAATTTTAAAGTGGGAACATAAGCTTTACAATCTTTACCGATAAATTTATTGAAAATCTCGTCAAGAGTATAAGGATAGTCACAATTAATTATTTCTCTAGCAATGTGTGGTCTAGCAATAGTGTCTTTAGCGTCCTTAACAATTTTTTCAAAGCTAATTTCTATATTAAAATATTCTTTAAGTTTATGTATTATTTTTTTTGCCCTAATAATTCTATGATTTTTAATTTTAATTAATTCTTCTATAAGTTCTTGATTTTTAAAGCTGTCATCTTTAAAAAAGCCTAAAATATGTATACTCTCATTATTATGCTGGGTTGATAATTCAATCCCTGGAATTAAAGTGATATCATATTTAAGACTTTCTTTAATAGCTTCATTTAATCCATTTAGAGTATCATGATCAGTTATAGATAAGTATTTAACATTATTTTTATAAGCTCTTTGAATAACTTCTGTAGGGGTGAGAACTCCATCTGAAGACGTGGTATGAATATGAAAATCTACTTTAAGCATATAATACACCCTCCAATTGTAAAATTATAATATTATAATACCATGAATTAGTAGATAAAAGTATAGGAAGTAGTCACATAAAAAAATAACCGATATTAACACTATTTATATCAATGAAAGAAAAAAATTACAATATAAATACTTGAGTAGATAGTTTTTATAATAAATTGAGTAGCTGGAGCAGATATGTGCATTAAGTTACATTCTAGCAATATATTTATGTTTAAAAATAGAACATATTGTCTTGTGGAAAAGTTAAGTAGACTGTATCTTTTAAAGAAAATTTCATATTCTTCTTTTCAACCTTATATTCTATTATATTAGCTAAGTGATTAGTATAATTTTTCATGTAAATAGTAAATTCAAATGGATTTTCTATAATATTATCAATTATATAAGGAAAAGTATTTACGGTATTATCATTTGCACATACTTCAATATCATGAGCTCTTATACAAATATATTGAACATTTTCAGAAACTTCATTATTAACAATATACTCATGTCCCCAATTTTCAGCATAAATAGTATATTTACCAGTCTTTTTAGCCTTTGATATGTTTTTACAACCTGTTAAAGTTGTTTCAGAGAGGTTTTTAGGATTCTTAAATAAATCTTTCTTTTCTCTTTTTTCTAAAGAAACTCCATTTTCATAAACAATTATGTCATCACAAACTCTATAAGCTTCAGCTATATCATGAGTGACAAAAATAACATTACCACTATAATCTTTTAATATAGACATTAACTCTTTTTCTAAATTATTTCTTAAATGTTGATCCAAAGCAGAAAAGGGCTCATCTAAAAGTAAAATTTCTGGAGAGGTTATAAGTGCTCTAGCTAGAGCTACTCTTTGTTGCTGCCCACCAGATAATTGCCAAGGATAATGTTTCTCAAGGCCTTCAAGACCTAGCCTTTCTATGTATTCTTTGCTTAATGATTTCTTATCTCCATTTTTCATATTAGAAATTCCTATTTCAATATTATCAATTATATTCATATTAGGAAATAAAGCATAATTTTGAAACAGGTAACCCATTTTTCTTTTTTGAGGACTTAAATTAATAGCTTTCTCACTATCAAAGAAAATTTTATCATTTACAATTATTTTTCCTTTAGAAGGAGTAACTAAACCAGATAAGCATTTTAGACTCATACTTTTTCCAGAGCCAGATGCTCCTAAAAAACCTAAAATGCCACTTTTATGTTCAAAATTAACCTTTAAATCAAAAGAGGGAAGATGTTTTTCTATGTTTATATATAATGACATTATTTAGTCCTCCTTCCCATAAGTTTTAGTTGTACTTCTGACCAATAGTTTAATATTAAAATTAAAAATAACGATAGTGCAACAATTATAACAACCCAGAGCATAGCTTTCTTCATATCGCCACCTTCAGCAGCAAAGAATATAGCAAGAGGCATGGTTTGTGTTCTTCCCGGAATATTACCAGCTATCATGAGTGTTGCTCCAAATTCTCCCATAGCTCTTGCAAAAGATAGAACCAGACCACCTATAATACCTGGCATAGCTAAAGGAATGGCAATTTTATAAAAAATCTTAAATTCACTGAGACCAAGGGTTCTAGCTACAGAAATTATATTAATATCTATTTGCTCAAAAGCAGAACGCGTAGTTCTATACATCATTGGAAATGAAACTACTATGGCGGCAAGTACTGTGGCAGCCCAACTGAAAATTAAAGAAGTATTAAAAAGTTCTAATAGTTTACCAATAGGACCATTTTTACCACAAATTACTAATAAAAAGAACCCTACAACAGTTGGAGGAAGGATTAAAGGTAAAGTAAATAATCCATCAATTAGTCCTTTAGATTTTCCTTTGAAATTTGACATCCAATAAGATATTAAAATACCTAAAAAGAAGGTTATTATTGTTGCAATAGTTGCTGTTTTTATTGAAATCCATAAAGGTGTATAATCCATATTAATTTCTCCTCGTATAAAATTTATTTTAAAATGAAATTGTTAACCTACAAATAAGTATATAATATAAGGCACCTTGAAAAAACAAACAGAGTATCTCTAGTCTGTTATTTTCTTCCCTGTGCCTAAATTGGAAATTGTATATTTAAAGCAAATCCGATTTGCATGCGCTCACTAGGGAAGTTCTAGAACCCAATTGTAAAATGTCCACAAGGGGAAAGTTCTGATGACCAAATATAAAATTTGGAGCATCACTTTTGGATTTTCACTTATCACTTATGCTATACCATAACCATATTTTTCAAATATTATTTTGCAAGTATCTGTAAATAAGAAATCTTCAAATGCTTTTGCGACATCTGGATTTTTACTAGCTTTAATTACTCCTACAGGGTATGTTATAGGTGAGTGCGTGTCATCAGCTATTGTCTCAATAATCTTAACATCTTTACTACTTAGAGCATCACTTTTATAAACAAATCCCACTTCAGCATTTCCAGAAGCGGACCAGGCTAGTACTTCTTTTACATCCTTAGCAAAGACGAGTTTTGATGTTATAGCATCTTTAATACCAAGCTTTTGAAAAACTTCATCAGCATATTTTCCGGCGGGAACACTTTTTGGTTCTCCGACAGCAATTTTTTTAACTTTATCACTAGTTAAATCGGAAAGGCAAGTCAAAGTTGTGTCTTTTGAACCAACTAAAACTAGATCATTTTTAACTAAATCTTTTTTAGTATTTTCAAGAAGTAAAGATTTATCGTCTAAGGCCTTCATTTGACTTTGACCAGCTGAAATGAATATATCACAAGGAGCTCCTTGTTCTATTTGTTGCTGAAGAGAACCAGATGCACCAAAATTAACAGTTAGCATTACATTTGGTGTTACCTTATTAAATTCAGTTTCTATGTCTGCCATCGCTTCTTTTAAGCTAGAAGCAGCAGAAATATTTAGTTCTATTTGAGACGCTTCATTTACTTTAGTTTGTGTATTAGTACCATTTGTTGAACTATTGCAACCAATTAGAGATAAGCATAGAGCTGTTGAGGTTATTAAACATATAAATAATGTTCTTGTTTTCATAAAAATCACTCCAATCCAATTTTGGTTTATATAAAATATTGATAAGAAAATGAAGTGTAATTAAACTGTTTTGTTATGTTTTGTACTGTTTAAGTTATATTAGAACCAATATTAACATGTTTTGTAATGAAATGCAATAAAATATATTAACATTTTATAGAAACAACTTATAAATAATGTTAAAATTATAGCTATACTAATGATTAGTATAAAGGAGGTTATATTTTATGGACTCAGAACAATCATTAACGGCACTACAAGTTGCAGAACTATTAAAAATAACTAAAAACACAGTGTATGAATTAGTAAAAAGGGGAGAATTACCTGGATATAAAGTAGGAAAAAAGTTAAGAATAGATAAATATGATGTTGAAAGTTATATAAATAATCAAAAGATAACCAAAAGTAATAATATACAACTTAAAAGCTTAAAAGATGAACCATTAAAAGAAGAAACTTCAAATAATATTAAAAAATTAGATAATCTAAGTGACATTATAATATCAGGACAAGATGTGATTTTAGATGTTTTAGCAGAAAAGATTAAAGAGAAAGCTAATGATATAAGAGTGTTAAGATCTAATGTTGGAAGTTATTCAAGTCTTTATGATTTATACAATGATAAAATTTCTATTTCATCAGCACATTTATGGGATGGAGACACTAATGAATATAATACTGCTTTTGTTAGAAAAATGCTCCCGGGGATATCATGTTTACTTGTAAATTTAGCCTATAGAACTGTTGGTTTTTATGTAGCTAAAGGAAATCCATGCAAGATAAATACATGGAAAGATCTAAGTAAACAAAATATATCTCTAATAAACAGAGAAAAAGGTTCTGGAATAAGAATTTTATTAGATGAAAAATTAAGGTTAAATAATATAGATAGAGAACAAGTAAATGGATACAATATAGAAAAACAATCCCATGCAGCAGTAGCAAGAAGTATTGCTAGAGGTGAGGGGGATGTTGGAATAGGAAATGAAAAGGTTGCATCTCAATTAAGTGAAATTGACTTTATACCACTTCAAGAAGAAAGATACGACTTAGTTATAAGAGAATCTGATTTAAAATATCCAATATATAAATTAATCATAAATACTACACAAAGTGAAGAATTTAAAAAAGAAATTGAAAGTTTAGGTGGATATGATTTAAGGGATATTGGTAAAATACTTGCCAAAACTTAGATAATAATATAATATTTTTTGTGCAAAGATGCAGTAACTTTACTGTGTCTTTTTTGTTAGGCATATGAAGAAAATAGCAGGTCAAGGATGCGATGTATGTTTTGCGTAAGACAAGGAGGTATGTTTGCCTAAGGGCGGACTATTAGGTAAACATGCCGATGAAGTGCAAAATATACTAGCATACTGACTTGCTATTTTTGAATATTCATTATATAAAAATATTAAATTAAGTTAGTTTTATAAAGGCGTGAGATATTTATTATCTTAATTATTTACCGCTGCCACCATAATTTGATAATACTCTGGCACTAGGATCATTTACGTTACAGCCTTCCCACTCTTTGTTAGGCATCCAAAAGTCTGCTATCATTTCTGCTTGTCCTGGATAGTATTTTTCAAAGGTTTCTCTGTATAATAATGATTCCTTTGTGAATGGTTTAGCGTGATATTTATATTTTTCACATAGTATTTCAAATTCATCATCAGAATAGCATGTTTCTGCATATTCCTTTAAATGATCTACCATAGAATGTCCTACAGCATCGCTAAATGCTGCCTTCTCACGATATAAAATGTTATTAGGAAGATAATCGCCTTCAAATGCATGTCTCAAAAGGTATTTACCCATGTTATATGTGTTTAACTTCGTTTCAGGATCAATGGCCATAACATATTTTACAAAATCCAAATCACCAAAAGGCACTCTTGCTTCCAAAGAATTTGAGCTGATACAACGATCTGCACGAAGTACATCGTACATATATAGTTCACGCATTCTCTTTTGTGATTCCTTTTGGAATTCTTCCGCACTTGGAGCAAAATCTGTATATTTATAGCCGAATAATTCATCTGAAATTTCGCCAGTTAAAAGAACTCTTACATCTGAAATTGCATGTAATTTCTTGCAAATCAAATACATTCCCATGCTCGCTCTTATTGTGGTAATATCGTATGTTCCAAGAAGTTTAATAACCTCATCAAGTGATTCAAGAACTTCTTCTTTTGTCATATATATAGTAGTATGATCGCTATGTATGTAATCTGCAACTTCTTGTGCGTACTTTAAGTCAATTGCATCTTCAGTCATACCTATGGCAAATGTTTTAATTGGTTTTTCAGGACAGATTTTCTGTGCAACAGCACATACTAATGAACTGTCTAATCCACCACTTAACAAGAAACCTACAGGAGCATCAGCATCCATACGTTTATCTATACCAGCTACCAATTTGTCATGAATTTCTTTGCAAATAACTTCTAAATCATCCTTGCAATATTCACCCTCTGTTACTGTAATATCCGAGTAGCAAGTAAATTTACCATCAGCATAATAATGTCCAGGTGGGAATGATATAATCTTGTCTGTAAGTCCGATTAAGTTTTTAGCTTCACTTGCAAACATGATTTTACCTGATTCTGAATAGCCATAGAATAGAGGACGAATTCCAATTGGATCTCGTGCTGCAATGAAACTGTCTTTTGTTCCATCATAGATGATAGCTGCATATTCTGCGTCTAATTTTGAAAACATGTCTAATCCATATTCTAAATACATAGGAAGTAATATTTCGCAATCACTATCGGAAATAAACTTATATCCTTTTTCTATTAGTTCATTTTTGATTTCACGGAAACCGTAAATTTCACCGTTACAGATGGCTGCATCTGTTTTTCGTGTGAATGGCTGCATTCCGCCAAAACTTAAATCCATAATAGCAAGTCTTTGGAACCCTAAAATACCTGATGGTAAAGTGAGAATCTCAGTCATATCTGGTCCTCTCGACTCCGTTCTTTGTAATGCCTCCGCAAATTGTCCATGTTTCATGTCTGTTCCTGTATAACACATAATTGTACACATAATAATAGCCTCCTTCAGATATAAAAATAGCGTCGATTCATCTTAAATAATAGGACGAATTGACGCTTATCCGCGGTGCCACCTAATTTACCATATTGGTCTCTTTCCAGCTACTACTGGTATCCAAATAACGCATGGAATACGACGCACCTACTTTATCTACATTTGTTTCAAACTTTTGGTTTAAAGAACATTTTGCAAATATTTCAGTTTGCAGCTCCGGAGTGTTATTCAAAAAAAACTCTGCCACTAGGTTTACACTATCCCCAATTCACTGTTGGTGAAATTTCTTTTTACTTGTCTCCATCATTGCTTTTACTTTAATAAAACTTATTGTAAACTGGGTACAATCTTTTGTCAATACTTTTTATCTAAGTTGTTAATTACTGCTGAAATGTTTCTTGATAATAAGTATGCCAAAAGTGCATTAATTTTTTTATGAAGGTTTCTTTAAAAACTAGATAAGTTGTCATAAAGATTTTAATATTAGTGATATTAAATAAAATAGGCAAACATATTAACTTGCTATTTTTTGAATATTTTATAAATGATGATATTACTAGAGTTTACTTAGCTGAAGGTTTATTAGCAATGTGATTACAAAAATCAAAAAGATTATATCCTAAAGGTAACCCCTTAATAGAGATGACATCTTCCTTATAATTTCCATCCCATGGAGAAATAGAGATAATAGAATCATTAAAAATTTTAATTAAGTATTTATCATCGTTAAAAACTATCTTTAATCTAAAAGGTTCTTTAATATCAACTTGATCATCAAAATAATTATCAGAACTTAGAGAAGATATAAAATTTTCAATTATGAGATTTTCTTCACTTGGAACCTCTATTTCTTTGTATATATTAGTATCAAATACATAAAGAGAAAAAGTTTCATTATTTAGAATTTTATTTTTAAGTTCATCAGTATAATAATGATTATTTGGTTTAGCAGAAAAGTTTATGTATTTAGGGTTTTCAAAGGTACAACCATTTAAAGTAGAGAGTAATAGTAAAAGTATAAAAATTAAATTTAATTTTTTCAAATAAAACACCTCCTAATAACATTTATTACATTATATACATTTAAATAACAATAAATCAGTAGCGTAGTATATCTTATGTATTATGCCTTATATAAATTTATTCATAGAGTGATTTTTTAGAACTTTCAATTAAAATAGTAAGTGATAATTTAGAACATTTTATAATATGATACATAGTAAGGATAAATTTGGAGGATAGTATGTATATAATAGGGACAGTAGGGCCAAATGTAAAAGATAGAACTGTACTCAAGGGAATAATAGATAATGGTGTAAATGCATTGAGATTTAATTTTATACATGGAAGCGAGAAAGAATTTGTAGAATTTTTAAAAATAGCAAAAGAAATAAATAATGATATAGAGATAATACTAGATCTTTCAGGAACTAAGATTAGAGTGTCTAACAATTTTGAATATATATACAAAGTTTATGATGATGAAGAAATTTATTTTTGTGGAGAAGATAAATATGATGAAATAAAAAATAATATAAACAGAATAAAAATTAAGATAATCCCATTAAATATAAAAAATAAAATTTTAAATCAAAAATTTTACGACCAAATAGGAATAAAAGATAATACCATGCTTTTCAATGTTATAGATAGGAGAAATGGTCTTATTAAGGCCGTTACAGTAAGAGGAGGGATTGTCAGAAAGGGAAAGGGTTGCAATATAAAAGGTCTAGAGAGAAAATTAATTTTATTAAGTGAAAAAGATAAGAATGCTATAATATGGGGGATAAATAATAATGTAGATATAATATGTCAATCATTTGTTGAAGAGAAGGAAGACATTAGAGAGATAAAATCATTTTTAAATGATAGAATTTCCAATGAATATAAACCTAAAATTTGGGCAAAGATAGAAACTCTAAATGGGATAAATAATATTAAAAGTATTTTAAGTGAAGCAGATGGAATTATTATAGGTAGAGGAGATTTGATCCCAGAAACATCAATAGAAGATACACCAATTTATGAAGAACAAATAATCAACGAGGTGAGTAAGGATAAAGAAAAAGATATAATTATAGGAACCCATCTTTTTAATAGCATGAAAAATGGCAAAATGCCATCAATTTCAGAAGTTGAGAGTATATACTTTTTTATAAAAGCGGGTGCTACAGGCTTTCTTTTAGCTGGAGAGACATCTGTAGGAAAAGCACCTGTAAAAACAGTTGAATTTCTAAATAATCTAATTTCAAAATATAAATATTAATTAGAATAAGCGTATTCCCAAAAAACAAGTCAGTATGTTGCAAAGAATACTTTACAACATACTGACTTGCTATTTTATTGCACATGCTTAAAGAATCTTATGAAATCTCTTGAGAAAAAATGATATAACTAAAGTTAGTGCATAGTCATAAATTAAGAATACTATTTGAGCAGCTAACCATAAAGCCCATAAAGGGAAATTAGGAGATGAAATGCCTAAAAAGCTTTTAGCAATTAAGTAAATTATAAATAGTAATATATTAAATGCAATTAGCTTTAATAATAATTCTAAAGGGATGTTTTTAATTTTTTCTATAAGGCATTTTATTATTCCATATACTCCAAAAAACAATGCATAGTAAATGGCAATATTAAGTTGAACTAAAAATAAACTAAGGACACTTGAGGCAATATAAACTAATATTGCATTTTTTATTGAAGTTCTTATAATAGATATTGGAATTAAGCAAGAAGCAACTGTTAATATTGATAATGTACTTATTGGAATAATAGAAGTAGCATAAAGTATTACAAGAGTTAAGGCTACTAATAGTCCACTTTCAGCAATATATTTTGATTTCATAAAGTATTCACCTCTTTCTTAAATGCAAATTATTATTTTTTTGATTGTGCCTAACAACAACCGATTAAATCTCCACCGGCACATTCACACAAGCTATCTAAACACCAAAGGTTCATACAACAGTTGCACATATCAGCATTGTTATTGTTGGTAGTTCTAAAATAAGGATTAGAATATCCATTACCTCTTTGTCTTAAAGAATTTAGACCTTGTCTGTATTCAAAATTATTTGGATCCATATTAACAGCTGTAGTCATATGTTCAAGAGCAGAATCAAACCAACCTTTGTTAAGAAGTACTGCACCATATAAATAGTGCCATTCTGCATTTCTGTTATTAATAGAATTTAATTTATTTTCAGCAACTGCATAATTTCCAGATTGAATAAATCTTCGTATTTCTTGGAAATCAGAAGAACTACTGTAATTAGAAGTTTTACTAGAACTGTTAGAATTATAATTATTGTTCCCAGAATTTTTAGTTAAGCTTTCATAAGCTTCATTAATTTCAATCATTTTGTCTTCAGCTAAATTTTTCAATGGATTATCAGTAAACTTATCAGGATGATATTGCTTGATAAGTTTTCTATAAGCACTTTTTATTTCATCTTGGCTTGCACCAGGCTTTACACCTAATACTTCATATGGATTCATTATAAATCGCTCCTTTTAGTTTCATTTGTACTTTCTGGATTTTTAGTAACATTTACATATTTATCCATTAAGCCGAGTTCAATTATGTTATATAGTATATCTTTATTTCTATTAAGTTGCAATTTATCTAAGTTTTCTTTGCAACTATACCCACAATTTAAAATAGTGAATTCGATTTTAGGTTTGATAAATTCTATGAATTTATCATATCCTAGTAAATCTTTATTATATAAAAAATCTATTGGATTAAACTTTTCTTTTTCCATATCAGATTTTAAATCATCTAAGGCATCTATTAGATAAATCCATTTTCCTATGTAATATCCTAAATTGTATAAAGTATTTCTTAGTTCTATGCAATCATCTCTTAATTCGTAAGGATAATCACGGAGGATTAAACCAACTAAATTACTAAAAGGATCACATATTTCATCTATAGAAGTAAAAGATTTATTATCTTCTAATATAGAAAGATTGTTTAAGCATTGCTTGATATTATTATTTATTTCAATTATTGAAACTCCGAATTTTCTTTTATAGGGTGATAAAACAACAGAAAAAAATTTACTTTTTAAATTCTTATCATCATGTGCGTCATCTAATAATTTATAATAAAATAAAGATATATTCATAGCAGCTGCATAGGACAAAGCTTTATTATTAGCTATTACAGTCTTTTTTTCAGTAGGGTGAAGTGAACATCTATGTATAGAAACTTCTAATTCTTCTGGGTTTAATGCATCTAATAATAATCCTAAAAAAGTCATATCATAATTTAGAGACATTCGTGGGATATTACCAAAATCTTTTTTTATGTGACAACATAATCCACAATAATAGCATTTAAATCTAGCAAAATCCTTTACTTTCATTTCTGCTTTTAGTGGAGTAACATATCCAAACAATAAAAACACTCCTTATCAAGTGAAACTTGAATCAGATGAGGTTTAATCTGCATCCGAATCTTAACTTATAAACCATAAGGTCGCAATGCACCAATCTAGAGGTACATACTAACCACAAGGCGAACTTAGTAATTTTAATTATTATAATGTACCCTTGGGGGCATAATATACAAAAATTAACTGCCATTTATTAGACGAGTGAAGTGAGTAGTGCATTAGTGACAGTTAGCTATAAAAAATTTAGCATATATTTATTATACAGTAAATTTCAAGATTCAAACAATAGAGTTTAGAGATATATAATAGAAATTTCAAATAAAATTTATATTTACCATAAAATAATAATACGTGGAATGATGAAAGAGCAGCTAAATGAGTACATTTATTTACTTGCCATTAATACGATTGATAGATAGTTTACAAAATAAGGTGTAATATATATATAGTAGAACTAATAGAATATTTTATGGCAAATATTAAAAAATATTAAAAAAGCTCTTTACAATTAATAATAATTATTATATAATAACAAATGTAGTAAGAAACAAATTAATAAATTAAATAAAAAGAAATAATTAATAAAGTAAACAAATTAAATTAAAATTTTAGGAGGAATAAATTATGAAAAAATTCGTTTGTACAGTGTGTGGTTATATTTATGAAGGAGAAACAGCTCCAGAAAAATGTCCAGTGTGTGGAGTAGGATCGGACAAGTTTATTGAACAAAGTGGAGACTTGAATTTTGCTGATGAACATGTAATTGGAGTAGCTAAAGGTGTTGATCCAGAAATAATTGAAGGATTAAGAGCAAACTTTACTGGAGAATGTACAGAAGTTGGGATGTATTTAGCAATGTCTAGACAAGCTGATAGAGAAGGTTACCCAGAAGTTGCAGAAGCTTATAAGAGAATAGCATTTGAAGAAGCAGAACATGCTTCAAAATTTGCTGAATTATTAGGAGAAGTAGTAGCAGCAGATACAAAAGCAAACTTACAAGTTAGAGTTGATGCAGAACATGGTGCATGTCAAGGTAAGAAAGATTTAGCAACACTTGCTAAGAAATTAAACTTAGATGCTATACATGATACAGTACATGAAATGTGTAAAGATGAAGCTAGACACGGAAAAGCTTTTAAAGGATTATTAGACAGATATTTTGCATAAGATGCTTTAATGAATATGAAAAGAGCAGATACCAAGAATTTGAAGGGTATCTGCTATTTTTTTAGGTTGAGGTCTATGTTATAAGCTTTTTTTATGGAGAAGAATATATTCCTGTATTTAGAGAAGGAAAAGAAATTGTTTTAATTATGAACATTCAAAAAACAACAAAAAAGAGAACACATACATTAAAAAGGTGTATGTGTTCTCATAATCTTAATTATTACTGAAAGTTAAGTATCTTGAGATGTATTAAATCGTGATTTATAAAATAGTTTGATTTTCTAAATTTTTTCTTCTGTTATCTAAAGGATTTAAATTTATATGATGTACCTTCATTGTTTCGTCAGGCTCCATGATTAACTCATCTAAACGGATTCTACCTTCTGGTGTATTGGCTACAACCATAATTTCAGAACCCTTTTTATAAACAACCCAATTATATTCATCTTTTATTACGTTATCTACATCTTCTATAGAAATCAAAGCGGTTTCTTTAGAGTTACCAAATTTATCTCTTAAAAGTATTCCCATAGTTTCATGGTCGATTTTTGTACAATCATTTCTTAAGTTTCTATTATATAATTCTAAGTTTTCTTTTCTGTTATCTAAAGTATTTCCATTTAAATGCTTTATTGGAGCTTTAGCATTAACATCTAAAATTACTGATTGAATAGTTTGTTTAGTAGATGTTGTTTTTCCGTCAACTTTATTTGTGATTAAAGTTTGAACTAGATAACTATTAAAATCTTTATGCCATTCAGCAAACCAAATTCCTGCCTTTTGAACTCTTTCTGCATCAAATGTATCTATTTTGCAAATAAGCTCAGTCCCATCCTTTTTTAAAACAGTGATTTCAGTAAGATTATCTTTTGTTGTATATTTATTTTCTTGAGTTTTATAATTTGTATTTATGGTTAAGCACCTCTTTCATGATTTTGATGTTTCAATTAATATATAAAACTTATAATAGTTCTTATTTGAAAAATAACATAAAATAATGCAATTTACAAGATACTATTGTTATTATGACTTATACACTGTTGATTTAAACATTCCTTTTATTATTATACCAAATTTAAGCGATAAAAGATATAGAATAATATGGTTAAAAATAGTAATATAAGTAGAGAAGGAGCATTTTTTTGTACAAGTTAGTGAAATATAAAGATAATTAAATCTAAATAATAAAAATGATACACAGTAATTAGATTTTTAAATTACTAGACACAATGGAATAAACTAAGTAGAATAGAAATTAATATAAAAGAAAGTGTAACACAAATGGGGTTAAAAATACTATGATGATTACAAAAAATTTAAAGAATATTGCAAAAGATAAAAAATTTATACGAAAAACTATAGCGATTACTATTCCGATAGCACTACAAGCTTTATTAAATACTAGCTTGAATCTTGTAGACACTGTAATGATTGGAAGTCTTGGACAAAGTTCTATTGCAGCAGTTGGACTTGCAAATAAAGTTTTCTTCGTTTTTACGCTATTATTATTTGGGATTGTAAGTGGTTCATCTATATTAACAGCTCAATATTGGGGAAAAAATGATATAAAAAGTATAAGAAAAGTTTTAGGTATATCCCTAATTATTGGATTAATAGGATCAATTATTTTCGTAATTCCAAGTTTAATATGTCCTGAAATAGTCATGAGTATTTTCACACCGAGTGAAAATACAATAAAAATAGGAGCATCATACTTGGCTATTGCTGCAATTAGTTATCCACTAACAGCAATTACCAATGTTTACATAGGTCTTCTAAGAGGTGTCAATCAGGTAAAAGCGCCTGTTTTAATAACATTAATTTGTATTTTTATAAAAATAGGATTAAATTATATCTTAATATTTGGTCATTTAGGAATGCCAGCTCTTGGTGTTCAAGGTGAAGCCATTGCAATTTTAATTGTTAGAGCAGTTGAATGTACATGCATTTTATCGTTAGTGTATTTTGAAAAAGGTCCAGCAGCGGCAAAAATTAAGGAACTTTTATCTTTTAATAAACAATTTATAAAACTATATTTCTTAACTGTAACCCCAGTTATTATTAATGAATTTATGTGGGGGTTAGGTGTCACAATGTATTCATTAGTATATGGAAGAATGGGTGAGGGACCTGTTGCTGCGATTACAATAACTCAAACGGTTGAACAAATAATTACTGTAGTATTCCAAGGGATTAGTGCTGCAACAGCAGTTATTTTAGGAAATGAACTTGGAGCAAGTAAATTAAAAGATGCTGAAATTCACGCAAAATATTTTATTATTTTACAGTTTATTTTTGCTTTAATTATGTCTATAATATGTTTTGTTATTAAAAATCCATTAATTATGTTATTCAACGTAACAGATATTGTAGGTGCAGATATACGGAAATGTCTACTTGTTTTTTCACTTTACTTACCGTTTAAAGCATTTAATTGGGTTAATATTGTGGGTATTCTTAGAAGTGGAGGAGATACTAAAGCAGCATTGATGCTAGATATTACAGGAGTATGGTGTGTTGGAATACCGTTTGCTTATTTAGGTGGAATGATGCTAGGGTTTCCTATATATTATGTATATGCAATGGTGGGATTTGAAGAGGTATATAAGTTTATATTAGGATTTAGGCGTTATAAAAAGAAAATATGGCTTAGAAATTTAGTCTAAATAAAAAATATTGTTAAATAAAGTATATACATTGAGGAAACTTTTTGTGTAATAGGAATCTATAAAAAGATTCCTATTTTTTTAGCTAAATGAATCATTCCCTTTTTTGGTACTATTATTATTAATATTTTCTCTATTATCTATAGATTCATGAGTATCAACACTATTAGTCAATTCAATATATTCAATATTTTTATTCTGTTTAACATTTTTAGTTTTTTTATTTCTATTCATAAGTAATCTCCTTTCTATTTAAAATAGTTATTTTTTATTAGTAATTATATTGTTTGTAGATTTGGGGAGGATATGTATGGGATTTTTTTTCATATATGTAAATTTAGTTTTTATTCAGTAAATTTATAAATACAATGAATTGTTTTTTTTAGTTTATTTTTGGAAGACCAGTTATTATTGATTATGGTTTTACAAGAAAAGTCAAGGAAAGATAGTATTAATCTTTTTAGAGATAAGCAGGATATTATACCCTACTAAATTATTGGTGAATGTCACCTATAGAATTTTTAGAGTTTTTATTTCAATCCATATAACAATAAATGTTATAATTGATGAAACAAAATCTGAAGCTGGTCCTGCTATCCATACACCATTCAAATTAAAAAAGTGCGGAAGTATAAGTGTAAGTGGTATAAGCAATATAACCTGTCTTAATAAACTTAAAAGCATAGATTTTTTTGCTTTTCCTACAGATTGAAAGTAATTAACACAAGATGTCTGAGCTCCAACAAACATAAACATGAAAAGGAAAATTGAAAGCCCATTTGAGCCTATCTCTATAAGCTTAGTGTCCGTTGCATTAAAAATTTTAATTATTTGAAGTGGGAATAACTGAACTACTATAAATCCAACTGAAGCTATACATGTATTAACAATAATTGAATATTTTAATGCTTTTTTAACTCTACTAATGTTTTTCGCACCATAATTATATCCGATTATTGGTTGTGCTCCTTGATTTACTCCTAGCATTGGCATTACTATTAAAATGGCAATACTCATTATAAGTGAATAAGCTGCTATAGCAAGGTCTCCTCCATATTTTTCTAGGCTTTTATTAATAATAATTGTAACAAAGCTAGCTGCAACCTGCATAGCAAAAGGGGATATACCTATGGCCACTATTTCTCTAACAACATTTTTTTCTAATTTGATATTGATTTTTTTTAATTTTAAAAGACTTTTGCCTTTTGTAAAATACATAAATATCCATACTGAGCAAACAGCCTGTGAAATAATAGTTGCAAATGCTGATCCTCTTACACCTAGGTTAAATCCAAATATCAATATAGGATTCATAATCAAGTTAAGTATAGCACCTATAAGCATAGTTATCATAGCAGTCTTTGGATCACCTTCTGAACGGATAATAGGATTTAAACCAAATCCCACATTTTGAAGTACAGTACCTACAAGAACTATGCTAGCAAATTGCTTTGCATAAGGCATAGTTTCCGCACTTGCACCAAATAAATTCAGGATAGGATCTAAAAATGCAAGTCCTAAAATAGTTACAATTATTGAAAGTATAATTGTAAGCATAAAAGCGTTACCTATAATTTTTTCGGCTTCTTTTTCATTCTTTTGTCCTAATTTTATGGAAACTACTGCCGCGGCTCCAGTACCAACAAGCATTCCAACACCCATAATTATGTTGGTGATAGGGAATGTTATTGCCACACCTGAAAGTGCCAGCGATCCAACACCCCTCCCTACAAATATTCTATCTACAATACTGTATAAAGCATTAACAAGCATACCTATAACAGCTGGTATAGAAAACTTTAACAGAAGTTTTCTTACACTTTCTGTTTCTAATTCATTCGATTGATTCATATTTTATTACCTCTTTCTCATTTCTCATATTCAAAAATTACTAATACCGCAACCTTAGACTATGTGGTTATTAATATGATTACATAGTCTAAGTATATAAATATAATTTACTACTCTAAAATCTTTATTCATATTTTTCTAAAGCATAAAGATTAGTTTTCATAATGTTTAGCCTCGTAAATGTTCCGCATATAAGAATAATACAGCTTTAAATTTATTGCAACTTTACTATAAGACGTGTTATATCAACGCTTTAAAGAGGTGAATATGTTTACAATTACCTATTTGTGTATAAAAAAATATTAAATTTATAATTAAAGTTTGATTAAGTTTATTCTCTTTGGTCACTTTCAAATCTTTTATATTCACCTAAAACCCATACAACCATAATGATAACTGATTGTTTATTAAATTTTCTTAACGTAAATCTAATATAACTTAACATGCCTTTAATTAGACATTAACTAAAAAGGTATATTATAGAACATGTAATCAGAAAGAGATAACAACAACATAGTATATAATTTATTAGTGGAGGTAAATATTAATGAAAAAAAGAACATTAAAATTAATAGTAAGTGCTTTAGTCGTAGCAATGGTAGGAAGCGTAATGGTAGGATGCGGAAGTACATCAACAAATGATAGTAAATCAGGAACAAGTGATAGTAAATCAGCACCAACTGAATTAAGCGGATCAATAACAGTTAGTGGATCATCGGCATTGCTACCATTAATGGAAAAAACAGTTGAAAAATTTAATGAAAAAAATCCTAATGCAGAGATTGGAGCTCAAGCTGGTGGATCTGGTACAGGTCTTACTCAAGTATTAGATGGAACAGTGGATATTGGAAATTCAGATGTATTTGCAGAAGAAAAATTAGATGCGGCAAAGGCAAAAGAATTAGTTGATCATAAAGTTGTAGCACAAGGATTTGGTATTGTAGTAAGTAAATCACTCGGAATAGATAATTTGACTTCAGCTCAAATTAAAGACATATTTTCTGGAAAAGTTACTAACTGGAAAGATGTTGGAGGAAAAGATAAAGAAATTTTACTAATCCATAGAACAGCAGGTTCAGGTACAAGAGCAACTTTTGAAAAGACAGTACTTGGTGGAGATAAGTCTTTAGAAAATGATTCTTTAGGAGTAACTCAAGATTCAAATGGTGCAGTACTAAGTGCCATGAAGGAAAATGATGGTGCAATTAGTTACTTAGGTCTTGCATATATGAATTCAAAGGAAGCTCAAGATGTTTTAAACGTAGTAAAACTTGATGGAGTAGCTTCTGATAAAGCAAATATAACTGATGGATCTTATAAATTCTGGTCATGGGGTCATATGTACACTAAAGGAGAAGCAACAGGAATAGCTAAGAGCTTTATAGAATTTGTAACAAGTAGTGATAATAAAGATAGTGTAGAAACTTTAGGATTTATTTCAGGCACTGAAATGAAAGTAAAATAAATCTATTATTTTGAAATTTGATTTCAATAAACTTATAAATATATTCTTCTCAAATTATATCTTAATGATTAGACCACAAAAAGCTGACAAATATCATCCAATTAGAATTTAATGATATAATAGCATTATAAAATTAAACGTATGAGGAGAATTACTATGTTTTGCAAAAATGACCTTCAACAAACTTCATTATTTGAACCAATCAACCAAATGCCAAAATACCTTCAAGATATTTTAAATAAAAGTTGGGCTAAGGCATTTAAGGATCATATTTTTCCGCGAATAAATGAGGAGCGTTTTTCGGTTTTATATAGCAATAAAGCCTCAAGGCCTAATTCACCTATTAATGTTATTCTTGGCTTACTAATTATAAAAGAAATATTTCAGCAGACTGATGAAGAGCTTATCGGCTCTATTCATTTCGATGTAAGATATCAATATGCTTTAAATACAACTAATTATGAAACACAACCAGTATCTATAAATACTCTAACAAATTTTAGAAACAGACTTGTTGAATATGAAGCGTCAACTAATGAAGACTTAATAAAAGCTGAAGTTGAAGCTTTATCCGAAAGCATTGCTAAGTATTTATCTGTTGATAATAAAAAAGTTAGAGTGGATTCGTTAATGGTTAGTTCATCATGCAAAAAATTAAGTAGAATTGAGCTAGTATATTCTATAAATAGCAGACTTATTAAAGCTCTAAATATAATAAATCCACCTATTATAAGTGATGAACTAAAACCGTACCTTGAAAAGGGGCATAAAAATGACACTATATATAGAACTCAAGATTTAAAGGCTGATTCAAAACTTTCAATTTTAATCGAACATTCTAAAATTCTATACAATATCGCTCTGAAAGCTGGAGATATAGTTACTTCAACAGAAGAGTTTCAACTTTTAAATAGAGTTATTCAGGACCAAACTACAGAAGATGCTGCAAAAAATTTAGTTATTAAAGATTCAAAAGATATAACTTCAACTAGTTTACAAAATCCAACTGACAAAGATGCAACCTACAGAAAAAAATATGGTGGTAACGTTGGTTATGTTGTTAATATACAAGAATCATTTAATGATAAAAACAGTGTTATAACAGGCTATGACCTTAAGCAAAATATTCACAGCGATTCAAAATTTGCTGATGATGTTATTGCTAATTTAGCTTCACAAAATAAAAATTCAAACTGTAAACTACTAGTTGATGGTGCTTACTATGAACAAGAAAAAGCCAAAAATGCTTTAAAACAAGGAATTGAAATGATTCCAAGTCAACTAGTTGGCAGAAAAGTATCTACTGATAAACTGAGTTATTCAAAATTCATTGTAGATGACGAAAAAAATGTAATAAGTTGTTGTCCTAACGGAGTCGAACCTGTAGAGTCTTATTATAGTTCAAAATCTTATACAGCCAAATTTGACTCCAGTACATGTGAAAAATGTCCTTTAAATTCACAATGTCCAAAGAAAATATCAAAGAAATTTAATACCATAAGAGTTAGCGAAAAAGCTTATAATACAGCTACTCAAAGAGAAAAAATGCACGAGAGTGAGTATATAAAGCTTGCAAATAAAAGGGCTGGTATAGAAGGTATTCCTTCTGTTTTGAGGAGAAGATATAAAATTGATACCATGCCTATCCGGGGATTATTGCGCTCAAAATTATGGGTTGGATTTAAAATCGCAGCCTATAACTTCAAGAAACTGTTAAAACAGTTTCTTGAAAGTGGCATAGAGTGTTTTCTCAATATAATTGCATGTATAGTTGCTGTAATAATTAACTGTTTTAAATTATATTTTTTAGAATTTGAAGCAAAGCTGTCAAACTAATCACGATACTTTATAGTTTTTGTGGTTTAATCATCTTAATATATAAAAAATGGGCAATAAATATTATTAAATAAAAAATGTTTATTGCCTTTTACAATTCCATTTTTGGATAATCATCAAAAAGATTATGTAAGATGATAAAATGTGATGCAAATCACATTCTACCTAAGTATAATCATTTAAAATATAGTTATTACCATAATTAGCTTGTATAATGTTAATTATGTCATTAATATAGAGTAAGGGTGATTAATTAAATATTGAAGTAATATAAAGTGAAACTTTTCAGGTGGAGTTTTATACTCCACCTGAATTTAGTTGGACTTATAACCACAAGGGTCACAATGTTCAGGAGTGTGCAGCCGTTATCTCCTAGTTAAGCAGATAAGTGAAAGTCCAAATCTATGATTTAGTTTCTTGAACTTAGTTAACTCATTAAAAATCGATTTAGTGTGAATCGCTTACTACTCTGACGTTAGGAAGAGGAATTTCATAGCTAGCTATCGGATAAAATATAAGTTTTAAGAAAATTCCAGAAATATTTTAATGTAGAGATAAGAATTATACGAGGAGGAGAATAAATGAATATATTTAGAAATGGAAAATCAAAAGAGGTAGAAAATAATTTTATTCAAAATGGAGAAGAAACAGTGCCGAAGGTGGCTCAAAGTTATAAAGATAGTAAGGGTATTATTCAAGACATGAGCAAGCTGTTAGCTGAAACTGTAAAACAGCACCACATTGTAGATAATCAGCATGATGTTTTAGGACAGCTTTCTGACAAAGT
This sequence comes from Clostridium beijerinckii, assembly GCA_003129525.1. Taxonomy (NCBI): domain Bacteria; kingdom Bacillati; phylum Bacillota; class Clostridia; order Eubacteriales; family Clostridiaceae; genus Clostridium; species Clostridium beijerinckii. Next base: position 3,780,701 of record CP029329.1, on the reverse strand, counting down.
AAAGGTACATATGAATGAAATTTCTAATTTAACAAAAAATACGAATGACTTAACTGATAGATTATATTCAGAAGGAACTAACCTTATAGATATTACAGAAGATACAGTTAAGAAATCTTATGAAGGTAAGGATGCCATTGAAGAAATGGTGGAAATAATAAAGTCTTTAGAAAAAGAGAACATGAATAATACTGAAAATATACATGAATTGGCAAGAAAATTTAGTAAAGTTAACGAAGTCGTTCAACTAATAACTAATATTGCAAGTCAAACAAATCTCTTGGCTTTAAACGCAGCAATTGAAGCGGCTAGAGCAGGAGAACAGGGGAAGGGCTTTGCAGTAGTGTCAGGGGAGATAAAAAAATTAGCAGAAATGACTAAACAAAGTACCAAGGATATTTCGAGTTTAATTGGGAGTATAGAGAATGATACGAAGATAGTTCTAAATAATTCAGATAAATCTAATGAGGTCATTGCTAGAGGAGTTAGGGCTTCTGGTAATGCTGCAGAAAAAGTAGAAGAAAGTTTATCGTCTGTAGCTAAAGTAGGTCAGGAAGTAAAGGGCGTAATGGGGTTGTTATCTGAACAAAAACATCACATTGAGAACATGAGTAATGAAATAATAGATGTTGATGATATCTTAAAAATTACGTCAAAAACTATAATAAGTCACATAGAAGAAGCAAGTGTTGTAGATAGAAAATTAGAAGAAATAAAAAATACAGTCAACACCTTATAGTGAAAGGTTAATTATGGTTACGCCAATAGATCCACTAAGAACATGTCATAATATAAGAAAATACTTTTTTCCTTTTTAGTATCTTTAATAGTATTCATAATAAAATAAAAACTACTGTGACCATTAACGCAGTAGTTTTTTCTATATTATGTTTTTATTCCTCTAAAAATATATATAAAGCAGTTTTATTTGTTTTAAATATTTATTTTTTTGAATTTTGATTTAAATCACATTTTTATAAATCAAAGTTAAGTAGAATTAAGACATAGAAAGACGGAATTCGAAAATTAGTTTTATATTAAGGAGGAAATAAAAATGGATAAGAAGAAGATAGAAAAATTAACTAAAGTATTACAAAAATTAAATAATGACGGGGTAACAGAAGATTTAAGAAAAGAAGCTTTAGATATTGTTTCAAATATAAGTCCAATTGAGCTTTCAATTGCAGAGCAAAATTTAATAGAAAAGGGAATGAATCCTCAAGATTTAAGGCATCTTTGTGATATTCACATGGAAGTTCTAAAGGGTGAACTTGATAAAATTAAAACAAAAATTGAACCAGGTCATGTACTAGATACACTTATTGTAGAGCATGATAAAATTCTTGGATTTTTGACAGAGCTCGAAGAAATTAATTCTAAAATTCAAAAACTAGTAAGCTATGATAGTAGTTTAGAGGAGTTTAAAGCATTAATAACTGTTACAGATAATATATTAGATGCAGAAAATCACCACCAAAGAGAAGAACAAGTATTATTTGCTGAGATGGAAGATAGAGAAATAACTGGTCCAACTAGAATTATGAGAATGGAACATGATGATTTAAGAGCAAAAAAGAAGTTTTTAAAAAAGACAGCAGAAGAAGTTTCTAAATTAGAATTTAATGAGTTTAAAGAGAATGTTGATAAAACAGCAAAATATATTATATTTAACTTAAGAGATCACATATTCAAAGAAAATTATATTTTATATCCGACAGCCATAGAATCTATAAAAGGAAAGGAAATATGGTCGGATATGAAGAGAAGGTGTGATGAAATTGGTTATTGTGGATTTACACCTAAAGTATAACTTTTAAAGAATAAGGCACAATAAATATAAATAAAAATAAAATGTAACATGAGTTACAGATTAAAAGTAGATTTTGTAATATACTAAACTTATAAAGTAAAGAAAACTAAATATATTAAAGTAGAGGAGAAGAGTAAATATGATAACTAAAGATTTAACAATAGGAGAAGTAATACGAATAAAGGAAGATGCACCACAAATTTTAATGAGTTTTGGAATGGGATGTGTTGGATGTCCATCTTCTCAAGCAGAAACAATTGAAGATGCGGCAAAGGTTCATGGACTAAATTTAGAAGAATTATTGGAAGCATTAAATAAATAATTTGAGTAAATGTATATGGACTTTACTTAAATTATTAAGGAGGACTATATATGTCAATTATTAATCAAGATTTACATCAATTTAGCACACACATTCCACAGATTAATCTTTCATTTCATCAATATCTGTTATTAGCGTATGAACCACTATTAGTTCATACTGGTAATGTTAATCAAGCAGAAGTTCTGCTACCTCAGTTGAAAGTAGCACTTAATAATAAAGATTTAAAGTATATTTTTATTTCTCATTTTGAAGCAGATGAATGTGGTGGTTTGCCCATAATATTAGAACAATTCCCTAAGGCTAAGGTAATTTGTTCTGAAGTAACAGCACGTCAGTTAAATGGTTTCGGAGTTAAAAGCGAAGTCATTATCAAAAAAGCTGGGGAAAAGCTAAGCACTGATGATTATGAACTAGAGTTTTTTAGTTACCCTTCAGAAATGCATCTCTGGGATGGATTATTGGCTATGGAAAATAGACGTGGAATATTCTTTAGTAGTGATTTGATGCTTCGTCATGGCGAAGAAATAGGTACTGTAAAAGAATTTAACTGGTACACAGAAGTAAATAACATTCGATCAGAACAAGTACCAGATGCTGATAGACGGGAAAAATTGCAGCAGACTTTGTTGCAATTAAATCCACGTTTTGTAGCAACTGGTCATGGACCCTGCATTAAACTACAATAGGAGAGGATGCCTCAAAAGTAATTTGAGGCATCCTTTTACTTTTTCTATAGCAAGCATCTAAGAAGAATTCTTTGATATGATTATCTAAAGAAAGTTTTTACTAAAAGAATGTAATGTTATGAAAAATAAATATATATTTTAGATATCTTTATTTATTCTAACCACATATGATGAAATGGATTTAAAGTATAATATAGTTATACAGTGTGTATAATAAAAGGAATTAAATAGAGATATATATCTATATTTTTATAAATAAAAGAGGTGTTTTCCTTGGAAGAAGAAATTGTTATTGTTGGTAGTGGTATTGCTGCTATTTCAGCTGTTAAAAAAATACATGAAATAAATCCACAAAGTAAGATTACTATATTCGGTGAGGAAAAGTTTTATCCATACTACCGAATTAAAATTTCCAAAGGCCTTTTAGGTAATTTGGAGGAAGAAAAGCTTTTAGTTCAAAAAAAGCAATGGTATACAGAGAATAACGTTAAACTTTGTTTAGATAAGAAGGTAGTTGGCCTAGATCCAAAGAAGAAAGAAATAACTCTTACGGATGGAACGCGCATCTCTTATTCTAAGTTACTCTTAGCAAATGGTGCAAGTAATTTTATACCTCCCGTTAAAGGCATAGATAAAGTTGGAGTATTTACGCTAAGAACATTAGATGGAGCATTCAAGATTTTGGATTATTTAAAAAATATCAAAACAATTGTGCTCATTGGTGGAGGAGTTCAGAATTTAGAAACTGCTAATGCACTGTCCAAAGGTGGGAAAAAAGTAATTATTGTAGAATTTGCATCTCGTTTAATGCCTCGACAACTTGATGAATTTGCATCAAATAGATTAAGGCAATCAATTGAAGCTCAAGGTGTAGAGGTTATGATTGATACTCAGGTTCAAGAAATATTAGGAAAAGGAAAGGTCGGAGGATTTATCACAGAATCTGGAGTACAAGGATCTTGTGATATGGTTATTTACTCTACAGGAATTACGCCAAATATTCAGATTGCACATGATATTGATCTAAACGTAAGTAACGGAATAGTGGTGAATGAACGAATGGAAACTAATATAAATAATATATTTGCAGCAGGAGATGTATCGGAATTTAACGGCAAAGTTTATGGCTTATGGGGTATAGCAATGCAACAAGGGAAAATTGCCGGAGCAAATATATGTAATCAAGGTTTAATTTTCGAGCTGCCGACACCAGTTACGTCATTAGATGCTTTTGGTATATCTATATTTTCAATGGGAGATATTGAAGAGTGTCCAGATACGGATTTACTTATTGAAATGCAAAACGATAGTCATAGGTACTATAAGTTATTTATTCGAAATAATCATATAGTAGGAGCTATTGTATTAGGTGATTCTAAAAAATTCATGAGTATTAAGAGTCTTATAGAGAATAAGATAGAAGTTAATTTTGTAAAGGAAGCTCATTATTCAGTAGATGAATTTATTGAAACAATTAGGAATGAAAAAAAGTAACTATTCACTTAGTTACTTTTTGCTTATAATGGAGTACATTCCAAATGCAACAATTATAGTTTCAAAAAAAGGATTAGAAACTGTGACAAGACATTATCATAAAGAATGGAATTTTAAGGTTGTATCTACAGGTGACAGAATAAATATAGGTAAAAATGACCTTGTATTTATCGAAGCAACTATGCTTCATTGGCCTGATAGTATGTTTACATACCTTAGTGGAGAAAATATATTATTTTCAAATGATGCCTTTGGACAGCACTATGCTTCCTCAAGTATTTTCAATGATGAGGTAGATGAAGCAGAAGTTTATCAGGAGGCACTTAAATATTATGCAAATATTCTTACTCCCTTTAGTAAATTTGTAACAAAGAAAATAGATGAAATTAAGAAGCTTGGAGTGCTTGTAGATATGATAGCACCAAGTCACGGTATAATATGGAGAAAAGATCCTATGATGATATAAGATGTATTAAGGTTAACGAGATTGGAAATAATAGTATGAATGCAAAATTAGAAAAATATTGAGGAGGTTTATTATGGACAGTTATGTTTGTACAGTATGTGGCTATATTTATGATCCAGCAGTAGGTGATATTGATAATGGTGTTAATCCGGGAACAAAATTTGAAGATATTACTGATGATTGGGTATGCCCTTTATGTGGAGTGCCAAAATCAGATTTTGAAAAAGTAGAATAATAAAAATTATATTACAAAAATTAGTTTTAAAAGGATATGTCATGTTTTGTAATACTTGCTCCAAATCCATCCCCAATGTATTCAAAGGAAGTAGAGTAAGTGGATTTAGAGATTGTGTTTTAATCATAACATATTAATTATTACCTGAAGAGCACCTTAATCAGAGTTATAGTCTTATACTTAATCTCATAGGTGCTTGAGGTGATATTTATATATGATTAATTAGGCACATGAAAGAAAATAACAAGTCCAAAGCTGCCAAGAATATTTTTTATCAGGCAAGAAGGCAGAGGGACTTGTTATTTTTTTGATTATGACTTAATACCTTTCAGTATTTTTAAATTGTACTAAGTAATAAATCAGAAGTATAAAGGGCTGAACGTTCAATATTATTTAAGTTGCTTTCTTTAGGTGAAAATCTAATCCTTATTGGAAATTCTAAATCAATCATACCAGTAGACTTAATTACATCAGATGTGTTTAATACTTTTAGATTAGTTTCACTTAAATAGTCTTGTATCACTTCTATAGCCTCTCCACTCCAGCCGTATGACCCAAAGGCTACGCCGAATTTAGATTCTAAATTTAAAGATTTAAGATTTTTTAGAATATCCTCCATATTCCCAATCATATCTCCATATCTAGTGGAGCTGCCAAATAAAATTACGTTTGCTTCATTAATAGCTTTCATTATATCTTCTCTAGGACTTTTATTTACATCCATAACTTCTGAAACTATATTTTGATCTTCAAATTTTTCCTTAAGAATAGTCGCAATCTTTTTTGTGCTTCCTGTCATAGTAGAGTATAGAATAAGTGCTTTTTTATCCAAATCTGTATTCTTACTCATATTAGCATAAATATCTATGAAGCTTTGAACATTATCTCTAATAATAAATCCATGAGATGGTGCTATCATTTTTATGTCTAAATCTTTGATTTTTTCAATCATGTTTTGAACATATCTTCTATGAGGGTGCATTATTAATTTGTAATAGCCAATATAGTCATCTTTGATATCTTCTTTTGCCATATCATTAAAATATTCATAGTTAGCTACATGGGTACTAAAAATATCGCAAGGAAATAAAATTTTATCTTCTTCACAATAAGTTATCATAGTTTCTTCAGTATGAAGATATGGAGTTTCTATGAATTTAAGAGTCTTGCCACCTATGTCTAGAGTATCACCATCCCCTACAACGAGAAATTCCCTATCGTGAAGTTTATACATTTCTTTAAGTTCATTTACAGCCAGTTTTGTACATACAATTACAGCATTTGTAGCTTTAGAAGCTAAACTTCTAAGTGAACCAGAATGATCAGGTTCAGTATGATTAATTACAATATATTTAATTTTATCAAGTTCAATTATATTTTTTAAATTATCTACAAATTCTTTTCCAAAACTCATATCAACAGTATCAATTACTGTAGGTTTTTCAGTCATTAATAAATAACTATTATAAGTAGTTCCTTGAGTTAAAGTCAATCTATGAAAAGGTACATCTCTGTCATCAACTTTACCAATCCAAAATATATTTTTACTTAGCATAATATTTTTTTCCATAATCTGTTCCTCCAATATTTCAATTTATTTTTGTATTCTGCTTTTTGTTTTTCTATGACTTTATTCTATAGCCATTTAATTTATAAAAATATGATTTAAATCAAATGTTATAAATTTAAAAATTTGATTGAAATCATATTGTATTTATTTTCACAAAGATATAATAAGCTCATGAATTAAATAAGACAAATTCAAAAACAAACTTAGAATAAAAAACTAAAGAAAAGAGAGGGATTTTAATGATAGATACCAAGGTAACTTCAAATAACAAATGGAGGGGATTTAAAGACTTTCTGGTATTTAAAATAGTTAAAGAAGATGATGTAGTTACATCATTATATTTAAAATCATTAGATGGAAGTAAACTTCCTGAATTCATAGCAGGACAATTTATAACTGTCAGAATTAAAAATGAAGATAATACTTTCACTAAGCCTAAACAATATACGTTGTCCATGAATTCTAATGAAGAATTTTATAGAATAAGTGTAAAAAGAGAAGAACATGGTTACTTAAGTAAAAAACTATGTGATGAAATAAAGGCAGGAGATAATCTTCAAATAACTGCACCCCTTGGAAATTTCATATTAAAGGATAGTGAAAAGCCACTAGTTTTAATAGGAGGAGGAATTGGAATAACACCAATGCTTACAATGGCTTATGATGCAGTAAATAGTAGCAGAAAAATACATTTTATTTACAGTATACCTAATTCAACACATCATAGTTTTAAAGAAGAAACAGCAAAATTACATAATAATAATAAATTCAAAAGTACAGTATTCTATACACGTCCTACAAAAACTGAGGAATCAGAAAAATATTTTAATATAAAAGGTAGAATATCAAAGGAATGGATGATAGAGAACTTACCTAAGGATGGAGAATTTTATTTTTGCGGGCCAATACCATTTATGAAAACTATCTATCATAATTTAATATCAATGGGAATTGAAAAGGAATATATAAACTTTGAAATGTTTGAAACAGGAGTAGATATAACAAAAGAGTAAATTCGGAAACTTGGTCAAGCAACTATAAGTATAAATAACTAAGGAGGAAATATATTATGTTTGATAATATAATGGATGAAAATAATACTTTTAAAAATTTAGTAAATGGAGAATGGGTTAACAGTACATGTGGAAACTTTGTAGAGATAAAATCACCATTAGATAATTCATTATTAGGCAGAGTTCCAGCTATGGAAAGGGAAGAGGTAGATATTGCAGTGCAAACTGCTAAAGAAGCTCAAAGGAAGTGGAAAAATACAACAATAAGTGAAAGAGCAGAAATATTATATAAGGCAGCAGATATTTTACTAAAAAATATAGATGAATTATCAGAGCTTATGATGATGGAAATTGCTAAAGATAGAAAAAGCTGTAGATCAGAGGTTTCTAGAAGTGCAGATTTTATAAAGTTTACAGCTGATACAGCGAAGAATTTATCTGGTGAAAGTATTCCAGGGGACAGTTTCCCTGGTTTTAAGAATAATAAATTATCAGTTGTAAAAAGGGAACCTCTAGGAGTTGTACTTGCCATATCTCCTTTTAATTACCCAATAAATTTATCAGTTTCTAAAATAGCACCAGGATTAATGGCAGGAAACTCAGTTATCTTAAAATCTGCAACTCAAGGAAGTCTATGTGGATTGTACTTAGCGAGAGTATTTGAAAAAGCAGGAGTTCCAGCTGGAGTATTAAATACAGTTACAGGTAAAGGCAGTGAAATTGGAGATTATATTACTACTCATAAAGGAATAAATTTCATCAATTTTACAGGCAGTACGGAAATAGGGGCTAGAATTTCTAAGATGACTAGTATGGTACCTCTTTTAATGGAGCTAGGCGGCAAGGATGCTGCTATAGTTTTAGAAGATGCTAATTTAGAACTAGCTGCAAGCAACATTGTTGCAGGTGGATATTCATATTCAGGCCAAAGATGTACAGCTGTAAAACGAATCTTAGTAGTAAATAAAGTGGCAGATAAATTACTAGAAAAAATCAAAGAAAAGATAGAAAAGCTTACTATAGGAAATCCTATAGTAAAAGATGTGGATATTGTACCACTAATTAGTTCTAAAGCTGCAGATTTCGTTATTGAATTAATAGAAGATGCAAAAAACAAAGGTGCTGACTTAATTGTGGGTGGAAATAGAGAAGGAAATTTAATTTACCCAACTCTTTTTGATAATGTTACAACAGATATGAGACTTGCATGGGAGGAACCATTTGGGCCAGTAATTCCAATAATACGAGTAAAAGATAAAGATGAAGCAATAGAAATAGCTAATAAATCAGAATATGGACTTCAAAGTGCTGTATTTACAGAAAACATAAATAATGCTTTTTATGTGGCTGATAAGTTAGACGTAGGAACAGTTCAAGTAAATAATAAGACAGAGAGAGGTCCAGATAATTTTCCATTCCTTGGGGTAAAGGCTTCTGGTATGGGAACTCAGGGAGTAAGATATTCAATTGAATCTATGTCTAGGCCTAAGGTAACTGTAATAAATTTATCAATGCATAAGTGAAAGAAATAAAAAAATGAAAATATTTAAGAAATAGAGATTAGTATTATTTTAGATGAAGAAGGTTTAAAAGATTATATATAAAATGAAAGTTCATTATTACATTATTGAGTAATAGTGAACTTTATTTCTTACACTACTTTTTATAGTTAAGAATTAATACTTTTAAAATAAAATAATAAAAAAATAAATTTTAGATGGTGTTTGTGACTTTAATCACGTTTTATAAAAATTATTAAAGTTATAATAATGTTGAAGTTAAATAAAAGATGAATTAAAAATGTAGTGTAATAAACTTTACAATAACAAAAATTTTTAGGGGGACTATGAAAAAGTTATATGTATTGTCGTGATTGCAGATTACTAAGGAGGAAATTTAATGTCTTATGAAGCAATTTGGTCTAAAAATCAAAAAATAAATGAAGTAGAAGTTATAAAACTTGAAAAAGATGGTTTAGATGTAATTGAAACAATTATAGAGAAATATTCAAAGGACGGTTATGATTCTATAACTCCTGAGGATATGAATAGATTTAAGTGGGCTGGAGTTTATGAACAAAAGCCTAGAGATGGTCACTTTATGATAAGAGTACGTATAAACTCTGGAATAATGAGTTCAGAGCAAACAAGAACTTTAGCAATAATTGCCAAGGATTATGGTCGTGGAATTGCAAATGTTACTACAAGAGGTGCTGTACAATTTCATTGGATTAAAATAGAAAATTTGCCTCGTATATTTGAAATGCTTAAAGCTTGTGGTCTTAGTTCTTTTGAAGCTTGTGGTGACTGTCCTAGAACAATAGTAGGAAATCCACTTGCAGGAATTGATAAACATGAGCTTATGGATACAACTGGAATTATAGAAGAAGTCAATAGTTTCTTTTTATTAAACAAAGACTTTTCTAATTTACCAAGAAAATTTAAAATATCAATATCTTCTAACATACATAATGCAGCACATGCTCAAATTAATGACGTTGCTTTTACTCCAGCAGTAAAAAATATTGATGGTAAAGAAGTAATTGGTTTTCATGTGTGGGTAGGTGGAGGTCTTTCTGCCAGTCCTCATTTAGCTCAGAAGCTTAATATTTTTGTAAAACCAGAAGATGTAATTAAAGTTACTAAGGGTGTATGTACTATTTTTAGAGATTATGGATACAGAGAAAAACGTACTCGTGCTCGTTTAAAATTCTTAATAGCAGATTGGGGAACAGAGAAATTCCAAGAAAAACTATTAGAACTCATTGGGCAAATGCAAAATAGTGGGGAAGATAAATTATCTTCATGGAATGCTTCTTACTACTTTGGTGTTCATTCTCAAAAGCAGAAAGGTAAAAGTTATATGGGGATTAATTTGCCACTAGGTGAAATTACTTGTGATGAACTTTTGGAGATTGCAGATATTTCAGATAAATATGGAGATGGTAAAATTAGAACTACACTTTCTCAGAATTTAATTATTACAGGGATAAGTGATGAAGATGTAACATTTTTATTAGAAAAGGATATTTTTAAGCGTTTATCCCTAAATCCAAATTTATTTCTTGGACATACTATTTCATGCACAGGTAAAGAATATTGTAATTTAGCTATTGTTGAAACAAAAGAAAGAGCTAAAAAAGTTGTGCAATATCTTGATTCTAGAATTAAATTAGATACTCCTATTCGTATTCACTTTACAGGATGTCCTAACTCTTGTGGACAAAAGCAAATAGCTGATATTAGTCTTCAAGGAGCATTTATAAAAACTGAAAATGGTAGTGAAGAGGCGTTCACCTTGTGGCTAGGTGGTACATTAAATTCTAATGCAAGATTTGCTGAAAATATTAATTATCGGGTGAAGGCTACTGATGTTCATGAGATTCTTGAAACAATAATACTTTTCTTCAAGGCTAATAAAGAAGAAAATGAGGATTTTAATGAATTTGTTAATAGGGTGGGAATTAGTGAGATTAAGAAAAACACAATTAACATCTTATACTAAAATTCATTATTATAGGAGTTTGAAAATAGAATGATTAAAATTTTCGTGTAATTGTGAAATTAAGCTTTAACTTATACATCATGAAAGGGATATTTGATTGAGAATGCCATGAATTAAGTATCTCTTTCATTTTTTTTTTAATAGAAATAAAGAAAGTAAAATGTTAATTTTAAATTAGTAACGTATGTTACAGAAGTTATAGAAGGAATATAGTAAGCTTTAAATTGTTCAAGTTAAGAAATAATAAAAAGAAATTATTAATTTTTATATAAAAATTAAAAAATAGGAGGACATAATATGTCGATGTTTTGTTATCAATGTCAAGAAACAGCAGGTTGTACTGGATGTACTAAAGTGGGAGTTTGCGGTAAAGATGAATATGTAGCAAAGGCTCAAGATTTATTAATATATGTAACTAAAGGACTAGCTATAGTAAGTAATGAAGGAAGAAAAGTTAATGTTATAGATGCTAAAGTTGATAAATTCGTAACAGAAAACTTATTTACAACAATTACAAATGCAAATTTTGATAGAGATTCTATTTTAGATAGAGTAAGAGAAACTTTAAAGCTTAGAGAAATTTTAAAAGCTAAAGTTGTTAAGGCTGGTGGAACTGTTGGAGAAGTAAAAGTAACTGGTGGTTTCTTCAAAAAAATATTTGGAATGAAAACTACAGAAATGATAATGCCAGAGGCTGCTACTTGGACTGCTGATAATACAATAGACTTTGAGGCAAAGGCTGAAAAAGTTGGAGTACTTGCAACTGAAAATGAAGATATAAGAAGTTTAAGAGAACTTATAACTTATGGATTAAAAGGTTTATCTGCATACATGAAACATGCTATGAACTTAAAATACAATAATGAAGAAGTTCACGCATTTATGGCAAAGGCATTAGCAGCTACAATTGATGATACTTTAACTGTTGATGACTATGTAGGACTTGCACTAGAAGCAGGAAAATTTGGTGTAGATGGTATGGCATTACTTGATAAAGCTAATACTGAAAGCTATGGACATCCAGAAATCACAACTGTAGATATTGGAGTTAGAACTAACCCAGGAATATTGATTTCAGGACATGATTTAAGAGATTTAGAAATGTTACTTGCGCAAACAGAAGGAACTGGAGTAGATGTTTATACTCATGGTGAAATGCTTGCTGGACAATATTATCCAAAATTCAAGAAATACAGTCACTTTGCAGGAAACTACGGTAATGCATGGTGGAAACAAAAAGAAGAATTCGAAAAGTTTAATGGAGTAATTCTTATGACTACTAACTGTATAGTTATTCCAAAGGATTCTTACAAAAATAGATTATTTACAACTGGTGCGACAGGAATGCCAGGATGTGCACATATAGAAGCTAAGGCTGATGGAACAAAAGATTTTTCTAAGCTTATAGAAATGGCTAAAAAATGTAAAGCACCTACTGAAATAGAAAAAGGACAAATAGTTGGTGGATTCGCTCATAACCAAGTTTTAGCACTTGCTGATAAAGTTGTAGATGCTGTTAAAACTGGAGCTATAAAGAGATTCTTTGTAATGGCTGGTTGTGACGGTAGAGCTAAATCAAGAAATTACTATACTGATTTTGCAGAAAAATTACCTAAAGATACAGTTATATTAACAGCAGGTTGTGCTAAATATAAATATAACAAATTAAACTTAGGTGACATTGGTGGAATTCCAAGAGTATTAGATGCAGGTCAATGTAATGATTCATATTCATTAGTTGTTATAGCACTAAAACTTCAAGAAGTATTTGGATTAAAGAGTGTAAATGACCTACCTATATCATACAACATAGCTTGGTATGAACAAAAAGCTGTAATAGTATTATTATCATTATTACACTTAGGTGTTAAAAACATTCACTTAGGACCAACACTTCCAGCATTCCTTTCACCAAATGTTGCTAAAGTATTAATAGATAACTTTGGAATTGGTGGAATCACTAATGTAGAAGATGACATGAAGATGTTTATGGAAGCTTAATAGATAGTATAAGTTTAAAAAATGATTAACATAAAAAGTATAATAAATTGCACCCTATAAATATAATATTATTTATAATACAGAATCCTAGCTACGTAATTGTAGTTAGGATTTTTTTATTTTAGGTATTAACATTTAGCAAGATGAATTTGCTATGATTGTAGAACATCAAGAACTTAAAAGTTTTAGAAATGATTCTTTGAATTATAATCAATTTTATGTAATAGAGAATATAAAGCTGATTTATACAAATAATAATATAGATAAGATTTTAAGGAGTGATATTTATGGATGAAAATCCTATGTTTTGTTATCAATGTGAGCAAACAGCAGGGGGAAAAGGATGTACTAAAATGGGTGTGTGTGGAAAAACACCTGAAATAGCCAATCTTCAAGATTTGCTTATATATCAATGCAAAGGAATAAGTTGTTATGCAAAGGACCTTATAGAAAAAGGAGAAGAAATAGACAAAAGCATTGTTAGTTTTGTAGAAAATTCATTATTTACAACACTTACTAATGTTAATTTCGATGCAGAAGTTCATGTAGAAATGCTTAAAGATTCTCAAAAAATAAAAGAAAATTTGAGAGATAGAGTGGGTGATGACAAAGATTACCCAGAACAAGCAACTTATAATTTAAGTGAAACTAAGGAAGAAATGCTTAAGGATTCAAAAAGAGCTGGAATTATGTTTGATCAAGATTTAGATGCTGATGTAAGATCACTTAGACAAACAATAGTTTATGGCTTAAAGGGTATAAGTGCATATGGACATCAAGCAAGATGTTTAGATTATTATGATGATCAAGTTGATAATTTCTATTTTAGAGGATTAGAATGTACAACGAATGATAATTTAAGTGTTGAAGAGTTAATTCGAATGACTATGAGAACTGGTGATATGAGTGTAGCTGTTATGAAGAAATTAGATGAAGCTAATACGGAGACTTATAAGAACCCAAGTCCTCACAAAGTTAATGTACATATTGAAAAAGGACCATTTATAGTTGTTTCTGGTCATGATTTAAGAGATTTAGAAATGTTATTAGAACAAACTGAAGGAAAAGGAATTAACATATATACTCATGGTGAAATGTTACCTAGTCATGGGTATCCTGGACTTAAAAAATATAAACACCTTGTAGGAAACTATGGTGGTGCTTGGCAAGATCAACAAAAAGAATTTGATGGAATACCAGGCTGTATTTTAATGACCACAAATTGTTTAATGAGACCTAGAGAAACATATAAAGATAGAATTTTTACAACAAGTGTAGTTGGATGGGATGGAGTAAAATATATTCAAGCTGATAAAGAAGGATATAAAGATTTTACACCAATAATAGAAAAAGCATTAGAACTTGGTGGATTTAAAGAAAGCGAAGAACCAAAGGAAATTCTTGTTGGTTTTGGTCATCATGCAACCCTAAGTCATGCAGAAGCAATTGTTAATGCAGTTAAGGAAGGTAAAATCAGACATTTCTTCTTAATAGGTGGATGTGATGGTGCAAGACCAGGTAGAAATTACTATACTGAATTTGCAAAGAAGGTTCCAGAAGATTGTGTAATCCTAACACTCGCATGTGGTAAATATAGATTTAATAAATTAGATTTTGGAGAAGTTGCTGGACTTCCAAGATTATTAGATGTAGGTCAATGTAATGATGCATATTCAGCAGTTAGAATTGCAACAGCACTTGCAGATGCATTTGATACAAGTGTAAATGGATTACCATTATCAATAATTTTATCATGGTATGAACAAAAAGCAGTTGCAGATTTACTAGCATTACTTTCATTAGGTGTAAAAGGAATTTTCCTTGGACCATCACTACCAGCATTTATAAGTCCTAATGTATTACAATATTTAGTCGATACATTTAACTTACAAGCAATAAGTGAACCTGATGATGATTTAAAAACTTGCTTACAACAAGGTATATAACTATAGGTAATAAGAATTTAAATAAAAAACTATCTTAAATTTATTTTTGAGATAGTTTTTTGCTATATGTTTTATACAAAGTACAAAGTTAACTAGAAGTAAACTCCCTGAGTTAAAAGCAGACAATTTATATCTATTACAATTAAAAATGAAGATAATACTTTCACTAAACCCCGACAATATACATTGTCTATAAATTCTAATGAAGAATTTTATAGAATAAGTGTGAAGAGAGAAAAGAAGGGTTTCTTTTAAATAACTGAAAATAATATTAATAAATGAATTATATGCAAATTTAGATGATGTGATATGAATCACATTAAAAATGTAAAGCAATGGTTATAATATTATAAAAAGAAATAAAACGTAATTAAGGAGGAATTAAATATGTCAAGTTTTGCTGCAAGTGTAGATGTTAGAATCTATGAAAAAGGAAAGAAGAAATCAGTTATTTTTAAAGCTTTTGAAGAATTAGCATTGGGTGAAACAATGGAACTTATAAATGATCATGATCCGCGTCCGCTTTATCAGCAGTTTATGATGAAGTTTCCAGAACAGTTTGAGTGGGAATATTTAAAACAAGGACCTGAAATATGGCGAATAGGAATTACAAAGAAACAAAAGCACAATTAACATCCTATACAAGAATTCATTATGATAGGAGTTTGAAAATGGAAAATAAAAATATGAAAATTGTGGTATCAGGTGATATATGTATAAATATGTTGCAGTGGGTAACATATCCAATGGCGAATTCAAGTTTAAACTGGCAAACTCATTTGAACATGCATAGTACTTTGAAGCCAGGAGAAGCATTACTTCTATCGAAACTTGTAGCTTTGGCAACAGGAGCTTCTATATTTTCACCACAGATACGTGATATAGAGTCAATTTGGCAAAGAGAATTTCTTAGCTCTACGGCAGAGTTAGATATTTTCCCTAAATATGATAATAAAAATAATAGTAGCAATGTTTATAGAATAAAGCGTTTAATGGGATTTACTGAATCTATGTCTGGTATGCCGAGGTTATTGCCTATTATGGACGATGATCCGAGCGCAGATATGATTATATTAGATGATGAAAATAATGGCTTTAATTTTAGTAAGGATTTTTGGCCTTTAGCTTTAAAATCAGTCGAAACATCACCAACTATATTATATAAAATGAATAATCCCATGGATTCCAGTGAACTTTGGAAACACTTACAGAAGTTTCACAATGAAAAAACAATAGTTATTATAAATGGGGATGATTTGCGATCTAAGGGAGTTAATATAAGCAAAAGTCTGTCATGGGAAAGAACCGCTCAAGATTTTGTTTGGCAAATGAGTAACAATCCTAATCTGGCTTTTCTTGCAAATTGTCATCATATTATAGTACCTTTTGGTCTTGAAGGTGCTATCTATTATAGGAATGAAGGTATACCTGAAACTAGATTGTATTTTCTACCTTATGGATTTGAAGGAAGTTTTATTGAAGATACACAGGGTAAAATGATTGGACTTACATCCTGTTTTGTAGCAGGACTTGCAAGTGCTATTGTTTCAGGTAGTCAAGATAATGAAGAATTATATGAATCAATAGGCACAGGTATACGTCAAGGAATTGTCTCAGCTCAGAAATATTTTATTGAAGGCTTTGGAGAAAATATTCAAGAACATTCATTTCCTAATCCTTCAATATTCATTGAAAAGGAAGAGGATTTTATACATAAGGATCATGTACAAGATGTATTAGTGCCTATTTCACTTAATTCTAACTGTCGTTCTTGTTGGTACATATTAAAGGATAAAAGTTCTACTAATTTAGCTGAAATAGCTTATGATATAGTTAAAAATGGAGTAAAAAATGCACTGAAATTTATACCATTAGCTCAATTTGGGAAATTAACAACAGTGGATAAGACAGAAATAGAAAGTTATAGAAGCATTAAAAATCTTATGTTAGAGTATATATCTACCAAGAATACCGTTAGGCCTCTTTCTATTGCAGTATTTGGAACACCAGGGTCTGGAAAATCTTTTGGTATATTGGAAGTGGCTAATAGTATTGCACCAACTTTAATTAAAAAATTAGATTTTAATTTATCTCAGTTCCGTACACCATTAGATTTAATAAACTCTTTTCATAAGGTAAGAGATATTGTATTAGAAGGAAAAATTCCACTAGTATTTTTTGATGAATTTGATTCTGCACTTGAAGGAAAGCTTGGATGGTTAAAGTATTTTTTAGCACCTATGCAAGATGGTGCATTTAGAGAAGGAGACTCTATTCATCCGATAGGTAAAGCTATTTTTGTATTTGCAGGTGGAACAAGTAGCACTTTTAAAGAATTTTGTGGAGAAGACTTTGAAGATGAAAATGAACAAAAACAGTTTTTACTTGGATTTAAAGGGGCAAAAGGTCCTGACTTTGTAAGTCGTCTAAGAGGTTATGTAAATATTCTTGGACCGAATCAAACTGATGAGAAATGGGATCAGTTATTTATAATTCGAAGAGCAATGTTGCTACGTTCATTATTGGAACGTAAAGTAGATCATCTTATAAATGATAATGGAGAAGCTCAAATTGATGATGGTGTACTAAGAGCATTACTTAAAATTAGAAGATATAAACATGAATCAAGATCTATGGAAGCTATATTAGAAATGAGTATGTTGACTAATGCGAAAAAGTGGGAACAATCGTATCTACCGTCTAAAGAACAATTAAAATTACATGTAGATGAAGAACAATTTTTACGTCATTTAATGCATGATGCATTCTATAGTGAGAAAATTGAGAGTCTTGCAAAGGCTATTTATGAAAATAATAAAAACACGGATTTAGATTATACTATGTCATGGCAGGAACTAAGTGAAGATCTTAAAAACTCTATTAGGCATCAAGCAAAAAACATCCCTAATGCTTTACTCAAAATCAATTATGATGTTGTTTATGTTAAAGAAAGCGAAGTATTTATAGAATTTACAACTAAAGAATTAGAAGTCTTAGCTAAAAATGAACATATGAGTTGGTATAGACATAGGAAAAAGTCTGGTTGGAAGTATGATGAAGTTAAAGATAATACGAAAAAAACTGATTCTGCACTTGTAACTTGGGATAATTTATCAAGTGATAAGAAAGATAAGGTATATAAGATGGTTAAGGATTGGCCAGAAATATTAGCTAAATCAAATTTTAAAATAGAACGATTAAAATTTTTGTGTTATTGTGAAACTAAACTATAAGCAAAGAGATATTTGATTCAGAGTACTAGGAATCAAGTATCTCTTTTAGTTATTCAGGTATTTAGTAAAGAATTAAGTGGCTAAAAGGACGGCATTTTTTTATTTTTCTAATTACGTAACCGTTGTTACAGATTTAAACAGAGTATTTTAGTAATATATAAATGTAGCAAAGAGCTAACATAGAAATAAAAAAACATTAAATCTAAGTTAGTAACGTATGTTACATAGATGCTTAAAAGAATATAGTAAACTTTAAATTGTTGAAGTTGAGAAATAACAACAATAAATTATTAAATTCATATAAGTGTAAATTAATATTTTATACTTAATTTACTTATAGACAATTAAAATGTAAATTGTTTTTAAAACTTATATATTAAAATATTTAAAGAAAAATAGGAGGACATAATATGTCGATGTTTTGTTATCAATGTCAAGAAACAGCAGGTTGTACTGGATGTACTAAAGTGGGAGTTTGCGGTAAAGATGAATATGTAGCAAAGGCTCAAGATTTATTAATATATGCAACTAAAGGACTAGCTATAGTAAGTAATGAAGGAAGAAAAGTTAATGTTATAGATGCTAAAGTTGATAAATTCGTAACAGAAAACTTATTTACAACAATTACAAATGCAAATTTTGATAGAGATTCTATTTTAGATAGAGTAAGAGAAACTTTAAAGCTTAGAGAAATTTTAAAAGCTAAAGTTGTTAAGGCTGGTGGTACTGTTGGAGAAGTAAAAGTAACTGGTGGTTTCTTCAAAAAAATATTTGGAATGAAAACTACAGAAATGATAATGCCAGAGGCTGCTACTTGGACTGCTGATAATACAATAGACTTTGAGGCAAAGGCTGAAAAAGTTGGAGTACTTGCAACTGAAAATGAAGATATAAGAAGTTTAAGAGAACTTATAACTTATGGATTAAAAGGTTTATCTGCATACATGAAACATGCTATGAACTTAAAATACAATAATGAAGAAGTTCACGCATTTATGGCAAAGGCATTAGCAGCTACAATTGATGATACTTTAACTGTTGATGACTATGTAGGACTTGCACTAGAAGCAGGAAAATTTGGTGTAGATGGTATGGCATTACTTGATAAAGCTAATACTGAAAGCTATGGACATCCAGAAATCACAACTGTAGATATTGGAGTTAGAACTAACCCAGGAATATTGATTTCAGGACATGATTTAAGAGATTTAGAAATGTTACTTGCGCAAACAGAAGGAACTGGAGTAGATGTTTATACTCATGGTGAAATGCTTGCTGGACAATATTATCCAAAATTCAAGAAATACAGTCACTTTGCAGGAAACTACGGTAATGCATGGTGGAAACAAAAAGAAGAATTCGAAAAGTTTAATGGAGTAATTCTTATGACTACTAACTGTATAGTTATTCCAAAGGATTCTTACAAAAATAGATTATTTACAACTGGTGCGACAGGAATGCCAGGATGTGCACATATAGAAGCTAAGGCTGATGGAACAAAAGATTTTTCTAAGCTTATAGAAATGGCTAAAAAATGTAAAGCACCTACTGAAATAGAAAAAGGACAAATAGTTGGTGGATTCGCTCATAACCAAGTTTTAGCACTTGCTGATAAAGTTGTAGATGCTGTTAAAACTGGAGCTATAAAGAGATTCTTTGTAATGGCTGGTTGTGACGGTAGAGCTAAATCAAGAAATTACTATACTGATTTTGCAGAAAAATTACCTAAAGATACAGTTATATTAACAGCAGGTTGTGCTAAATATAAATATAACAAATTAAACTTAGGTGACATTGGTGGAATTCCAAGAGTATTAGATGCAGGTCAATGTAATGATTCATATTCATTAGTTGTTATAGCACTAAAACTTCAAGAAGTATTTGGATTAAAGAGTGTAAATGACCTACCTATATCATACAACATAGCTTGGTATGAACAAAAAGCTGTAATAGTATTATTATCATTATTACACTTAGGTGTTAAAAACATTCACTTAGGACCAACACTTCCAGCATTCCTTTCACCAAATGTTGCTAAAGTATTAATAGATAACTTTGGAATTGGTGGAATCACTAATGTAGAAGATGACATGAAGATGTTTATGGAAGCTTAATAGATAGTATGAGTTTAAAAAATAATTGACATACAAAATATAAAATGACTCTATCTATATAATACAGAATCCTAGCTACTTAATTGCAGCTAGGATTTGTTTTTAATTACATATATTTGTTATAGTTATATAGTATAATTTACATATAAGGCACATGAAAATAAATAACAAGTCAAAAGTTGTAATGAATATTTTTCATTAGGCAAGGAGGTGAATTGGCCTCATAGCAAGCCTATTAGGTCAATTTTTTGATTGTGCCGAACTCAGGTAAATCCGTTAATTAATAAAGGAGGGTGATGTTATGAATAATAATTGTGGCAATTGCTGTAATAATTGTAGAGGAGGACTTTGTGCAAGCAAAGTCCCAATATTTGAAAATTTAAATAATGAAGAATTGTTAGAGATTGTAAAAACTATTAATCATAAAGAATATAGTAAGGGCGATATTATTTTTACTGAAGGAAATGTTGCAAATACACTTTATTTTATAAATGAAGGAAAGATAAAATTATATAAGTACACTAAAGATGGTAAGGAACAAATATTGCATGTACTTTCAGAAGGAGACTTTTTTGGAGAATTAGAACTAATAAAGATTTCCAAGTATGGATTTAATTCTAAAGCAATAGTAAATTCTAAGATATGTACTCTCACTAAAGATGAAATGAAAGATATAATTATGAGAAAGCCAGAGATTGGAATAAAAGTATTAGAAACTGTAGGAGAAAGATTAGCAAAGGTAGAAAGTCTTGTACAGAATCTTGCAACTAATGATGTTGATTCAAGAATGGCTTATTTATTAACGGATTTTATAGACAAATATGGAGTATCTATAGAAAATAATATATCAATAGAATTACCACTATCAAGAGAAGATATGGCAAATTTTATTGGAGTAACACGGGAAACGATAAGTAGAAAATTAAAGAAGTTTGAAGAAGAGAAATTAATAAAAATAGTAGGAACAAAAAAGATTATAATTTTAGATCAAGAAGGCTTAAAAGATTATATATAAAATAAAACTAAAAGTAAGCTCAAGGAAGAAACTACCCAAATAAGAGGGAGGTCTTTTCTACGATTGCCAAAAAATTAGCTGTGGATTTTTAATATTAGAAGTTCCGCCAACAATGCATGTATCTAAGGCAAACTTGAAACATGCATATGTGTGGAATGGAACAACTTCTAATATAAAAGAAACCTACAGCTAATTTTTTTTATGCAATACTGTGAAAAAGCCTACCTCTTATTCTTAGTTTAGTATAAAAAATTATTATTAGATTTATAGCTTTAATATTGTTTTATCTACAATAGTTGAGAAAATAAATATTAATTTAAGTTTTGATTCAAATCACATTATATTAAAATCAATGAAGTTATAATAATATCATAAGTTAAACAAGATAAATTACAAAATAAATTTAAAAATAACTAGTGGATTTAGGAGGAATTAATATGAAAATAATTTATTGG
This sequence comes from Clostridium beijerinckii, assembly GCA_003129525.1. Lineage (NCBI taxonomy): Bacteria > Bacillati > Bacillota > Clostridia > Eubacteriales > Clostridiaceae > Clostridium > Clostridium beijerinckii. The sequence continues at coordinate 3,758,834 of CP029329.1, read as the reverse complement.
AGCCAATCAGGAAATACAGAAAAAATGGCAAGATTAATATTAGAAGGAATAGAATCGGAAGGAAAAAAAGCTGAATTAGTTGATGTATCATCAGCATCACTTGATGATGTAAAAAATGAAGAAATACTTATTTTGGGATGTCCAGCTTCAGGCGTTGAAGAATTGGAAGAAAGTGAAATGGAACCTTTTGTTAATTCATTAGAAGGAAATATCCAAGGGAAAAAAGTTGCACTTTTTGGCTCGTTTGGATGGGGGACTGGTGAGTGGATGACAGAATGGGAAAAGAGAATGGAATCATATGGAGCCACATTAATTAGTGAAGGTTTAACATCAGAAGAATATCCTGAAGGAGAAAATCAAGAAAAATGTATGAATTTCGGAAAATTAATAGCAAAATAAGAGAAATTTTTCCGTGACGTTATGGAGTTTAGAATAAATGTTTTTATTAGTAGGAAAATATTAAAGAAAATAAGTTCAAAGATATAATTAAGTTTCTAAATACAATAAATTAATAAGATATAACTAGAGGAGGAATAAATAAATGAATACATTTAATAGCAATCAAAAAATTGGAGAGATAGTAACTGGGTTTCCAAATGCTGCAGATATATTTAAAGAATATAAAATTGATTTTTGTTGCGGCGGAGATAGATCATTAATTGCAGCTATAAAAGAGAGCGAAGTTAATGAAGCAGAGCTATTGGAAAAAATTAATAGCTCATATGAAAAATTTAAAAATAATATTAACTTAAAAGACAGAAATTGGATGGAAGTACCTTTGGATGAATTGGTTGATCATATAGTAAATGTACATCATGGGTATCTTTACGAGAACCTTCCTAAAATAAGTGAATTAACAACTAAAATATTAAGAGTACATGGAGAACATCATCCTGAACTTTCAAAAGTACACAAGTTATTTCATACTATTAAAATGACATTAGATGCTCATTTAATAGAAGAAGAAACAATTCAATATCCAGCAATTAAAGCATATTTAAGAAGTAATAGCGAAGTTGATTTAAATAAAGCAATAAATATAATCGAGCAATTGCAAGATGAGCATACTGGAGCAGGTAATATCCTTAAAGAATTAAGAACTATAACTAATGATTATAATGCTCCAGCTGATGGATGCAATACTTACAGAATAACTTACGCTAAACTTCAAGAAATGGAATCAGATTTATTTCAGCATATACATTTAGAAAATAATATACTATTTCTAAGACTTTATGAATTAAAGAAATAATGAATTTATTCTAGTTGCATTTAATAAAGTGAAAAAAGATTTTAATGTTAATTTAAAAATTAATATTAAAATCTTAGCTTTACTGCTATTAATTATCAATAAGAAGATTATTAATAATTAATAGTTTACTATAAATCATCCCAATAAATTTTCTCTGTATTTTTATTTGCTTTTAGAGATTTGTCAAATAACTTTATTATTACCACTGCCAATGCAAAAGTCACTAATCCTCCTATAAGTTCAGAAAACTTAATAGATGCTCCAATAGATTTCCCTATATAACCTCCTACAAACACTCCTAAAAATATAGAGATTATTGGGAAAATAAAAATCATAAAGGCAGCTGATAACATGTTTGGATTTTTAGTTTCAGAGACTAATCTATTATTATTTTTATCAATGATTTCTTTTTCATGCTCTGTTTTTATATTAATCACCTTCCTGTGGTTAGTTTAATAGTAATTTGAAATTTTTCACAAATAGTTCTTTTATTATCTAGAAACATTATATACCTTTAAATAGGTCTATTTCAATAATGCATTACCTATATCTCTTGAATTAAAAAGAAGGTGAGCAAGTCGTGCATTCCACATCCTACTAAGGTATCAGGTTATTGTTGAATTAAAAGTGAATAACTTATAGTGTTTTGACAGAATTTTTTTTGAGATGCTGTATTTCTAGAATTTGATGAATTATAAGAGCTTATAATATAAATTAAAACATCAATTAGGATGGTAGCTACAAGTATTATTAGTGATTTTACTGATGAAAAATAAGAAAAATTATTCCAATATAATAAATCTTCATAAAATCTTCATATGAATTTAGTAAAATAAGTTAATAAAACTTAGATGGAGGTATTAATTATGAATATGACACATTACATGTCACTACTTGCAGACAATCAGCCTTGGAATTTAATTATTTTTATGGCTATACCAGTTATTTGTGCTGAAGCACTTACAATCTCAGAATTTTTTATACTATTTAACAAAACTAAAAGCGGTGGATTAAGAACATTCAACAAAATTATTGGTATTTTTGATGGATTATTCTTCACAGGTATTTTTATTTATCTATTTTCTACAGCAGTCATCCCATTAACTAGTACTGGAGGATGGCATGGAATAATAGATGTATTAGCCGTTGGTTTTTATTTATCTGGTGTTGTTTTTCTTCTTCCTCTTTCGCTAATGGAACTTGGAATAATATTTAAAAACAAAACATCAGAACAAAAAACGAAAATTCATTTTATTCTTATTAGTGGATTTCTAGTTGTTGCACATGTTGCAATGATATTTGGTATGGTAAATCCAGAAATTATAAGCAATATGTCAAATATGCCTATGATGTAATAAATATATTATTTATATATGTTCAAAGTGGCATTTAAATTTAATTTGAGATTAAGAGGTAGGATTTATTTCTGCCTCTATTTCTATTCAAAAGAATAACTTTCATATTTGTAATTTAAGACTATAAATATCTATAAGTAAACTATAAAATTTAAATAAAATTATGAAAAAATATATTGATTTACATATAAAATTCATAAGTTTATGTTAAGTTATTAGTATATAATAATGTAATATTAATAGAAAACTATATGGGGTGGAAGCTATGAATAATATTTTAATAATTGAAGATGAAAAAAGTGTATCAGATATTTTAAAAGCATACCTTAAAAAAGAAGGATATGGAGTTTACGCTACTGAAAGTGGATTAGATGGAATAGAATTATTTAGAAAAGAAAGAATTGATCTTGTAATTTTAGATTTAATGCTGCCAGATATTGATGGTGAAGAAGTTTGCAAGATACTTAGAAGAATATCAGACGTATACATTTTTATGCTAACTGCTAAAGTTACTCTAAGCGATAAAATTGAGGGCTTAAATATTGGAGCTGATGAATATCTAACAAAACCTTTAAGCCCAAGAGAACTTACCGCTCGTGTAAATGCTTTGTTTAGAAGAGTAGATGGTAGCAAAGATAATATTCTTTCAATTGATGATGAGAAATTAATAATTGATAGTGATAAGAGATTTGTTAAGTTAAATGGAGAAGAAGTGAATTTAACTCCAAATGAATTTGATATATTATATGTTTTAGCTTCAAATAGAGGAAAAGTATTTACAAGAGAAGCAATAATAGAAAGAGTATTTGGTATTGATTTTGATGGCTCTGATAGAATTATTGATGTCCATATTAAGAATTTACGTAAGAAGATTGAAGAAGATAGTAAAGTACCAAGATACATTATTACTGTTACAAAAGTTGGTTATAAATTTGGTGATGAGAAATGAAGCACAGCATTAGAAAACGTCTAAGTATAATTATAATATTTTGCGCTGTAGTTGCTGTACTTTTATCTGCTGTAATAATTAATGTAACTATAAACAATACTTTCAATAATTATATGGAGGATACACAAAATAAAAGGAATACAAGGCTGGTAGAATACTTTCAGCAAATTTATAAGAGAGATGGAAATTGGGATTCAACTTCAGGAGAAGAGATGATGCATGAAGCGTATATGAGCAACTATTGCTTAACTCTTTTAGATACAAATGGAAAAGTTGTATGGGAAATGAATCCAAATGATATAAAATATAAAAATCATATTATGTTAAATGGAACAGAGGAAAAAGGAGTTTATACCTCTAGTAATTTCGATATAAATGTAAACGGAAAAACAGTAGGAACTATTTTAGTTGGGCAGTATTCACCTGTTTTACTTTCAAAGGAAGATATAAGTTTTAAAATCGAGATTAATAAGGGCATTGTATTTAGTGGTGTATTAACTTTAGCAATAGTATCAATAATAAGTTTGATTTTATCAAAACAATTTTCTAAACCTATAAAAGAAGTTTCAAATACTTCTGTAAATCTATCAAGAGGTAATTATGATTCCAGATCAAATATAAAAAGTGACATTATGGAAATTAGAAATTTAACTGAGAGTATAAATTCTTTAGGTGACAAACTTAATAGTCAAGATTTGCTCCGAAAGAGACTTATTTCAGATATATCTCATGAAATAAGAACTCCTCTTAATGTATTGCAAAATAATTTAGAAGCAATGATAGATGGGATAATACCTACAACACCTGATAAACTTAATAATTTAAATGATGAAGTAATAAGATTCGGAAAGCTTTTAAATAATTTAAATGCATTAAAGGAAATTGAGGCAGATGAAATAGCTCTTAATTTAGGATTGGTTAATATGGATGAACTTCTTTCAACTGTGATTAGCGACTTTTCTATTGCAGCTGATGAAAAAAATATAGAATTAATTATGAATAAAGAAGAAAATAAGGACTTTACAGTACTAGGTGATTATGATAACTTAAAACAAGTTTTTATAAATTTAATATCTAATGGAATTAAATTTACTAATATTAATGGAACAGTGTGGATCAATCTTAGTAGTGACATAAATTCTGTTATCATTCAAATTAAGGATAATGGTATGGGTATTAAAAAAGAAGATTTGGCTTTTATTTTTGAAAGAATGTATCGTGGAGATAAAAGTAGACAAAGAATTGAAGGTAGTGGCATAGGACTTACTATCGTGAAGAAGATATTAACACTACACTCTGGAACTATTGATGTAGAAAGTAAGGAAAATAAAGGGACTACATTTACCGTATGTTTAAATAAAAATAGTGAAATATTGACTAGTAGGTAGTTAGTATTAAATCTTTAAATTTATAATCATCTTCATTTAATCTTCACATTATTTAGTTAAGATGTATACAAGGAGGGATTGATTTAAAAAGTTATATATAATGAAGATATAGGGAGTGAAATGTTATGAATTGTCACGGAAACAATAAAAATGGAGAAGCTAAAAAACACAATCCAATAAAACACATGTTAATGATGATAAAATAAAATGAATGAAAAATTTTATAATAAAAAAGTGTATTGAAAGCTAGTAAAATAACTAGATTTCAATACACTTTCTTTATAAGTTTAGCATATAAATTTTAAACTTTTAAAAACTTAAATAAAGACCATAAGCTGCTAAACCCACCAATAATAATACCTACTAATATAAATTGCCATTGAAGAGTTTGAGTAATATACGAAGGGGATAGTAAGTTTACTAAAAGTAAATTCTCATTTATTTTTACAAAAGCTGATTTATAAACATAATATAGTAGAACATTAGCACTAATGGATCCTATAAGTCCTATAACTGCACCTTCGATAATAAAGGGCCATCTTATAAACCAGTCAGTTGCACCAACAAATTTCATTATGCCAATCTCTTTACGTCTTGAATATATAGCTAATTTTATAGTATTGCTAATTAAAAATACTGAAACTGCTACCATTAATATGAATAAAACAATTCCAATCCATTTTACATTTTTCGATATAGAAATTAACTTATCTGTAAACTCTTTATCATTACCAATAGATTCTATGCCTTGCATAGTCTTTATTTGACTTATTACCTGTTCAGACACTTGAGGATCTTCCAATTTAATTATATATGAATTGGGTAGTGGATTATGTGAATCACCATAGCCATTTAATAAAGAACTATCATTTTCAGATATTTGTTCAGTAAATTTCTTTAAAGCATCAGCTTTATCTTCAAACTGAATATCTTTTACTCCGGAAATTTTTTTTAGATCTTGTTCTATATTTTCTTGTTGAGTACTATTGATATTTTCTTCTAAAAATACTTTTATTTCAATTTGTGATTGTACATTACTCATTCCTATATTTACATTTTGCATTAATATAAGGAAAATTCCCATTATAAACAATGTTGCAGTCACAGTAACAGAAGAGGCTAAACTTATAGTTTTGTTTCTTCTCAAGCTCTTTATTGCATCTATAATATAATGTTTAAATAAATTAATTATCATAATCGTAAGTCCCCCTAATTTCATCCCTTATTATAGTTCCATTTTCAATAGCAATTACTCTTTTTCTCATTTCATCTACAATATCTTTTGCGTGTGTGGCCATAAGAATTGTTGTACCATTTCTATTTACATTATTAAGCGTGTCCATTATTCCCATAGCAGTATCAGGGTCAAGATTTCCTGTTGGTTCATCTGCAATTAAAAGAGCAGGATTATTAACTATAGCTCTAGCAATTGATACTCTTTGTTGTTCACCACCAGATAATTCATTTGGAAATGACTTAAATTTACTCGATAATCCAACTAGTGATAAAGCTATAGGCACCTTATTTTTTATATCTTTATTACTAGCTCCAGTAACTCTTAATGCAAAAGCTACATTTTCATAAATATTAAGAGTTGGTATTAGTTTGAAATCTTGAAATATTACACCGATCTTCCTTCTGTAAAAAGGAATTTCATTTTTCTTTAAATTGGTTACATCAGTATTATTTAGAATTAAATTACCATCAGTTGGTTCAATCTCTTTAAAAAGCATTTTTATAATTGTTGATTTACCAGATCCGCTTGGACCTACCAAAAAAGCAAATTCACCTTTTTCTATAGTCAAATTCACATTTTTAAGAGCCAATGTGTTGTTATCGTACACTTTGGTAACATCTACAAATTTAATCATTAGGAATCCTCCGATTATAAGTTATTTTATCCATTAGCTAACTGCTACTAATACACAACATTTTAAGCTGGTGTTGAATTGTACTAAAATCATGGATAAGTTCAGCTAAGATGCAGATGTGATCAAACCCATCTGAATCAAGTTTCACTATATATAATTATTCTTTTTTATTTATGTAATATAATAACGTATTATTATGTAGAAATTATGTAGTTTTTTATGGAAATATATTCTTATGTGGAATCTTCATATTTTCTACACATCTTTATGGTAGTATTTAAAATAACTTTACAAAAGAGAAGAACTATTAGGCACACCTTTGGAATGTTATTTTTTCAAGTGCCTTACTCTATAAAAAGGAGAGATATAAGTGAAAAACACGTCTAAGACAGTTTTATTTGCGGTTACCTTAGCTTTAGTAGCTCAGATTTCAGTAAATGCGGCCCCAGTATCCAATCAGACTCAAACACAACAGAGTCAATTGGAGCAAAATAAAAATGCATTAAAGGGGGTAGAGGATAAACGGCAAGAACTCGAACTAAGCATAGAAAAATTAGATAATCAAATTGAAGATTATATGATGAAAATAGAAGAAAATAAGAAAAGTATAAATTCAACTGAAAACGATATAAAAAAATCTAAAGAACAAATTTCAAAAGTTGAAAAGGAGATAAGTATACAACAAGATGTATTAGATCAAAGAGTAAGATCAATGTACATAAATGGACAATCTAATTATCTAAAGATTTTATTAGAATCAGAAAACTTTAATGAGTTAGTAACAAAAGCAGAAGTAATTACAAAAGTCATAAGTAGTGATAAAAAAGTCATAAGCGATTTAGCTCTGAAAAAATCAGAAGTAGAAAATAAAAAAGTAGCTCTTGAAGATAAGTATAATCAAATACTTGCATTAAAAACTGAAAATGAAAATAAATTAACAAGTTTAAATAATAACATAGCTGATCAAAAGAAACTTGTTGAAGAATCTAAAACTCAGGAAAAATTATTTGCATCAAAAGTAGATCAATCTCAAGCATTAGTAAATGAAACTATGGTTCAAGTAAATAAAATAAGAAGTGAAGCCCCTAAAGTTAACCCTTCAAGAGGTAAAACATCTGTTTCTGACAGTAACATAATAGCATATGCGTCTAATTTCCTAGGAACTCCTTACCTTTGGGGTGGGACAAGTCCTTCTACAGGTTTTGATTGTTCTGGATTTACTCAATATGTATATGCTCATTTTGGAATTAAGGTTGGAAGAACCACTTATGATCAAATAAATGATGGATATGGAGTTTCAAAAGATGAACTTCAAGCAGGGGATCTTGTATTCTTTGGTAAGAATGGTGATCCTACTCACATGGGAATGTATGTGGGTAATAATACATATATTCATGCACCAAGAACTGGTGATGTAATAAAAATATCATCAATGGATAGATCAGATTATATTACAGCAAGAAGAGTGAAATAACAATTTTTAAATATTCCTATACTTAAAAAATGCCGCATTAATTGTTTTAGTGTTGCATAAAGCAACAATTTTCAATGAATAATTATTGAATATCAAGGACAACCTTCAATTATAAGATTGGAGGTTGTTTTTGATTATGGATAAACTTGCAAATAGAAGTGTGTTTAGAAAATTAATTAAACTTATTGATGGGAATATTGGAAGAAAATTAAGAAAAGCGAATAATGAATATAAATACTCAAAGTGCTATACAGGTCGGGATCATATTCTAACAATGTTGTTTTTACAAATCTCCGGCTGTGATGGATTAAGAGATATTAATGCTAAATATAAAAATTCATCGAAGATAAGTAAGGATTTCAACATGCCAAGTTATTCCCAAATATCTAGATTAAATAAGAGTAAGTCATCAGATTTATTTAGAAATGTTTTCGAAGAATTATTGGTAAAAGCTGATAAAGAAATGAATTCTTTAGTTAAAATAAAGAACTTTAAAGATATTAAAATAATAGATTCATCAGTAGTTAGTATAGGCAAGGGCTTAGCCCCTGAACTCTATTATGAAGATGAAAAATCTGCTGTTAGAATTAGTACTCTTTTATCATTTGAAACTAAGTTACCTGATAAAATTAGCATCCGCCCTGCTAAAGTAGGAGAACGTAGTTGTATTGACGGTTATGTTAATTCGGAGAAAAATATATATTTATTTGATAAGGGATATTTTAAGTATTCTTGGTATGATGAAATGAGTCATGATAATTATAAATTTATCACAAGACAACAAAGCAACTCTGTTACGGAGGAGTATTTGTCCATTTATACTGGAATAGATAATCTATATGATTATATTGTTACAATGGGGTCTGATTATAGTAAAAATAAAACTAAATATAAATATAGAGAGATTCTATATTTTACTAAGGACTCCGACGAAGAATTCCGTTTAGTTACTAACATATTCGATATGCCAGCTGAAGATATAGTATCTCTCTATAAAAAGCGTTGGGATATTGAGTTATTCTTTAAATGGATAAAACAACATCTGACTATTAAAAAATGGGTTGGAAGAACCCTTAACGCAATATCCATACAAATATATAGTGCCCTTATTATCTATATTTTATTACTTTTAATAAAATATAGATTTAAAAGTAATTTAAGCACTTTTGATGTGCTCCGAAAGTTTCAGGCTAATATATTAGAAAGATATGCTCTAAGGAATATTTTGTTACCGTGACTAATTATTAAAGTTAAAATTTTGTTGAAAAACCAAGGGGTATCTTTATAATATTTTATATACATAATATTACTTAAAAACATTTATGATCCAATTTGTAAAACTCTAACCAAATAAAATGTTATTGATTGGAGTTTTAAATATTATACTATAAATATTTTGTCTTTATGCAACATCAAAACATTAATTGCGGTATTTTTATTATCTTCATATGTTCTACATATTTTCTTGTTATAGTATTTACAGTTAAACTAATTATTTTTACATGTATTGAATAAAAGTTATCCAATCAGATGTTTTAATATTAGTATCTATTTTTATATTTTATTTTATGATTAGACCACAAAAAGCTGACAAATATCATCCAATTAGAATTTAATGATATAATAGCATTATAAAATTAAACGTATGAGGAGAATTACTATGTTTTGCAAAAATGACCTTCAACAAACTTCATTATTTGAACCAATCAACCAAATGCCAAAATACCTTCAAGATATTTTAAATAAAAGTTGGGCTAAGGCATTTAAGGATCATATTTTTCCGCGAATAAATGAGGAGCGTTTTTCGGTTTTATATAGCAATAAAGCCTCAAGGCCTAATTCACCTATTAATGTTATTCTTGGCTTACTAATTATAAAAGAAATATTTCAGCAGACTGATGAAGAGCTTATCGGCTCTATTCATTTCGATGTAAGATATCAATATGCTTTAAATACAACTAATTATGAAACACAACCAGTATCTATAAATACTCTAACAAATTTTAGAAACAGACTTGTTGAATATGAAGCGTCAACTAATGAAGACTTAATAAAAGCTGAAGTTGAAGCTTTATCCGAAAGCATTGCTAAGTATTTATCTGTTGATAATAAAAAAGTTAGAGTGGATTCGTTAATGGTTAGTTCATCATGCAAAAAATTAAGTAGAATTGAGCTAGTATATTCTATAAATAGCAGACTTATTAAAGCTCTAAATATAATAAATCCACCTATTATAAGTGATGAACTAAAACCGTACCTTGAAAAGGGGCATAAAAATGACACTATATATAGAACTCAAGATTTAAAGGCTGATTCAAAACTTTCAATTTTAATCGAACATTCTAAAATTCTATACAATATCGCTCTGAAAGCTGGAGATATAGTTACTTCAACAGAAGAGTTTCAACTTTTAAATAGAGTTATTCAGGACCAAACTACAGAAGATGCTGCAAAAAATTTAGTTATTAAAGATTCAAAAGATATAACTTCAACTAGTTTACAAAATCCAACTGACAAAGATGCAACCTACAGAAAAAAATATGGTGGTAACGTTGGTTATGTTGTTAATATACAAGAATCATTTAATGATAAAAACAGTGTTATAACAGGCTATGACCTTAAGCAAAATATTCACAGCGATTCAAAATTTGCTGATGATGTTATTGCTAATTTAGCTTCACAAAATAAAAATTCAAACTGTAAACTACTAGTTGATGGTGCTTACTATGAACAAGAAAAAGCCAAAAATGCTTTAAAACAAGGAATTGAAATGATTCCAAGTCAACTAGTTGGCAGAAAAGTATCTACTGATAAACTGAGTTATTCAAAATTCATTGTAGATGACGAAAAAAATGTAATAAGTTGTTGTCCTAACGGAGTCGAACCTGTAGAGTCTTATTATAGTTCAAAATCTTATACAGCCAAATTTGACTCCAGTACATGTGAAAAATGTCCTTTAAATTCACAATGTCCAAAGAAAATATCAAAGAAATTTAATACCATAAGAGTTAGCGAAAAAGCTTATAATACAGCTACTCAAAGAGAAAAAATGCACGAGAGTGAGTATATAAAGCTTGCAAATAAAAGGGCTGGTATAGAAGGTATTCCTTCTGTTTTGAGGAGAAGATATAAAATTGATACCATGCCTATCCGGGGATTATTGCGCTCAAAATTATGGGTTGGATTTAAAATCGCAGCCTATAACTTCAAGAAACTGTTAAAACAGTTTCTTGAAAGTGGCATAGAGTGTTTTCTCAATATAATTGCATGTATAGTTGCTGTAATAATTAACTGTTTTAAATTATATTTTTTAGAATTTGAAGCAAAGCTGTCAAACTAATCACGATACTTTATAGTTTTTGTGGTTTAATCATTTTGTACAAGGATAATTATATAAATCCATATATTTATAAGTTGCGTAGGAAAAATTAAAAGTATTTATTATTGACAAAGATTATCAATGGTATATAATATAAGCATACCCCCCATGAGGGGGAGGTAGGAGGTAAGATATGAGTCAAGAAAGAGAAAAAGCACTACAATCATTAAAAACAGCGAAGGGCCAAATCGAAGGCATAATAAAAATGATTGAGGATGATAGATATTGTATAGATGTCGCAAATCAGATTTTAGCAGCACAATCTTTATTAAAAAAGGCAGATTTAATGATTTTACAAGGACATTTGCGTCACTGTGTAAAAGAAGCCTGTAACAATAATAATCCTGATGAAAAGATTGAAGAAGTTAATAAAATTTTAGAAAAAATATTATCTAAATAATATTAAATTTCAATAGAGCTAATTAGTATTTTTAAGAAATTTAAAGGAGAAAATATAATGAATGACAATAAAGTGATATGTCAATGCGATAATGTTACAGTAAAGAAATTAAAGGATGCTATTGAAAATGGTGCTAAATCATTTGAAGAAGTTAAAGCTATTACCAAAGTTAGTGGTGGTTGTGGTAAGTGTGTAGAACATGCTAAAGCAATAGTTGATGAATTATTAGGGAAATAATAAAGTTGAGAAAAATTCTAGATAATATTTTAAGAAAATAGAAAGGAGAAAAATGAATAAGAAGAATTTTAAAATTGAAGGAATGACATGTTCTGCATGTGCTAACAGAGTTCAGAGAGTAGTAAATAAGCTTGATGGAGTTCAGAATGCTAACGTTAATTTTGCTACAGAAACTTTAAGTGTGGAGTTTGATGAAGAAAAATTAAAAAATGAAAATATTGAATCAGCTGTAGTAAAAGCAGGTTATGGCGTTAAGAAAAATTTAAAGACTTACACTTTTAAGGTTGAGGGGATGACATGCTCAGCTTGTGCAAGTAGAGTAGAAAGAGTTACTAAAAAATTAGATGGTGTTCAAAGCTCTGTCGTAAACCTTGCAACTGAAAAGCTCACTATAAATATAGATGAAGATGAAATAGGATATGGTAAGATTAAAGCAGCTGTAGATAAGGCAGGTTATAAGTTAATAAAAGAAGAAGAAAAGGAAATTGGTAAAAAGAAGTTAGAGCCAAGTCAGATATTATTAATTAGATTTATAGTATCGTTAATATTTACAATTCCACTATTAATAATAACTATGGGGCATATGCTTGGAATGCCATTACCTCATATAATAGATTCCATGGAAAATCCATTCAACTTTGCAATTATTCAAGTAATATTAACATTGCCTGTAGTGATAATGGGATACAAGTTTTATACTATTGGAATAAGAAATCTATTTAAATTAAGTCCTAATATGGATTCTCTAATTGCAATAAGTACGCTCGCAGCATTTATATATGGATTATTTGGTATTTATAAAATAAATATGGGTGATACAGAATACGCAATGCATTTGTATTTTGAATCAGCAGCAGTTATCTTAACTTTAATAACACTCGGAAAATATTTAGAAGCAGTTTCAAAAGGAAAAACATCACAAGCCATTAAAGCATTAATGGGATTAGCTCCTAAAACTGCAACCATTATACGTGATGGCAATGAAATAGTAGTTCCAATTGAAGAAGTAGTGGTTGGAGATATAATCATAACTAAGCCAGGAGAAAAGCTAGCTGTAGACGGAGAAGTTATTGAAGGTAGTACAGCAATTGATGAATCAATGCTTACAGGGGAAAGTATTCCTGTTGAAAAAACTGTTGGAAGTAATGTAATTGGAGCAAGTATTAATAAAACTGGATTTATTAAATATAAGGCTACAAAAGTTGGTAAAGATACTGCATTAGCTCAAATAGTTAAATTAGTTGAAGATGCACAAGGCTCAAAGGCTCCAATAGCAAAACTTGCAGATGTTATATCAGCTTATTTCGTCCCTACAGTAATTATCTTAGCAATATTATCAGCTATAGGGTGGTTAATTGGAGGAGAAACACCAATATTTGCATTAACAATATTTATAGCAGTACTTGTAATAGCTTGCCCGTGCGCTCTAGGACTCGCAACTCCAACAGCTATAATGGTTGGAACAGGTAAAGGAGCAGAAAATGGTGTGCTAATAAAAGGCGGAGAAGCTTTAGAAACAACACATCAAATAAAGACGATTGTATTTGATAAAACAGGTACTATTACAGAAGGAAAACCTGTAGTTACTGATATTATAACTAATGAAATTTCAGAAGATGAAATATTAGTCTTAGCAGCAAGTGCTGAAAAGGGATCAGAACATCCTTTAGGCGAAGCTATAGTTAGAGGAGCAGAAGAAAAAAATCTAGAACTTAAATTAATAGAAGAATTTAATGCAATTCCAGGTCATGGGATAGAAGTAAAAATAGATGGTAAAACTATTTTAATCGGAAATACAAAATTGATGCATCAAAAGGATATAGAAATGGACATTTTATCAAAGGAATCAGATAGGCTAGCAAGTGAAGGAAAGACGCCTATGTATATTTCAATTGATGGAACTTTACGCGGAATAGTAGCTGTTGCAGACACTGTTAAACCAAGTAGCAAAAGTGCAATAGAATCTCTTCATAAAATGGGTATAAAAGTTGCCATGATTACTGGAGATAACAAGAAGACCGCAGATGCTATAGCTAAGCAAGTTGGAATTGATATAATACTTGCAGAAGTTTTGCCAGAAGATAAGGCTAATGAAGTTAAAAAACTTCAAGGAGAAAATCAAAAGGTAGCTATGGTTGGAGATGGTATAAATGATGCACCAGCATTAGCACAAGCAGATGTAGGAATTGCAATAGGATCAGGTACTGATGTAGCAATAGAATCTGCAGACATAGTTCTTATGAGAAGTGATCTAATGGATGTTACTACTGCAATTAAATTAAGTACCGCAACCATTAAAAATATAAAACAAAATCTATTTTGGGCATTTGGATATAATGTACTTGGTATTCCGGTTGCAATGGGATTACTTCATATATTTGGAGGACCATTATTAAATCCAATGATAGCAGCAGCTGCAATGAGCTTAAGCTCAGTATCAGTTCTTACAAATGCACTAAGGCTTAAAAATTTTAAAGCATAATCAATTAACAATGGACAATTAGCAATGTATAACTAAGGAGTAAAGTTAAATTGGATTTAAAAAAATTAATCCATAATTGTACATTGTAAATCTAAAAATAAATGGAGGTAATATTATGAAAAAGAAAATATTAATTGAAGGAATGAGTTGTGAACATTGTGTAGCTCATGTAAAGGAAGCATTAGAAGGTTTAGACGGAGTAACATCAGTAGAAGTTAACTTGCAAGGAAAATATGCAACTGCTGAAACTAATGTTAGTAATGAAGTATTAAAAGATGCAATAGAAGAAGAAGGTTACGATGTAGTAAATATAGAAGAATAATATATAGGCAAATAAAAAAGCTTTGGTAATTAATATTATCAAAGTTTTTTCTATTTATATAAATATACTTTAGTCGTTGAACGGGAATGATTAGAGGGGAATTGGATATGAAGTTGATAAGTCAGGTAAATTTGCTACAGTAAAATTATATCCATGTGAATCAGATGGTATTAAAATGCAAATTGTAACTATATATTATTCAACTAAATAAAGAAGTATATAACTATGAAATAAAAGAAATACTTTAAATTTATGTATTTCTTTTTTTTATTATGATAAAATTTATTCTCGAATCATATTATAGGTATTGATAAAGTTTTAGGAGAAAAATAATGAATCGATATTTAGGAAGTTGCCCACTTACATTAAACACTACAAGGATTTGTGGTACTGATTCAGTAGATACATCTATAGAAGTATCTAGAATTGGGTTTACAAATATGAAACCTAATGCCGTTATTCTAATAAATGAAAATGAGGTCTTTGATGGAATAGCAGCAACATCTTTAGTTCATCATCCAATTAATGCACCTATTTTATTTACTGATGGTGATAGTTTAAGCAAAGAAACATTAAATGAAATTCAAAGGTTATCACCTAAAGGGTACAAAGGTGTACATGTAATTTTAGTTGGTAATATTTCAAAAAATGTATCTTCAGAACTTAACCATTATGGGTTTAGAACACATCATATAAAGGGTCGTAATCATTATGAAACTGCATGTATGATACCTAGTATGAGAGAAGAACTTAAAAATATTCTTATAATTTCTGGTGAAGACTATTCTGAGGGAATTGTGGCTGGATATTGGTCTGCACATCATGGAGATCCTATTTTGTTTGTACAAAAGAATAACATACCATATTGCACAGGAGAAGTTATTAAAAAAATGAATGATATTAATATTTATATAATAGGATCAACTAAAACAGTATCAGAGACTGTTGAAAGATCTTTATCTAAAATGGATAATGTTAATAACTTGAATAGAATTGATGGTGAAACTCCTTATGATATATCAGTTAATTTTGCTAAGTATAAAGATTCTAAAACTGAATTTGGTTGGGATAGAAATTATAAAGAAGGTCATGCATTCACATTTGGAAATTTAAATTATCCAATGAAAATTATAGCAGGAGTATTATTTGCTCATATGGGTAAACATACGCCTTCTCTTTTAATTAGAAAAGACAGAATACCAGCAGCTATAGAAGGATATATTAAGTCTGTTAAACCGCTACCTAAAGATATGCCTATGCCTCCATTTATGCATGGATTCATCCTTGGACATATTGAAGATATTAGTTATGATACACAGATTATGATTGAAGATATTCTTTCTATTGACCATGAGATGATGGAGAAGAATACTATGGAGAATTCGGATGATATGCATATGATTCATCATTCAAATCACATGATGGAAATGCATCATGCGCTGCATCACGATGAAGATGTAATTCATGAAAAAATGACTCATAATTGTAACAAAAAAATTAATAAAGATGATACGCTTGAACGTTTAAATTATAATTATAGAACAGTTAGCATAGATGAAATACTAGGCTAAATTCATCTTTATTCAAATCATTATTAAATTGTTCACAAAATGATTTTAGATCGGAATTTATTATATACAGATGGATAAACAATAAATTCAAAATGTAAAATATTAGTTTCATAATCAAGTATTCAAGTATAAACAATTCTTGCATCAGTAGTTATACTTTGATTTTTAAAGTGATAATCACATAAATGGGCGTGTCGCAAAATGATTAATTTTTAATCAGAAGCGACACTTCTTTTCGTTTTAAATTAAAAAATCTCTTAATAATTAAAATTGAATAATAATTATTGAGAGATTTTTATGTTTTAAGCGCACTTTAATAAGCCTACTTAAATTATTCCATAATTAGGCAGATTGTTTTAATTCATGAAGATGTTTTTGAGTTCTTCCGTTTTGGATTTTTGAATGCAATTTGTTAATGTTATAACCAAAACAAAGCAAAATAAATTCAGTTTTTACACTATTTTTTCCACGTGTTAAAAATCTATTGAATTCATAGTCACTTTTTAGAACTCCAAATGCTCCTTCGACCTGAATAGATCTGTTCATTCTTAATTTAGCTCCAATTTCAGTTGTAATATTTCTATAAGATATTTCACGCTTTTCTACAAAAGTTTTCGAAACCTGCATCTTTCTATTTCCTTTTGCTTTTGTACATTTTTCTTTATGAACACAATTATCACAGCTTTCACACTCATAAACAGTAACTTCTGATTTGTATCCACTGGCGGATTTTCTATGAATAATAGAGGTCGGAATCAACTTTCTACCATTATTGCAAACATAAAAATCTGATTCAGCATCATATTGCATATTTTCTCGCTTACTTATATCATTTTTGAAACTTCTTTTTTTCCACTTTTCATAAGTTTGCGGCTTTATGTATGGGGTCTGATTATTGTATTCTAAAAATAAATAATTTTCTTCGCTTTCATAACCCGAATCTGCAATCACATTAAGATATTTACGACCAATTTTTTCTTGCATATTATTAAGCATAGGTATTAGTGTTGCTATGTCATTTCTATCATCAAATATTCCGACACCGGTCACGTATTCGCTTTCAACTGCAATTTGTACATTATATGCTGGCTTTAATTGACCATTTCTCATATGATCATCTTTCATATGCATGAAAGTTGCGTCTGGATCAGTTTTAGAATAACTATTTCTATTTGAGAATATGGTTTTACTGAAATTATATTTTTCTTGTCTCTCTTTATATTCAAATAGTTGCTCTATCCATTTCTGAATTGTAGTTTTTCTCTTACCAATTCCATGAACAAATTCTATGTTTCTCTTCTCTTTTTCATATAAAAGCCATTCGAGAATTTTATCGAGATCATTTATCAATGTTTCTTTTTGAATACTAAATTCTTTCAATTCTTCAAGATTGACATTTTCAACAAGAGTAAGAATTTTATTAAACATTTTCTCTTCATTTTTGTAAATGGCTTTCTTCCAAACAAAAGTATATCGATTGGCATTCGCCTCGATTTTAGTACCATCAATAAATACATTTTCAAATAATACTTCATTTTGATCAGCTAAATAATTAACTTGCTGATAAAATAATTCTTCAATTACTTCATTTGAAAGATAATCTTTTCGAAATCTACTAATTGTAGCATGATCAGGGGCTTTGCATCCTTGAAGCAGCCATCTAAAATTTATATCTCTTTTACATGCTTTTTCTATTTTTCTACTTGAATAAACATTTTGAGAATACGCATACGATATTATTTTGAACATGATTTTAGGTTCCACTGCCGGTTTTCTTCCAACGGAAGAGTACGCCTTATACAACTTTCTGTAATCTAATCCCTCCAATACGTGGCTTAGCAAGCGAACAGAATCATCTTCTGGTATTAAATTTTCCAAATTTAATGGTAATATAAGTTGAAAATTATCATTAAATTCATTATAATCTTTAGTGTATGATTTCTTTATTTTGTACATAACTTAATTATACAATAAATGTGATTTCTTCGGAATTCACATTTTTTTATTTCTTAAAAAAAATGAGCTGCTACAAAACTAACTATGTTAGTTTTGCAACAGCCCCTTTAGTATTTCGTTATTAGATGCTTTTGACTGCTTTCTTGCAAAAGCCTAAGAAAATGGAAAAAATCAATTCACGATATATAGTAAAAACTTTCGAGTACCATGCTAAATCCATAAATAAAAAGTAATTATTCAGCAATAGATATTAATTTTATATGGTATAATTCTAATATTGCAACCTTCAAATGTTAATTTCGGTAGAGATTCTAGTCTTTATTTTTTCTATTAAATAATTCCTATACAGTATATATTATAAAAGACTTAGTATTAATTAAGGCAGAATGTAAATTCTATAAACAATGAGGTAAATAGGAAAAATAAAGATATTATGTAAAAATTGGAGTATAATAAGGACAGACTACTTATGAAAGGAAGACATACAATAGTTGCTATTATTAAGATGTTACTATTTAAATTTATTGAAACAAGGAGGAATAAGAATGAGTGAGAAATTCAGAAGAGTTATAATGACTGTATTTGGTGTGCTGATAGCAGGATTTAGTGTAGGAATGTTCAATTTTTCAACTTTTGGGATGGATCCATTTCAAGTGTTTGCACATGGCATCAGCATGTACATACCATTAGGTTATGGAACTTTTTATTCAATATTAAATTTGATTATGTTAATTTTTATTGCTATTATTGATCGATATAAGATTGGTCTTGGTACTTTTATTAATGTTTTTTTATTAGGATATGTGGTACAGTTTTCATCTTGGTTATTTGAAACATGGATTCCAAATCCAACATTCGGATTTAGGATAATATTTTTGATTATAGGAATTATTGTTATGTGTTTTGGATCTTCCTTATATTTTACTGGAGATTTAGGAGTATCGACTTATGATGCGGTTGCTCTTATTTTATCAGAAAAGAAAGTGGGACGTTTTCAGTATTGCAGAATTGGATCTGATTTAGTTTGTACAATATTAGGCTATTCACTTGGTGCTACCGTAGGAATAGGAACTGTTATTACCGCTTTTTTTATGGGGCCAATTATTACAGTCTTTAATCGTAATGTTTCGATTCCGCTTCGATATGGAAAAAGAAAGGATAGTATAGTTCATTTAGATACTAAACAGTAAGTAACACTAAAATTCTTAATTATTAAGCTTCAAGCGCTGTGATGAATACTAAATAAAATCATCTGACTAACAGGGCACTAGACTTTGGGTTTGGATTTTATACAACCACGTCTAAAGAGCAGGCAGAAAAGTAGGCTCTTAGAAAATGTACAAATTTTAAAGGTGAGATTGAGGGGAAGTCAACTGTGTCAATATATTAATTAGACTTAGAATTTGCAAAAAGTAACATAATAAAACTCTCAGTATGGAGGGAGTATATTTTTATGGGAAGAAAAGCTAAAGTTTCTCTAGAACAAAAAGTAAGCGTAAAAAAATTAACGGATAGATAAATATAAACCTTCATTGTTAAAATTAACATAGATTTTGACAATGGAGGTTTATTTACATAAATAATAATGAAAAGATAAATTGGAGAGAAATTGTTGCTACCTTTTCTTCTTGCGAAGGAACGTTAGGAACTTTCTACAATGCAAATCACATTTAGACAACAATGTTGATTTAAAATAAAAGATTAAAGAGTCTTCAGATTTTCAATTACAGGAATTATTTAATATGCAAAAAAATAATAATAGTAACACATGTTACTGTGATTTTTATTGAATGTGATATGCTATAAATTAAAGAAAACAATGGAGGAAATGTTATGAAAAGATATGAACAACAAAGAAGTTTTTTAAAGTCTAATTTTGGAGAATTTAAAAATATTAAAACTGATAAAATGAAGGGTATACCTCAACCACATATTGTTAAATCTTATGATTCATCTGCTAATATTATTAATCTCCCAAAGGTAAGTAGAGATGTTGTGGAAGAACAAAATATATATCAGTGTATAAAGGTAAGAAGAAGCACAAGATTTTATAGTGATGAATCAATGAGTCTTGATGAATTATCATATCTATTATGGGCTACTCAAGGTATTACTGATACAAATAATGCAGGAATTACTTTTAGAACAGTACCTTCAAGCGGTGGAACACATTCATTTGAAACATATTTATTTATAATGAAGGTGGAAGGAATACAAAATGGAGTCTATAGATATCTTCCTGTGGAGCATAAGCTTCTATTTATGTTTGAATTAAATAATATAGAAGAGAAAGTTGATGCAATTACATTAGATCAACCATTTGTGCCTAATTTTGCGAAAAAGGCTGCAGTTCTATTTGCATGGAGTGTTATTCCATATCGCTCTGAGTGGAAGTTTGATATTACAGCTCATAAAAAAATTCTAATAGATATTGGTCACGTATGCCAAAATCTCTATTTAGCTAGTGAATCTGTTAAGTCAGGAACTTGTGCTATAGGTATATATGATCAAAAAATGATGGATGAGCTTTTAGAATTAGATGGAGATGAAGAATTTGTAATATACCTTGCTGCCGTTGGAAAGAAGCGAGAATAATAAAAGTTACGTTATGAACATTACTCAGAACTGTACTCCAAATGACATAGACTTTTTTAATAGAAATTGAATAAGCTTTAACTAAAAAAGAATGAAACACTAAGTCTCATTCTTTAATCATATTATTTCATAGCATTTATTTTGCAGTATTATCGATATAACAATCACCTGTACCTCTAAATCCACCACCTGACATATGTCCAGTTCCTTGTCCGTTTCCACGTCCAACTCCATTTCTGCTTGTTCTTTGACTTGGAACTCCTGTGCAAGTATCAAGATTATTTTTTATAGTTTCCTTAAGTTTAACACCTTCTTCATTTGTTATAGTTCCATCTGCAACTGCCTTATCAACAACTTTATTTCTCTCTTCAAGGAGAGCTGATTTAAATTGATCTTCTGTCATTCCTTTTTCTTGTGCTAAAGCATACATTGTCTTTCCAGAATTAAGCCCAATTGTTATTTCCTCATCTGTCATGCCAAGTTTGTTTTTTAACACTGATTCTATATAATCATAACCTCTCATGCCTGTAACCATCATCATTCCACCTCTTTGGTGAGTACCAGTAGTTGATTGTGTAGTACTTGCATATGCAGTTATACCTAATCCCATAGTAAGAATCATAGTTAATGCTATTATTAATTTTTTTGTTTTCATTTTTTCTTCCTCCTCATTTTTAATTTATTACTGCTTGGGTATACTATAATAATAAATCAATTTCCCTATATAGAAGTGTCCTAATTGTGAAATAAAAGTACACAATTAGGACACAAATTCAAGTATTATAAATGATATAATTTGAGAAAGATAGGAGGGATAAAATGGATAAAAATATTCTGATTGCTGATGATAATATGGAAATTATTAAAATCTTGAAACCTTATATAGAAAAGGAAGGTTTTAACGTAATTTTCGCCCTTGATGGGGAAGAAGCACTACTAAAGTTTAAACATTATAATCCTCAATTAATTTTACTTGATATTATGATGCCTTTAATGGATGGAATTGAAGTTTGTAATATAATTAGGCAACAATCAAATACTCCTATTATAATGATAACTGCTAAAAGTGAGGATTCAGATAAGATACTCGGATTAAACTCTGGTGCTGATGATTATATTATAAAACCATTTAGTCCTGGAGAAGTAATAGCAAGAATAAAAGCAGTACTTAGGCGTATTACTCCAGTTGAAAACAATAAGCTATCAATAATTAAATATACACCACTTGAATTAGATATTAATAATTACTCAGTAAAACTAGATGGTACTAATATGAATCTTACAAAAAAAGAGATTGAAGTTTTATGGATGCTTGCTAGCTCTCCCAATAATATGATTAAAAGAGATGCACTGCTAGATACAGTTTGGGGTATAGATTACTTCGGAGATCCCAGAACAGTGGATACACACATAAAAAGAATAAGAGCAAAACTTGATTTAAATGGCCAGTATAACTGGGATATTAAAACTATTTGGGGTATGGGATATAAGTTTGAGGTGAAAGATGTTTAAGAAGAATATTACTTTTAAATTAACACTTGGATTTTTAACAATTGTTATAGTTTCAACTCTTTTCATAGGTATTATTGCATTAAATATGTTTAAAAATAATATTTATGAGATTAAACAAAATAATATGAAAAAACATGCTTTATCAATTTCGCAAACCATTGAACCTTATATAACTGACACTTCAAATAATAAGGAATTTATGAAAATTATAAATTTATTAGACGCTATTGATAACGCAAAGATTTGGATTATCAATTCTGATAAAAGTATTATAACTGCATCAGACAGCAATACTGATAGCATTACTTACATAAATGATATTGAAGTAAATAAAACCTATACGGATATTAATGAAAAGGTATTAACTGGTACAGAAGGATATTCTGAAATTTATAACCCTTATTATAAGGAAAACATGATGACTATAGCAGTTCCAATTAAAAACAAAAATAATAGCGTAATAGGTGCTGTAGTTCTTAATTCTTATACATCTGATATATCAGATTCTATGAACAAATTTTTTGTATATTTAATTTTAACTATTTTAGGTGAAATAGTCCTTGTTGGATTTATGGGGTACTATTTTTCTAAAAGTATCTCTAAACCAATAAAAAAGATAAATGTAGCGGCACTAGAACTTGCACGAGGTCACTATGGGATAAAGACCAATATATATCAAAAAGATGAAATAGGAGAGTTATCAAGTTCATTTGACTTATTATCCTTAAAACTTGAATATACCATTAGCAAGCTTTTTGAAGAAAAAAACAAGTTAAGTAATATAATAACGAGTATGAGTGAGGGGATTTTAGCATTGGATCCAAATTTTCATATTATAAATGTAAATCAATCAGCGATAAATCTTATTTCTCACAAAGGTATGGAAACTGATGCAGAAATAATTAAAATCTTATCAAAATTAAATATAATTGAAGAATTTAATGATGTTATATATAGCAATGAAAAAAAATCAATTATAACAGAGCATAAATCAAAAGTATTAGATTTCTCTATATCTCCTATAAAGAACAATTTAAATGAGATTATAGGTGGTGTTATTTTTATTCAAGATATAAGTGAAAAAGAAAAACTTGAACAAATGCGCAAAGACTTTATCTCAAATGTTTCTCATGAATTTAGGACTCCTTTAACAGTTATAAAAGGCAACTTAGAGTCTATTGTAGATGGGATGACGCAACAAGAAGATATAGCAGATACTTGCGTTACACTAATAAAAGAAACTAATCGACTTGAAAGAATGGTTAAAGATCTACTTGATTTAAGTAAGTTAGAATCAGGAACATTAGAGATTGAATTTATTCCTATTGATATTAATATGCTGATTAATGATACAATTAGAGGCTTTAAACTTTTAATAAATAATAAAAATATGAATTTACAATTATCGTTGCAAAGCAATGTGACAACGATATTAAGTGACTATTATAAATTAAAACAACTACTTATAATTTTTTTAGATAATGCAATTAAGTTTTCTCCCTACAAAGGTATTCTAGAGGTATCTACAAAAGCAGATAATAAAAATATGTATATAACTATTAGAGATAATGGAATAGGGATACCAAAAGATGAAATTCAGTACTTAGGAGAAAAATTCTTTAAAGCTGATAAATCAAGAAACTCAAAAGTCGAGGGAACTGGTCTTGGTCTTTCAATAGCTAAAGGATTAGTAAAAGTTTTAAATGGACAGTTCTCTATAGAAAGCGATTTAGACAAAGGTACAACAATAACTATTTCATTTGAAATTTTAAAAGATTCACTGGAGGTGAAATTATGATGCGTGGTCATCATATGGGAATGGGGTTTTATGGATCTTATATTTTAATGTTTATTTTAATGGCTTTTTCAATTTTAATATTTATTCTATTAAAAAATAAGCCATCGTTAAATCCATTTACAATAAAGTTAATAGATATACTTAAAGTAAAATATGCTTCTGGAATTATAACTGCGGATGAATATATAGAAAGGAAATCTATTATTGAAGATATAAAATATTCAAACAAATTTATTCCTATACTTCTTGAAAGATATGCACAATGTGCCATAGGCACCAGAGAATTTTTAAATATTAAAAATGCGATTGAAAGTAATAACTGGGATAATAATATATGTGAAAAACTTGCAAAGGGAGAATTATCATATGATGAGTTTAAGGAATATACAAAATAGAGGGAGTGAATAAGAATGAAAAATAATAAAATATACGTTATATGGAAGAGGGGATACTAGAAAATAGTTAACCTCTCTTTTTTATTTATGCTTTAGCGTTCAGAAAACCACATAAGAATATCTGCACTAAGTGAAAGTTAGTATTATATTAAAATATTAAAACTTATTTCTAAAATGGTTAAAAGGTGATATTATTATTAAGAAAGGTAAGTGAAGTTTTTTGGAAGCTTATAAAAGTTTTGAATCATTAAATGATAGAGGCAAGCACATATTTGATATTGTACAAAAAAAAGGTCCTATAACTAAAAGTGAATTGATAGATAAGACTAAAATAAAATTAACTACACTAAATAGAGATCTTCAAATTTTACTTGATGAAAAAATAATCGTAGAAATAGATATTGGAGAATCTACAGGTGGAAGGAAACCTAGTTTATATGATGTGAATCCAAGGGAATTTTATATTATTGGAATTGATATATCGAGAACTTATACTAAAATAGTTATAACGAATTTGAAATTAAAAATAATTGAAGAAAGATTATTAAGCCATGAATATGAGATTGAAAACATAAATGAAATAATACCTCCTTATATAAAAGATATGTGTACAAAATTACACATACAAAAATCATCAATTGTTGGAATTGGGATAGGAATTGTTGATGGATTTAACATTAAGCCCTTATATGATGTTTTAGATAAAGAATTAGATGCAATAATATGTGTAGATAATGGTGCTAATGCAGCAGTTATTGGAGAGTATAATTTTGGATTTGGAAAAGGTAAAAAAAATATTGCGTATATAAACTGCGGTGTAGGAATAAGAACCGGAATTATTTCATCAGGGGTTTTAATTCGCACAATTAACAATTCAGAAGATGCATTTGGTCATATGATTGTTGATGCTAATGGAGAGTTATGCTCTTGTGGTAATCATGGGTGTATAGAGAGTTATGTATCAATAGCAAATATAACAAGAAAATTTATTAATGAAATGAAAGAAATTAATGGATCATATTTAAATAAAAAATTAAATAATATTAATTACAGAGATGTTTGTAGTTTGGCAGAAAGAGAAAATGAAGTTGCTATGAATATTATTAAGAATTCAGCTTTATATTTTGGAATAGCACTTTCAAATTATATGAAATTGTTCAATCCAGAGTTAATAATATTAAGTGGTCCATTAATACAAAATTCAAATTTATTTTATAATATAGCTAAAGAAATAGCTTTTAAAAAATGTCATATTAAAAATAATAATATTCAATTTAGTAATGGTGGACATTATAAAGATAACTCCATAGCAATGGGAGCATGTGCTATGGTTATACAAAAATTACAAAATTAAAAGATAGGACGTGAATTTATGAATCCAACAGCATTTTCAGTTATGGGACTTGATATAAGATGGTATGGGATAATAATTGCAACAGGAATGACACTCGGAATATTAATTGCAAATTATAATTGTAAATGGAGAGAAGTTGATTATGATAATTTACTAAATATTGTACTTCTTTCTATTCCAATTGGTATTGTAGGTGCAAGACTATATTATGTAGCATTTGAATTTGAAAATTATAAAAACAATATTATGGAAGCATTTAACATAAGGCATGGCGGACTTGCTATACACGGTGGGCTTATTTTTGCAATAGGAACAGCATTAATATATACGAAAATTAAAAAATTAAACTTTATTAAATTTGCAGATGTAGCAGCGCCTTCTATTATACTTGCACAAGCATTGGGACGATGGGGAAACTTTTTTAATCAAGAAGCTCATGGAGATTCTGTCAGTTATGAATTTATTAAACATTTTCCTATGTTTATTCAAAATGGTATGAATATAAATGGAACATATTATAATCCTACTTTTTTATATGAATCTACTTGGAACATAATAATATTTATAATATTAATGATTTTATTAAGGAAAAATAAGAAAAATGGAGTGGTATTTTTCACATATATTGGATTATATTCTATAGGTCGCTTTTTAATTGAAGGATTGAGAACAGATAGCTTAATGCTAGGAAATATTAGGATTGCTCAATTAATGAGCTTGAGTGGGGTTTTGATTTGGGTTATATTTATATTTTTAAATTATAATAAAAAAATAAGGAGAGATTCATGAAAGTTTTAAGAGAAATTTTTATTTCATTTTTTAAAATTGGCCTCTTTACTCTAGGTGGAGGATATGCAATGCTTCCTTTGATTCAAAAAGAAGTGATAGAAAAAAAGAAATGGATAGACGAAAAAGAATTTTTAGATATGGTTGCTGTTTCTCAATCTGCTCCAGGACCTTTAGCTGTAAATATAAGTGTATTTGTAGGGTATAGGATTAGTGGAATTAAAGGTTTAATATTTGCTGTTTTAGGATCTACATTACCTTCTTTTATAATAATAATTTTAGTAGCGTCAGTATTTATAGGTATAGAAAATAATCCTATAATTGAAAGAGTATTTAAAGGAATAAGACCAGCAGTTGTTGCACTCATTGCTGTACCAGCGTTAACAATGAGTAAAACAGCTAATGTAAATAGAAGAAATGTTATTATACCTTTACTAGCTATAATTTTAGTTGCAGGATTTAAAATTACTCCTATATATGTTATTTTAGGTGCTATTGTAATTGGCGTATTAGAGGTAAAAAGGAGAAATAAAAATGATATTACTTAAATTATTTTTAACATTTTTTAAAATAGGTCTGTTTAGCTTTGGTGGAGGATATGCAATGCTTCCACTAATAACAAGAGAAGTAGTGAACGTAAATCATTGGCTAACTAATCAAGAATTTATAAACATAGTAGGAATTAGTCAAGTAACACCAGGGCCTTTAGCAATTAACACTTCTACTTATGTTGGATATAAAACAGCGGGAGTCATAGGATCAATCTTTGCAACATTTGGAGTAGTTTTGCCATCTGTAATAATAATTTATATTATTGCAAAACTCTTTATGAAATATAGACATGATAAATATGTTGAAAATGTCTTAAAGTATATAAGACTTTCTTCAATCGGTCTTATTGCATCTGCTGCTATTATGCTTATGGGAGATGTTTTTGTAAATATACAAAGCATAATTATATTTGTCGTAGCTTTTATACTAAGTTATAGATTTAAAATGGATACAATTGTTCTAGCTATACTTTCTGGCATAACAGGGTTTATTATGTTCAAATAAATATGTTTTATCTAAAAATCACTCAAGGAATTAAATAACTTGAGTGATTTTTTTATAAAATTTAATTAAGTGATAAAGTCACAGAGAATAATAGAGATAGTGAATATAATAAAAAAGAACTAATTAATAAATATTAAAAACTGATTAGATCATTACAGAATAATAAATCGGAGGTATTTTTGTGGAAAAATTTTTAAAGTTATGGAAAAAGTATTCGTTTGTCCTGTTAATTGCTTTTATAGGATTAGGTTTGTTTGATTTAAGGTTTGCAGTGGTAGCAGCCATTTGTATGATAGCACCTATAATTGTTTCATTTTTTAAGGGCAGATTCTGGTGTGGAAATTTATGCCCAAGGGGAAGCTTTTATGATAATGTAGTTTCTAAATTTAGTAATAAAAGAAACCCACCTAAGTTTTTTAAATCTTATTATTTTAGAGCTATAATACTAGCAATTATGATGACAGTTTTTATTTCAGGAGTAAGTAAAAGTTGGGGCAATCTTTACGGTATAGGAATGGTATTTTATAGATTAATTGTTGTAACAACTATAATAGGTATTTTATTATCTTTAGTCTATAACCATAGAACATGGTGTAATTTTTGCCCAATGGGAACTATGGCATCAGTTGTATCAAAATTTAGAAAAAGTAAAAAAGTATTAAATGTATCATCATCATGTGTTTCATGTAAAATATGTGAAAAGAAATGTCCATTAGGATTAGTTCCTTATGATTACAAAGATGATTTATTAAGCCATCCAGATTGTATACAATGTGGTAAATGTGTAAGTGCTTGTCCTAAAAAAGCAATAGGATATAATAAAATAACTATAAAATAATTTTTTCAGAGTTAAAAGAGAGGATACTAGAAAATAGTTTATCCTCTATTTTTTGTATTT
This sequence comes from Clostridium beijerinckii, assembly GCA_003129525.1. NCBI lineage: Bacteria > Bacillati > Bacillota > Clostridia > Eubacteriales > Clostridiaceae > Clostridium > Clostridium beijerinckii. The sequence goes on along the minus strand of CP029329.1, from coordinate 3,729,804 downwards.
TTTAAATTTTTATCATATATGTGACTAAGTCACATATATTTGTGAAAGAATATTATATAATAAAGTCAAGGAGGGGAGTAAATGAAAAATTATGGTGAAACATTAGACAATAGATCAAAAGATATAAATTCTTTGTATGAGATGTATCCGGTATTGAAAAAGATTGATAAAGAAAATAATGAAATTATAAGTACACAAGCAATTTTTAAGACTGTATATTCTGATGAATATGTATCTTCAGCAGATGCAGTTTGTGCGGGAGTTTTATTTGTAATAAAGGGAACAATAAAAATACAAAAAATTAATAAAGATGGGGAAGAAACTAATCTTTATAACATAAAACAAGGAGAATTTTGCCATGAAGCTCTAAGCTGTTTATCAAATTTAGAATCTTTAAATATAGCTGGTAAAGCAATTCAAGATTCTGAAGTTTGCATAATACCCTTTGATATAGTTGGAAAACATTTCATTCAAGATAACGAGTTTTTATTATATATGTATAAAGATTTATATAGAAAATTTAATCTTGTTTTAGAAAATAAAGAAGATATGATTCATGAATCTTTAGAATCAAGACTTATTAGATTACTTATTAAGAAAAATAGCAAAATAGTTTATGCAACTCATAATGAATTGGCTTTTGAAGTTGATTCAGTTCGAGAGGTTGTTAGTAGAAGTCTAAAAAGGATTGAAAAAAGAGGATATATAAAATTGGAACGAGGTAAAATCGTAATACTTAAGGATTTAAATGAAATATTGAAAGTTTAAATAATGTAAATATTAAATTAAGTACAATAATTAATTTTAGGAGGAGATAAAAATGTTTGGATTTTTTAAAAAAGACGAAGGAAAAGTAATTAATGTAAATGATATTGATAATTTAATTGGAAAAGTTGAATTAATTGATATTAGAGAAGTATATGAATATAAAGGTGGAAGTATAAAAAGTGCTAAAAATATCCCAATGGGACAACTTTTAAATGAACCAGATAAGTATTTAAATAAAAGTAAAGAATATTACATAATGTGTCAATCTGGTGGAAGAAGCGCAAGAGCATGTAATAGTCTTGTAAAACAAGGTTTTGATGTTGTAAATGTTGCAGGCGGAATGGGATCATATGCAGGAACAAAGAGAAAATAGTAATTGGATTGGTTTATAAAAAGTATTTAATTTAGGAAGGGGAAGAATATTATGAAGAAAAAAATATTAATAGTAGGTGGAGTTGCAGGGGGAGCATCTGCAGCAGCGAGACTTAGAAGACTTAGTGAAGAAGATGAAATAATAATGTTTGAAAAAGGGCCTCATGTATCTTTTTCAAATTGCGCACTCCCATATCATTTAAGTGGAGTAATAGATGAAGCTGATAAGTTGGTTCTAATGAGTCCTGAAAAGTTTATGGTTCAATATAAAATTCAAGCAAGAGTAAATAATGAGGTTTTATCAATAAACAAAGAAGAGAAATATGTAAACATTAGAAATTTACAAACTGGGGAAACATATAAAGAAACTTACGATAAGTTAGTATTATCTCCTGGGGCTAAGCCAATTGTACCGAACATATCAGGAATTGAAGAAGTAAATATTTTTACAATTAGAAATGTTGTTGATATAGATAAATTAAACAAGTATGTAAAATCAATTGATATAAAAGATATAGCAGTTATTGGTGGAGGATATATAGGAGTTGAGGCATCAGAAAATTTAAGAGAAGCAGGATATAATGTAGCACTTATAGAAGCAACGGATCAGATACTTCGACCTTTTGATTTTGATATGGTTCAAATATTTCATAAAGAGATATTTGATCGTGGAATAAACTTAATAGTTGGCGATAAAGTTGAAAAATTTGAAAAAGATACAGTAATTTTATCTTCAGGTAAAAAAATAAATGCAAAAGTTGTTGTTATGGCTATAGGAGTATCTCCTGAAACTGATTTAGCTAAAGGTGCAGATTTAGAAATTGGTGAAACTGGAGCAATAAAAGTAGATCAAAATTATAGAACGAATGATAATAATATATATGCAGTTGGTGATGCAATAGAAGTTTACAATTCATTAACTCATTCTATGGCAAAATTATCACTTGCAGGTCCAGCCCAAAAAGAAGCTAGATCTGTTGCAGATCATATTAATGGAAAAAAGGGTTTAAATAAAGGATATATTGGGTCATCTGCTATAAAAGTTTTTGATTATAATGGAGCATCAACAGGATTAAATGAAGCACTTATAAATGTTCTAAATATGAAAATTAAGTATGATGTTGTAAGGGTAATACTTACTGATAAAGTAGGAATTATGCCTGATTCATCTCCCGTACATTTAAAATTATTATATGAAGTTCCAACTGGAAAAATTTTGGGTGCTCAAGCAATAGGTAAAGGTGATGTTACAAAAAGGATAGATGTAATTGCGACTGCAATAAAATTTGGAGGAACTGTGGAAGATTTAAAAGATTTAGAATTATGTTATGCACCACCATTTTCTACAGCAAAAGATGTTGTTAATTATGCAGGATATGTTGGTTCCAATCTTTTAAATGGAGATTTTAAGCAAGTTAATGTTGATTTAGTTAGAGGACTTGTGGAGCATAATGCTTTTATAATAGATGTTAGAGAAAGAGGAGAGTATTCTAATGGTCATATAAAAAATTCTATTAATATTCCATTAAGCGAACTAAGAGAAAGAACTAATGAGATTCCAAAAGATAAACCAGTATATCTTCACTGTAGAACTGGTCAAAGAAGTTATAATGCTACACTAGCTCTTCAAAATTTAGGATTTAACAATGTTTATAATATAACAGGAAGCTTTTTGGGAATATCACTTTATGAATATTTTAATGATGTAACTCAAAATAGAGAAAGTATTGTTACAGAATATAATTTTAGATAAATTAATTAGGCATAGAAAATAAAATATACTAGTATATAGACTTATTATTTTTTGAAAGTGACTTAAGTGATTAAGTCACAGAAATAGCAAAAAGATGAAGTTATAATTAAAGTATAAGAAGTAATGAAAATTAGAAAATATGAATTGGAGGAATTAAGTATGGTTAAAGCAATAAATGGAAATGAATTTGTTGAAAATGTTGAAAATACTAAAGGGGTAGTAGTTGTTGATTTCTCTGCAACTTGGTGTGGACCATGTAAGATGTTAGGTCCAGTGTTTGAGGGAGTTAGTAATAAAATGGGAGACAGAGCTAAATTCTTTAAGGTAGATATAGATGCAAATGGAAATATAGCTCAAAAATATAGAATATCTGCAGTTCCAACTATGATTATTTTTAAGGATGGAGTTCCAGTAGAAAACTTGGCAGGTTTTATGCCAGAACAAAATATAACCAACAAGGTAAATGCATATTTATAGAAATAGTTTAATAAAATATTTTTATGGACTTAGTATTATTAAATATTAATATAATAATATCAAATATAAAAGGGAAACATATCTAGATTAATTAGGATGTGTTTCCCTTTTAAGTTTATCTATGAATAAATTTATTAACTTATTATCAAATCTAAACTCCAAAAAGCAATGTTATATTAAAGTACAATCTAAAATATAGTTATATGTGTGATAAAGTCACAGACGATAATAACTATATTAACTAAAATTGAATTAAGATATTTCAATTAATAAACTGAAATTATGACTATACATAAAAGTTTTTGTAGTAATAGTAATTTCATATTTTTGGGATATTAATTGTTAAATTAATAACATTAAGCATAATTAGAAAATATATAAATTTATAAGAAGGAGAGATTCTTATGGCTAAAAAGATTATTATTGTTGGTGGGGTTGCAGGTGGTGCATCGACAGCAGCTAGGCTTAGAAGATTAGATGAAAATGCTGAAATAATCATGGTGGAAAAAGGTGAATATATATCTTTTGCTAACTGTGGACTTCCGTATTATATAGGGGAAACTATTGATGAACGAGGAAAATTGATAGTTCAAACAGTAGAGGAAATGAGTGAAAAATTTAATTTAGATATAAGAAATTTAAATGAAGTTTTAAGTATTGATAAAGAAAATAAGAAAGTAAAAATAAAAAATCACAAAACAGAAGAAGAATATGAAGAATCATATGATGTTTTAGTTTTATCTCCAGGAGCACATCCATTAAAACCGCAAATACCTGGAATAAATGAATGTGATAATTTATTTACGCTTAGAAATATACCAGATACAGATAAAATTAAATATTATGTAGATAATTATAAGCCTAAACACGCAACTGTAATAGGCGGAGGATTTATAGGTCTTGAAATGGCTGAAAACCTTCATGCTAGAGGAATTGAAATTACACTTGTAGAAGCAAGCGAGCAAGTAATGGCTCCTCTTGATATAGAAATGGCAAGTATAATACATGAACATTTAATAGATAAAAATGTAGAATTAATATTAAAAGATGGTGTGGCTGGCTTTGAAAACAATGGGAAAAAGATAATATTAAGCAGTGGAAAAGAAATAGTAACCGATATGATTATATTATCAATTGGTGTTAAACCAGAAACAATAATTGCAAGAGAAGCTAATCTTAACTTAAATGCATATAATAGTTGATAAATTTATGAAAACTTCTGATACTAGCATTTATGCTTTAGGAGATGCAGTAGAAGTTATGGATTTTGTAAATAAAAAGCCTACAATGATTCCACTTGCATGGCCTGCTAATAGACAAGGAAGAATAGTTGCAGATAATATATGTGGAAAAAATGTTGAATATAAAGGTACCCTTGGTTCATCAGTAGCTAAGGTCTTTGATTATACAGTGGCTACAACTGGTAACAATGAAAAAACATTAAAGAGATTAGGAATAGAATATGAAGCTATCCATATTCATCCAGGCTCTCATGCAGGATATTATCCAGGTTCTTTTCCTATAGCTTTTAAGATGTTATTTGATCCAAAGTCAGGAAAAATATTTGGAGGTCAAGGGGTAGGTCTTGATGGAGTTGAAAAACGTATAGATGTACTTGCTACAGCTATTAAAGGTAATCTTACAGTTTTTGATTTACAAGACATTGAGCCTTGCTATGCACCTCCATATAATTCAGCTAAAGATCCAGTTAATATGCTTGGATATTATGCTTCAAATATTATAGAAGGACTTACTGAAATAATTCAATGGTATGAAATAGATAAATTAGATAAAGATAATTCTATAATAATAGATGTACGAGAAGAATTTGAGCTAGTTACAGGTGGCTTTGAAAATTCTATTCATATTCCCCTTGGACAACTTCGTGACAGACTTAGCGAAATACCAAAAGATAAAAATATATATGTTACATGTCAAGTTGGACTTAGAGGATATGTTGCTTGCAGAATGCTTTCTCAAAATGGAATCAAATGTACAAATATAGATGGAGGCATAAAGACATATTTATATGTAAAGAGAGCACAAGAAAGTATTGAAAATCAATACAAAAATAATAAAGATATAAAAGATGAGGTAGCTGTAATGAAATTAGAAGATTTAGATATAACAGAAATAAATGCTCATGTTACTTTAAATGCATGTGGGCTTCAATGTCCAGGACCAATAAAAAGAGTATTTGAAGAAATTAATAAAATGGAAGATGGGAATGTTCTACAAGTTAAGGCAAGCGATCCTGGGTTTAGTAAGGATATAAAATCATGGTGCAGTTCAACTGGAAACACTTTATTAAAAGCAGAATTTGATAATAAAGAAAAGGCCTTTGTAGCTTATATACAAAAGGGAACAGGAGCAGTATCAACTGAAAAAACATCTTCACCACAAGTTGTAGAAAAAAATGGAGCAACCTTAGTAGTATTTAGTGGAGATTTGGATAAGGCAATAGCTTCATTCATAATAGCAACAGGGGCAGCATCTATGGGGAAAGAAGTGACTATGTTCTTTACATTCTGGGGACTTAACATATTAAAGAGCAAAGATAAACCTAGCGTAACTAAGGATACTATGGAAAAAATGTTTGATGTAATGCTTCCAGGACATCCAGGAAAATTACCGTTATCACAAATGAATATGATGGGAATGGGACCTGCAATGATTAAGCAGATAATGAAAAAACATAATGTTGATGATTTAGAAACTCTAATAAAAAATGCTATAGATATGGGCGTTAAAGTAGTTGCATGTGCAATGAGTATGGACTTAATGGGAATAAAAAAAGAAGAATTTATAGATGGTGTTGAAATAGGGGGAGTTGCTTCATATTTAGGATCAACAGAAGGCTCTGGATTAAATCTATTTATATAAAAAAGAAGACTTAATGCATTTTATAGAAATTGTTCCAGTTGGAGTTTTAGAACTTATAAATAGACAGAGTGAAGTATATAGTTATATAAAACCTTAAACTATTTATAGTGTTAAATAGAATTTATTGCTCATAAATAATATAGACTTAAAAAATAATAAAAATATAGGGGACTTTGATTTATTTAGTCCCCTATATTTTTATTATAATTTTTCAACATGTCTATAAATACTAAAGTACCTTTTGAGGGGATAATCCCTTTTTGCATGATATATGAAAATTGACGAGTATAATTTTGAGAAGTTTCTAAAATAGAAATTTCTTTATTTTTTAATGGATTTTCAATAACTAGAGATGATATAAACATAATACCTAAGTTATTTTTAACGGCTTCTTTTACAGAATAATTACTTCCAAATACAATAATATTTTTAGCATTTATATTATTAGTAGATAAGAAAAGATTTAAATATTCTCTTGTTCCAGAACCAACCTCTCTACTAATCCACGTCTGATTTTGTAGTTCATCAATTGATAATTTTTTATTGACTAGATCATGATTATAAGGAACAACAACCTCCATTTTGTCAGTATGAAAATTATCAGTAACAAAGCTAGATGATGGAACTGTACCTTCAACTAATGCTAAATCAACTTGAAAATTTTTAACTTTTTCACATATGTTATGAGTATTTTCAATTGTAACCTCCAATTCTAAATCTGGATAAGCTTTAGCAAAGTGCCCTAAAAAAGCTGGCAAAAAATATTCCCCTATAGTAAAACTTGCACCTATATGCAATTGACCTTTTACTACATTTCCATAATCCAATAAATCATTTTTTGTATCATTTAATAATTTAATAATTTGTTTTGCACGTTCGTAAAGTAAATAACCTGGCTGAGTTATATTTATATTTTTTTGTTTAATTGAACGTTGTATTAAAGTTGTATTGAAGTATTCTTCAAGATGTTTGATGTGTAAGCTTACACTTGGTTGAGATAAATTAATAGCTTCAGCAGCTTTAGTAAAATTTTTATATTCTACAACTGCTATAAATGTTTTAAGTTCCTCTATCATAAAATTCATCCTTTTTAAGATCATTAAGAAAACTAATGATTATTATAATATATATATATTTTACTTATGGTTATACACCTATTATACTCAAACATGTAAAGAAATTACTTCATATGGAGATTATGTTTTTGAAGGGTGATGGGTGATATAAATGATATTAAATTTATTTGAAAGTAAAGATATATTAAAAAGATTAAATAAAGTTTCGAAAATTTTACCAGGACTTATAGTATGTGTGATAGTTGCTTGGATAGGAAAGTATATAGAAAATTATGTTCCTAGTATAGGTGGAGCATCTATAGCAATATTTATAGGTATGGCAGTTGGAAATACATTTTGTAATAAAAGGATATATGATAAAGGATCTAAATTTGCAGAAAGTGAATTATTATCTTATTCTATAGTTTTACTTGGAGGAACCTTAAGTGCACAAACTATATTAAACTTAGGAATTTCAGGAGTAGCATTTATAGCATTGCAAATGGTTATAACAATTACTTTTGCAATTCTAATAGGAAAAAAGCTTGGCTTTTCGCAAAACTTTAGTTTTTTAATGGCAAGTGGAAATGCAGTTTGTGGATCTTCTGCTATAGCAGCCACTGCACCTGTTATAGAGGCAGATGATAATGAAAAAGGTATAGCAATAACAATAGTAAATGTTACAGGTACAGTTTTAATGCTTCTTCTTCCACTTATTGCAAAAACAGTGTTTTTATCAGAGACAACAAAAACATCTGCTTTGATAGGCGGAATACTCCAATCCATAGGACAAGTTGTTGCAAGTGGTAGCTTAGTAAATGAACAAGTAAAAGATTTATCTACTATATTTAAAATAGTTCGTATAATATTTTTAGTTTTTGTTGTATTAAGCCTAGGAACAATGAAAAAGAAATCTTCTAAGGTAAACTCTAAAAAGTCTAATTCGAAGATAAAGATACCTTGGTATGTAATAGGCTTCTTCATTATGTGCTTCTTATTTACACTAAATATAATTTCACCACAAGTTTCTAAAATATTAAAATCACTAAGTAATAATTTTGAAATAATTGCCCTTGCAGGGATTGGAATGAGAGTAAATTTTAGAGAACTTATAAAATTAGGGGCTAAAGCTTCAATTTATGCATCAGGAGTTGCTTTAGTTCAGATAGTATCTGCAATTGTACTTATTACTGTACTTTTATAAATAATATATTTGTCAATATGCACCAGCCATGGCAGAAGCTTGTTATGCTATTGGAACAAATTTAGTTTATGATAAAGAACCTCTTGAGAGTACACAATATCAATTTGATGAGACAGGAGTTGCAGTTCGTATAAAATATAAGGAATATGAAGATTAAAATCATATAATAATATTCTTATAAATTTTAAATTTTAGACAAAGGTTAATGTTTCTCTCATCCAAAGGAAACGAATTACAGGCTATGTCATAAATTACGCAGGTTTTTAAAGATTGAGGTTTACATAGCTTGCACGACCCAGTGAATTATTGTTGCCTGCTGCAGCAAGGAAATTATCCAAGCCCTAAAGGGCATAGACAATTGAATTATAATTTTTGCGAAGCAACTACTGAAATAAAAAGTATAAACGATGTTCTTTGAGAATTGAATAATGTGGTGTTTTTAGCGAAATTGTTTCTAAAGCTTTATCCTATTAATTTGATTGTTATAGGCAATATGCTATAATTCCTTTAGTATATAATTCTAGATAGTAATGTAAGATATTGTGGTGCGAAGATTATAGTAATAGACGGGGTGATAAAATGATATTCTCTATAGATAATTGGGTAGAAGAACTTGTGTTAAAAATAAAAAATGTATATGGAGATAAGCTTTCCTTTATTGGTTTGCAGGGAAGCTATAGACGTAAAGAAGCGAGTGACAATAGTGATGTAGACATTGTAGTTATTTTAAATGAACTGACTATGCAAGATTTAAAAAAATATCAAGCGATAATTTCACAAATGCATTACAAAGAAAAGGCATGCGGATTCATTTCTGGAAAAAGTGAGATTATAAGTTGGGAAAAATCTGATTTGTTTCAATTTTATTATGATACGCAACCAATCTACGGTAGTATAGATTATTTGTTGCCGTTGATTAGTAAAGCGGATATTAAACGTGCTATAAAGATAGGGGCATGTAATTTGTATCATGCGTGCTGTCATAATTTTATTTATGAAAGAAATATAGAAATTTTATCAGCACTTTACAAATCTGTATTTTATATTTTGCAAGCTAAATATTTTGATAAAACAAAAAAATATATAAATAGTAAGATTGACTTGTCAAAACTACTAAATGATACAGATAGAGAGATAATGGATATTTGCATTAATAGAAAAAAATTGATTGAAATAGATGAAGGTGAATTTTCCTTATATTCTGAGAAAATAATTACATGGAGCAGTTCTCTTTTGAAAACATACTGACAAATTTTAATCATTAATATTCTTATTTAGAGCTACAACTGAAAAAGTGAACAATTTTTAGGAACACCGCATTATTCAAGTGAAATCTACGGTTTTCTTTTGCGTCGCATAACTAAAATTAAGTGCATATAAAGAACTTAATTGTCATAATAATGACATATATACAGTGTGATATATGGAGTATAGAAATAGTTAAAGAATTATTTACCCCTTATTAAATAATTTCTTTACACATATTTAGAATGACTTATTTCCCCTAGTAAGTCATTTTTTTTATAGCAACTTTAACACTTTGTGTCTCAGAAGTACCCCTAAGGGAAACAAAGATTTCCAGGTACAAGCTATTTAATTAAAATATAAACTAGATGATGTTCAAGAAACAATAAATTCATTTTATACATTTGATATGATAATTGATACTTTAGATAAAAAACTAACTTTAGACATGATAAAAGAATGGCATGGTAGTCTAATGTATAGAACTAGCTTATATGATATGGGACTTGCTGGAATATTTAAAAAATATCAAAATAAAATACTTGGAGCTGATTTTGAAACGGTAAGTCCTTTGGAAGTTGAAGATAAGTTAAATATTCTAATAAATAATTTTAATTCATTGGAAAAAGTAAAAATCGAGAATATAGCAAGATTTCATTTAGAATTTGAAGTTATTCATCCATTTCAAGATGGCAATGGTGGAATAGGACGATTTATATATTTAAAACAATTATTAGATAATAGATTAGCACTAAAATATATGAACGGTGAATCAGCTGACGAATATAAAAAAGCATTAGGTGCTGCTTCAAAAGATGAAATAAAACCATTAATTCAATATATAGAAGATCAAAAAGATTTTATAGTGGAAAATAAAAATATGTTTTAATAATTTATGTCCTGTAAGGATACCTAGTGGGCATGCAGAATGGAAATTAGATATAAAATCATTTCTATATAGCAATGTCGAGTGAATTTAAGTTAACACAATGTGTAAATAATTTTTCCATTAAGGGAAAGACGGCACTAAACTTAAAAGAAATTATTAAAATACTTAAAAGCCCCTAGATAGCAGTAAATTTAAAATTAATAAGATTCCCTTGTGTGAGTAATTTATTTGGTATTTTTCTAAACTAATTATAGAAGAATTTAAAGTTTTAGCACAAAATAATAGTTAACTTAAATGAAATTAATGATTTTATAGAACGACATATTGGTGAAGTATTTTAATAGAATAAAAAAATAAAATGTATTTATAATTAAGACATGCAGTTTAATTAAAGTTGTATGTCTTTAATTAGGTGAAATTTTTTATTGAAAAGTAACTTTCAACGTTTTAGTGTTGCATAAAGCAACAATTTTCAATGAATAATTATTGAGTATCAAGGACAACCTTCAATTATAAGAATGGAGGTTGTTTTTGATTATGGATAAACTTGCAAATAGAAGTGTGTTTAGAAAATTAATTAAACTTATTGATGGGAATATTGGAAGAAAATTAAGAAAAGCGAATAATGAATATAAATACTCAAAGTGTTATACAGGTCGGGATCATATTCTAACAATGTTGTTTTTACAAATCTCCGGCTGTGATGGCTTAAGAGATATTAATGCTAAATATAAAAATTCATCGAAGATAAGTAAGGATTTCAACATGCCAAGTTATTCCCAAATATCTAGATTAAATAAGAGTAAGTCATCAGATTTATTTAGAAATGTTTTCGAAGAATTATTGGTAAAAGCTGATAAAGAAATGAATTCTTCAGTTAAAATAAAAAACTTTAAAGATATTAAAATAATAGATTCATCAGTAGTTAGTATAGGTAAGGGCTTAGCCCCTGAACTCTATTATGAAGATGAAAAATCTGCTATTAGAATTAGTACTCTTTTATCATTTGGAACTAAGTTACCTGATAAAATTAGCATCCGCCCTGCTAAAGTAGGAGAACGTAGTTGTATTGACGGCTATGTTAATTCGGATAAAAATATATATTTATTTGATAAGGGATATTTTAAGTACTCTTGGTATGATGAGATGAGTCATTATAATTATAAATTTATCACAAGACAACAAAGCAACTCTGTTACGGAGGAGTATTTATCCATTTATACTGGAGTAGATAATCTATATGATTATATTGTTACAATGGGGTCTGATTATAGTAAAAATAAAACTAAATATAAATATAGAGAGATTCTATATTTTACTAAGGACTCCGACGAAGAATTCCGTTTAGTTACTAACATATTCGATATGCCAGCTGAAGACATAGTATCTCTCTATAAAAAGCGTTGGGATATTGAGTTATTCTTTAAATGGATAAAACAACATCTGACCATTAAAAAATGGGTCGGAAGAACCCTTAACGCAATAACCATACAAATATATAGTGCCCTTATTATCTATATTTTATTACTTTTAATAAAATATAGATTTAAAAGTAATTTAAGCACTTTTGATGTACTCCGAAAGTTTCAGACTAATATATTAGAAAGATATGCTCTAAGGAATATTTTGTTACTGTGACTAATTATTAAAGTTAAAATTTTCTTGAAAAACCAAGGGGTATCTTTACAATATTTTATATACATAATATCACTTAAAAACATCTATATTACAATTTATAAAACTCCAACCAAATAAAATGTTATTGATTGGAGTTTCAAATATTATACTATAAATATTTTGTCTTTATGCAACATCAAAACTTTCAACGTATTTTTATATTTTTTATAGCCACCATTTTTGTGTAGAAATATTTTTGAAATATATCATAAAAAAGTTTTCTTTATGATATTAAAAATTAATTATTACAATGAAGGCATACATATATTAATAATTAACAGTAAAATTGTATATAAATTTAGCATAAATCATTAGAATTAGAAAAGGAAAGTATTAAAATAATATGGATTAGTCACAAGATTATTACAAAACACTACAAGCCACACTATGACTGGATTTAGAAGGTTTATAAACTATAAAAACAGATTTAATTGCAGAAGTGAGAAACACATAAAAAAAGCTGTACTACAAGGTATCAAAACCAAGTAATACAGCCTTTTCTTTAAATAATTGGTGCCGCTAGCCGGATACATAAGTAGCTTGTTCACTAGTATTCAGTAATGCTTGAAAAGCGCATGGTTACGCCGTTTTGTATATAGACAAGCAACTTCGATTTTTAGTAGTTTTTGGTGCCGTAGTGGGAAAAATAGTGGGAAAAATATCAGCTTGTAGCTAAGTGATATCAATGCTTCAAAGAAATATTGAAAAATGAAATTGAAAATTAAATTAAAGTAATAAATTAATGGGATATTAAAATCAAGAAGTGATATTATTTTAGTGGTCAAGAAGATAACGCATAAATGAAGCAATTAAACTGTTTATATTGTTAATTTCTTAGGCTATAATATAATAAAGATATTATTTATCTGATGTCTAGCCTCTGTAACATTCCCACTTCTATAAGTGGGAGATAAGTAAGAGTCCAAAAGTGAGAGTCCAAATTTTATATTTGGGTTCTCGAACTTTCCCCTTGTGGGCATCTTGTATTTGGTTACTCGAACTTATGCAAATCACATTAGTGATTGTATAACAGCGGCACGACCCTAGACGAGGTACCCTTTGAAGGTACGAGGTCCTCCTTGTGGGGATAAGTTCAACTAAGATTCAGATGGGGATCAAACCCCATCTGAATCAAGTTTTACTTGATTGGAGGAAGCTGTATGGAAAAAATAAATGAAAACAGTAATTTATATGATCAATTTTTAAAATACTCTTATGCAGATTTAAATGAATTGTTTAAAAAGGCAAAAACAAAAGAAGAACAAGATTTTTATATTGCTTTATCTGATATAGTGCTACAAAAGGAACAAGAAAGAGTAATAGGTAAAAATTGATGGCTACGTATACTATATTTGCAGGTGTAAATGGTGCTGGAAAAACACAATATATAAGTCTATTTATTATGAAAAAAATAAAAGTGAAAATAGAATAAATACAGATGAGATGGTAGCAAGAGTTGGTACATGGAAAGGTAATAATCTCCAAGTTAAGTGTGGAAGAGAAGCGGTAAAACTTATAAATTATTATATAAAAAATGATATATCATTTAATCAAGAAATTACTCTTTCGGGTAAAAGTATTGTTAGAAATATAAAAAAAGTAAGGCAAGAAGGTTTTCATGTAGTGATGAACTATATTGGAGTTGACACTCCTGATATTGCTAAAGAAAGAGTTAGAATTAGAGTCTTGAAAGGTGGACATGGAATTCCAGAAGACACTATAGAAAGAAGATATTATGAATCACTAGATAATTTAAAAGAAGTATTAGATATATGTAATGAAATAAATATATATGATAATACAAATAAATTTAAACGTGTAGCTTATATATGCGATGGAATAATTAGATGGAAAAGAGATATGATTCCTGAATGGAGTAGGGACATTTTAAAGTAAAGTTAGCTTAATGTTTCTATTAAGCTAGTTTTTGCGTGCAATAATAATATTATTATTGATATGAAAGAAATACTTTGTGTAAAGGTATTTTCAGGAATGGCAACACCATATTATTATTATTCTAATGATAGAAATAAAATAGCTTTTGTTAGAGTCGGAAATCAATCAGTAACAGCACCATCACATATATTAAATAAATTAATATTAAAAGGTCAAAATAGGACTTTCGATTCTATAATTTCTGAATATGATATTGGAGATTATAGATTTACTTTATTAGAGGCAACTCATAGACAAAGAACTGGAGAGGTAATGGAGAATAGAGATTATATTTCTTATGGGCTTGTGAGTAAAAATGGAAAACTTACTAATGCAGGAGCATTATTTTCAGATCAATGTCCTATAATTAATTCTAGAATCCTTTGCACTAGATGGAATGGTATGACTAAAGGCTCAATATTTGATGATGCAATTGATGATAAAGAGTTTAGTGGAAGTTTGATTTATATTTTAGATAGTGCTGTAAATTTTATAAAAAACTATATGCATTAGCAGATACCTTAAATAATATAGTTGAAAACAATTTATTAAAATGCTGTACTACTCACCGAAATGAATGGTACAGCATTTTAATATGGTTATAATTATAGAAGAGAGGGGGCTTTATATATCATCAAATTCATATTGTACGCCAGTATTTTCTTTTATATTATAATCAAGGTTTTCATAACCTTTAAGTCTCTTATTATACATTTTTACTAACAGAGGAATATTCTTGTCTACGTAGTCATATATTTTCACCATATTTTTTCCTTCATATCGTCTTTGTAATCTTCCAGCATATTGTTGTAGTACACCTTTCCAAGATATGGGCATTGTTAAAAACAAAGTATCTAAACGTGATTCGTCAAAACCTTCACCAATATATTTTCCTGTTGCTAGTATTATAAATTGTTCTTCTTTAGAAAATGATTTTATCATATCAAGTGCTAAGTTCCTTTGTTTAGTTCCCATTCCACCTTTTAGTACCACAATTTTATCAGTATATGCACTAAGCATGTTTGATAAAATATTTAGATGTTCAACTCTTTCCGTTAAGATAAGTGGGGTAGAGCCAAGTTTAAATGATTCAATAATATCATTTATAATTAATTCATTTCTAAATTTATCATTCATAATTTCATCATATAGCTCTGATAATTTTAATTTAGATAAATCTATATAAGATTGTAGTTCATTATTTCTTGGGATAAGCATATGTGCAATTTTTTTCTCGTTTTCGACTTTACTAGCTGCTTTATGGACTATTGGACCACATTGCATTGTTATGATTTTATCGTATTTATCTTTTCTGTAGGGAGTAGCCGTTAATCCTAAAACATATTTCGTTTTTGCTACTTTCATAAGTTTTTCAAAAGTAAATGCTGCTATATGGTGACATTCATCTATAATAATTTGTCCGTAATTGTTTAATATTTCATCGAGATCATTATTTTTGTTTAAAGTTTGCATAGTTGCTATATCAATTATATTGCTTGTTTTTTTCTTACCGCCACCTAATCTTCCGATATTATCTTTGCTTAGCTCCAAGAACATTAATAATTTCTCTTCCCATTGTTCAAGCAACTGTATACTATTTACAATTATTAAAGTATTTACTTTTCTAGTGGCAATAATACTTGCAGCAACAACTGTTTTGCCAAAGGCAGTAGAAGCCCATAGAATACCATTATCATGTTTTAAAATAGCTTCTGTCGCAATTTGCTGATAATCATATAATATACCCTTGAATACTACATCAATGTTAATTCCGAATACTCTCTTATCTTGTATATTAACCTTAACTTTATTTCCTTCAAATATACTACAAACTTCTTGTAAAAGGCCTCTTGGTAATACTAGAAATTTTCCATATTCATTGAAACAATTAAGAATCTTTGGAGTTTTGTAAACTGATAACCTTAAAGCTTGCTTTTTATAGTAATCAGGATTATTTATTATAGCAGTTTTTTTAATAAGATTTAATAGTTCAGTTGTCAAAATTGTGGCATCAATATAAATACCATTACTTAAGATTATGTTTATTTCAGAAGGCATATCTATTATATTATTGTTACGTAATATTTTTTTATCAGAGATAATATTGTTTACAGATTTATTGCTATTTATTGATAAATGATTATTAAGTTCCTTTTCTAATAATTCTATTATTGCATTTACTTCATCTAAAGTTACTTTCTCAACATTGGATAGATATGCCCATTGATCTTTATAATATTCAAAATTAGTATCCACAAATAAACTGTTTTTATTTTTTGCTGGTATCCTTTGTAATGGCAAAGCTATTAGATTACCAAAGCCACCTTTAGGCATTTTATCTTGATTAGGAAATAACCTATCATAGGAGCCTAAATTTAATCCTATATTATTTTCAAGTGTGTAATTTAAAATTGAATTTCCAAAGTATCTAGCTATTCTAGCTGAGATTTCTTCATTGAAGAATATCCAAAGGTGACAACCGTCACCTGATCTAGAACGTTCAATATATGTAGAAATATTAAATTTGTTAAATGTATCAACTACTAATAAAGAATCTTTTTGCCAGCTGTTACCATCAAAATCAATGGCTAAAAATTTACACTTATCATTTGGTAAAAGAGGATATAGTCCTATTGTTTTTTGACCAGATAGATGCTCTAGAATATCTGTATCTTTTAAAACTTTAAATTTTCTAAAATCACAATCACTACATTTGATTTCAGATTTATTACAAATGCCATGTTTCCATTCATTCATGCAATATGGTTTATATCCATGTTTATTTTTAGATTCATTATCAAATCTTAATGCAAAGACATCACATCTGCCATAAAATAAACTTCTATATAACTTAATTTTCTCTTCTAAGGTGGAATTGATATTTATTGAGTGATTGTTTATTTGCTTTTTATTATCAATGCTAGTAGAAATATTGGATTTTAATTCTTCTATTTCTTTTCTTAAAGTATATATTTCAAATTTTAATTTTTTATTTTCATCTAATAATTCATCATAGTTACTCAATTAAACACCTACTTCAATTAGTTATAATATTTTGACAATTCTATTTGCAATTATTTTACCATAATGTATATTTATATACATTACGTTTATATACAAATTATTAAATGAGATGATGAAATACTAAATAAACAATATGTGCACTTATAATACAGGACAAGATTATAAAATCTTTATGATAGAACATAATAAAATAAAAATAGTATTAAGAAAATGTTTATAATGATAAAATAAAATTAGAGTAATAATAAATTAAATATAAATATGCAAGTAAATAAATTTGAATTTATATTTTTATGGAGGAAAATATATGAATAGTATAGAAAATGATAAAAATTTATTAGTTATAGAGGCTATTGAAGGTTTTGCATTTAATCATAATATAAGTAGTAGTAATGCGTTTAAAATATTTGAAAAATACGATCTTATTAAATTAATACGCTCTCAGTATGATGTTTTACATACTCAGAGTTTAGAGGAAAGTATAGGGTTTATTGAGGATGTAGTTAGGAGAAAAGAATATGTTAAGCAATAATGAATTAATGCTATTTCATGGAACTAACAAATTATTTAATGAAGTAGATCTAGAAAAATCTAAGAATAAGCGTGATTTTGGAAAAGGATTTTATACTACCACATTAGAATTACAATCAAAAAGCTGGGCAGAAAATATGTTTATTAGATATGGTGGAGATGGAATTTATGTAATGAGGTTCAAGTTAAAAAACATTTCTCATTTAAAAATAAAGGAATTTAAGGGACTAGATAAAGAATGGCTAAATATGATAAAAAATAATAGACTTAATGGAGGAATCCAGCATGATTATGATGTTGTTATTGGACCTGCAGCAGATGATAATACAATGAGAACAGTAGCGTTATATGTTGAAGGAATTTATGATGAAGATATGGACTTAAAACAATTAGAGTTTTCAAAGTCAAATAATCAAGTTTCACTTCATACTAGTAAAGCATTGAGTAAATTAGAATTTATAGGGAGAGATGAATATGATGAACAAATATTCATATAAAGGACAAGATATAACATTAGATATTTTAATAAAAATTGAAAAGATTGTAAGAATAGTATCTGAAAGAACAGGAAAAACATTTGAAGAGGTTATTAAGGAATTTTATGAATCAAGGACGTATAAAGCATTACAAAATACTGAGTCTGGTTTATGGGCTGAAAGCTCAGAATTTATTGTAGATGAATTACTTAGAGAATGGGAAACTAAAGAATAATATAGTGATAAGAATAATTAGAAATATGGAACAAATGGATGCACAATTTACTGCTGAGATTTGGAATACGAAAAGAGCACGTACACTAATATTCAGTAATGTATAAAAAGCCCACCGTTAAGCCGTTTTGTGTATAGACAAGTAGTTATGGTTTTTAGTAGTTTTTCGTGCCGTAGTGGGAAAGATATCAGCTTGTAGCTAAGTGATATCAATGCTTCAAAGAAATATTGAAAAATAAAATTGAAAATTAAATTAAAGTAATAAATTAATGGAATATTAAAATTAAGAAGTGATATTATTTTAGTGGTCAAGATATGGTCAAGAAGATAACGTGAATGAAGCAATTAAACTGTTTATATTGTTAATTTCTTAGGCTATAATATAATAAAGGTATTATTTAAATGAAAACAGTAATTTATATTATCAATTTTTAAAATACTCTTATGCAGATTTAAATGAACTGTTTAAAAAGGCAAAAACAAAAGAGGAACAAGATTTTTATATTGCTTTATCTGAAATAGTACTGCAAAAAGAACAAGAAAGAGTAATAGGTAAAAATTATTATTTTAAATAATACAGTGATACACAAAAATAATTAGTATTTATATAAAGAAAAATGGTGGTGTGAATAAATGTTTAGTGGAAGAGATATTACAAATGAACAATTATATTTTGCAATATATTGTATAACTGCCTTAAGCCGTAATTTAAATATGGATCCTAGTGAAGTTTATGAACTAATTTCTGAAAGAACAAATATCTTCGATGATTATATAATTAAATATTATGATATATTACATACTCAAGGTGAAGATTATATAGTTAGTGAAATTATTAAATTATTAAAAGATGAGGAGTTAGAAATATGATGATTTATCATGGGTCTAATGTTGAAATAGATCAACCTAAAATAATACAATCTAACAGAGCACTAGACTTTGGGTTTGGATTTTATACAACCACGTTTAAAGAGCAGGCGGAAAAGTGGGCTCTTAGAAAATGTACAAATTTTAAAGGTGAGATTGAGGGCAAACCAACTGTGTCAATATATGAATTAGACTTAGAATTTGCAAAAAGTAATTATAAGGTGCATGAGTATAAAGGTGTTACTAATGAGTGGCTGGAATTTATATTGATGAACAGAAAGGATATAAACTCAAAATCTCCATATGATATAACTATTGGAGAAGTAGCTGATGATCAAGTATTTGCTACAATAAATCTTCTTTCGAGAGGTTGGATAGATGTTAATGTGGCAACTCAAAGATTAAAGTTTAAATTGCCTAATAATCAGGTATGTATTAACAATCAAGAAGTTATTGAAAAATGTTTAAAATATGTTGGTATGGAGGTAGTAAAATAATATGAAAATGAATGAATATGATGAAATAATGGTTATGCTTGTAGATGATATTATTGAAAATATAAGCAGCCTAAAATCTATAAGCAAGTATGAATCAATGAAATTATTTTACACATCGCCTATATGCAAAATGCTTTATCAAAAAAATACAGGACTATATACTCAAAGTGCTGCAAATATTGCATATAGATGTATTAATTAAAATAGAATGAGTAAAGGTAATAGACATTTGTGAATTAAGTGTTTATTACCTTTTTTATGTAAAAGAAAAATTTCATACAAAAAAGTATATAAATTATATATATATATAAATACTCAAATTTATATTGAGAAATGAATAAAAAGCTAGGCAGAAGCCTAGCTTTAATCAAACATACAATTAATCTTCTCATATTCCTTCTTATTCTTATCTTTATTAATCTCAGCATAAACGAGCATAGTCATTTTAATATCAGTATGGCCAACCCAATCCATAACCGTACGTGGATTTATATCTCGGCTCAAGCAATTTGTTATAAATATATGTCTTAAACTATGGTAATGAATATCTGATTTAATTCCAGCCTTATTTAATGCAATTTTCAAATGCCTGTTAGGTTTCTTATTATCAATATAGTCACCATTTTCCTTGCAGAAGATTAGATTATTGTTTAAATATAATTCACCGAATTTTAGTTTATTTTCAATATTCTTTTTCATAAGTGCTTTTATTATAGGCGTAAGCATATTTGGAAGAGGTACTTCTCTTATACTGGTTCTAGTTTTAGGAATAGTTACTCTATTTTCATAGATTTTTTTACCTTCTTTGTTTCTTTCACCAGTCCAAACATATTTAACAGATTTTTTTATTTTAACGCTCATATGATTAAAGTCAATGTCTTTTACTTGTAATGCCATGGCTTCTCCAAGTCTGACTCCACACATTAAACCTATTGATATTATTCCTTCAAGTGGGTCGCCTTCAAGAGCAGCTAAAAAACGTTTTTGATCATCTTCTGAAATATAATTTTCTTTTTCTTCCATGACGCTGTGATTTTT
This sequence comes from Clostridium beijerinckii, assembly GCA_003129525.1. NCBI lineage: Bacteria > Bacillati > Bacillota > Clostridia > Eubacteriales > Clostridiaceae > Clostridium > Clostridium beijerinckii. The sequence goes on along the minus strand of CP029329.1, from coordinate 3,708,879 downwards.
AGGATACACTAATCCTTCTACTGGATTGTATTTAATTTTATTAATTGATTTAGCATATCTAAAGCAGTTTCCGAGGCAGCTGTTCATTGTTTTAACTTGTGATACAGTGTGCTTCTTTAATAATGCTGTAGTTATTTTTTGCAGCGATAACGTATCTATTTCAGTTAATTTGGCTTCATTAAGGCCTTTATTTGGTTTTAAATAATTTCTATAAATACCTTCCCATTTTTCAAATGTAGAATCTTTTAATGATTGTCTTTTAATATTCCACAACCAATCATAATAAAAATTACCCAAAGTTGAATTGTCACTTCTATTAGCAAAGTTATCTTCAAATTCCTTTAACTTTACTTTAGCTTCTTTTTGAGTCTTTCCATAAATATCTTTTCTCATTTGCTTGCCTGTTAATGGATCATATCCGGTAGTGACCATAATGCGCCAATATTTCTGGCCGTTTTTTGTTACCCATCCTGAAGAACCCTCTCCATTTGACCTTTTTGCCATAGCTTTACACCTACTTGATAAAATAATTAATAAAATTAGGATAATAGCATTTGAAACTAAAATCCTATAATGTTATTTTGTGCTTGTTGTTACAAATCTATTCTTCTCATATTTTTTAGAATTGCCAGGAGTCATTTTTTCCATTTCATTTAGGGAATCTCTTTCACATGCTTTTAAAGTTGTAAGTCTGTAAAATAAGATTGATAACTCTTCCATATCTTCTTCAGTAATATGATCTGATTCACTAAATGAGGACAAGGATAAAATAAATTTAAAATAATCTTGAGGTTGCATTCTTGAGGTTTTCCAGTAAAATAAATCAAAAAAGTGTTTTTCATAAAGAGCCTTCATTTCAAATTCATACACATCACATTTTTCTTTTTCAGAATTTAGAGTATTGCTTATTTCTTTGTCTAATGCATTTAAGATTCCAAGTTTGTTTGAATAATGTGTATTAGTGCTATCTTCCAATAAATCAGAAACATATAAATTTAAATTATGTGCTATAACCTGCAACATTGATATAGTTGGAGTCCGTTTATTATTTTCATAATTATAAATAGCATTTCTTGATAGGCCGCATTTATTGGCTAACTCTTCTTGAGATAAATTAAGTTTGGTTCTATGTAATTTGATTTTTTCCCCTAAGGTCATAATCATCACTCCCTAGAAATATTTTACAGAAAATTCATACGAATGTAAACAATAAAATAAAAAAATATTTAAAATCATATTGACTTCATACAAATGGATACATATAATAAGTGTGTGGAAATTTCATACAAATGTGTGAAGGAGTGGGAGAATGAATATAAATGTAAACAAAATAAGAATTGCTCAGGCCAATGAATGTTTGTCAGTTAATGAATTAGTTGAAAAAACTGGACTTGGGAGAGCAACAGTTTCAAAGATTATTAATGGATGTAGTGCACCATCACTTAAAAGCATTGGCTTAATAGCTAAAGCATTAAATGTGGATGTTAAAGAGCTATTATTAGATGAATAACAGTTTTAATGAAACAAAAAAGCAATTATATTAAGCTGAATTACTTTAATTTTTTAGTTCATTTAAACGACTACATTGAAATCAAATAATTAAATGGGGAGAGAATTACTAAACGCATAATCTGGAGGGGTAGAAATGGATATTGAAGAGTATAGAGAACAGGTCAAAAAGAAAACAATAAATACTAAGGAATTAGCAAAAATACTTGATGTTTCAGAAGCAAAAGCAAGAAGAATAACTCATATAGAAGGTGCACCAGTACTTAAAATAGGCAGAGATATTAGAATAATACTTTCAAAATTAGATGAGTTTTTGGAAGATCATATTGGAGAGGTATTATGAAAAGAATCATATGGTAAGAAGAATTATTTGAGTTTTGCAAAACATATTTATTAGATTTTATAAAAGAAATGTATTTTTTGAATGAGGGTAACGATAATGGATTTCAAAATATTTGAATACTATGTATTTACTTGTGGGTTAATAGGGGTTACGCCATCGTTTAATGGACTTAGACAGTTTGAAATTTTCTATATGTGGGAGTGGAGTAAAAATGATGGATATCAAATGGGTAAAATTTGAAGTAGGTATGTATGATGACACTAAACTTAAAATATTAGACAGTATGGAAAACAGAGATTTACACCATTATGTTTGGACTAGGTCTCTTGTTTTATCAGGAAAAATAAATTGCGGGGGATATTTATATATAACAGATAATATTCCACATACAATTAAGACTTTGGCTATAGAGTTTAACAGAAGTATTAGTGAAGTAAAAGCATCTTTTAAGATACTTAGAAAATTAGAAATGATTGAATTTACAGAAGAGAAGGTTTTTAAAATTAAGAACTGGGATAAGCATCAAAATGTTGAAGGCATGGAGAGATCAAAACATTTAAATAATGCTAGGGTTGCAAAGTGTAGAGCTAAAAAGAAAGAACTTAATGAAAATAATAAAGAAGATGAAATCATTAATGATGTATTAGAAATAATTGAAGAGGAAAAAGAAAATAAAAGCAAAAGAACTGGCAATGCAGATATTAAATCAGAAAAAGAGCTTTCAATTGATAAAAATGAAGATATTAAAAATAGTAATGCTACAGAAGATGTCACAAGTAACAATATAAATGATAAAAGTAATGTTACTTGTAATGTTGATAATTTTGAGTGTAACGTTTCAGTAATGGAACAGAATAAGAAAGAGAATAAGACTAAGAAGGAGATAAAGAAAGAGAGTAAGAGTGATATTGAAACTATTGATGAAAATAGTTTAAATGCTGTATCAAAGATAAATGATGAAGAAACACTCTCGTGTAAATTTAGCACTAATGAAAGAAAAGATACTAATGCTCAATATGCAGCCAACCTTTTGAGACATTATGAAAATATAACAGGAATATTAGGTGGTCTTAATATAGGTCTACTTAAACTGGCTGTTGAGGTGCATGGGTATGAAAATGTAAAAAAGGCTATAAATAAAGCTTTAGAAGTTAATAAAGCAAATATGACTTACATTAATGGGATACTTAAAAACTGGAGAAGGGAAGGCTATCCAAAAGATGATGTGGAGGTAAAGAAAAATGAGTTTAGAAGTACTAGAAAGAGTAACACAACAGATAAAAATGAATTTGCAGGATTCAAGCCAAAGGAACCACGAAAACTTACAGAAGCTGAAAGAAAGAGACTTGAAGCAACCCTCATATAAGTGCAGTAAATGCAGTGATACCGGATGGATTTTAGTGCCGCAGGAACATATGCAGCCCCTTGCTGTATCCTGTGAATGCAGGGAAATTGAAAAGCTGAAGAATGAATGGAAGTACTCAGGAATCAATGTTGAACAAAGTAAACTTACTTTCGCAAGTTTTGAAGTTTGGAATCAAGCATCACAAAGAACAAAGGATACTGCAGTAGCTTATTGTACAGATTTTGATGAAATTAGAGATAAGAGAAGAAATAGTATCTTATTATGTGGCCAAGTTGGCAGCGGTAAAACTCATTGCAGCATTTCAGTTGCATTAAACTTTTTAAAACAAAGGATCAAAGTAGTGTACATGCCTTATAGGGATGTAATCACAAAGATAAAGCAAAATATGATTGATGAAGAATACTATACCAAGACCATTTCAAAGTATCAATTATGCGAGGTCCTACTTATTGATGACCTCTTCAAGGGGAAAATCAATGACAGTGATATTAATATAGTTTTTGAAATTATCAATTATAGGTACTTGAATTTTCTACCTATCATAGTTAGCAGTGAATTTTCTATTGATAGATTACTGGCTTTTGATGAGGGAGTTGCCTCGAGAATATATGAGATGTCAAAAGATTATGTAGTGGAAATTGAGAAGGATATTAGGAATAACTATAGACTTAAGTGAAGAGAAAATTAACTTTTAAATAAATTAATGTATGAAAGGAAGTTGTTTTAAATGAAAGCATCAGGAATTATAAGAAATGTTGACCCATTAGGGAGAGTTGTAATACCAAAGGAAATGAGAAAAGTATTAAACATTAATGAAGGAGATCCAATAGAAATAGTTAAAGTTAATAATGATGTTGTTCTGAGGAAATATAGTAAGGGATGTATATTTTGTGGAAGTGATAAAGATATAAGCGATTTTAATAATGTGCCTGTTTGCAGTGGCTGTAGAAAGACTTTAAGCATTGAACGAAAGAAGTAAATTACTTGTATATAGTTTTAATGTCATTATGCAGACTGTGTAGAGGGTGTAATCATATGTGTTATGAAATGAAAAATGGCACAGTGTAATTCATAATACGGAATAATTCTACAACAACAAAAAGTTAAAAATAAATTTACTCATGGAAATTTAACAATTAAAAATTATGTTGGATCAAATCTGAGGGAGAGGTGAATAAAGTGAATGGTTTGAGAATTTTCAAAGATGAAAGATTTGGAGTAATAAGATGGGTTAAAGTAAATAATAAAGATTATGCAGTTGGAATTGATATAGCAAAATCTTTAGGATATAAAAAGCCTAACGATGCAATTTCAAGACATTGCAAGGGGGCCGTGAAACACGGAGTAGGGGTAGTTACTGGAAAGAGGAAAGATGGAACGGATGCTATTCAAAATGTAGAAATGAGTGTTATTCCTGAAGGTGATATTTATAGAATGGTTGCAAAATCTCAATTACCAGGAGCAGAAAAATTTGAATCATGGATTTTTGATGAAGTATTGCCTTGTATAAGAAAAACAGGAATGTATGCAACAGATCAATTATTAGATAATCCAGATTTACTTATTGCTGCAGCTATAAAATTAAAAGAAGAAAGGGAAGGAAGATTAGAAGCTGAAAAGAAAGTAAAACTATTAGAACCAAAAGCACAATTCTATGATGATGTTGCAGGATCAAAAGACTCTATAGAAATGGGACACGTTGCAAAGGTTCTTGGAATTAAGGGAATGGGAAGAAATAGATTATTTTCTCTGCTTAGAGAGAAGAAAGTTCTGGATAAAAATAATATTCCGTATCAGCAGTTTGTAGATTTATGCTACTTTCGAGTATTGGAACAAAAGTATACAGTATCTAATGGCCAAACTAAAATTAATATAAAAACAATGGTATTTCAAAAAGGTATAGATTTTATTCTTAGAAAAATTAGAGAGAAATAATATAAACATTCTTATATAAGAAGATATAAAAATGGAGGTTTGTCCGAGTAAGGATAAACCTCCATTTTATATTCAAAGATTAAGCTACTTCATATTTAGTAACTTGTCTTTGAGTCAATTGAGCACCAGATTTCTTAGCTAAATCGCCAGCATTAGTTTGGAAAATGTTCTTTGCTACGATGGTATCCATAAGAGCATTAACTTCTGCTTTTGTAAGAGTAGCTTTAACACCAGAAATGCTTAAAGTACTCTTTTCACCAAATTCAGTTAAAAAAGTCATTGATAAAGTATATTCCATTTAATCACCACCTTTCTTTCAGTTATGAGTTAAGAGTTGAGGAAGAGATTACTGTATAATCTCAAAAAAATTAATTTGAGAAATCTTACAGAGATTTAAACCAAAATTCTGAACTCTGAACTTTGAATTCTTAACTGTCTTAAGCGTTTGCTAAAGCAGAAGATTCATTAACAAAATAATCCCTTGTTGAAGCTTCTAAAACAGTTGTAATAGCATTAGCAACATCATAGACGTTTTCAGGTGCAGCATTTGTTTTGACATTAGCAAAAGTTTTTTTGCCGTAAATTGGGTCCCCGGCCTTATCAAGTGCTTTTTCTACTTCAATACTGAAAGAAACTGTGTCAATAGTTTTAGTAACAGCCATAGTTTTTTTCCTCCTTTATTTTATTTTCATAAAGGATATATGGATAAATAGTATATATTACATTCATAAAAGAAATTATTTTATTAATAAACATTTATTAAAGAGGCAATTACTTAAGATAAAAAAGGATGGATAATTTATGATTGAGACAATTAATAATTTATATAATTTAGTATTGTTTATATTAGCAGGAAGTGTAGTGGTATTATTAATAACAGTTGGATATGTGATAGGAATAATAAAATATTTCCAAAAGTATATGATTTTTAATAAAGATCTAGAGAATATAATAATTAATAATATAATGAACAAAGATAATATTTAAGAAATAGAGATGTATTTGCATTAAATGAATGTTGATACATCTTTATTTTTGTTTCAGTTTTTATTGGATTAAAGAGATAATTATTTCATATTAGAAAATAGTGGATTATAATGGAATATATGGTCTAATATATAATAATAAAACCATATTCTTAGAATGTCTATAATTGGAAGTTGAGATCATTTATAATATAAAGAATGTATTCTTTAGTGAGGGGTTCAACGAGGCTCGCCTCCACCAATGAAACTCACGAATAGATACGACCGTATTGGAGAAATCCAATACGGTTTTCTAATTTAGAGTTATATGACATAAAGTTTACTTATTATTTTATATTAGATAAATAAAAATTTAGAGTAAAAATCTATTGACCGAATCGGTTTATGAAGCTATAATCATATTAACCGATTCGGTTGATAAAGTGAAGGAGGTGGAATTTTGGATAAATTCTCAAATTTGCCCAAAGAAAAGCAAAACACGATTATAGATGCTGCCTTAAAAACTTTCGGCACTAATGGCTACAAAAAGACTTCTATAAGCGATATTGCTGCTGCTGCAGGAATATCAAAGGCTATGGTGTTTCACTATTTTGGCACAAAAAAAGCATTATATTTATATTTGATTAATCTATGCGGCACTATCATGATAAATGAAGTAAATGAAAAGTTTGACAACAATGTTACTGACTTCTTTGACAGGATTAAAATGTCATCCAACATTGAAATTTCAGCCATGAAAAGACATGCTGCAATACCTTCCTTTTTAGCTAGTGCTTATTTTGAAAATGATGAAGAGGTAAAGGAGGATTTAAAAGATATCTTTGCTGGTTCAGAAGATTTTAGAAATAAAATAGCTTTTGATGGCATGGATACCTCCATGTTTAAAGAGGGGGTAGATCTTAGGCTTCTTATGAAAATGCTCTTGTGGATGGCAGAAGGGTATACAAAAGAAATGTCTAATAAAGAAGAAATTAATTTTGATAATATGCTGGATGAATTTAATAGATGTTTGGATATGCTTAAAAGCAACTTTTACAGAGAAGAATATTTGTAGAAACTGTTAGTAGGGAATGTAAAATTACTTTCAATAAATAATATTTAAGAGGAGAATAGTTATGAATTCATATTTATTGAGCTTTAAAGACATTGATAAATCACAGCTTCCAGTAGTAGGAGGAAAAGGCGCTAATCTTGGAGAGCTTTCAAAAATTGAAGGGATACAGGTTCCTGAAGGTTTTTGTGTTACTACTGAAGCCTATAAAAAAATAATTGAGAATAATAATGAGTTTAATAGGCTTTTAGAAGAATTATCTCAGCTTAAGGTAGAAGATAGAGAAAAAATAGGTGAAATCAGTGGAAAAATCCGCAGACTAATCGAAGATATCACTATTCCAAAAGATATAGATGAAGGGATAGTAGCATTTATTAAAAAGTTTGGTGAAAAGAATGCTTATGCGGTTCGTTCCAGTGCTACTGCTGAGGATTTACCTCTGGCTTCCTTTGCAGGACAACAGGACACTTATTTAAATATAATAGGAAAAGATGCTATCCTTCATCATGTAAGCATGTGCTGGGCATCATTATTTACAGATAGAGCGGTAATCTATCGTATGCAGAATAACTTTGACCACCGTAAGGTATATCTTTCTGTAGTTATCCAAAAGATGGTTTTCCCAGTGGCTTCAGGAATTATGTTTACAGCAGATCCTATAAGCGCCAATAGAAAGGTTCTCTCTATAGATGCAAGCTACGGCCTTGGAGAAGCTCTAGTGTCAGGCCTTGTGAATGTAGATATATATATAGTGAAGGAAGGCAAGATTATAGATAAAAAGATATCTACTAAGAAGATAGCCATTTATGGAATTCCTCAAGGTGGGACTGAGCAAAGAAACATTGATGCTGATCGTCAGAATACTCAAACTCTAACAGATCAGCAGATTTTACAGCTTGAACAAACTGGAAGAAAAATAGAAAAGTATTTTGGTCGCCCACAGGATATAGAATGGTGTCTCTATGAAGATAAGATATATATTGTTCAAAGTCGTCCTATTACTACCTTATATCCTGTACCGGAAGTTAAGGATGATAAAACCCACGTATTCTTTTCTTTTGGGCACCGTCAGATGATGACTGAGGCAATGTCACCCTTAAGTATGACCTTCTTTGCGGCTTTATTTAAGATGATGGTAGATTCACCAATGTACTATGCAGGCGGAAGAATATATGTAGATTCATCAAATGAATTACGATCACCTATTATGAGAAAGTCTTTTGTTAAAGGCCTTGCCACAATAGATGTTCTTATGCAGAATGCCTATTACAATGTTTTAAAACGAGAAGATATTATGAAAAATCTTTATAAATCAAAGAAACCAATGGTTTCTGCAAAACTGGCTATTAGGTGGCTTGCTAAAACTATAGAATGCTACAGGAAGAATGATCCTGCAATTGCAGAATTCTATATGGCTCGCAGCAGGGCAATGATGACAGATTTAGAGCAGCAGGTACTAAAGATTTCAGGTATGGAGCTCTTTGATTTTATTGAGAAGAGCATGGTTAAAATAAAGGACAATATGATGGACACTTATGGAGTTGTTTTTGCTGGAGCTTATGCATCTAGCTGGCTTAATAAGAATCTGGGAAAATGGCTGGGAGAAAAGAATCTAGCGGATACTCTTGCTCAATCTGTATCAAACAATGTTACTTCAGAAATGGGACTTGAACTTTTGGATGTATCAGATGTAGTGAGAAAGCATCCAGAGGTAATTAAATATTTGGAAAATCCTAAGGATGAAAGTTTTTTTGAAGACCTTATGGAACTCCCAGGAGGAATTGAAGTAAGGGATGCTATAAGAGAATTCCTTAAGAAATACGGCATGCGCTGTTCTGCGGAAATAGATATAAGCAAAACTAGATGGAATGAAAAACCAACGATTTTGGTCCCATTGATCTTGGGCAATATTAAGGTTTACCCTCCTAATGCTCATGAAGCTAAATTTGAGCAGGGACTCAAGGAAGCTAAAGAGAAGGAGGAAGATATTTTAAGAAAGCTTGAAAAGATGCCAGGAGGCAGAGGAAAAGCTAAAAAGGCAAAGAAGGCAATTAGTGTTCTTCGTAATTATGCTGGATATCGTGAGTTTAACAAGTATACCTTAATTTGGTATGAATGGATTGTGAAGCAGGTTATTATGAAAGAAGCTGAAAGCTTAATAAAGCAGGGGCTCATAAAGGAACCAGGTGATATATTCTATCTTGAATATGAAGAACTAAGAGAGGTTATTAAAACCAATAAATTAGATTACAATATCATACAGAAAAGACGAGAAGACTATGAAATTTATGAGAAGCTTACACCTCCTCGTGTAATTACATCCGATGGAGAAATTATATCAAGTCAATACGACACAAGTAAGATTCCTGAAGGTGCTTTGGCGGGTGTAGCTGTATCAACAGGTACCATTGAAGGCAGAGCAAGAGTGATACTAAGAATCGAGGACGCTAATATCGAGGAAGGGGATATTCTAGTTACTACTTTTACTGATCCTAGCTGGACACCAGTGTTTGTGAGTATCAAGGGATTGGTTACAGAGGTTGGCGGAATGATGACCCACGGAGCAGTTGTTGCAAGAGAATATGGACTTCCAGCAGTGGTTAGCGTAGAGAATGCTACAAAGCTTATAAAAGATGGACAGAGAATCAGGGTAAATGGAACAGAAGGGTATGTAGAAATACTTGAGTGGAGCAATGGGAAAAAAGGATAAATAATATTAATCTATGAAGGCGGCTGAATTACGGCCGCTTTCATAGATTGAATCGAGGTGCTGCTATGATGAATGAAAATAAGAAGATTCTAAATAAAAATTTTATGATTCTTATGCTTGGCAGAATTGTATCTGATACAGGAACAGGAGTTCAGGCGGTAGTTATGCCCTTGTATATCATTGATATTGGTGGCTCAGCAGCTACTATAGGGCTCTTTACCTTCCTGGCTTTGATGCCAGCTCTAGTCATATACCCTTTCGCTGGGGTCTTTGGAGATAGGCTGAACAGAAAATCTATAATGATAGGAGCTGATCTACTAAGCGGAGTAGTGATACTTGCTTTGGCTGCTTGTTCTCATTTGGGGAAAATGAATCTTGCTTTGCTGTTATCAGTGCAAGTAATAGCATCGCTTCTGTATGGATTCTTTGATCCTGCTTCAAAGGGAATGCTGCCACAGCTTATCCAAGGAGAAAAACTTATAAGGGCTAACTCAACAGTTGAATCCCTCAGGACCTTGACTGGACTACTTAGTCCTGTTATCGGCACTGTATTGTATGTAAAATTAGGTATAACCGTACTGTTTTTAATCAATGGTATATCCTTTCTGATTTCAGGAGTCTGTGAAGTTTTCATTAAATATAAACATGTAAAACGGAAATCAGTTACTGGCAGTGCAGGATTTGCCGCAGATTTGTCTGATGGAGTCCGATTTATCTTAGGAAATAAAATAATTAGTAGAATGTGTATATTCTTTTTTATAATATTTGCATTGATTCAGCCAATATTTACTGTGATATTGCCGTTATTTTTCAGAACAAAACTTAGTTACACAGATACACAATATGGTTATCTGCAGATGGTATTCATTTTGGGAGCGCTCATTGGGAGCATTCTTGTAGGTACAGTATTTGGGAAAGATAAAAAAGTAAGCGAACCTATTTTTATGGGCTGTTATATCCTGATGGGTACTATGCTTATTTTTTCAGTTCTACTATTTCCAGCTAGTTTATCAGTAATTGGAAAAGGCAGCATGCTTTATGTTGCATTGCTTTCCATAGTTCTTGGTATTCTGAGCATTGCATGTATGCTTATCAGTGTTCCGGTGCAAGCCTTTATCCAAAAAGTAACCCCTAACGAATACATGTCCCGTATATTTTCCATTGTAGGGATGATTACAAAAGGGGGGATGCCCTTTGGTGCGCTGATCTATGGAATGATCTTAAGTAGATCGACCATACATTGGACGATGCTTATTACTACAATTTTGATGATGATGATTACAATTGGTTTCTTGGCGACGGTTTTGAATAGGATAAGGGGTGCAAAATAGTATAAGTATAGAAAATGCTGCGTGGACTTAGCTTCGTAGCATTATTTATAAAAGTAATATTAAAATAGAATAAAAGTATTTAAAAGAACCAAATATATTATGTTTTTTTTCTACCCAAAATTATGGAATATACTTTATAGTATGTTTTACTTTAGAATGATAGTAAGAGCTGATAAAATAGAAAACAGATTAGTTTAGAAAGGAATTATGATTAAATTCTAACATAAGTATGAGGATAGTGTTCCATATAATATTAATTAATAGTGGATTTCTATAACTACCCCTCGCTTTCACCAATGAAACACTCGACAGAAACGTTTAGGGCTTTCCATATGGATAAGCTTAAAAATATTTAGTCTGACAGTATCATAGATAAGATGAAATTTTGAGCAGAATCCAACTACCAATTATTCATACAACTAGGAGTTAATATATATAATGAGAAAGCTGAATGTCCAAGCTGAAACACGTTAATGTTTTATGCTATTACTTTGCTCCAAATTCTCTTCTAAAACTTGCGGACCAGAAACAAACAATCCGCAATACCATGAAGCTCCACTTCAAGCTATTGCATTGTTACTTTCTTATCAGGTTGTTTTAAAGTGAAGCTCAAGTGACTTCAAGGCTACGCCTTCAAGTAAAAGGAAGTAATAGACAAGCTTATATTATTGATTTAAATACTTATTAAAAAGTATGTTAATATTGTATAAATATTAAATTCTAAGTATCTACAATAAAGCTTACCTATTACCTTAATTTTAACTCGCTTACGCTCAAACAAAGGAAGAAAAGTACAAGCTTTTTATAGAAACTAATGTTTTTTAGTCTATTATGTTTAGAATTTATATGTGAGACTAAAGTGTAGGTTTTATAGCTTGCACTTTTTATTGTTTTTATGGCCTGCGGCAGCAAGGAAATTGTCCTAGCCCTAAAGGGCGGGACAATTTAAAATATATTTATTGGAGCTGGCGCTCCAATCTTTTTTTGTGTACAATAAAGCATGTTTTGTAATCTATTATATAGATTTATTATTTATACGTAGTTTCTATAGTAGAAGTTTTAATATAGATAATTATTGGGGCGCCTTAATCAACCACCCAAAAAAGGACAGGTCATTAGCTAGAACTTCTAAACTTATATGAGTATTCCGGCAAGCTCCAACCTCATATAAGTTAAGAATTTCTATGCATTAGACTAGTCCTTTGTTTGGGTACCCGATGGAGCGCAGAAGGCAAGCACACTTCGCTAAATAAGTCGTTGTCCCGAGAATGTCCAAGCTAAAATATTTAAGGCCATGAATTTTTATGGTCCTTTTGTGTTTATGGAGATTTTGAAAAATTAGTGTTTATTCTTTAATTTCAGATGGAACACTTCGTGAAACGTTATTTAGCTAAATTTACATGCCTTCTTTGTGGTATTTAGCTTTAATGGTGTAGATGATGTAGATGTAGAAGGTATTCCAATGCATTTTAGTTCATTCTTTTACCATAGATAATGTTGTATACGCAGCTAAGAGTTTTTAGTGAAAATAGAAATAGTAATGGAAAGTTAATGTTTTCTCTTCAAAGTGAAGGCTTTAAATTTACTTCGAATTTCTAACTCTAGAAAGAGTCAATGCGCAATACCAAAGAGCTTTGCTCATTAGCATTACATTGACACTTTCTTAAGATATTAATTTAAGTGTGGTGATGGGATTAAAGGCTACAGCTATTCAGCTATAGCCTTCAATCATTTTGTAAATACTTTATATGTTCATTAGCTCATTGCAAAGAAATATAGCGATCTAGTTGTATTAGAAAATACTATTTGAAATCATTAAATAGTTAATAATAATTATTATTAATTGTAATAAATGTAACATATATGGAATGTTTATATAATGAAAATAATAACTAGGAAGATGTATAATATGAGTAGTGATAAAAAAGAATTACAAAATAATAAATTAGCAGACGAAAAAGAGAATTTAATGGATAATAGTAGTACTGTTGACAAAGAAAGCATGAACAATGATAACACTGATACTAAAACTGAAGGTTTGATAATGCCAAATAGTCTACCAATATCAAACGCTGTAGTAAATGGCTGGGTTAAAGATGGTGATACATGGTATTATTATGTAAATGGACAAAAAGTTACTGGATGGAGGCTCATTGACTCCTATTGGTATTATTTTGAAAGTAGTGGAGCTATGAAAAGGGGGTGGCTCTACCTAGGAGGATTCTATTATTACTTATTCTATAGTGGACAGATGGCAACAGGATGGCAAAATCTAGATGGTAAAACATATCACTTCTATTCAAATGGACAAATGTCAGTAGAATGGGCTAAAATTGATGGTGGATGGTATTATTTTAGTGAAAGCGGTGAGTTGCATATTGGATGGTTAGATCTAGATGGTACTTGGTATTATTCTTTTTCAACAGGAGAGACTGCTATAGGTTGGTTACAATTAGGAGATAAATGGTACTATTTTGATGAAAGTGGAAAGATGCAGCGAGGATGGAAACTAATAGAGGAATATTATTACTACTTCTTTTATGAGGGTGAAATGGCTACTGGTTGGCAAAGTCTAGATAATGTATCATACTATTTTTATCAAGAAACAGACGTTGGCCACAAAGAAGGAAGCATGGCAGCTAACACTATTGTAGAAAGTTATGTACTAGATAAAAATGGTAAAATGATAGATACATCAGCAAGCGCGTTGTTAGGATTAAGTGGGACGATTGGAATTTTTCATAATTCTATTATTTCTTTCATTGGCTTCAATTTTGAAAAAGCATTACCAATATTTCTATCTCCTTCAATACAAGTATCAGGAAAAGTTTCTTTAGAGCAAAGCATATATAATGCAACTGGAAATTTAAATCTTACTGTTGGTTCTGCTAATGAACTATCTAATGAAATAACTAATGGATTATCATCAGCAAATATAGCATTTGATTTTACTGCACAAAATATAGCAGATAGTATAAGTGCTATTGGAGCATCAGCACAAGTTAATGATAATATAAAATTGAGTATGCAATAGATACAGTAAAGGTAACCTTTGAATATCTTACAACATACAAAGATGTTACAATCTATCAAGATATTATTTTAAATATCAAGAAAGATGATAGTAATACAGGTGACTCATATATACCATTAGCAGTAGAACCTGCCACTATTACTGAAATAAATGGAGTAAGAAGCTTGGCTTTATTCGGTATTGGTTTTGGAATACTTGTAGTTGCGGGAGTACTTTATCCAGAAGTACTCGCAGCGGGTGTATTTAAACTCTTAGCAACTAGTCTTGGATCCATTTAACTCATATAAAAATATTAATTTAGATTACAAAAGAAGAGGAGTGGAATATTTATAATGCATAAAAAAAATAACTTTGCTAAAGAAAATCTCTATGATTTAAAAACATTTACCAAGTCTGACAAAACCATGAGAAAGTTCATAGCTAATGCTATAAGTGTGCTTTTAATTTTATATTTAATAATAATTGCTATAGGAAGTATTATTTTAAATATAAAATTTGATGAGTTAGTTATTACGATGTCTATAATATCTGTTGTAGTAGCATACTTTATTGCTAGACAGATGATATATTTTCGCTTAATTAAATATTTTAAGAAATTGAATAATCATTTAGTAGAAATTAACGAAGACCGTATAGAATTTATTTCTAAGAATGATATAACAAAACTAAACAGAAGTGATATTAGAGCTATATATTCATTAAAGCATACATTTTTTATTATTACAGAAGGTTATTGTAGAAATGAGGAAAAGAAAAATATATATTTTGCCGCTGCTATTTCAAAATTAATATTTAATTCAGACGAAGAGTATAACACTTTTTTTAATAGTTTGGAAAAAGATAAACTAAAGGAATTAAGTTAAATCAATAATTAATAAATAGAGTAAGCATTTTTTATAAATCCTTACTCTATTTATTTTGTGTGAAAATTAATAGCAACTTTAGCCCTTCGGACTTCAGTAGTACCCCAAGGAGAATAAAAACTTCAATAACAAAAGAAAAGGAGCCGAGTAGTTATGAATTATAAAGCGAATGGATTTATTAAAGAAAATATTGATGATTTTAAAATATTTGCTGCAGATAATAGATTAATAAAAAAATTTTTAAATAATTTTTCATCTATAGTGTTAGCTATATATCTAATAATAATTTTTATAGGAAGTATTGTTTTAAATATAAAATTCAATGCGATAGTCATTGTGGTGTATGTAGTATCTGTTTTTATAGCATATATTATTTTTAGAAAATCAATATATCTTCGTTTAATTAGAGATTTTAAGAAATTAAACAATAATTTATTAGAAATAAATGAAGAAAGTATTGAATTTATTTCTAAAAATCAAACAATAAAACTAAATAGAAGTGATATTAAAGCTATATATTCATTAAAAAATACACTTTTTATTATTACGCAAGGTTATTATAGAAATGAACTAAAGAGGAAAGTATATTTTTTCTCTGCCATTCCAAAGTCAATATTTAATTCAGATGAAGATTACAACCTATTTTTTAACAGTTTAGACCCAAATAAGATAAAATAATAGTTTTTAATATTTAGGCTCTTAGCAACTAGAATTAGCCAATTTTAAATTTTAGTGTTCATTATTATATAAAAATAATAATTTAAATTACGAAAGAAGAGGAATTGAGTATTTATGAAATACAAAGCAAATGGATTTGTTAAAGAAAATATTGATGATTTGAAAGCATTTGGTCAGCTTAACAAGTTTATGAGAAAGTTTATAAACAACGGAACAACTGTGCTTTTAATTTTATATTTAATAGTAATTGCTATAGGAAGTGTTGTTTTAAATATAAAATTTGATGAGGCAGTTATTGCACTAGATGTAGTATCTGTTTTAGTTGCATACTTTATTTCTAAACAAGGAATATACTTTCGATTAATTAAATACTTTAAAAAATTAAATAGTTATTTATTAGAAATCAATGAAGAAAAAATTGAATTTATCTCTAATAATGAAATAACAAGAATAAGCAGAAGTAATATTAGGGCTATATATTCATTAAAGAATACACTTTTTATAATTACAGAAGATTATTTCAAGAATGAAAAAAAGAAGAAAGGATATCTGGTCGTTGCTATTCCAAAATCTATATTTAATTCTAATGAAGAGTGTAATATTTTTTTAGATAGCTTAGAAAAAGATAAACTAAAAGAATTAAATTAAAAATATAATTTATTATAGAGAAAGTAGGATTAGAATAAATGCATACTTTCTCTATTTTTTATAGAATAGATAAGTAATAAATCAAAGGGAATAAATGATTATATAAAAAGGAATTTCTACTGAATTCCCTATGTTTCCTATAGTAACTGGCATTGAAATTTCCCTTTGATAGCTGTTTGTTGTTTTCGTAGTATTTAAGGAGAAACGAAAGTATGACTAAAGCAACTAATAATTTAAAACAAGGTAAGCGTAAAAAAATTAACGGATAGATAAATATAAACCTTCATTGTTAAAATTAACATAGATTTTAACAATGGAGGTTTATTTACATGAATAATAATGAAAAGATAAATTGGAGAGAAATTGTTGCTACCTTTTCTTCTTACGAAGGAACGTTAGGAACTTTCTGCAATGCAAATCACATTACTAAAAGTCAATTTCATTACTATAAAAAGAAATTTAAGAATGAAGATAATAATTTACAGTTTCATGCAATTTCAATGAGAGAAGAAAAAGTAACAACTGAAATCACCGTAGTTCCAGCTGATAGACCTAATATAATAATAGAAATAGGAGCCACTAAAATATACGTACCGGCTAATGAAATAGCTGTTTTGAGCACTTTACTTAAGGATTTGATTACAAATGTTTAATCTTAATAAAGTTAATACAGTTTATCTTGCGTGTGGAATAACTGATTTGAGAAAAAGTATTGATGGACTAATCGTGATTGTGCAAACGCAGCTAAAACTGGATCCGTTTGAAAAATCCTTGTTTGTTTTTTGCAATAGGCAAATGAATAGAATTAAGATACTTCACTTTGATGAAGGATTCTGGCTGTACTATTTTCGACTTGAAAATAATAAATTGAAATGGCCGATGACTCCAGACGAAGCTCTTAAAATTAACAAAGAAGAATTGAAATGGCTGCTTATGGGATATGAAGTTAGAACTAAGTCTAAATTTAAGCCAATTGAAGTAAGAAATAGCTTTTAAAACAAATATCGCTGTAAACCCTTAATTTTGAACTTTTACAAGTTTCGGAATTGAGGGTTTTGTGGTAATATATGCCTATATTTGTTGTGAGGTATAGGGATGGATATTTTAGATTTAGAAAATCAACTTGATGAAAAAACAAAATTATTGATTTCTAAAATGGAAAAAGACATTGAATCAAAAGATAAAGAAATTGATGATTTAAAAAAGGAATTGGCTTTTCTTAAAGGACAGATCCTTAATAAAAACAGAAAAATTTTTGGACAATCTAGTGAACAAGTTGATTCGAGACAGCTCTCACTTTTTAATGATGCTGAAAAAAACAGTGATATTAAAATAGATGAGCCTTCCGTTGAAGAAATTACATATACAAGAAAAAAATCATCTTCTCATTTAGGAAAGAAAGATAATTTATCCGGCCTAGATAGAGTTACAATTGAGCATAAACTTACTGACTCTGAAACATTTTGCGATAAATGCGGGAATGTTCTAGTTATAATAGGTAAAAAATCAAAAGAAATTTTAAAATATAAGCCAGCAGAACTTTACATAGAAGAACATGTTTCATATACATATGCTTGCAAAAATTGCGAAGCGGATGCTGATAAAGCCAATATAATTTCTGCAAAAATGCCAAATACTTTCTTATATAAAAGTATGGCTTCAAATGAATTATTAGCTCATGTTGTTAGCATGAAATATCAATATGCAATGCCATTATATAGAATGGAATCATATTTTAAGATGATGAATGTTAATCTTTCAAGACAGACATTATCCAACTGGATAATAAGTTGTGCAAATGAACTTCAGCCTGTTTTTGATTATATGAAAGTGGAACTCTTAAGAAGAAATTATATCCATGCCGATGAAACCTATGTGAAGGTTATTGAAGAAAACGGAAAAGACTCCAACTCAAAAAGGTTCATGTGGCTATATCGCTCCGGAGGCATAGAGAACCACATAATTTTATATGATTATCAGAAAACAAGATCTGGCTCTTGTGCTGAAGAATTTCTTGAAGGTTTTTCTGGATATCTTCAAACAGATGGATATGATGGCTATAATAAAGTTAAGAATATAAAAAGACTATATTGTATGGCCCATATTCGAAGAAAATTCTTTGATATAATATCAACCTTAAACCCTGAAGCTCTAAAGCAGTCTCACGCATTAGAAGGGTTTAATTATTGTGAGCAACTTTATGAAGTTGAAAAGGATCTAAGGGAACAATATATATGTAGTGATGATTATTATGGTGATCGACATGCAATAAGGCTCAAGAGATCTTCACCCATTCTTAGTAAATTTCAAGAATATGTAGATAATGAAATTGTTAATGCGCTTCCTAAAAGTCCTTTAGGTAAAGCTCTTGCATATGCTCAAAAGTTGTTGCCATATATGAGAACTTTCTTGACAAATGGATGTCTTGAAATTGATAATAATGCAGCTGAAAGAGCTATAAAACCATTTGTAATTGGCAGAAAAAACTGGATGTTTTCCAAGACAGTAAAAGGCGCAAAATCAAGTGCAGTACTTTATAGTATTACCGAAACGGCTAAAGCCAATGGCTTAGCAGTGGAAAAGTATTTAGTATATTTATTCGAAATGTTTGCAAATTCAGAAGTTAAGGAAAAGGACATACTAGAAAAATGTATGCCATGGTCTGAAAGCATTCCAGATGAACTGCGCGTTAAGACTACCAAATAATTATTTCTATATAAAATTGTACCCAACAGAGAATATAAGTTTTTCTGTTGGGTTTATTTTATCACTTAAATTATGCTACCGCTACGCGTCGATTCATTGACGCTTACAAAACAAGAGATAAAAACTCAAAATAGAAACTCAGAGAGATTTAACTAGGATTGAAAATGATGAGAAGATTGCAGAAAGGTCAGAGAAAGATCAGAGCACCGTGACAGCGAGGATGGAAACTAATAGAGGAATATTATTACTACTTCTTTTATGAGGGTGAAATGGCTACTGGTTGGCAAAGTCTAGATGATGTATCATACTATTTTTATCAAGAAACAGACGTTGGCCACAAAGAAGGAAGCATGGCAGCTAACACTATTGTAGAAAGTTATGTACTAGATAAAAATGGTAAAATGATAGATACATTAGCAAGCGCGTTGTTAGGATTAAGTGGGACGATCGGAATTTTTCATAATTCTATTATTTCTTTCATTAGCTTCAATTTTGAAAAAGCATTACCAATATTTCTATCTCCTTCAATACAAGTATCAGGAAAAGTTTCTTTAGAGCAAAGCATATATAATGCAGCAGGAAATTTAAACCTTAGTGTAGGTTCTGCAAATGAATTATCTAGTGAAATAACTAATGGATTAAATTCAGCAAATATAACATTTGATTTTACTGCACAAAATATAGCAGATAGTATAAGTTCAATTGGAGCATCAGCACAAGTAAATGATAATGTAAAATATAAAATTGACTATGAGATAGATACAGTAAAAGTGACTTTTGAATACCTTACAACATATAAAGAAGTTACAATATATCAAGATATTATTTTAAATATTAAGAAAGATGATATTAATAGGGGGGATTCATCTGTACCACTAGAGGCAGAACCCGCTACGGTAACTGAAATAAATGGATTGAGAAAATTAGTTTTATATAGTATTGGTGCTGGAATAGTTATAATTATAGGAATATATTTACCAGAATTATTCGCGGCCGGTGCATTAAAACTTATAGCAATTAGTAGTAGATCCGTTTAAATTTTATTGTATATAAATTACAAAAGAAAAGGAGTCAAGTGATTATGCAGTATAAGGCAAGAGGCTTTATGAAAGAAAATATTAATGATTTGAAAAAATTTAGTCAAAATAATAGGCTTATAAGAAAAATTATCAGTAACACAGCGATTATACTTCTAATTTTATATTTAATAATAATTGCTGTAGGAAGTGTCATTCTAGATATAAAATTTGATGAATTAGTGATAATGGATATAATATCGGCTGTAATACTATATTTTATTTTAAGAAAGGTGTTATTCTTTAGGTTAATTAAGGATTTTAAAAAATTAAATAATAATTTATTAGAAATTAGTAAAGAAAGCATTGAATTTATTTCTAATAATCAAAAAACAAGACTAAATAGAAATAATATTAGAGATATTTATTCTTTACCCAATACACTTTTTATTGTTAAAGAAGGTTATTATAGAAATGAAAAAAAGAGGACAGTATATTTTGTTTCCGCCATTCCAAAATCAACGTTTAATTCTGATGAAGAATATAACACTTTCTTTAGTAGTTTGGAAAAGGATAAACTAAAAGAATTAAGTTAAATCAATAATTACTAGATAGAGTAAGTATTTTATTAATTCTTACTCTATTTATTTTGTGCCCCTTTGTTTTAAGTAAATAAGAAAATTTAGTAACAAGCTTTGTTGCAAATAATAACACAGATTATATAATAAAAGTTCATTCAAAATGGAAATAAAAAAGAAATATCTTATTATTACTTATTTATAATTTTATGAACCAACCTTGTTGAGTAGTTAAATATTTTGCCTATATGCCTTATAGATTTCCTCTGAAGTCTATACATTTTAATAGTTTATTTTTCATGGAGTGCAAATTTTAAAGGCGTGTTGCCTGAAGAATTTTAAGTTTTTCTTGTGAAAAGTGTGAAAGAGTTATGAGATCTAAAGAATATACAGAAGTATATGAGAAAACTATTAATCAAAAAAAGCGTAAGTAGTATAACGCGGTTATAAATTTATAACATAATAAATTGGTAGTTATAAAACTAATCCACCACCCCAAAAGAGGTAGGTCATCAGCATATAGGAGTTTTCCGACAAGGTTCAACATCTTATATACTAAAAGCTATTATGCATTAGACCAGTCCTTTGTTTGCGCACCCGATGGGGCGTAGAAGGCATGCACACTTCGATAAATAAGTCGTTGTTGCGTAAATGTCCAAGCTAAAATACTAAGGCCATGAATTTTTATGGTCTTTTTGTATTTACAAAGATTTTGAAAGATAAAGGTTTATCCCTTAATTTCAGCTTTGACACTTCGGGAAACGTTATTTAGCAAAATGTACATGCCTTCTTTCTTGCAATATGGTTTATGATTTTTAAAATACGAATGGTGTTAATATGGCATATGAAGCTTCTGTTAATGGAGATAATGCTGCAGATGAAAAGAATTTAGTTATATTTAAGATAGGGCAAGGAAAGTTAATGTTTTTATTCACAATGAGGATTCACTAAATGTGCTTTTTAAATTCTAACTCCAGAAAGAGTCAATGCGTAATAACAAGGAGCTTTTGCTCCATTGTTATTACATTGACACTTTCTTAAGAGGATGCTCTAAGTGTAGTGAGTGGATTAAAGGCTGCGCCTTAAATCCAATGAACTATAAGAAGATTATGCAAAAGAAATTATATTGTATATTATGGAGAAGTCTATTTGGTTTAATCTATAATTTTGGTAATGTGATGCATGCGCATAAAAGAAAGGCGCCTTGGACTTGCCCTCACCAGTATGGAATAAAGTTTATTGGAAGGCGAGGGCAGGTCCACAATGTATATGCTTACCTGCTAGTCCTTATTAGTAATGGCGTTATTTCCGCTTAAGAAATCCAATCACTAAAAATAATAGAAATAAATTTAAAGAAGTAATTATTTTTAGTGATACGATTTCTTGCGCTTCAATAACACTCATTAATAATAATGACAGACAGAAAAGAATGCACATTGACGGCGCAATTGATATGAGAATAAATCGTATAATTATTAAAATTTATATAAAATAGAAATAAAAGCAAATATGATGACATTATTTTCAAAAAAGTAATATAATATAGGTAAAAAGAAAAAAATTAAAAAAATTAGAAATATTAAGTATTTATGAAAGGATGAGGTTTATGGCATTCATAAAAAGAAAAACTGAGACAACCAACTTTAAAACACCACAAGAAATGTATTCGGATTACAAGAATAGAAAAATTAAAGGCATTATAAATTACCAATCAGAAGTAATTGATAATTATATGAGTGAGGGTTACAATGATGAAAATGTTGCATTAGAATTACCAACAGGTAGTGGTAAAACATTAATTGGATTAGTAATTGGAGAATTTAGAAGACGAAAAAATAAGGAAAAGGTAGTCTATTTATGTCCTAACAAACAACTTGTCAATCAAGTAGTTGAGCAAGCCACATCAAAATATGGAATTAAAACTATTGCCCTTACTGGAAAACAGAAATATTATGATCCAATAGAAAGTTCAAAATATATTCGTGCAGAATGCATTGCTATAACAACTTATAGTGCATTGTTCAATAATAATTCATTTTTTAAAAATGCAGACATAATAATTTTCGACGATGCACATTCAGCAGAGGATTTTATAGCATCCAACTGGAGTGTAGAAATAAAAAATGACAATGATAATCACATATTATTTAGCATGTTAGTTGAAAGCCTTAAAGATATATTAGAGCCTTCAACATATTGCAAAATGGCAGAGGATTATTACATAGAGGATCAAATAGAATGGTGCGATAAAATTCCTAATACAAAAATACTTGAGAAAATAGAAGAACTCAAAACTATAATTGATGAAAATATTAGCGGAAACAATAAATATTCTTGGGCCAATATTAGAGATAAACTGCATATATGTAACTTTTATATTAATAGTTATACAATTGTGATAAGACCATATATACCACCTACATTAACTAATCCCGGTTTCAAAAATGCAAAACAAAGAATTTATATGTCAGCAACATTAGGAATAAGTGGTGAACTTGAAAGAGCTATTGGAATTTCTGAAATAAAAAAATTGGCAATGGTAAATGGATGGGATAAAAAAGCTATGGGAAGAAGATTCTTTATATTTCCAAGTGCGTCTATTAGAGATGAAGATATGAATGAACTTTTAATTAAAATGGTCAATTATGTGGATAGAACATTAATATTAGTAAAAAACGATTCAAAGGTTAAAGAATTAACTGAATTTTTTCAAAAAGAAACACAAAATACTGTTTTTTTAAGCAAAGACATTGAAAAAACAAAAGAAAACTTTACAATGTCTCCTCATGGTATTGCAATATTAGCCAATAGATATGATGGAATAGATTTAGCAGAGGAAGAATGTAGATTATTGATTATTTATAATGTCCCTAAGTCAATAGGATTACAAGAGCAGTTTATTACAAAAAGAATGGCATCTTCAGTGCTATTTAATGAAAGGATAAAAACTAGGTTAATTCAAGCAATTGGAAGATGTACAAGGAATGATATAGACTATTCTGCAGTGTGTATAATTGGACAAGATATTATAAATGAATTATTCTCTATGAATAAAGTAAATGAATTTAATCCAGAGCTACAAGCTGAAATTCAATGTGGATATAGTCAGTACGAAACATACAAAACTCCTGATGATATAATAGAGAATTTAAATATATTTTTAAGTCAAGATGATGAGTGGGAAAGTGTAAATCAAGGAATAGTTCAGGATAGAGATGAACTTATAAAAAGTAATTATGGAAATGAGAAAAATGAGAGTTTAGTGTCCTTAATGGAGTCGGCAAAATATGAAGTTAAATATCAATATGCAATTTGGAGAGAAGATTATGAAAAAGCTTTAGGGTATATTGAAAATATACTGAATTGTTTAAAAGAAAGTGAATTAAAAGGTTATAGAGGTTTTTGGTATTATACTGCAGGTTGTGTATCTTACATACTTTTTAAGCAAGGGAAAAAATCATATAAAGATATGGCAAACAAATATTTTAACAACGCAGCTGCTTGTTCAGATTCAATTACTTGGTTTAGGAAATTAATATCTAAGGATAACTTATCACATAATGAAGAAACAAATGATTATTCAGCAGATGCTATTGAAAGAATAGAAGAAGAAATATATAAATATGGAACTACAAGCAATGTGAAGTTTGAAAGACAAATATCCAAAATTATGAACCTATTAAATGATAAAGGTATAAAATTTGAACAAGGGTATGAAATGTTGGGAAATTTATTAGGATATATTGCAAGCAATAGTTCTGAAGATGGAGCACCAGATCCATGGTGGATAATAAATGAAAATATTTGCATAGTTTGTGAAATGAAAATATATGAATCATGTGAAAAAGCTATTCCGCTTAAAGACATAAGAGAAGCCAGAACGCATGCAGATTGGATTAGACAAAAAGTCAAAATGTTAAAGGAAGATGCTGAAATAATAACTATATTTATAACAAATTCTAATTCAATAGAACCATCAGCAGCTAAATATGCAGATTCTCTTTATTATGTTAATAAGGACAAACTTCTTGATTGGTCGATGCATGCGGTTGCAGCAATAAGAAATATTAGAAGAAGTTTTAGTAGAAAAGGGAATCTTATATGGCGAGGAGAAGCGATAGAAATGTTAAAAAAAGAGGAAATTACTCCTCTAGATTTTTTAGAATTTATAAGTAATGAGAGAATGGATAACTTAGGGATAAAATAATAATACATTTATATAACTATAAGGTGGTACAGAAGTTTATAAGCATTCAATCTGTGATTGAGGCATTCTTTAGTTTTGGTGATTAAGACACAGTTTATCTAAAATAATGTTTTTTTAGAAAGCAATTATACCAATATAAAATAAATATTGTAAAGGGGATTGCGATCACTCACCCCTGTACAATATTTATTTTATATGGAGCTTAAGTATCTGTCCAAAAAACAACAGAGGCTTGTCCTATAATTTTAGTAGTTAATTCCGCAGTTTGTGGAATTAACTACTAAAATAATCCTGAAGAGGTCCTCTTCAGGATTATTTTATTTCAAGTTCAAGCTGTATTGGTCTTGTATCAAGATAATGTTTATATTCTATTTCATAGTATTGAATTAATTTTCTTCTGCCCGAGTATGGCAAAGTATTTACAAGTGAATCAAATTGAGCTTTTGATATAAAGCCTTTTTCCTTTATAAGCCATGTTGAAAATGTCATTCAATCAAACCCTTTCATGTATGTATTTTCATATAGGAGATGGGGAAAGCATATGCTGCTAATCCAATTCAGTTTGTAGGTGATTTAAGAAATATTGATATTTTTCGTGATAATATAAATCAGTTTTTTTACATTCTTCCTTTGATAAGATAGATAACCAGTCATTATAGTGTGCATATGAATTAAAAGTTTCTTTAGTAGTAAGCCATTTTGTAAATGAAAAATTTCTCATGCTTATTTAAATCCTTTCTAAATGTCTATATTATAATTATTGCCTAAAATACGAACTAATATTCGTAATAGTTTGTACTTATTTGTATATTTTTTAAAGCAATTTAAGTATAAGAATTTGGATTATTGGCTAGACTATTTGACATAGAAGGAGTGGAATAACAATGGAAAATAAAAAGAAAATTAAAAAAGCAAAACCTCCAACGAAACAGCTTCACGTGGAATGCGAAATTGAGTTGTATGAGGACTTTGAAGCATATTGTCATAGAAATGGAAAAGACGTAAGTAAGGCCATAAGAGGATATATGAAACTATGTATTGGAGAATAAATTATAAAAAATGAAAGTGCCTAAAAAGGTGCTTTTTTTATACATAAATAATGTCTAAAATTTCTATAAGTGGGCATAATAAAAATATGGGCGCGACTTGTTTCTAAGTGAAAATCTTAGACCAATTAACTGGTTAAATCCAGAAGTTGGAACTGTTATCGCAAGAAATTAAATGATAGAGTAACGTCTTGAAGGGTTTCCACTAATACTCCGATTAGCGTTTTGTTGGGTAAACAACAAAGGGTTAAAAGCTCGGTGAAGTCGGCTGAGAGCCACCGTAAGGTATAGTAATATACCACGAAATATGAACTAGAGGTAGTCAAGTGGTGATAGGTCGGGTGTCTATAAAATATCTATGGTTAGTATGCTACTAAAGTAGTTGACGAAGTTGGGAATGTACAGGTCTAAATTTTAAATAACTAGAAATGGATATAACACATATGTGTTGTAAGTGTGGATGAGTAAGATTCCATATTATGAAAATCCATATAATATTAAAGGTATTATCAAGCTTACAGGCTTACACTAACGACCTACGGATATATGCAAAGATAGCAATAACGGAACAAGGAAAACTTAGAATATTGAGGTTTTACTGCCGATGAAATATTGGTAAGGAAAAGAGCAATCTATAACTTACTTTAATCTAAGTGAGAGTGGTGGCATAAAGCTATAATAACCATTGTAATGATAGTTTAGCAATAGCCACTAGACAATTGTTATTTGACAATTAAATATTGAATGATTTCAAGGTTCGAGTAAGACTAAAAGATGTAATTCTGAAATTGTACTTGTACAAAAGGAGGAAATAACAGACTTGGAGGAACGCTTAAAATTAGAGAAAAGACAATCACTGAGAAATAATGAATACTACACAATGCAAGACATATTTGATAATTTGTATAATAAATCTTGTAACAACATAAAATTTAGAAATTTAGTGCAATACATAACATCAAAAAACAATATATTACTCGCATATAGGAACATCAAGAAAAATAAAGGTTCAACAACAGTTGGAACTGATAATATTGATATAAGCTATTTTAAGGATATGGAAACAGATAAATTTGTTGAACACATTCAAAAAAAATTAGCCAACTATATGCCCAAAAGTGTAAGGCGTGTTGAAATTCCTAAACCAAATGGTAAAACTAGACCTTTAGGAATACCATGTATAGAAGATAGAATTATTCAACAGTGTATTAAACAAGTCCTAGAACCCATATGTGAAGCTAAGTTTCATAAACACAATTATGGTTTTAGACCTAATAGATCAACAGACCATGCGATTGCTAGAAGTATGTTTTTAATGAATAAAAACAAATTACACTATGTAGTGGATATTGATATCAAAGGTTTCTTTGACAATGTTAATCATAGCAAGTTAAAAAAACAAATGTGGAACATGGGAATACAAGACAAAAACTTGATTAGTATAATCGGGAAAATATTAAAGTCTGAAATACAAGGAATAGGGATACCAGCTAAAGGAACTCCTCAAGGTGGAATAATTAGTCCGTTACTATCAAACATAGTACTAAATGAACTAGACTGGTGGATTAGCTCGCAATGGGAAACCTTCGAAGCCGAACATGAATATTCTAAGTCAAACCACAAGTATAGAGGATTAAGGTCATCTAAGCTAAAAGAAATATATTTAGTAAGATACGCAGATGACTTTAAAATCTTCTGTAGGGATTATAAAACTGCACAGAAAATCTATAATGCTACAAGATTATGGTTAAAAGAGAGACTTGATTTAGATATAAGTCCAGACAAATCTAAGATAACCAATCTAAGAAAGAATTATACAGAATTTTTAGGGTTTAAACTTATGGTTAAACCTAAAACAAATAAATATGTTTGTCAAAGCAGAATGTGCGATAAAGCTAAAAAGAACACTATTAACAAGCTTAAGGAACAAATAAAGAAAATCCAAAAGCAAGGAAGTAGTAAAGAAGTATCAATACTAAACGCAATGATATTAGGAAGTCACAATTATTATAATAGTGCAACTTATATATCGCTAGACTTTAGTGAAATAAATTTCTTAGTCACAAAAACCTTAGAAATACGTTTAAGGAGTTGGATGTCAGATAAGCCTAAATTTACAGAAACCTATAAACGCTTGTATGGAAATTACAATGGAAAAATCAGAACGATAAATGATATTACTATATTTCCAATCTACGGATGTAGAACAAAACCACCCATGAGCTTTAGTCAAGATATATGTAATTATACAGAACAAGGTAGGGATAAAATTCATAAAAATCTTAGAGGTTATAAACATTTAGTTGACTACCTATTAAGAATAGTAAATGAAAATAATACTGCTGAGTTTGATGATAATAGAATATCTCTAATTGCAGGACAACAAGGTAAATGTTATATAACAGGATTGGATTTAGAAATAGGTAATATGGAGTGTCACCACAAGAAACAGAAATGTAATGGTGGTACTGATGAGTATAAAAACCTAATTTGGATAAGTAGAGTAGCACATAAGCTAATCCATTGTACCAAACAAGAAATCATTGAAAAATATCTAGGTTTATTGTCCCTTGATGAAAAAGGGTTAAAACGTGTCAATTCTTTAAGACAGTTAGTAGGAAATTCAATTATTTAATTAAAAAAATAACATATTGTTGGAACGCCGTATGAGGTGAAAGTCTCACGTACGGTGTGAGCCAGGGGAAAAGATGGAGATAACTTCAAAGTCTTACCTATTGGTATGAGAAGAGGAACTAAAAAGAAAAGGTGGTCATAAAAGTGGAAAAGAGAAAATATGAATCAAAAATATTAATAGCAGAGTACAGAAACTCAAATGATAATGAAGAATTTAAGTTTTCAGAAACGGCTTATAGGTTAAAGGATGGCTCAATAATTATTGAGTATGCTGGTGCTCCTTTAAGTCTTTACGGTCTGAAATTAAGCTATAACAAGAATATAGGAAGGAAAGGAATATTTAGTGTTACTAATGATGATTATGAATTTTGGAAGTCATTTAGGTCAAGAATTGAGGATGCAAGTTTTATAGATTATGAAACCGAAAGAAATGAAGCTTTAGAAAAAGTTAGTGAAGAATATTATAAACAAGTAAATGCAGAACATGAAAATATATTAGAAAGCCTGTCATATGAGAAATTACCATATTAAAATACATAAGGGGAGAAATCCCCTAAAAATAAAGCAATAATAAGGACAAGCACTTCAGCACCAGTAACCCATGATGAAAGATAATAATACAAGGCTTATTAATAAATATCCAGAAACACTTAAAAAAACAGCATGTCCAACTGAGCAGCATAATATCACATAGATTTTTCATATTAACTTTACCCATTTATTTAAAATATAGGTCAAGACCAAAAGCGAAGCGTGTCTTGAGCTATATTTTAAATAAATGTACCATGATATATGAAAAAACTAAATAAGAGGGATTATCTAGAGTTTCTAAGAAGGGGGCGGTCTTGTACTGGCTTTTCGAATACCTATACATAATTTTAAATAGATAACAGCTCTGAAAATCGTATCATTAAAAATAATTTCCATGTAATATTTTTTATTATTTTTAGTGATTGGATTTTTAGAGCGGAAAAGCCATGAAGCTAAACATTAATGGAATGAACTTAAGCCAGTACAAGATAGAAATGCCCTCACAGTACTAATACTTTCTTATTCAATTGTGAGGGCATGTCTAAGCCCCCAAATCCATTGCCAGCTTGTCTGGCATACTATCTTCAATTTTACAATTTCCCCATACAAAGGACCACAATGTATCATGTACCATATTAAATAGAAATACTATCATCTGCACCAATGCGCCCCACCGGGAACCCAAACAATGGACTAGTCTAATGCGTACAGATTCTTAGTGAATAAAAGGCTCCGAGTATTGAGGAGACTTTTAGGCACTTAGAAGTCTGTAGCTGTATGACCTGTCCATTTTTGGGTGGTGGATTAAGGCGCCCAAATGATTATTAAATAAGACTTGTCCTTTAGAAAATGCGTATATAGGAAGACTACCTATACATATAGTAGAAGCAGCTTGGTAATGTTCTTATTTAACTATATACTCATAAACATAGTTAAATAAAAATTATGCATTCAGATGTGTAAAGTTTATATCTAGAGTGGCGCAGCCACAAGGAGCACGCAGTGCTCCTAATACAATTATTCCTTGCTGCCGCAGGCCACAGGATTATGGAAAAGTGCAAGCTATACTCATGATAATATTTTTAACGATTTAATGAATGGAATGGAAATAAAACATAATTAATAACATATAGCTTGTACTTTTCTTCCTTTGTCTGAGCGAAGCGAGTTAAGATTTTGTAATAGAAAAGATTTAATGCAGATAATTTATTGATGGCAATAATACATAAACACAATTATAAAATTATTCTAAATAATAAATAAGCTTGTCTATTACTTCCTTTGACTTGAAGGCGAAGCCTTGAAGTCACTAGCTGCACTACAAGTATCCTAGGAAGAAAGTAACAATGCAGAAGATTAAAGCGGAGCTTTAAGGTTATGCGGGTTGTTTCTTTCTGGTGTCTGGGTTTAGAAGTAAATTTGGAGCTTGGGGTAAGCAGGAAACATTAAAGTTCGAGCGATGGCGAGTTTATTCAAAATATATTAATTACTTCAAGCTGAAGATATAGAATGCGAAGAAGGAGCTTCATCTATTGTTATTTTGATTGTCGTAGATATATTTGGGCTTGAATAGTATTAATATCTTCCTTTAACATATGATACTTATTTATTGAAGATGAAAATGTATATGAAATAATTGTAAATATTGTTATAATATATTTTAATGATATAGAAAAATTATAATTTATTGTGATCTTATAAAGCAACCTCAAGTTGCGAAAATGCAAATTCAGGTTATTGGTCTGAAAATGAAAATAGATTTATAATAATAGCAAGCAATAACAAAGTGAGGTGCCCATATGAGTTTTGCTGAGAACTTAAAACAAAGCAGAAATGAAAAACATCTAACCCAAGAAAGGTTAGCGGAATTATTGGATGTCACGAGACAGGGTGTTTCTAAATGGGAGCAAGGCGTTGGATATCCCGAAACTGACAAACTGATAATATTGGCTAAGGTACTGAACACCTCGTTGGACTGGCTGTTTGAAACAGAACTTACAAATAAAGAAAAAGCAGATATTCAGTCTCCTATCTTGCCAGGTGTGGTGTCAGGACTTGAAGTATTCTCTTCTGCGGTAAACGCTTTGATGGAACAGAGCATGTCTAAAATCAATGATAAAGATTAACATGAGTAATCTCGCTGGTTGTTAATTATAATGAGCTTAAATATAAATATGGAGGTAATAATATGGAAAAATGTCTTAACTGTGGAAATAAATTCAATGTTTCAGACACGCGAATGGAATTTAATGATGCACTCGATGGGGAATACAATTATGACGAAGAAATCGGAGGATCACTATGCTTCGATTGTGCGATATATGACTATGATCCAGAATATGTATCAAATGGTAATTTAGGTAGAGCAATTCAAATGATGAATGGCGACGAAGACTATGACGATGACTTCGTAAAAAAATGGCTATAGCTATAAATTCCAATTTTATGTTGAGTATTATAAATTATAAATTTGTTGAGGTGAGTTTGTATGGGAATTCCTGTTGGGCATCCTTTTTTCGGTAATCAATATACCGATGGTGGTTACATAACCGGTACCTTTAAATATGTTCCTGAAAAAGCTGAAAAAGTTGTTGATTATTCTTCAACACTGGTTTTTGAGAACATTGATAAAGCTACTACCAAAATAGTCACAAGGCAGAAGCCAAAGAATCTAATTCCGAAAGAGCTCAATACCAAGGGTATTAATAAAAATGCATTAATCGCTGTCGGTATTGGCTTAGTTGCTACTGTAGGCGGGTACTTTGCTTATAAACACATAAGTAAAAAAAACAAAGTTAAAAAAGATGCTCTGCAATCCGTTGAATTGAGTCATGTAGGTACTTGTATACATTGTGGTGAACCTCTAAATGGATCGACATACGTTCCGGAAAGTGAAGCCAATAGCCAAAAGGCATACATTATTTGCAAAAATTGTGGAGAGCAAAACTTTGCATGGTATCCTGACGAAAATGACTCGTCTAACAAAGATTTTGAAAACCACAATGAATAAGAGCGCGTGAAAAATATGCAAAGCTGTAATTCGAAACTCTCAAATAATTAAAAGGAGGTAACAATATGGTATATTATGGGTGAGGTAAAGGTTGTGGGGTTGACATGGAATACATAGGTGACGGAGATTGGAAATGTACTACATGTGGTAGTGTTATTGCTTTTGGAAAACCCGATGAAGGAGACGATAATAATGGAGAAGCGCTTAGCTTATGGGATGCAGCAGATATCTATTTATCACGAGGTTTTGATGAGGATTACCGATTTGGCTACACACATGAGGAGCTAATGAAAGCACTTGCTAAATAGTAATTTGTATGGATAACTAGAATCAAGTGACATACTAATTGTTTCATACTTTCAATAAAAACAATAAATAAGAAAGGAGAAAATAAGAATATGGGAAAAAATAAATTACCTGCTGTAGATTTTTGCAAGATTTTAGATGACTTTGGAGAAGAGGCTGCAAGAGACACTTTAAACGATGTGAATGAAGGAAGGATAAGTGTAGAAACACTTGAAAAGTATCTTTATGATGACAATGAAACCAAAGAAGAATATGCTGAAAGAATTAAAAATGAATAAATAAAAATGGGATTGACCAATTCCCACGAATGACCGATAACACAATATATACTTGTTATCCACTAATGCCAGCTAATATAGGAAAATATGTAATTTTTCGATTTGCAGATTTGTTCGACAAATTACAATTTATCTTAGGGTGTATATTTGAATATAAAAAATCAAAATAATAAAATATGAATTTTTACAAATTTTAAGACGATAAACAATTAAAAAATGTTTATCGCCTTTTTTCAAGCAACCTTATGAGAATCGTCAGATCCATCAGTATCTATAACAACTCCAAGTTTTGTTGATATTATTGTATTTAATTTATTTATTGAACTTGATAAGCTATTAATTTGTTTTTCTAAGCGAATGAGCAAATAAGCCGCCACAGCCACTGCGAATCCATTATTAATTATTAAGTTAATTAATTCATTTAGCTCCATAATTTCATCACCTCCAATAAGGGATATATGAGCAAAAGTATGTTGTTTTATAAAAGCAATTAAAATATTCTTAATGTTGTAAATGAAAAATTTTAAATGGAATTGTATTGTTGACTGCCACCATTAATTATGTGCTCATAATAATGAGATATGGCCAAATCTACTATTGAACTTACATAAGTATTTAAATCAGGATGAATGCTCTTAAGCTCATTGATTTTTCTAACAGTGGAAGCCCTAAGCATGTAGGTCCTTTTAACATCCAAGAATTCTCCGTTAATAGGTGGTGCCATACCATTTACTATATGAGCTTTTCTATTATCTTCTAAGGAATTATTTTCGTTTAAAGTAATTTGATTATTTGAAACGGTTATATTATTGAATTTAACATTAGTATTTGACATAGATTTATTAATTGAAGCAGCAGATGAATTTATAGTTTGCTTATTATTAAAATCAATAAGATCATTAGTTATATTAGAAGAAGTATCAACATAGTTTTTATTTTCAGTATTAGTTGTAACATAAGGTTTGGTTTCACTTATATAATCATCATCAAATGAAAATGATGAAATACATTCTCCAGTTGCAATGGGTTCTGATGAAAATCCGCAAACATCTAGTTCCTCTTCAGCAGCAAAGTCATTTTGAGGTAGTGAATTTTGTTTTCTTCTTGCCATAAAATTCTCCTTTATTTATATTCTTACTTAGGATATATGGCTAAAAGCAGCATATTCTAATATGGTTTACCATAAATATTCTGTACCATATATATTCTGAAGAATATTACCATAGGAGAATATATATTCTAAACCATATTACCATAAATATTCTTCAGAATATGCGCCAAAAATGCTGGTTGAGAGGGTATCTATATAAAAATATTACCTAATTTAATGTTATGTTACAGTATAAAACATATATCCATAATAGCAGTTTATAAATTTTTAAAGCTGCAAATAAATTATTGGAGTGTGTTATAAAAATGATTAGAGATGAAATTAAGATTGGATCAGAAAAAGGAGAGTGCTTTGATAAAAAGCAAATAGCCTTAGCAATTAGAAATTCTACTTTCAGTGATGAACTTAGATGTTCTTTGTTAGAGGATAGAATACTTAATAAATGCATGGGATGCAGCTTAAAATATATTTGTGATGGGATCGATCAAGTGGTTGATAGTTATGTGGAGAAAACTACTGAGGTAGTGAATAATTTTAGTTTTGAATAATTAAGTGATGTATTAAAATTTTATAATCAAAATAACAGCTCCAAGGATAAAATTAACCTTGGAGCTGTTAGACTTTTATGTTTAATAATACAATGAGATATTACTAAGGATTTTCATTAAAATAGTTTTCTTTTTTAGAATAGCAGTAGAATAGCACATATCTTTTAAATAAGCATATTCCTTAACAGTATAATTTCTGTAGAATACATAATTTATAAGTTCAAGTTCCTCTTCATTTAAATTATTAAGGGCTAATTTTAAATCTTCATAGTCACACATTTCACATAATGAAGTTTCAGTAGAGATTTCAATGGCAGGAAAATCATTTTCAACATCATCATGTAAGCTTAATGCATCACTACCTTCAGTAGATCTTCTCGTTTTAATTCTTTTGATTGAATCTCCCATATTATTCTTAATGGCATTGGTGGCATAGGCAACGAATCTATGCTTTTCTAAGTTGTACATGGAAACAGATTTGAAAAGTGATTGATAACATTCCTGTATAAGATCATGTACGTTATACCCATCAATGAAAGTTCTTTTAGAAATATTATAAATTAATGGTCTAAATTCTATAGTTAATTTTTCTTTTGCTTTTTCATCATTATTTTTACATTTTGTAACTAAAGTTTCAATATAATTAAAATCCATATAAACCTCCCTCTCCAATATAAAAGTTATGAATTAAAGTGATTAATTTACATATATTGTGTTTGCTGTTAAATTTACCTCTACATATAGTATATATGGCTAAAATACATATAACTTAGATGTAAATGCAAAAAAATTAAAGATTATAGAGGGGATGCGTAAAAATGAGTAATTTTATAATTGCTGTAGGTCATACTGCAAGTGGGAACATTGGATGTGGGGTTATTGATAAGCTTGATGAGAGTAACTGCACCAGGAAGATTGGAGAGTTGCTTGCAGAATATTTAAAGGAGAAAGGCCAAGGAGTTAATTTACTTAGGGTAGATGAAAGTAATAGTTATAATTGTGAGGATTGCTATATTAGAGCAAATGAAGCTAATGAAATTGCAAAGACAATGGATGTAAAGTTATATGTTGAAATTCATATCAATTCAGGGGGAGGAACTGGTCCAGAGGTGTTGGTTACTGGAAAATCAGAAGTAGCAAATCAATATGCAGTGAAGGTAACTAATGCATTATCTAGATCTTTGAATTTATCTAATAGGGGAGTAAAAACAAGAAGTCTTATTGTGCTTAACAGAACAGATATTCCAGCAATTTTAGTTGAATGCTTATTTGCTGATAGTGATGATGTATATAAATATAATGCAGAAGTTATTGCAAGAGCTATTGTTAGTGGATTAGTTGGAGCTGATGGTTCTAGTGATGGAGAATGGAAATATGGTTGGAATCTCAATGATGTTGGATGGTGGTATTCAACTGATCATATAAATAAATATTACTATACATCACAGAATTGTTGGCAGAAGATTGATGGGGAATGGTATATCTTTGATAATACGGGATATGCGTTAGAGGAGGCTTGGCATTATGATAGTAGTGATGGAAATTGGTATTATTTAGATGAAAGTTGCAAAATGGTTAGGGGGACTGAGAAGAAGCCATTGTGGTTATGGATAGATGGGGATTGTTATTGCTTTAATGAACATGGAGTTATGTATTGTGATTGTGTTACTCCTGATGGGTTTAAAGTTAATGGGGGTGGGGTTTGTGTTATTTGAGATATTAATATTTAAGAGTAATTATAAATCTAGGTTGAGGTATATATAGTTAGATTCAAAAGTAGGATAAAAGTCATTCAATTCCAAATGGATAGAATACGTTTTATTAGGTAGTAAATTACGCAAGATATTATCAGATTTTCAAATAATCAAAGATTAATTAAATATAAGTATTTTCAGGGTTTAAATATTTTGCCCAAACGTGTAAAATAATGTTATGGTAATATAGGAAAATGTAACCAAATGAATTGGGAGATGGATTTTAATGCGGCAACCTAAAATATTAGATAATAAGCAATTTGGCAAAGTTGGAGAAGAATTAAGAGATAATATTAAAAGTGATTCGAAATTATCCATAATATCATCATATTTTACTATTTTTGCATATAAGGAACTAAGTAAAGAATTAAAGAAGATTGATGGTTTAAGATTTTTATTTACTGAGCCAACGTTTGTTAATCAAAGTAAAGAAATAATAAGGGAATATTTTATAGACAAAACATCAGAAAAACGAATTGCAGGGAATGAATTTGAAATAAAGCTCCGAAATGAAATGAATCAATCCAGTATTGCAAAGGAATGTGCTGATTGGATAAAAGACAAAGTGGAGATTAAATCTCTAAGGAAACCAAATCCAGCACAGCAAAGACTTATATACATAGAAAACAAGGATGAAGGTATGTCTATAAATGGAACAGTAGATTTTACAAGTGATGGGTTAGGTTTTTCGCCATCTACTAGAATGGACATGAACACATGTATGTATGGAAAAGAATTTACTAATCAATTTTTAACAATGTTTAATAACATATGGGAAGATGAAACATTAGTTGAAGATGTCAGATCAGCAGTGTTAGAGCATATGAAAGCCATATATAAAGAAAATACTCCAGAGTTTATGTACTTTGTTACTTTATATAATATTTTTAACGAATATTTAGGTGAAATAACTGAAGAAAATATAGTTAAGACCAAAATAGGATTTAAAGATACTGAAATATGGAATAAGTTATATAAGTTCCAAAAAGATGGAGTTATTGGCGCTATTGATAAATTAGAAAAATATAGAGGGTGTATCTTAGCTGATTCAGTTGGTCTGGGAAAAACTTTTTCAGCTTTAGCTGTAATAAAGTATTATGAACTTAGAAATTATAGAGTATTAGTTTTAGCGCCTAAAAAGCTTAGGGAAAACTGGTCAATATATACATTAAATGATAAGAGAAATGTTTTAATTAAAGATAGATTTAATTATGATGTACTAAATCATACAGATTTAAGTAGAGATGAAGGATATTCAGGAGAAATAAATTTAAAAACTATAAATTGGAGCAATTATGATTTAGTGGTTATTGATGAATCACATAACTTTAGAAATAACAATGCTAGAAATGATAAAGTTACAAGATATTCAAAACTATTAAATGATGTTATAAAAAGTGGAGCAGAGACAAAAATATTAATGTTATCGGCTACTCCAGTTAATAATAAAATGAATGATTTAAAAAATCAAATTAATTTTATAACAGAAGGAATAGACAATGCATTCGAAGATGAAGGAATAGTAAGTGTTGAACAAACTTTAAGGAAAGCACAACTAATATTTAACAAATGGACAAACCTTGAAGAGGAAGAAAGATCATTAGATAGTTTTATGGAAATGATTAATATGGATTATTTCAAATTACTTGATACTGTAACAATAGCTAGATCAAGAAAACATATTGAAAAATATTATAATGTAGCTGAAATTGGTAAATTTCCTCAAAGATTAAAGCCTATTAATGAGAAAGCAAAAATTGATGAATCTGATGAATTTCCAAGTTTGGATTATGTAAATAAAGCAATTAGAAATTTGAACTTAAGTACATATTCACCGCTTAAATATGTACTTCCAGAAAAGAGAAGTGAGTATGATAAAAAATATGACACTTCTGTTAGAGGTGGACAATCTGTCTTCAGACAGGTAGACAGGGAAGAAAGTTTAGTTAGTTTAATGAGGGTAAACATATTAAAAAGAATGGAAAGCTCAATTAATTCTTTTGGAATAACAATAGCAAAACTTTTAAAGCAAATAGATTATACATTAGAGAAAATTGAGAAAAAGCAATTTGATTATGATACTTCACTAAATATAGAAGGTATTGAGATTGATGATCCGCTTTTAGAGGATTCACTTATAGGAAATAAAGTAAAGATATTAATACAAGATATGGATTTAATTAAATGGAAACAGGACTTAGAAGATGATAAAAGGAAATTGGAAGAACTTTTAATTGAAGCTCATAAGGTTGTAATTCATAGAGATGCTAAATTAAATACACTTAAAAATTTAATTGAAGAAAAAATAAATAACCCTATAAATCAAAACAATAGAAAGATAATAATATTTTCAGCTTTTGCAGATACAGCAAATTATCTATATGAAAGCATTGCCGCTTGGGCTAGTGAAAAATTCAAAGTGCATACTGCTCTAGTTACAGGATCAGGGGATAATAAATGTACCTTAAAAGGGGTTAATAAAAAGGATTTAAATGATGTGTTAACTAATTTTTCTCCAATATCAAAGGAAAGAGAAAAAGTTAATGCAGACATAAAAGAAGAAATAGATATATTAATAGCTACAGATTGTATTTCTGAAGGGCAAAATCTGCAAGATTGTGATTATTTAATTAATTATGATATTCATTGGAATCCAGTTAGAATAATTCAAAGATTTGGTAGAATAGATAGATTGGGTTCAAGAAATGATGTTATTCAATTGGTTAATTTTTGGCCAAACATGGAACTAGATGAATACATAAATCTTGAAGCAAGAGTAACTGGAAGAATGATGTTATTAGATATTTCTGCAACTGGAGAAGAGAACATAATAGATTCAAGTGGAAAATCAAAAATGAATGACCTTGAATATAGAAAGAATCAATTAAAGCAATTACAGGATGAAGTTGTGGATTTGGAGGATATTTCCGGTGGAATTTCTATAACTGACTTAACCATGAATGATTTTAAAATGGATTTAATGGAGTATATGAAAGCTCATAAAGAAGAATTAGAAAAAGCACCATTAGGCATGTATGCCGTAACAAAAACAGAAGATGAAGAACTAAAAAATCAAATAAAGCCTGGTGTTATATTTACATTAAAGCAAGTTAATGGTACTGCAAAACCAGAAGAAAGTAATTCATTTTATCCATATTATATGGTTTATATTTATGAGGATGGAACTGTTAAATATAACTATATTCATACAAAGAAGATATTGGATTTTTATAGAAAATTATGTTCTGGCAAAGGTGAAGTTTTAGATTATATAGTAGAAGAATTTAATTCAGAAACAAATAATGGTAAGGATATGAAGAAATACTCAAAACTTTTGGAGGATGCTGTTGATAATATTATTGGTAAAAAAGAAGAAAAGGGAGTAGCATCTCTATTTAGTAAAGGTGGGACAACTCTTCAAAAAAGTTTATTTAAAGGCATAGAGGATTTTGAATTAATATCATTTATTGTAATAAAGTAGGTGGACATATGGTTGATAAATTATATGAAGAAATGAAAATACCAGCAGAATGCAATGTTGGAAGTACAATATTTAAGAAACTTTTTTATGAAAATGGAACTATGGCAACTTCAGATAAGGATATGTTCACAAATGATATTGAGAAAATTATTTGGAAATATTCTTTTAAAAAGGAAAATTTGAATATTAAACCATTTAAAAATGAAGAGCTGGATTATGAAGAGATAGCTTTAATAGAAGTATCATTAGTTAAAGAATCAAAATACAAGAAAATATGCGAGATTATTCAAAAGATAATACCATATCCTTTGATAATAGTATTAACACATGAAGAAAAGGTATTAATAAACACAGCATATAAGAGAATAAATAAAGTTGATGAAAATAAAAACACAATTGATGATTTTGTTTATAGCAATTGGATAAGCATAGATAATTTAAAAGATAATGAGGTTTCCTTTTTAAATTCAATAGATATAAAGAAATTTTCTTTTATAAATATGTATAAGTTCTATTGCAGCTTTGTAGAAAAGCTAAATCTACTTAATGCTTCAAGTATTACAGGCGACTTTGAAGTTTTAAAAAATAAAGATATAGAAGAAGTTAATGAATTAAATAATCAATTAGAAAAGCTTAGCTGTGAAATAGATAAATTAAAAATTGATATAAATAAGGAACAACATTTTAACAAGAAAATGGATATTAATATAAAAATAAAAAAACTAGAATCAAAGAAAAATGGGATAATTGAAAATTTAAATTCTTAAGAGAAATAGAAATGGGGAGAAGTACATGGGTAATTTGATTAAAGATAAAGTAGATAATTTAGATGCAATTAAAGAAAAAAATATAGATACCATTGAAAAAATAGATGGAGATAGTTTAGATATAATAAAACAAAATATTT
This sequence comes from Clostridium beijerinckii, assembly GCA_003129525.1. Taxonomy (NCBI): domain Bacteria; kingdom Bacillati; phylum Bacillota; class Clostridia; order Eubacteriales; family Clostridiaceae; genus Clostridium; species Clostridium beijerinckii. The sequence continues at coordinate 3,668,312 of CP029329.1, read as the reverse complement.
TAAAATTAAAAGAAATTTTTCCTGAAGTATTCTGTGAAGATAAAGTGGATTTTGAAAGATTACAAGAAGTTTTAGGAGATTACATAGAGGATAAAGAAGAAAGATATAGATTTGAATGGCACGGTAAATCACAAGCTATCAGAATGGCTCAAACACCATCAAGAGGAACTCTAAGACCATGCAAGGAAGAAAGTAAAAACTGGGATACTACAGGAAATCTCTATATAGAGGGAGATAATTTAGAAGTTTTAAAATTACTCCAAAAGAGTTATCAGAATAAAGTTAAGATGATATACATCGTTATATTTAGTTTATTGGAATACTGTATTCATAGTATTAGATATAGAAGCCTAGTGGCTATTCAATGTATGTTAAAGTAATAGTCAAGGTCTTAGTTTAAACCCCTTGAGTATTACTTTAACATATATTATCTTATTATAAGCTTCTGGAAAGACTCAAAGATAATGTAGTTACCGTTTAAACTGTAATATAGGAGCTGTTTGTATGGAAATTATAAGTGAACTAAATATAACAACTAATCCACCTTATAACACTGGAAATGATTTTGTTTATAAGGATGATTATAAAGATAATTTACAGAATTATTTGAACCTTACTGGTCAAGTTGATGATGATGGTAATAAAATAAGTACAAATTCAGAAGCAAGCGGCAGATATCATACTGATTGGTTAAATATGATGTATCCTAGATTGAGATTAGCAAGAAATTTACTGAAAGATGATGGTGTAATTTGTATATCAATTGATGATAATGAAAATTCAAATTTAAAGAAAATATGTGATGAGATATTTGGTGAAAATAATTTTATATGTAATATTTGTCATAAAGCAAGAGCATCTGTTTCAAATGATAAAATTATTTCTAGTAATCACAATATCATTTTGTTGTATTCAAAAAATATTAATGAAGTATTTGTACAAAGAAAAAATATTGGATTAGATCCTGATTTGGATGGTTTTGAAAATCAAGATAATGATCCTAGAGGAAAATATAAATTAACTCCTGTAGATGGACCAGGAGGTGCGAAGAAGGGAAATCCATATTATGAATTTATGGGAGTGGAAGGATATTTTAGATATTCTAAAGAAACAATGCAAAAAAAGTATGATAATGGATTAATTGTAAAAACAGCAAATGGACTTCAACAAAAATATTATCTTGAAAAAGCAAAAGAAAGCAGAAAAACTGATACAACATGGTGGGAAGATGGCGGTTTAACTTCAAATGCGACAAGAAGTTTAATTGAATTAATGGGAGGAAAAACATTTGATACTCCAAAGCCAATTTCATTAATTATTAGATTGTTGAAATTATTTGCAAATTTTGATAAAAATTCAATAATATTAGATTTTTTTGCTGGCTCTTCCACGACTGCACACTCTATTATGAATTTTAATGTTGAAGATAAAGGAAATAGAAAATATATTCTGGTGCAATTACCAGAAAAAATAGATGAAAAACTTGAAGCATATGATTTAGGATATAAAAATATCTGTGAAATAGGAAAAGAACGTATCAGAAGAGCAGGAGATAAAATAGTTGAAGAAAACAAAGATAAGGAAGGAATAGAAGATCTAGATATAGGATTTAAGGTATTTAAATTGGATTCATCTAATATTAAGCCTTGGAATCCAGATTATGATAATCTTGAAATGAGATTAGAAGATACTATTGATAACTTTGTTCCAGATAGAACTGAAGAAGATGTAGTTTATGAAATAATGCTTAAATATGGTGTTGATTTAACATATCCTGTAGAAACTAGAGAAGTTAATGGAAAGAAAGTATTTAGCATAGGCTTTGGAGCATTAATAATATGTTTAGATAATGAAATAACTTTGGATGTTGTACAAGGTATGGTGGATTTAAAAAATGAATTAAATCCTGAGGTTTCTAGATTTGTATTTAAGGATAATGGGTTTAAAACTGATTCTGTTAAAACTAATGCAATAGAAATATTAAAGCGAAATGAAATAAAAGACATTATGAGCATATAGAGGAGTGATACTTTATGAAATTACAATTTAAGTCAGATTTAGATTATCAACAAGAAAGTATCTCTTCTATAGTAGATATATTTAAGGGGCAAACTCCAGCACAATGTAACTTTACAGTATCTGCTATGACAGATAAAGCTGGTACAGAAGGAAAACTGCTTACTAATTTAGGAATAGGTAATAAACTTGAACTAGATCAAGAAGATATTTTAACAAATGCAAAGGAAATACAGCTTAAAAATGGATTAAAACCATCTTCAGAAGATGATATAAAGAAAAATGATTATAATTTCACTATAGAAATGGAAACTGGTACAGGTAAAACTTATGTATATTTAAGAACAATATTTGAACTTAATAAACAATATGGATTTACAAAGTTTATAATTGTTGTTCCTTCTGTAGCTATTAAAGAAGGTGTAATAAAATCTATAGATATAATGAGTGAACATTTCAAAGAATTATATGATAATGTAATTTTTAAATCTTATGAATATAAATCACAAAATCTAGATATAATAAGAGAATTTGCTACAAGCGATTATATAAGAATAATGGTTATGACTATTCAATCTTTTAATAAGGATACTAATGTTATAAATATGGATCATGAGAAAACTAATGGAGTTAAGCCATTAGAGTTTATTAAGGAAACTAATCCTTTTGTAATAATTGATGAGCCACAAAGTACCGTTAGTACAGACAAAGCTAAGGAGGCCGTTGCTTCATTAAATCCATTATGTACTATAGGATATTCTGCAACTCATAAGGATAAACATAATCTTATGTTTAGATTAGATGCAGTAGATGCTTATGAAAGACAATTGGTAAAACAAATAGAAGTAGCAAGTATAGTATCTAAAGATAATAACAATAATGCTTATATTAAACTTATAAGTGTCAATAATAAAAAATCGCCTATAAAAGCTAAAATAGAAATTGATAAATGGGAAAAAGGTTCTATAAAAAGAATGACTAAGGAATTTAAAGTTGATGATGATTTATATGAATTATCAGGGAATAGAGATGTTTATAAAGGATATCAAATAACTGAGATAAATGCTAAGGAAGAAAATGAATATGTTTCCTTTGTAGGTCATGAAGATATACACTTAGGGGAAGTACGTGGAGAAATAGATGAAGATCTTATTAAAAGAATGCAAATTAGGAAAACCATTGATGAACACCTTAATAAAGAACTTAGATTAAAAAAAGAAGGTATCAAGGTACTTAGTTTATTTTTTATTGACAGAGTTGCTAATTATAGATTTATTGATAAGGATGGTAAAGTACAAAAAGGAAAGTATGCTATTTGGTTTGAAGAAGAATATAAAGAGGCAATTAAAAACCCTAGGTATAAAACTTTATTTAATGAAGTAGATACAGATAGTGAAGCGCAGCAAGTCCATAATGGGTATTTTGCTCAAGATAAAAAAGGTGAATTAAAAGATACAAAAGGTACTACAGCTGCTGATGAGGATGCATATAGCTTAATAATGAGAGATAAAGAAAAACTATTAAGTTTTGATACAAAATTAAAATTCATATTTTCTCATTCAGCCTTAAAAGAAGGTTGGGATAATCCAAATGTCTTTCAAATATGTACATTAAATGAAACTAAATCTGAATCAAAAAAGAGGCAAGAAATTGGTAGAGGACTTAGATTAGCTGTTAATCAAAAGGGCGAAAGGGTATATGGATTTAATGTAAATACTCTTACTGTAATGGCAAATGAAAGCTATGAAGAATTTGCAATTAAACTCCAAAAGGAATATGAAGAAGATGGTGGAGTAAGGTTTGGAGTTGTTGAGAGCCATACTTTTGCAAATATAAAAATAACTCTAGATGGAGTATCAACATATCTAGATCAAGAAGGTTCGGAAAAAATATTTGAGTATCTAAAAGATAGCCAATATATTGATGTTAAAGGGAAGATTGAAGACAAGCTAAGAGAAGATTTAAAAGCAAAATGCGTAGAAATACCAGAGGAATTTAAGGTATGTGAAGAAGATATTATTTCAACACTTAAGAAATTAGCAGGCAATTTAAATGTTAAAGATGCAAGCAAGAGAGAAACGGTGTATTTAAATAAGAAAAGATATATTAGTCCGGAGTTTAAAGAACTATGGGATAAAATTAAATATAAAACAACATATTCAGTGAACTTTGAGGCAGATGAGCTTATAAGTAAATGCTCAGAAGAAATAAAACATAATTTAAAAGTTGATAAAGTTAAATTTTTATATACGAAAGCAGAAGTAGGTATTAATAAATCTGGTACAGCAACAAAAGAAAATAATAGATATACAATGGATATAGAAAACAACAATTTTGCATTACCTGATATAATAACATTCCTTCAAAATGAAACTAAATTAACTAGAAGGACTTTAGTTGAAGTTTTGAAAAAGTCTGAAAGATTAGAAGATTTTAAGAAGAATCCACAAAAATTTATGGACGAAGTAGCTAAGATTATTAAAAGAAAAATGAGATTAATGATAGTTGACGGAATCAAATATCAAAAAATAGGAGATGAAGAGTACTACGCTCAAGAACTATTTGAAACTGAAGAGTTAGCAGGATATTTATCAAAGAATATGATAGAAAGTGAAAAATCAATTTATGAATATATAATATATGATTCTGGCGTTGAAGAAGGCTTTGCTAGAAAATTTGAAGATAACAAAAGTGTTAAGATGTATATTAAGCTTCCAGATTGGTTTAAAATACTTACTCCACTTGGAGACTATAATCCAGATTGGGCAGTGCTTATTGAAAAAGATAATACAGAAAAGTTGTATTTTGTAGTAGAAACTAAGGGGAATATTTTAGAAGAAGAATTAAGGGAAAGAGAAAATAAAAAGATTCAATGTGGATATAAACACTTTGAAGCACTTGAAAATGAAGTTGAATTCAAGAAAACAGATAATTTTGAAGAGTTTATTGAGAACGTGTAAGAAGGAGAAATTTTTATGGCAGAAATTAAATTTGAAATAGAAAAAGAACTAGGAGCTATATCAGAATCAGCAAAGGGGTGGACTAAAGAATTAAATTTAATTAGTTGGAACGGAAAAGAAGCTAAATATGATTTGAGAGATTGGGCACCTGAACATGAGAAGATGGGGAAGGGTGTTACTCTTACAGTAGAAGAATTAAAGGAACTTAGAGATATGTTGAATAAAATTAACTTAGATTAATCTATAATAAACTATTTTTATAAAATGAGGTGTAGGTATGTTGGATATTGAAAATAAGGATCGTTTAATATATGCTCTTACATTAGCAATTGATGCTAAATTTGAAGCTAGTGATTGGACAAAGTTAGCTTATGAAATTGATGAAGTAGATGCTATTGAAGGACATAATAGACTTATAAGAAGCTTAAACTGGAGAGACCCAGATTATACACAAAATATTATTGATGTGCTAAAAACAATAGGACGAAATCCTAAAAAACTTTTGAAGATAGCAGAATATATTAATCTAGAAAAATGGCTAAAAGTAAAAAGAACAGATTTGTATGATGAACTTTATAATGAGATTGAAGTAAATAAATTATTGGAAGAAAACCCTCTAGATACTGATTCATTTGACGTATCAAAGCAATTAAAACGTATATATGACTCGCTAGAAGAAGATCCAGAATTAGCATTAGGTACAACAAAAGAGATGATAGAAACAGTTTTAAAAACTATTTTAAAGAATAAAGTTGATAAACTAGAGGATTTAGATATGCCAGCGTTAATAAAAGCAGCTCAAAAACATTTGAAATTAATACCAGATGAAGTAGTAAATGCAAATAAAGCTAACGATACAGTTAAGAAAACATTGAACAATTTAGGACAGATTGTAATAGGAATTACTGAATTAAGAAATTCTTATGGTACTGGTCATGGAAAATTAAAAAATAATAGTGGATTAAAAGATTATCATGCAAGATTAGCTGTAAATGCAGGCGTTACTTTGGCTAAATTCTTTATGGAAGCATATAAAGATCAAAAATAGTGAAATTTCCCTAATTGATCTTAAAATTAATTTATAACCTATATTATAGTTAATTACATTAAGGAGAAGTTTTAATATGAATTTAGATGGAGAATTCTTCGGAGTTAAAAAGAAAGAATATGATTCAAAGCAAAGCAAATGCATAATTGAAGCAGTAGAAAAACTTGACGAAATTAGGGACAAGCCTCTTATGATGTTGGGGAAAATACAAAGTGGTAAAACAAAATCATTTATAGGTGTTATTTCCTTAGCCTTTGATAATGGCTATGACCTAGCAGTTGTTTTAACAAAAAACTCTAATGCACTTGCCATGCAGACTACTGCAAGAATGAAACAGGAATTTACAGAATTTAGAGATGATGATTTAATTGATATCTTCGATATTATGTGCATTCCAACAGATTTATCAAGATTTGAATTAGATAAAAAATTAATATTAGTTGTTAAGAAAGAGCATAATAACTTGCCTAAGCTTTTGAATTTTATAAAAGCATATGCTTTAAATGAATCTAAAAAATGCTTGATAATTGATGATGAAGCTGATTTTTGTAGTATTGGCTATGAAATGAATAAAGATACTGAAATTTTTGATTTAAGAAAGATTGCATCACAAATTAATGATTTAAGACTAGAACTTACTTGCAGATTTATTCAAGTAACTGCCACTCCGTACTCTTTATATTTGCAGCCCGAAACAATTAATTTAGGTGGAGATAAGGATATAAAGCCTGTTAAACCAGCAACTACAGTATTAGTACCATATGGTGATGCGTATATAGGTGGAGATTATTATTTTGATGAGGAAAAAAATCCTCTTAATAAATATTTATTCTATTCAATTGATGATACCGAACTTGAAATAATAAAAAATAGTGATAGAAGAAGATTTAAGGAAGAAGAAATTTTTAAAAGTCCAAAGGTTGAAGGTCTTAGAACAGCTGTAATTAATTTTATAATTGGTGGATGTATTAGAATAATTCAAAATGGTGGAAAACCCCGTGGAAATAAAAATAAGTTTAGTTTTATCATACATACAGAAATATCAAAATCATCACATCAAAGGCAAAATGATATTATAAATGAACTTATGGAGCAGCTTGAAAAAGAAGCTGTAAAGAATAGTGATGTATTAGAAGAATATATTCAAGTAGGATATAAGACTTTAAGTGAATCAGTAAATGCTTATAATTTTGAAGTACCATCTTTAGCGGAAGTAAAGAAAATGGTGTATAAATCAATATCAGAACAATGGATTACTAAAACTATTGTAAATTCAGAAAATGATATTAATGCATTGCTAGATGAAGATGGACAACTAAGGTTAAGAACTCCTTTAAATATGTTCATAGGTGGACAAATTCTTGATAGAGGTATCACTATATCAAATCTAATAGGATTCTATTATGGAAGAAGACCACAAAAAATGCAGCAGGACACTGTACTTCAACATTCAAGAATGTTTGGATATAGGAAAAAAGAAGATTTAGCAGTAACAAGACTTTATACAACTACAGATTTATACGATAGAATGTCAAAGATTAATGAGTTTGATTCAAAATTAAGAGAAGACTTTGAAAAAGGACATTTAGGCAAAGGAGTTATATTTATAAGCAGAGATGAAAAAGGCACAATAATTCCATGTTCTCCAGAAAAAATAAGAATTAGCAATACCCATGTATTAAAACCAGGTAAAACTTCCACAATTGTAGGATTCCAAACAGGTTACAAAAGTTATATAAAAAAGGATATAGAAAATATAGATAAAATTCTTATGGAAAATAATAATGGAAAGATAGAGGGAACGTATAAAATTAGTAAAGAAGATGCTGGTAAGATTATAAATACTATTTATAAGACAATTGAACTAGAAAGTAAAAATGCAATAGATGAAAAGACATTTTTATCGCTAATAAATTATTTAAGCAATGAATATGTAAATATATTTGCAGCAACTAATAGAAATATAAGTCAATTGAGAAAAACCTCTAGATATTATTCAGACATGCCATACAATAGAGATCGTGATTTAATGAAAGCAAAAGAAATGGCACAAACTGAGCCGACTCTTATGCTGATGAAACAAAATGGTCTTGAAAAAAATGGTTGGAGAGGTGGAGAATTTTACTGGCCGGTATTAGTAGCCCCTGAAAATATTGATACTGCTGTTTATTCAGCTAGTGAAAAATAATAATTATATGCAAAAATTTTAAAATAGAAAGTGGAGAATATATGATTAAAAATAATAGAAATAACTTGCTGATAATATCATTTGTAATAATACTAGTAGTAACTATAGTTACTTTTTTATGTGCTAGACCGATTTTAAATTTATATGGATTAACAACTGATAATGTAGACGGCTCTATAGGTGATTATGTGTCATCACTATTGGGGGCTATTATAGGGGTAGTACTTACAATGCTTGCTACTATACTCCTAGAATTATTTCAAAAAAGGATGGAAAAAGAGGAAATAGAAAAGGAAAATGCAATTTTATTATACTATGATCTGCAAGTTTTATTAAGAAAAACAATATGTGAGTATTGGATTAAAAAATCTACACAAGACAATGATGATAAAGATTTTTTATATAAAGATTTAGATGACATATTTAAAGATTTAAAGAGAGATTCATTTCAAGAATTATTAACTAATACCGAGAGAGTTAAAATTATTACATCATTAAATATTAAAAATAAACAAAATAAATTAGTATTTATAAATTTTTTATCATCTGATAAAATGAAATTTTTAAAAGAATTAGATATTAGAATTTCAAAAAAATATGAACAATGCAAAGAATCTTATAAAGAAGCATATGTTTATATAGATAAGATAAATAAATATTTAAATAAGTATAAATATGATAGTAAATTTTTGGAGTTTGAGAATCCGCTGCTTGAACAAATTGATAAATATTTGGACATATGCTTAAAAGATTTTTTTATGGAGGAAGCAGAAAAGCAAAAAACAAGAGTAGGTAAAGCAGTGCCTATGGTGGATGATCAAGGTGAATTTTCTGGCATATTTTATGATGAAGAATTATTCAATTTTGATAGTTTAAAAAGAGCTATTAGCTATTACGATAATAATTATGATAATAATGACGATGGAGAAAATAACTTTAAGCAGAGGTACAATGAATTTTATAATAAATGTTCTAAAGAAATTGAAGAAAAAGTTAATGAATATAGATTAGAATTGTTTAATAATATTGAATTAGATGATACATTTAATGATGTAATAAGAATGATTAAAACTGATAATCCAAAGTTCTGGAAGATCCTACATAATGAAGAAAATTATTTAGAAGATAAAATTCTTTCGCTTGATAATAAGGAGTTTAAATTAAAAAAAATAAAAAATATATATAATTACATAGAAGAATCATTTTTGTACAGTAAAGAAAAAAGTATTTCAAAGGTGATAGTTTCTGTGAAGAATGGAATAGCAGAGTATAAAGAAGTTGAGCTTTGTGAAAAGCCTATAAAATATAGAAAAAAAGAGTATTTTGAAAAATGCAGCCAATGGGATACAATTTGTGAACTGTTTGATTTTTATTTAGCCCAAAGAATTTTTCGTCCTAGTGACTATGTTAGTTATATTAGTAGGCTTGAAGATATAGAACTTTCACTATTTCCTAGGTTTAGAGAAAGTGTACTCCCTGAACATATAGAAAACATTTGTGATGATTCATATACTGAAAAAATAATTAGTACTTTTGAAATTTTGAAAGATATAAAAGAAATTGCAGAAATAGATGATTAAAAGTGATATATTTGTAGCTTCAACACTTCGTATCTCAGATGTACTCAGGTAAATAGATAGCAAGCATCCTAAGTAGAGCAACAACCTCTGAGGTCTAAATATTACCAAGTACAAGTTATTATAAGAATTGATATTACATAATATAAGAAATGGTTGGAAGAACTGAAACTTTCTATATTTTTCCAACCATCAGTAAAATAGAATTTGATGTGGTAAATTATAAAATCTACCTTAAGTTAGTTATACTAATAGCTGCAGAGTACAATAATATATCTATATATGAATACAAAGCTCGGCTTATGAGGTAGATATAACATTAAAATAAAATCAGAAAACTAAAGGATTCGAAAATTACTTTTTTAATTGGATGATTGTATTCATATTCAAATATCATTTTTTATTAAAAATAATAATGAATTTAGTGCAACATAGTAATTAAAAAATATTATAAGAAATTTATTAATAAAATTATCATCAGTATATTTTTAATAATTAGTGTAAAAAAATAATTGCAATTATCTCCAAATTTATTTAATTTACAGAAGGAAAATATTAAAATAATATGGATTAGTTACAATATTATTACAAAACGCTACAAGCCTTACTGTAACTGGTTTTAGGAGAGCTATAAACTATAAAAATAGATTTAATTGTAGAAGTGGGAAAAGAAGTGGGAAACATACAAAAAAGGCTGTACTACAAGGTATCAAAACCAAGTAATACAGCTTTTTCTTTAAATAATTGGTGCCGCTAGCCGGACTCGAACCGGCACGGTATCGCTACCAGAGGATTTTGAGTCCACCACGTCTGCCATTCCATCACAGCGGCATATAAACTGACAAAAATTATTCTACCACGTATAAGAAAATAAATCAAGACCTATTTTTATATATATTTCATTATTTTAGTAAAATCATTTTAGAATAAATATATATTGTAAAATATTTGCCAATATTTCATCTAATTAATGTTAATAAAAGATTTTTGTAGATTTGTAGCATAAATTTTTAAATAAAGGTTGTGACAATTGAAATGATTTGCTAAAATAGTAATAGGGTAAAAATGCCCCAGCGGGTTATTTTATGCCCAGCTACAATATTAAAAAGCTTAGAGATAAGATTTAATAGTTGTAATTATCTATTAATTAGGGAGGAGCAAAAATATATGATGTATTCAAAAGAAGTTGAAGAAATGTGTGTACTTGCTAAAGGTCCTAATCACGGATCAGCACCAATTCCTGAAGAAGGAAAATGGGTTCAATCTAAAGAAGTTACTGATATATCAGGTTTAACTCACGGAATAGGTTGGTGTGCACCACAACAAGGAGCTTGTAAATTAACATTAAACGTTAAAGAAGGTATTATCCAAGAGGCGTTAGTTGAAACAATTGGATGTTCAGGAATGACTCATTCAGCTGCTATGGCTTCAGAAATATTACCAGGAAAGACTATATTAGAAGCATTGAACACAGACTTAGTTTGTGATGCTATAAACACAGCTATGAGAGAGTTATTCTTACAAATCGTTTATGGAAGAACTCAAACTGCATTCTCAGAAGGTGGACTACCTATCGGAGCAGGTCTTGAAGATTTAGGTAAGGGATTAAGATCTCAAGTTGGTACTATGTATGGAACTCTTGCAAAAGGACCTAGATACTTAGAAATGGCTGAAGGCTATGTTACAGACATCGCTATAGATGAAGATAAAGAAATCATTGGATATAAGTTTGTTAACTTAGGAAAAATGATGGAAAGCATAGGCAAGGGTATGGATGCTAATGAAGCATTAGAAAAAGCTAAGGGACAATACGGAAGAGTTGCTGATGCTGCTGAATTAATGGATCCAAGACATAAATAATTATTTGTAAAGGAGGAAAATTTATTATGGCAATATTTGAAAGTTATGAAAGAAGAATTGACCAAATCACACCAGTACTTAAGAAATACGGAATGGAAACTCTAGAAGATGCAAAGGCAGTTTGTGCAGAACTAGGAATCGATCCTTACACAATTGTTAAGGAAACTCAAGCAATTGCATTTGAAAACGCTGGATGGGCTTACGTTTTAGGAGCTGCTATAGCTATAAAGAAGGGCTGCAAAAAAGCTGCTGATGCTTCTGAAGCAATCGGAGAAGGATTACAAGCATTTTGTATTCCAGGTTCTGTTGCAGATGACAGAAAAGTTGGATTAGGACACGGAAACTTAGGAGCTATGCTTTTAAGAGAAGAAACTAAATGTTTCGCATTCTTAGCAGGACATGAAAGTTTTGCTGCTGCTGAAGGTGCTATTAAAATAGCAGAAGAAGCTAACAAAGTAAGAAAAGAACCATTAAGAGTTATATTAAACGGTCTTGGAAAAGATGCTGCATTCATAATCTCAAGAATTAATGGATTCACATATGTTCAAACTAAATTTGACTACTATACTGGAGAAGTTACAGTAGTTAAAGAAAAAGCTTACTCAGCAGGAGCTAGAGCTAAGGTTAAATGTTATGGTTGTGACGATGTTAGAGAAGGTGTTGCAATAATGCACAAAGAAGGCGTTGACGTATCAATCACTGGTAACTCAACTAACCCTACTAGATTCCAACATCCAGTTGCAGGAACATACAAAAAAGAATGTATCGAACAAAATAAGAAGTACTTCTCAGTAGCATCAGGTGGTGGTACAGGAAGAACTCTTCACCCAGATAACATGGGAGCAGGTCCTGCTTCATACGGTATGACTGATACTATGGGAAGAATGCATTCAGATGCACAATTCGCAGGATCATCATCAGTTCCAGCTCATGTGGAAATGATGGGTCTTATCGGAATGGGTAACAACCCAATGGTAGGAGCTACTGTTGCAGTTGCTGTTGCTGTTCAACAAGGAATGAATAAATAATATATATTTTGTGTTCATTCCAAATAAAGTTTAGTCAAAACATATAAAGTTTGGTTAAACATAATAAAGTTTAGTCACGGCTGTGCGGTCGATGCAAGATTTTTCTTGTATTGCTGCACAGCCTTTTTATATTCCAGCATTTCAATTCAAAAGTCACATCCTTATCCAAATAGAATTCTTATCAGAAACCTAAATAGAAAACCTAATAGACAAACCCTTTTAAATGCTTATATAATCAAGCATTCCAAGATAATAGAAAAGAGAAATAGAACTCCTAATAGACAAAAAAATAGAAAAATCGCTCCGAGAGCGTAGCCTAATTTAGAACTGAAAAAATGCAAGATTTCTAAGATATGAATTTCACAAAACCAAACTTTATTATGATTTTTTGAATGGACTTTTTACTGGAAAATATGATATAAAAATTACATAAAAAGTTAAAAACTAAACTTTATTATTATTTTGATGAAAAATAGAAAAATAAGGGAAATGAAAAGTGAGTGTTTTCAAGGGTTTGCGGATTTGAGAAATAGGGAAAAACTAAACTTTATTGTTAGTGTACATATTTTTGTCACAGCAAAATAAAGCCGTGTCAAAACTGTTAAAGTCTTGTCACGGAAAATAAAGTTGTGTTAAATATGTACAAGAGACTATGCAAAGAAAGTAGGAGCAATTCTGCTGGAATGCGTAGTCTTTTTTGTATTTAGAGAAGAAAAAAATAGGACAAAAGTCAGAAAGAATTAGGGATGAAACAATATAATGTTAAATATAGAAATTCACAAAAAAAGAATGGCTTACTATGATGTAATAAGACATTCTAAAAGAGGTTAATTATTATTTGGGGGGTAAATAATAATGCTTTAGTACTTTATAAATATGATTATAAGCGATGATTGTGTCAGTATTATGACATATTAATAATATTAATTTGAATAGCAATAAAATACTCACTACTTAACAAGAGTGTAGAATTTCCATTAGTATGTTATAAATAAAGTTTTCAAAATCTAAATAACATAGAGAAAATATTTTAGTCAAATTCAAGTAAGGACTAAAATATCTTAATCCATTCTTATAGTTAAGAAATACAAATAATTGTAAATAAATGGTAATGATAGTATAATAATTTTATTAATGTGATGGGAGGCTATAATATATGAAAAGTAACCTAGTGAAAAAAATTATGGTATTAACAATTACAGTAACAACTTTATTAACTACTTTACCAATAGGTGCTAGTGCTTCATGGAAACAAGATTCAAAAGGTTGGTGGAATACAGAAGGAAATTCATATTCTGTTGGGTGGAAACAAATTGATTCTAAATGGTATTATTTTGATCAAAGTGGTTATATGTCTCATAATACTATAATTGATGAATATTATATAAATTCTAAAGGAATAGCAGTTTCAACTACAAAAGGGGATATACCAATTAAAATTCCATCTAATTGGATACAATTAGATAATAAAAAAGCAGTTGCTTATGTTATTGATAGTAAATCAGATTTCATTTATGATACTACTGATACATTTGGGGGTTCAGAAGGGACTTTTATAAATGGAATGAAATATGGAATAACAAAGGGTTTATCAGAAATAGAGGCTAGTGAAAAAAACTATAATGGAAAAAATGCTACTTGTTTAGAATATACACTTACAACTGATTCTAAAATCAAGAAAGCATGTGATATACTTTTCTTTAAAAATAATAAAGTTTATTGTTTTAATGTAACAAGCAGTATTCATGATTTTGATGATGCAAAACAACAATTAGAGGATATGTTAAATTTGTCATTAGTATTATAATAAAAGAACTTTTATTGAACAATATTAATATTATATGCGGAAATTTACACGAAAAAAGGATGACTTACTACATGTAATAAGTCATCCTATAAAGGGGTAATTATTATTTAAGGGGTAAATAATAATGTATTAACAACTTTATAAATATTATTATAAATACTTATTGTGTCAGTACTATGACAGATTAATATAATTAATCTAAATATTAATAAATTAAAAATATAATTTTGATAAGCTGTTTACCGTGTAATAATAACATATGAAATAGCAGAACAATTAAATCCAGGACAGTGGATATGGAATTAGGTGAAATCCTTGAAATGTTTCAGTTTTTATGGGACAATAGCAAAATAACCTTGGCCAACAAGATACCAAGGAATATGGAAGAACTTTATAGAATTTAAAAAAATAATAAGGTGCATAGAGAGGAAGGTAATAAAGAATATGATATATCTATTACAACATATTGATAATTCCATTCTTTTATTTATAAAAAATAATATGTATGGACATATTATGGATAAAGCTATGGTTATAATCACTTCATTAGGTAATGGCGGACTTATCTGGATTATAATAGCAGTACTATTAATAATTAATAAAAAATATAGAAAAATAGGAGTTATGGCTTTAGGAGCTTTAATACTAAGTACAATTTTAGGAGAAGAAATATTGAAACATGTGGTTCAACGTTTAAGACCATCAGCAGATGTACCAGCAATTAATATGTTAATTGCAAAACCATTATCCTATTCATTTCCATCAGGGCATACTGCTTCTTCTTTTGCAGTTGCAGGAGTATTAGCAAAATGTTTAAAAAAATATGCAATTGGATTTTTAGGATTAGCATCTTTAATAGCTTTTTCAAGATTATATTTATATGTGCATTATCCTACAGATGTAATAGCGGGTATTACTTTAGGGTTAATTTGTAGTAAATTAATAATTTACATGTTTAATAAAAAAAATATTATTTGCTGCAAATGACTATTTCATTAATTTGAAATCAGAAATAATAATAGAAGATTTGCATATGAAAGTGTATATATTGCTTCTTCAATTAAATTATCTCCAAACCTCTGCAATGATGTTATCAATTTTCCCTATTGCTTCTTGTATGGCTTGTGTTTTTTCTTCTTCAGTAGAACCAGTCCCATCTACTAATAATTCTTCAAATCTCTTTATTCCAATGAATTTCATTATATCATGTACATAATTCAGTCCTTTGTTCATCACAATTCTTAAGAGCCATGGAATAGATACCCCAGAGGATTGTATATATATCATACCTCTTTGCTTATCATTTAATAAGCCTTCAACGCTATCGTTTTCTATATGTATAGTTTTTCCCTCCATTACAATGCAATCAATATATTCTTTTAAAGGAGATGGAAAAGAAAGACTCCACATAGGCGATGCAATTACATATAAATCGGAGTCTCTAAACTGATCTGCTAGTTTTACCATTTTATGTACTTCTTCTTTTTGATGTTCATTTAACTTATTGAAATCTTCTTCCTTTATCATGCAATTTCTTTTCTCAAAATATTCATACTCTAATCTTGGAATATGACATTTATATAAATCTAATTCTTCAAGTTCAAAATCAGCATGCTGCTCTAAAAACTTATTTACGAGTGTTCTTCCAACTGTTTTACTAGTTGATAATTCTTCAGGCTTTGAATTCACTGTTATATAAAGTAATTTTTTCATAATACCCACCTCTTAAGTTTAATTTTCTATTTTAGTATTAACTTATTAATGAATATTATTATTATAAATAGAAAATTAAATAAATAAAATTAATTTCAATTGAGGTTATGACATCTTGAGGGCACATTGTGATCATTAAGATTACGGGGTGCCCCTTGATGTATAAATTCAGCTAAGATTCAGATGGAAATAAAATATTACTTGAATCAAGTTTCACTTGATTTTTACAATCCTCACAATCAGTTTCAAAAGTAGATCTATAGCATATAAAAGAATCGATTCTCCTTAAATCTACTCCCCAATAAACCCAATTTCTACCATACCATCTAAAACCAGATACAGAGCGCCTATCAATATTTAACAAGAATGCCCAATAGTTTCTACCATTTCGTTCCCAAATATATGTGAATTTATAAAGACAAAATCTGATGGAATTGGGACTAACAGCTTTAGTTTCGATACCATCTCCAATTGAACTAAAGCCTTGAACGCCAACAGAATTTTTATTAGGAATATAATTTGGTGGTGGAGATTTAGGCAATCCAGGTGGGTTAAAAACTCCTCCAGGAAAATTAAAACCAGGTGGAGAATTAACATCAAAACCAGGTGGATAATTATCTATTGGGGGAACGTTACCGCCTGGCATAGGTAAAAAAGGTGGTCTTTGTCTTTGAAAAGATTCACAGAGAATAGATGAAGTCTCATAATTTTCAAAATAAAGATCATCTTCATAAGCATCATCGTTAATATCTAGCATTTATATTTAACTCCCGATTAATTATTTATAAAATAATATATTCATAAAAATCCAATTTGTTATACTTTATCTTAAATAATAAAAGCAAATATTTTCATTTTAATGCAGTGCTTTTTATAGTGGTTAACTTTAATGCTAATAACCAAATCGTGGAATGACAAGGTTAATTAGTGGCTTTATGAAAAGATCAAAATTTAAAGAGAAAAAATTCTATGATCATATTTTGAAGAATGAATTGTATTTGCAGAATTCTGTGCTACTATTAAATTATGGTAACAGGAATGTAATTACGCATATAAAGGTGAAATTTAATAAAAAAGTATTTATAAATTAAGGGGTGATGACTATGCATACGGATCAAAGATTAATGGAAGCATATGAAAATGCAAGAGTAGAATATTTTGACGAAAACTCAAGATATGTTTTCTTTAGCGATTGCCATAGGAGTAATGGAAGTCATTCTGATGAATTTACGAAAAACAGAAACACCTACTTATTTGCCCTTGAATATTATTATAAAAATGGATTTACCTATGTGGAAGCAGGAGATGGAGATGAATTATGGGAACATCCTCGCTTTCGAGATATAAAAAATGCTCATTCAGATGTATTTAATGTATTAAAAAGATTTTTTGATCAGGATAGATTGATTATGTTATATGGAAATCATAATATATACTTAAAAAAACAAGAATACGTAGAAAATAATTATTATACTTACTATAACTACTATAAAGAAACAACCTATGATTTTATGAAAGGTCTGAAACCTTGTGAAGGACTTATTTTGAAAAATAGAAATACTCAGCAGGAGATTCTAGTTGTTCATGGACATCAAGGAGACTTATCTAACGACCAGCTTTGGTTTCCAACCATGCTTTCATTAAAATATTTTTGGAGATTTTTGCATGCTTTAGGTGTTAAAAGTCCATCTAGTCCGGTTGTAAATATGCATAAGAGACATAAGATTGAGAAGAGCTATGTAAAATGGATTAAAAAACATAAAAAAATGATTATTTGCGGGCATACACACAGATTTAAATATCCCAAAAGTCACGAACTGCCATATTTTAATATAGGATGTTGCGTCTATCCTACTAGCATAACGAATATTGAAATCACGGATGGAGAAATTCAGCTAGTCAAATGGAGTGTTTTCCCAGATGATGATGGTGTCCTTCAAATAAGAAGAGAAGTTGTAAGGGGGCCCAATCCTATTGAAAATTATGATATTAGCAAAACGTAATAAAATTAAGCAAGCGCAGATTGTGAATAGTTTATTAATGATTTAATGAAAGATATAAGGATTAGGAAAATTAAAAATGATTATTATATAACTTTTAAAGATGATGATTCATATAATTATGTTGAAGTAGCCATAATGAATGGTTTGCTTACTAATTAGTTTAAAGATATATTATAAATAATTTCTCTAATTAGGTTTATATTATAAAAATGTAAAGTGGTGATTTTTTTGAACATAATTATATGTGAAGATAGAAAAGAATATATAGAACAAATTTCTAAAATAGCAAAACTTGTATTTGAAGAGAGCGGTTTGGA
Organism: Clostridium beijerinckii; assembly: GCA_003129525.1. Classification (NCBI taxonomy): domain Bacteria; kingdom Bacillati; phylum Bacillota; class Clostridia; order Eubacteriales; family Clostridiaceae; genus Clostridium; species Clostridium beijerinckii. The sequence goes on along the minus strand of CP029329.1, from coordinate 3,649,795 downwards.
ATGTAATATTAAAGCATTTAATATCTATGAGGAAACAATAAATTATATTAAATCTTTAAATTCATATGAAGATTGTCTTTATATTTTAGATATAGATTTGAAACAGGATAAAAATGGTTTATCGTTGGGAAGAGATATAAGAAATATTGATGAATATAAAGGAGAAATGATATATGTTACTTCTCATATTCACCAAATGCAGAGTGTATTTAAATATAAGTTAAAAATATTAGATTTTATAGATAAAGGTTATGACATGGAAAATTCTATTAAAGAAGCACTTAATGCATATATTAAAATTTATAAAGATAATATTGAAAATGAATCTTTAATATTTAAAGTTGGTGGAAATGTATTTATAATAAAACCTTCAGATATTATTTGTATAGAAACTGATAAGAGTAAAAAGAAAATTATTATATATACAATAAAAAATGAAATAAGTGTAAATTTAACTTTAAAAGAGGTTCAAAAGGAGCTTTCAAATCAATTTGTACAAATTCATAGAAGTATAATTGTGAACAAAGAACATATTAAAATGATTGAAAATATTAATGGGGATTTATATGTAGTTCTTACGGGTGGTATGAAAGAGATTGTTTCCAAGAGAAGAGAAAAGGAGATAAAAGCATGCATTACACCATAGCAACAACATTAGCACAAACTTATCTTATTTATGTTTTTTCTGATAAAAAGATAAGTATTAAACTTAAAGGTTTTTTTGCAATAATGATAGTAATACTTATTAAACCTAGTGTTATGGAGTTTTTAAAAGATAACCTTTTATCTTTTATATTTGTATGGTTTTGCAATTATATTATAACTTATTTATGTATTGGGAAGAATTTGAAAAGGAATTTGGAACTTTCCTTTTTTGTAGAACTGATTACTCTAATGTCTTATTACATGAGTTCAGGTATAGTACTTATTCTAGGCAATGACATAAATATAAAAGATATATTTAACTTTAATATTTTGTTACATCCAATTAATCACAATTTCATATTAATTTATTTAGCTATCATTATAGCTTTTGGATTATTCAGGAGATATATTCCATTAAGTTTTCCAGAGGATAATGTCAAACAAAGAAACTTTAATGTTATATATATAATTATTTTTATTAATATATTAATAAAAATAATTAATGATTTGAATATAAACTATGGAATTAAATTAATCTCATTTGTTTGTATAAATTTCTTTGTTTTAATGTTTTATATTATAAATAATAAATTAGATATAAAAAATATAAAAGATGAATTAGAATTGAGTGAAAAAGAGAAGAAAATTAAGGAACTAACCCTATACATAGAGACTATAGAGGAATTAGTAGAGAAGTATAGAGAATTTAAACATGATTATAAAAACATAGTGTTAGGTATAGGAATAGATAATTTAAGTGAGAATAATTTATTAGATAAATTAAATAGAGAAATGGTGGGAGATAAAAGTTATGATGCCTTCTTAAATTTAAAAGATATAAATTATATTCCTCTAAAATCTATTCTTTCATATTATATAATGTTAAGCATTAAGAAAGATGTAAAAGTAAGCTTAATAACTATAGGGGAAATAAAAGAATGCAACATATCTGAAGTGGAATTTTCTAGAGTTATGGGAATAATATTAGAAAATGCATTAGAGGAAACATTAAAAAATGATAATAAAAAATTAGAAATTTATGTGGAGGCAATTGATAATAATTTAAATATTACAGTAGCAAATACCTTTAAAAAAGAAGAACTAAACATGGATAAAATTTATAATAAAGGTTATTCTACTAAAGGTAAAAATAGAGGATTAGGTCTTTATATAATTAAATCTATAATTGATAAAAATTCTAATATGACTCTAGATACATTCATAAATGAGGGAATGTTTACACAAGATTTATATATTTTTTCTGTCAAGAAGAAGTTAGAAGGAAAATAATACTTTTAACTTCTTCTTTACGTTTAGTGCAAAAAACATCCTCCGAACGTAATTGTAAATGAAATTTAAGACATAAATATATACGTTGGAAGAAATGCTATTTTAACTTTTTAATAATAAGTATATTATTTAATTGTTCACAAATTCATAATTCATTGTACATACTAGTAGTAACACATTATTAAAGTGATGATTATATACGATTAATGGTTCAAAAACTTTAAGTAATATCAATGTAATGGATTTCAAAATTAATAGGGAACAAATTAAAAAAGATTTAGGAGGGAAACATATGACAAATTACAAAGGTAATGATCGTTTGTTAACGGGAATGATTCTAGGTGTAGCAACCTATTGGTTATTTGGTAATTCTATAACAGCAGGAGTGCCACCACTTATTCAAGATTTAGGAGTTTCAAGTTCCGTTGTTAGTACTGCGATTAGTATCACTGCATTAATTTGTGGTGTTAGTATTGTAACAGCAGGAAGTATTGCTGATAAGATAGGAAGGGTTAAGATGACTCAGTTTGGATTCATCTTAAGTATAGTTGGTTCTATACTTTGTGCAGTAGCAACAGGATCAACACTTCTTATTGCGGGTCGTATTATTCAAGGTTTATCAGGTGCATTTATTATGCCAGCTACTTTAGCACTTATAAATGCTTATTATCCAGGAGAAGCTCGTCCACGTGCTATAAGCTTTTGGTCTTTAGCATCTTGGGGTGGTAGTAGTGTTGCTAACTTCTTCGGAGGTGCAGTAGTATCAGCGTTAGGATGGCGTTGGTTATTCTGGCTTACTGTTCCAGTGGCATTGATTGGTATGTTTTTAATTAAGGGTACTCCAGAAAGTAAAATTACTAGCGCAGAAAAACAAGGTGCTGATTATTTTGGAATTATTACTTTAGTGTTAGCATTACTTTCATTAAATTTAGTTGCTACTCGTGGTGCACAGTTAGGATGGGCTAGTCCTACTATTCTTTCATTGATAGCTGCTTTCGTAATTTTATTTATTTTGTTCTTATTCATTGAAAAAAGAAACTCTGCTCCATTAGTTGATTTATCTTTATTCAGTAGTAAAGGTTATAATGCAGCTGTAATTTCAAATTTCTTGTTAAATATGTGTGCAGGTTGCTTGTTTATATTAATGCCTTATGTTCAAACAGGACGTGGATTAACTTCATTTCAAAGTGGATTGTTAACAATTAGTTATTTAATTGCTATAGTTGGGACAATTCGTGTAGGAGAAAAAGTTATGCTTAAGGTAGGAGCACGCTTGCCAATGGCTATAGGTACATTAATGGCTGCGGTAGGAATATTCTTAATGACATTAACATTCTTACCTAATGTTGCATACTTTACAGCTGTTGTAGTTGGTCTTGCTATCATGGGAACTGGATTTGGATTTTATGCAACTCCATCTACAAATACTGCAGTTGGAAATGTTCCAGCAGAAAAGGCAGGTTCAGCATCAGGTATTTATAAAATGGCAAGTTCTTTAGGCGGTAGCTTTGGAGTTGCTATTTCTGGAGCCGCATCAACTGCTATTCTTATGAACAACGCATCAGCTGAAAATTTAGCAGCTGGTTGGGGATTAGGAGTTAGCGTAATCGCAGGATTTATATCATTAATTGCAGTAATTCTTCTTGTCCCTAAGAAAAAGAAAAATGAGGACATTCAAAATCAAAAAAGAGCTAGTTAACTTTGTCAGATAAAAATAAATAGTAGTATTTTAAATATAGAAAGGAAGTATTTATATGTCAAATATATTAGATAAGGCTAAAGAAATTGAAGACTATGTTATTAATTTTAGAAGAGATTTACATAAAAATCCTGAACTTAGTGGTCAGGAATTTAAAACTCAGGAAAAGATTATGAAGGAATTAGATAAACTTGGAATACCATATAAGAAAGCAGGAAATACCTCCTTGATTGCCACATTAAAAGGTGGAAAGGATGGAAGAACTGTAGCTTTAAGAGGAGACATGGATGCTCTTCCAGTAAAAGAGGAAACAGATGTTGAATTTAAATCCAAAACACCTGGATTAATGCATGCTTGTGGTCACGATGCTCACACTTCTATGCTTCTTGGTGCTGCAACAATTTTATCGGAAATGAAGGAGGAGATATCTGGTGAGGTTAGATTCTTCTTTCAAGAAGGTGAGGAAACTTTCTCAGGTGCGAAAAAAATTATAGAAGCAGGTGGAATGGATGGAGTAGATGCTTGTCTGTGTATGCATGGAATGGCAGAATTAGAGACAGGATATGTAAATATTGAACCAGGGTATAGAATGGCAGGCTGTGATACTATTTATGTTAAGTTTGAAGGAGTATCAGGACATGGATCAGTTCCACATCTCGCAAAGGATACTATTCATCCTGCATGTATTTTTGTCACAGACATTCAAGGGATAGTTACTAAAAATATTAATGCCCAAGATCCAATAGTAATTTCTGTAGGAAAATTTATTGGAGGTACAAAGGCAAATGTAGTTTCAAAATATACAGAGATTGATATTTCTATGAGATACTTTAACCCAAAGGCTAGAGAAACAGCTCATGAAGCAATAAAAAGACATGCAAAGGCCATTGCAGATGCTTATGAACTTAAGGTAGATGTAATTATAGAAGAAAGTGCACTTAGTATGTATAATGATCCAGAATTAGCAGCACTAGCTGATAAGTCTGCAACAAAAGTTTTTGGAGAAGGAAAAAATTTAACTTTAGCTAAGTATATGGGATCAGAAGATGCGCCGTACTATTTTGAGCGTGCTAAAGGAGTATATGCATTTGTTGGATATAGAAATGAGGAAAAAGAAGCTATATACTTTCCACACCATGAGAAATATAAGATTGATGAAGACTATATGAAATATGGTACAGCACTACATGTACAATTTGCTCTTGATTTTTTAAATAAATAACATGGAAAACATCGAGCTGATCTAAAAGAAATTATGATAAGAGGATGTATAAATTAAATAATTGAAATAAAAAGTGGTTTAAATAAGGGGCTGTTGCACAATGAATAAAAATTCATTATGCACAGTCCCTTTTGCATAATTCATATGAAATAGCAGATCTTTTATACAAATGTTTTTAATAAACAACCATTTTGCAACAATCCCTTTTGGGTATAGTAATAAAGATAAAAATATAAAGGGAGAGTGACAATATGCTAAAAGAAAATATGAATCAAAAACCTAATAGATTAATAAATGAAAAGAGTCCATACCTTTTGCAACATGCTTATAATCCAATAAACTGGTATTCATGGAGTGATGAAGCATTTGCTAAAGCTAAAGAAGAAGATAAACCTATATTTTTAAGCATTGGATATTCTACTTGTCATTGGTGTCATGTAATGGCACACGAATCTTTTGAAGATGTGGAAGTTGCAAAAATTATAAATGATAATTTCATAGCAATAAAGGTAGATAGGGAAGAGAGACCAGATGTAGATAGTGTCTATATGACTGTTTGCCAAGCTTTAACTAATCATGGTGGTTGGCCACTTACAATAATAATGACTCCAGATCAAAAACCATTTTTTGCAGGAACTTATTTTCCTAAGAATTCTAAATATAATATGCCAGGAATTACAGACATCTTATATTCTATAATTACTCATTGGAAAGATAATAGGAATAAGCTTATATCTACTAGCGAAAGCATTTTAGCAGAACTTGATAAATATTATGAAGGAGAAAATAATGATACTAAATTAACTTCTAAAACATTAGAAAATGGATATAATCAGGTTTCACGTATTTTTGATAAAAAATATGGAGGATTTGGATCTGCTCCTAAGTTCCCAACACCGCATAAAATTATGTTTCTACTTAGATATTATAAAACACAAAAAGATATTAAAGCTTTAGAAATGGCTGAGAAAACTTTAGATTGTATGTATAAAGGTGGATTATTTGATCATATAGGATTTGGATTTTCTAGATATTCCACTGATAATAAGTGGTTAGCACCACATTTTGAGAAAATGCTTTATGATAATGCATTATTAATTATTGCATATCTTGAAGGATATGAAATCACTAAAAATGAGTTGTATAAAAATGTAGCAATGAAGGCACTAGAATATGTATTTAGGGAACTTACAAATGAAAATGGTGGATTCTATTGTGCAGAGGATGCAGATAGTGAAGGTGAAGAAGGAAAGTATTATGTATTTAATCCTTTAGAAATTTTAGAAGTTTTAGGTGAAGAGGATGGAACATATTTCAATGAATACTTGGACATAACTGTTGATGGAAACTTTGAAGGTAAGAGTATTCCTAACTTAATAAATAATAGTGAGTTTAATGAAGATAATGATAAAATAAGAGATTTGAGTGAAAAAGTACTTGAATATAGAAGCAAAAGAATGAAATTGCATAAAGATGATAAGATTTTAACATCGTGGAATGGTCTTATGATAGCAGCTCTTGGAAAAGCATATAAGGTTCTTGAAGATGAAAGGTATTTTGAATATGCTAAAAAAGCAGTGGATTTCATTTTTAATAATTTAATTGATGAAAATAAAAGGTTACTTGCGAGATTCAGAGATGAAGAATCTCGTCATAAGGCATATTTAGATGACTATGCATTCCTTTGTTTTGGGCTTATAGAGCTTTATGAAAGTAGCTTTGATATTACATTTTTAAAGAAGGCTATTGATTTAAATAAAGATATGATTAATTTCTTTTGGGATAATGATAAACAAGGATTTTTTCTTTATGGAGAAGATAGCGAAAAATTAATAGCTAGACCTAAAGAATTATTTGATGGAGCAATACCTTCAGGAAATTCTGTTGCTGCATATAATTTAATAAAACTTGCAAGAATAACTGGAGATGCAAATTTAGAAGAAATGGCGGAAAAACAGCTTGATTTTATTTGCGGATCTATATTTAGTGAAGAAATAAATCACTCATTCTTTTTAATTGCAGCATCTTTTGCATTAAATACATCAAAAGAATTAGTATGTGTTATTAAAGACAAAAGTGATGAAGAAAAAATTAAAGACTTACTAAGTGAAAAACAAACCTTTAATTTAACAACAATTATTAAAAATGATGAAAACAAACAAGAAATTGAAGAACTAATACCATTTATTAAAGATTATGATTTCGTAAATGAAAAATCTACATATTATCTATGTGAGGGAAAATCCTGCTTAGCTCCAGTTAATGATATTAATGAATTGAGAAAGTTACTATAAAATATGAACTTATCTTTGGAAAATATACTGTTAGAAATTTGCAAGGGTTTACTAGTAATTGAACATTTAAAATTAACACTTAAAAAGTGCAACACAAAGTCTGAATTTCAGATGTTGTGTTGCACTTTTATTGTAATAAAATGAGCATTATAAGTAACAAAGATCTTTATAAGGCAACACTTATTACTCAAAGCTTAAGATTTAGCAATGTATTAAGTAAGCAAGAATTGATGAATAATAAAAAATAAATTAGTATGTATAGTTAAATTGAGTAGATTATGAATGTTATATATAGAATAATTTGGATATTTAATATATAATAAAAAATTATATATTAAGATAAATAGTGTACACGAAATTGTTGATTTAAAACAAATATAAAAAGTTAATTGTAAAATATATAACGATTTGGGGGAATAAAGATGAATAAAACAGTACTACTTGTTGTAGATTTTCAAGAAGGATTAGTAGTGGGTAATCCATTTAACAAGGAAAATACTATTAATAATATAAAGTTATTAATTAAAGAATGTAGACATAAAAAGGTAGAAGTTATTTATGTGCGACATGATGGTGGAAAAGGTGGTGAATTAGAATTTGGATCTGAGGGATGGCAAATTTATAACCCAATTGCACCTAAAGAAGGAGAAAAGATTATAGAAAAGAAATATAATAGTGCTTTCAAAAATACAGAACTAAAAGAATATTTAAATGAAAAAAATATAGGAACAATAATTTTAGTTGGTATGCAAACTGAATATTGTATAGATACAACATGTAAGGTCGCTTTTGAACATGGATTTAAATTAATCATCCCAGAGGAAACAAATACAACATTTGATAATGAGTATATGTCAGGAAAAGAGATACATGATTATTATAACTTTAAGATATGAAAAAATAGATTTGCAACATTAATAAAAGTAGACGATATTATCAAAGGATTGATATCTGAATAAATTTAAATTTATTAATAGAACTATTAGATATAAAAAATATAAATAGAATTATTTGTATAAAGATATCAACATATGTAAAAAATATATAGATATATATAGAAATGAAATTAGCAATAGTTTAATTATTGAGAGAGGAGTCTATAAAATGGATATATACACAATAGGGCATTCTAACTACCATGTAGAGAAGTTAATAGATATGTTAAAATATTATGATATTAATACTGTTGTAGATATAAGAGGAACTCCTTATTCTAAATATAATGTTCAATATAATAAAGAAACTATAGCTAATACATTAAAAGAAGCAGGATTTTTATACCTATTTATGGCTAAAGAATTTGCAGCTAATAGAGAAAATAAAATATCCTACAATAAAGAAGGATACTCTGATTTTGAAAAAGTAATTGTTGAAAAAGACTTCTTAAATGGGATTGAAAGACTAAAAGCAGGGTGTGAAAAAGGTTATAAAATAGCACTTCTTGGAGCTATGCAAGATCCTCTAAGATGCCATAGAAGTATATTAGTTGGGAGAGCTTTAAGAGAACATAACTTTAATGTTAAACATATTTTAGATGACTATTCATTAGCTTCTCAAGAGAATATAGAAGAAAATCTTTTAAATAAATATTTTAGTAATAGAGCTCAATTAACCATAGATAGTTTACTTGAAAATGATATGAGTGAGGAAGAGATGATTAAAGAAGGCTACAAGCTAGCAAATAGAGAAATTGGATATAGGGTAGAAAACTTAAAAAAATCAAAATAACTACAATATACATATATTACTTTAGATTAATAAGTAGGAAGTTAAACATGGGTGTTTTATCTAAAATTTTTAGGCGCAAAGAAGAGAATAACGAGAATGTAAGAGCAGATAATGTTAAGGGAAACAATAACGCTACAAATTATGTGAATTCAAATAATTTTTCAAGTGAAACAAATTATTTTATTTGGGTAAATCTTAAAAATTTTGAAGTGAATATTTTTAATGGAAGTACAAATAAATGGACTTTAATTCATAAGTATTTATGCACTATAGGAAAACCAGCCACACCAACACCAAAGGGAACTTATACAATTGGAATAAAAGGTCTTTATTTTGGAGTAAATAAAGGATATAAATGCTGGTATTATACTCAGTTTAAAGGAAATTATTTATTTCATTCAATAATATATAATTTAGATGGATCTATTAGAGATGGGAGACTTGGAATGGCATTATCTGATGGGTGTATACGGTTGACTAAAGCAAATGCTAAGTGGATCTGGGACAACATCCCTAGTAGAACTAAAGTAGTCATTAGTTAAGAACACTAAACCGTTGTATATATTAGAATAGTTTAGTGTCTAGATAATTTATTTCATTAACCAATAGGTTTTATTCTCTGATAATTCAAATCCAAGTTTTTTTTGTAAAACTATCGAAGCGAAGTTTTTTTCTACAATTTGTCCATAGGGATATCTTTTGTTAGCTAAAGCATCATTAGTAGTTATGATTTGTAGAGCGGTGCCAATACCTCTTCATCTATATTCAGGTAGAAATTCTAACATTCCTATGGAACCTTCTTTATGACTATCTATAAATCCGCATAAATTATCAGCAATAAATGCACCAAACATAATATTTGCTATTCCTTGGTTTTCAGTAGAAATCATATATATTTGAGATGGAATATATATTAAAGGAACAGCTTCATCTGAAGCAAATAAGATTATGATCTTATCAATTGGCTCAATAAGAATAGTTTTAATTGAAGCTTGTAGGAGGATTATAGAGATATTTTATATACCGATTCAGTACACATATTTATAAATTATAATTAATCAGAAAATTCAAAATATATATTGCAATACTTTATAGAGTGCTATATAATATAGACAAGATAAAGAATAAAATTTATCTTAGTGAACTGACACTTCAATCCGGCAGAAGCGTATATCTTTAGAGATATACAGTTGGTGACGGGCAACGTAAAAATCCCGGAAGCAATGTACGACGTATGGGCGTACCCAGTTGGCGGACAACGTAAAAATCAGTTACTAAGTAAGAGCAAATGTACAAAATCATGATACATTTGCTCTTTGCTTTTTGAAGTATTTTATTCAAAAGAATGTACTCTTAAATTTATTCAATATAGCTTAGTAAGCATCTATTTGCTGCTTACTAATACGATTTATTACATTTATAACGGTATTTGGAATAGAGGAGTTGAGTTTGCAGCTTGCAATAAGGTATCAAGAGCCAATGTACGTTCACCAAAACCTTGCAATTACTATGAAGATTAGGTTGAAAAAATAATAGTCAGAAAATTCGAAAAACATCTTGCAATTTGATATGAAGCAAGATATAATATAGACAAGATAAAGAATAAAATTTATCTTAGTGGACTGACACTTCAATCCGGCAGAAGCGTATATCTGAAGAGGTATACAGTTGGTGACGGGCAACGTAAAAATCCCGGAAGCAATGTACGACGTATGGGCGTACCCAGTTGGCGGACAACGTAAAAATCAGTTACTAGGGAGAGCAAGTGTATTTTATACACTTGCTCTTTTCTGATAAATTTTAAATAAAGTACATTCAAAAAAATAACAAATCGGTATATTAGTATATCTGACTTGTTATTTTTTTTTTTTTTGAATGTGACTAAAGGTTTGGCTCAATGACGCAAAAAGTTTTATTATTAAGCTTTTTATATTTTTAATAAACTTTGACATATACATATAATTATAAAATTAGTTTATTTCTCGTTCCTTATTTTAGTTGAAATAATAGTAATAAAAAGATATACTGATTTGAGATATTTAAATAAGACATTTGGGGATGTTATTTTTCAGATGACTAAAAAGACTGGAGTTATAATTAGATGAAGAAATTTAAAAAAGTTTATATAGAGATAACGAATGTATGTAATTTAAGTTGTAATTTTTGCCCTAAAACAGCTAGAAAACTAAAGTCTATGGACAAAGAATCCTTTGATCACATTATTAAAAACATAAAACCTTATACAGATTATGTTTATTTCCACTTAATGGGAGAACCATTTTTGAATAAAGAACTTAAAAATTTCTTGGAAATAAGTAAAGAAAATCAATTGAAAGTTAATATAACTAGTAATGGAACTTTAATACGTGAAGTTAAGGATACATTACTTAATGCACCTGCTTTAAGACAAGTAAATATTTCGCTGCATAGCTTTGAGGCTAATGAGGAACAAATTGATTTCAATGAATACATAAATAACATAATTAATTTTGTTAAAGAAGCAACTGAAAATACTAATATAATTTGTTCTTTGAGATTATGGAATTTAGATACAAGATATAGTGCTAATAACAATATGAATATTGACATATTTAAATTACTTGAACAAGAATTTAAAATAGATTGTGATTTGAAGGAAAGCCTAAAAGAGAAAAACAGTTTTAAATTAAAAAATAATGTATATATTAGCATGGGTGAAAAATTTAAATGGCCATCTTTAAAAGAAGAAGAATTAGGAGAAAGGGCTTTTTGCTATGGACTTAGAGATCAAATCGGCATATTGGTTGATGGGACAGTTGTACCATGCTGTTTAGATAGTGAAGGTAGCATTTCTCTTGGCAATATTTTTGAAAACACTTTAGATGAAATTTTGAATTCTAAGAGAGCTAAAGATATATATAATGGCTTTTCAGGGAGAAAAGCAGTAGAAGAATTATGTAAAAGATGTGGATTTACAAATAGAGTAAGATAGATGTTGATATAAGTACAAATAGAAATGGAAGTGATTAAAATAGAAGTAGCAATTAAATCAGTAGGAGTCTTTTTATTATTATATTTTTCATATTATTATGCATTGAGATTTATTCAATCAGTTTTTCAAGGTGCAATCGGAAGTATGAGTTCTAAATTAGCTAAGTTTATATATGGATTAAGTACACCCGCTCATGAATTAGCACATTTATTAGTTGCTATATTGTGTCTTGCTAAAATAGAAGAAGTACAACTTTTTCCAAAGGAAAACAGACCAGGATTTGTAAGATCTAGAGTTGGAAGTAGAATTCCGTTTTTCGTAAGTATAAAGGAATTTCTTATAGCAATAGCACCTGCATTAGTAAATATACCATTGTTTATATTTATAGAAAGTAAATTTATATTAAAATGTGAAATATCAGAAATATCAAGGATATTAGATCCGAGAATTATATTTACTAAAGAAGGGTTAATAACAATTTTATTATTTTTAGTATTAATAAGTGGAATTGCACCAAGTCATGAAGATTTTAAAGGAATGATTAAAGGACTTATAATTTTCAGTTTTGTTATATTTGGACTATCTTTTGCAACTGCAATGATTTCAGATATGAAATGGGTAAATATTAATCCAATCTTAACTGTTATATTTTATTATCTTGAAATCATAATAGCAGTATTAATATTGAACTTAATTGTAAATTACAGAAATTGTTTAAAAGTTACGTGGGCTATATTAATAAATGCATTAAAACACACTTTTAAAAAAAGCTAAGACATATGAAAGAAAATAACAAGTCAAATCTGCAATGTATATTTGACTTGTTATTTTTTATAGTCTAATGAATAATTAATCCTAAATTGTAAATATTAAATATATAAACTTTAGTAGGAGGAATTGTCATGGATTTAAAAGATAGTAAAACCAAAGAAAATTTATTGAAAGCATTTGCTGGAGAAAGTCAAGCAAGAAATAGGTACAATATAGCAGCTGCTCAAGCGAAAAAAGATGGACTTTATGTAATTCAATCAGTATTTGATTATACAGCAAATCAAGAAAAAGAACATGCAGAGGTTTTTTATAATCAATTAAAGGCATTCTCAGGTGAGAATATACACATTGATGGAACTTATCCTATTGATAATTATAATTCTACACTAGAGTTGCTTAAATCAGCTAATCATAATGAATTAGAAGAATCTGATGTTGTATATAAGTCATTTTCAGATGTTGCAAAAGAAGAAGGATTTACAGTAATATCAAATATATTTAGTAATATTGCTACTATAGAGAAAATTCATGCAGATAGATTTAATAAATATGCAAAAGAATTAGAAGAAGGAAGTTCATTTAAAAAAGATCAAAATGTACAATGGTTTTGTACTAATTGTGGATTTATTTACGAAGGAAAAGAAGCACCAAAGTCTTGTCCGGTTTGTGAACATCCACAAGGATATTTTATGGTGTATAATGGTATATGAAGTTAGATGTATTAAATGATCAGGATATATATAATCATATGACAATATATGAACTTTTATTGAGAAAAGATAGTAATATATGTATATGTATTGGAAAAATGTCAATACTTCTTAATAAGGAGTGATTATTTATGATCAATAAAAAGAAATTATTTGTTTCAATGACAATAATATTAGCACTTATATTTTCTATAACATATTATTTGTCAGATAAATATATAAGTAATAAAAATGCTAAAAATAAAGCTGCAATAGCAAGCGAAATAAAGAAAAGCAGTGGAATAAGTGATAGCACCAAAATATATTTATTTGCAGGAGAAAATAAAGAGAAAGAATCAACAATAGCAGATTTGAAAAAAGAGCTAAATATAGATGGAAATTTAACACAAGCAGAATTATCAAAAGCATTACAAGATAAAGGATATGTTTTAGAAATAGAATCTAATGGTGAAATGAAATATAAAAAAGACATTTCAAAATTTATAAAACCAAATAAATACTATATTGGTGAGAAAGATGGATTTTTAGCCATATATAAAACTGACAATGATGGAACATTATTAATTGAAAATAGTGAAGATGTATATTCTAATAATAAAAAAGTAGAAAATTTAAGAGAATCAGATAAAAATAAAATTAAAAATTTTGAATTTGAATACAATTCAAAAGAAGATGCAGAGGAAAATTTGTCTGAATTCTTATCTTAAAGTTTTGTAGAATATATAGTTTATAACTAATTGTTATAATTAACAAAAAGGTATGTGAGTAATTAATTACTCATATGCCTTTTTTGAATATGCATAAGTCATTAAAAAATACAATATTGAAAGATTTCATTTAAAATGATAAAGTATAAGTTAGGTTTTATTTAATGTAGAAATTTGTTTTTAAAAGATTATACTACTTAAAATTTTAATTTAGGTACATATCGTTTATATACAAAAGTTGGAGGAATTAGATGTACGAATATATTAAGGGAAAATATGTAGGTATAAATAAGGATTATATAATAGTAGAAAATAGTGGTATTGGTTATAAAATATTTACATCAGGTGCTACAATGTCCTCCATACCAAAAGCAGGAGATGAAATTATGCTTTATCTTGAACAAATAGTAAGAGAAGATTTCATTGGATTATACGGATTTGATTCTAAGGACGAATTAGAAATGTTTAAATTGCTTTTAACAGTTAATGGGGTTGGTCCTAGGGCAGCGTTATCATTATTATCTATAAGCAGAGTTAATAATCTTAAATATGCCATATTGACTAATGATGAAAAGCATATATGCAGAGGTGTTGGTATAGGTAAAAAAACAGCAGCTAGAATTATTCTAGAACTTAAAGATAAATTAAAATCAGATGAGTTATTAGATAGTAATCCAAATTTTGATAATGGTTCTAATGAAAATAGTATTGTATTATCAGAGGCTTTAAGTGCGTTACTTGCGTTAGGCTATAGTGAAAAAGAAGCAGACGTTGCACTTAAGAAAGCAGATAAAAATGATAGCGTTGAAAATGTAATTAAGAATGCTTTAAAAGTGCTAATGGGATAATTCAATCAATTAACAATTAAGTAAGAAATCCTACAGATTTCTTATGATTTTAAGGATTTTGATTAGAATTTATCCGATAGCTAGCATCCATTATCGCCTACTTCCTCAAGTGGGAGATAACGGATGCACGTTCCTGGATAAGTTGAAATTTATCATTTAGGATGAGTAGGAGGTGTTTTATGGAAAGAATAGTTAATCCTGCAGAATTTGAAGAAGATTCAAGCTCTGAACTTAGTATAAGGCCTCAAAAAATAAATGAATATATAGGACAAGATAAGGTTAAAGAGAGATTAGATATATTTATAAAGGCAGCAAAAAATAGAAACGAAGCATTAGATCATTCACTTTTGTATGGTCCGCCAGGACTTGGGAAAACTACTTTAGCTAATATTATTGCAAGTGAAATGGGAGGCGATTTAAAAGTCACTTCAGGCCCTGCAATAGAAAGAGCTGGGGATTTAGCAGCTATTTTAACGACCTTAAAGGACTATGATGTTTTGTTTATTGACGAAATTCATAGATTAAATAGAAATGTTGAAGAAATTTTATATCCTGCAATGGAAGATTATGCATTGGATATAGTTATAGGTAAGGGCGCTGCTGCAAAGTCTATAAGAATTGATCTTCCTAAATTTACACTTATAGGAGCAACAACAAGAATTGGAATGCTTACATCACCACTCAGAGATAGATTTGGTGTACTGTGTGCTATGGAATATTATACAGATGAAGAACTTAAGGAAATAGTGGTAAGAAGTGCTACTGTGTTTGGATGTAAAATTACTGAAGAAGGAGCTCTTGAAATTGCAAAAAGATCTAGAGGAACACCAAGAATTGCCAATAGATTATTAAAGAGAGTTAGAGATTATTCGGAAGTAAAATCAAATAAAGTAATATCTTTAAAGGAAGCGAAAGCAGCTTTGGAGTTACTAGAAGTGGATGATAAAGGATTTGATAAGGTTGATAATAAAATATTAGAAGCCATTATAGATAATTTTAATGGAGGCCCTGTTGGTATTGAGACACTTTCATATTTCATAGGAGAAGAATTAGGAACCATAGAAGATGTTTATGAACCTTATCTACTTCAAAAGGGTTTTATAATAAGAACTCCAAGAGGGAGAATTGCAAGCGAGAAAGCGTATAAACATCTTGGAAGAGTAAATACTTCAAAGAATAGAGAAAATAATAAAGTGCAAAGAAATTTTTTTGAAAATTAAAAAACATTTTTCAAATTATATTGATAAATAATTATATTATAGTAAAATCACAAGAATTTAAGAATTTAAGAATTTAAGAATTTAAGAATTTAAGAATTTAAGAATTTAAGAATTTAAGAATTTAAGAATTTAAGAATTTAAGAATTTAAGAATTTAAGAATTTAAGAATTTAAGAATTTATAGTAATAATATAGGTTTTAGTTAGGAGAAGATTAATAAATGAACGTAAAAGATTTTGATTTTTATTTACCAGAAGAGTTAATAGCTCAACACCCTCTAGAACAAAGAGATTCATCAAGACTTATGGTTTTAGATAAAGAAACTGGAGAAATTAATCATAAGAAATTTCATGATATTGTAGGATATTTGAATGAAGGAGATACTTTAGTATTAAATAATACAAGAGTAATGCCAGCAAGATTAATTGGTGAAAAAGAAGATACACACGGGAAAATAGAATTTCTTTTGCTTAAGAGAATTGAAAAAGATAAGTGGGAATGCTTAGCAAAGCCAGGTAAATCTGCAAGAGTAGGCAGAAAGTTTACATTTGGAGACGGAAAATTAAAAGCTGAAGTAGTAGAAGTCAAAGATGATGGAAATAGAATTATTGAATTTTTCTATGATGGAATATTTGAAGAAGTATTAGATGCACTTGGTGAAATGCCATTGCCTCCATATATTCATGAAAGATTAGAAGATAGAGAAAGATATCAAACAGTTTATTCGAAAGAAAATGGCTCAGCTGCAGCACCAACTGCAGGACTTCACTTTACAACAGAATTATTAGCAGAAATAAAAGACAAGGGTATAAATATAGTTTATTTAACTTTGCATGTTGGACTTGGAACTTTTAGACCAGTAAAGGTTGAGTCTTTAGAAGAACATGAGATGCATTCAGAATTTTATATGCTTTCTAAAGAAAGTGCAGCTATAATAAATGAGACTAAAAAAAGAGGGAATGCTGTTATTTCTGTTGGAACAACATCAACAAGAACTTTAGAAACTATTGGTGATAACAATGGATTTGTTAAAGAACAAAGCGGATGGACTAATATTTTTATATATCCAGGATATAAATTTAAAGTAGTGGATAATTTAATAACAAACTTCCATTTGCCACAATCAACATTAATAATGCTTGTTTCGACTTTAGCTGGAAGAGATAATGTTATGAATGCATATAAAGAAGCAGTAAATGAAAAATATAGATTTTTCTCATTTGGAGATGCTATGTTTATTAAATAAACAATTGTCAATGCTCAAGGTTCAATAATCAATTAAGTGGACAGTTCCTATCATTGACAATTGATCATTGAACATTGAAAATTATCATGTGCAGTTTTGATTACATTGATGAGGTGACATAATCAAATGTTTCAATTATATAAGGGATCTTTAGTTATTTTCTTAAGATGCCAAAAAATTATAATTAAGAGGTGGAACTTTTGAGTAAAAGATATACGTTATTAAAAAAAGATGGAAAAGCAAGAAGAGGGCAGTTTGAGACTCCACATGGGACTATACAAACTCCTGTATTCATGAATGTTGGAACACTTGCCGTTATAAAGGGAGCCGTGTCTAGCATGGATTTAAAGGAAATAGGGTGCCAAGTTGAACTCTCTAATACATATCATCTTCATTTAAGACCAACAGATAAAGTGGTTAATAAGCTTGGAGGATTACACAAATTTATGAATTGGGATAGACCAATTCTTACAGATTCCGGCGGATTCCAAGTGTTTTCACTTGCAAAGATGAGGAAGATTAAAGAAGAAGGTGTATATTTCAATTCTCATATAGATGGTAGAAAAATATTTATGGGACCAGAAGAATCAATGCAAATTCAAAGCAATTTAGCATCAACTATTGCAATGGCGTTTGATGAATGTGTTGAAAATCCAGCACCAAGAGAATATGTTGAAAGATCAGTAGATAGAACTACAAGATGGCTTGAAAGATGTAAAACTGAAATGGATAGATTAAACTCTCTTGAGAGTACAATAAATAAAGAACAAATGTTATTTGGTATAAATCAAGGTGGAGTTTATGAAGACATAAGAATAAAACATGCTAAAGAAATAACTAAAATGGACTTAGATGGGTATGCTATAGGCGGACTCGCTGTTGGAGAAACTCATGAAGAAATGTATAAAGTAATAGATGCCGTTGTACCATATCTACCAGAGGATAAACCAATATATTTAATGGGAGTTGGAACTCCAAGTAATATATTAGAAGCGGTGGATAGAGGAGTAGACTTCTTTGATTGCGTACTTCCTGCTAGAAATGGAAGACATGGAAATGTATTTTGCAGTGATGGTAAGCTTAATATTATGAATGCAAAATTTGAACTTGATACAAGACCAATAGATGAAGGATGTCAATGCCCAACGTGTAAGAACTATACAAGAGCTTATATAAGACATTTATTTAAGGCTAAAGAAATGCTTGCTATGAGATTATGCGTATTACACAATTTATATTTTTATAACAAATTAATGGCAGAAATAAGAGATGCTATTGATGGTGGATATTTTAAAGAATTTAAGGAAAAGAAATTAAAAGAGTGGGAAGGCAGAATTTAGGGGGATTCAATATTTAATTGTAAATACCCAAATATTAATTAATCAATAAATATTTGTAGAATCTTACGAATTTTGTTTTTAAATATGCATAAATTACTAGTTAAAGATATGCAATAAATACTGGTGTATATTGACATTAAACTTAAAAAAATGTAAACTTCTTATCATACAATAAAGAAATATTAAAAAATGAATTTGGAGGAGAAGAATGGATAATATATCAGCATTACTTATTAACGTAGTTCCTTTTATACTAGTGTTTATAGTTTTTTATTTTTTACTCATATTACCTGAAAAGAAAAGAAAAAAGAAATATCAAGGTATGCTTGAGGAATTAAAAATAAATGATGAAGTTGTAACAAGAGGTGGAATCATTGGAAAGATTACACATATAGATGAAAAAAGTATTACTCTTGAAACAAGCACTGCTAAAACTAGAATTAAGTTTGATAAGAGTGGAATATCACATAAAGTAAAAGCAGATTAATCATAATGCCCTTTAATACATCATAAAATGAAGTGTTAGGGGGTGTTATTTTAATGGAAAATAGTAAATACTTAAAATCAGTAGTAAAAGGTACTTTAGGAACTATAATTCTTAGCTTTATAGGAATTTCAGTCTTATCTTTATTGATGACCAAACTAGTATTTAGTAAAGGTATTTTTAACATGATATATGTAATAATATCTTTATGCAGCATAAGTTTAGGTGCAATAATAGGCGCAAGAAAAAATCAAGCAAAAGGATGGTTTGTAGGTTTTGGAGTAGCCCTTGGATATTACTTGGTATTATTTATAATATCTAGTAGTTTTACTGGTGAAATAACTTTTAAGCTTTTTGATTTAACTAAACTTGTCATAGCATTAATCGTAGGTACTCTTGCTGGAATGTTGGGAATAAATTTATAAGATATTTTACGTAAAATTAACGTTATTAGGATAAAAAGAATTTACATCGAATTCAAGATGATTCTTAGGTGGATTTTATAGGAATTTTTAGTTAGATACATGGATAAATAAAAGACTTTATTAAGAAATTATAGTGTGCTATAATGAACAATGTGTCAACATATGAGTATAATAATATTTAAAATTAAGAATAAATAATACTTTGAGATAGAGTTTTATTTTCTTAATTTTAAATATTTAAGTATTTTACATAACAATATAAAAAGTTGACCGAATTATCATTCGAAATTTTCTTATGAGGAATATATACAATACTAATTAAGGAAAAGATATAATGTACAGAGGGGGATTAACATGAAAAAGAAAGGCAAAAGTACAGCATTATTTATATTAATTATTGCTGTAATTGTAGGATTAGCTTTTGCAGGCTTTAAGGGATTTGTCATAGGCGGATATGAATTTAAATCCTTTGATAAAGTAATAACTAGAGGACTTGATTTACAAGGTGGAGTTTCTGTCCTTATGGAAATTCAAAAAGATACAGTAACTGCAGAAGAATTAAAAAGCACTAAAGAACATTTAGCTCTAAGGGTAAACAAACTTGGAGTTGCTGAAACAATTGTTACAACAGAAGGTGACAAAAGAGTTAGAGTAGATGTCCCAGGACTAACTAATTCTAAAGAAATAGTAGAGAGCTTAAAAAAATCAGGTAACTTAAGTTTTAAAGGACCAGATGGAACAGAAATTTTAACAGGTTTAGATGTTAAAAAAGCAACGGCTCAAATGAACCAAGAAAAGGGTGGATATGAAATTGCCCTAGAATTTAACGAAGAAGGACAACGAAAATTTGCAGAAGCTACAGGAAAGTATATAGGGCAAACAATATCTATTAATCTTGATGATGAAGTGATATCACAACCTACTGTACAAGTACAAATCAATGATGGTAAAGCAGTTATTACTGGAAGTAGTACATTGGAAGAATGTAAAGCTACTGCAGGATTAATTAATTCAGGAGCGCTTCCTGTACCAGTAAAAGCAGTTGAAGTTAAAAATGTTGGAGCTCAATTGGGAGCTACAGCGTTCCCAAATGCTGTTAAAGCAGGAACAATAGGAATAGTGTTAGTTTTCCTACTTATGGTTGTTAATTATAGAGTTGAAGGATTACTTGCGAATGTTGCATTAACATTATATATAGTTCTTATACTTCTTATTTTTATAGAAGTAGGAGTAACATTAACACTGCCAGGTATAGCAGCATTACTACTTACTATTGGTATGGCTGTTGATGCAAATATATTAATTTTTGAAAGAACTAAAGAGGAGTTACTTAAAGGAATATCTATTAAATCCGCAATTAAAAAAGGATCAGAAAATGCTATGTCTTCAATAGTGGATTCCAATGTAACAACACTACTTTCAGCATTAATTCTATATTTTATAGGGTCAGGTTCAGTTAAAGGATTTGCTATCACCCTTATGATAGGTATAATTATAAGCATGTTTACTGCTTTAGTAGTAACGGAATTACTTGTTCGTTTAGCCGTAAACAGTGGCATATTAAATAGATTATCACAATTTGGAGTTAGCAAGAAAAAGGGGGTTAAGGAACATGCTTAAGATAATGGAAAAATCAAAAATATGGTTTTCAATTTCCTTAATCATTATTGTAATTGGCGTAGGATTCTTATGTTTTAGAGGATTAAACTTTGGAATAGATTTTAAAGGTGGTACGGAAGTATCAATTCAATTAAATGAAAATATTAATAAAGAAGATGTTGATGCAATAGTTAAAACTTATGCACCAGATGCTTCTACAAATACAGCTGATAATTATGAATACGAAATAAAGTCAGCAGATCTTGATAGTGATAAAGTAGCATCAATTATGACTGATTTAAAAGATAAGTATCAATTAGAAGATACAGCATTAATTGAACAAAATGAAATAGGTTCATCAATAGGAAAAGAGTTAACAAGAAACTCAATATTAGCTTTACTTGCATCTTTTGTTGTAATGCTAATATATATAGCTATAAGATTTGAATTCAAATTTGGAGTTGCGGCTTTAACTGCTACAATACATGATATAGTAATAACTGTTTGTGTTTATGCAATATTTAATATTCCTGTAAACACACCATTTATTGCAGCAATACTCACTATAGTAGGTTATTCTATGAATGATACAATAGTAATTTTTGATAGAATAAGAGAAAATGTTAAGAAAATGAGAAGAACAAATTCAAGTGAAGTTGCTAATATAAGTTTGACAGAGACCATGACGAGATCAATATATACATCATTATCAACATTAATAACAATAATTGCTATTAATATATTAGTACCATCAGTTAGAGAATTTACTATTCCTTTAATAATAGGTATTATAACTGGAGCATATTCTTCAATATGCATAGCATCACCAGTATGGGTATATTTAAAAGATAAAATTGAAAACAAAAAAGGAAAACTACAAAGAGCTTAATTACTGGAAAATAATAGAGACCTCCAGCACTAAATGGAGGTTTTTTAATTTGTTAACAAAATAATTGTAAAAATTACTATAATCATTTATAATAAAGGTGTTTTCTAATTTTATGGAGGAATAAGCCATGCGTAAATTCTGGGAAAGTATATATTGTCCGAATTATATTACTGGATATAACCCATTTATACTTAAAGGTATGAACAAAGCAATAGAGAGATTAGCTTTAGCTGTAAATAATAGACAAAAAATAGTTGTCTATGGTACATATAATGTTGATGGGATTTGTGCAGTTTCATCATTAATTCTGGTTTTAAAATATTTAAATGCTGATGTTGAGTATGTTATATATGATAGACAGGAAAATGATGCTGTAATAAATTCAATAGATATAAGAGATAATGTGGATTTTTTAGGTGCTGAACTTTTAATAACTTTAGGTGTAGGATTGAAGTCTCAAGAAGAAGTAAATTTATGCAAGGAATTAGATATAGATTTAATTGTTGTTGAAAATGAGGAAAGTGACTTAGTGAATGATTACATTTACATTAATCCAAATCAAAAGGGTTGTCAGTATAGATATAAAAATTTATCTACTAGTGGATTAGCATTTAAATTAATGCAAGCTATCGCTATTTATTACAATATGAAGAGTATAAATAAGTATTTAGATTTAATACTTATTGGTATACAGTGGTCAAAAGTATCGGCTAAAGGGGAAAATGGGGTATTAATTAAAGAAGGAAATAAATTCTTAATGAATACTAATAATAATGGGTTGAGATCAATAATAGAATTTAATAATATAGAAGAATTTGATAATGATGGCATAAATAAAATAATAGAATTTATAATCCCGCCTATAGGGGCAGTTGGAATTATGGATAATGCGAGAATTGTTTTAGAATTATTAACAACAAATGATAAAGATAGAGCGAATCAAATTATTAAATATTTATATAGTTTAAAGAGGACTAATCCTCTAAATTATATATAATAGTTAGCTGCATATATTATATATTGTATTGTTTAAAATTTAATCACAAATTTGAGATATATTAAAATGAATGCTATGGAGGAATAAAAATGAATTTAAAAGAAAAAATACGAGTAATAGATAATTTCCCTAAAGAAGGAATTAGTTTTAAAGACATAACAACATTAATATCTGATGGAGAAGCATTGAAGGAAGCTATTGATCAAATCATAAATCACATAAAGGACAAGAAAATTGATTTGATAGTAGGACCAGAAGCAAGAGGTTTTATTTTCGGCGTTCCTGTAGCATATGCTTTAGGGATAGGATTTATTCCTGTAAGAAAGCCAGGGAAATTGCCTGGGGAGACTATTTCAATTAATTATGGATTAGAATATGGAGAAGACCAACTTCAAATTCATAAAGATGCTATTAAACCTGGTCAAAGAGTTGCAATTGTAGATGATTTATTAGCAACAGGAGGCACTGTAGAAGGTGTTGTTAAGTTAATAGAGCAAGTAGGTGGAGAAGTTGCATCGCTAGATTTTGTAATAGAATTAACAGAACTTAATGGAAAAGATAAACTTAAAGGTTACGATGTATTATCATTAGTTAAATATGATGTTTAATTTAAATAATATTTTTTGATTTTTGGATGATTATTTTTATGTGACCTTATGAAACTTAATTTGTAAGGTTAGTATTTCTTTTAAATATTTTAGGTAGATTCGAATGCCTTATTGAAAATAATTCTAAAATATTATATAATTATTAGAAAATAAGGCTGGTTATTAAACCAGCCTTTGAATTTATTTTTTAACGAATTAATATAGAAGGAGAGCAATCCTTATGGTTGATAAATTATTGGAGACAATCCATAACAATTGTAATAATGTTGATGTTGATATGGTAAAAAAAGCATATCATTTTGCTGAAGAAGCTCATAAGGAACAAAAAAGAGAATCAGGTGAACCTTATATCATTCATCCAATAGCAGTAGCTGAAATTTTAGCTGACTTAGGCATGGACACAAATACTATTGTAGCTGGATTACTACATGATGTAATAGAAGATACAGATTTTTCTTATGATGAAACAGTTTCACTTTTTAATGCAGAGATAGCCAATCTTGTGGAAGGTGTTACTAAACTTACTAAACTTGGAGAAATGGAATATAAAACTAAAGAAGAACAGCAAGCAGATAATGTTAGAAAAATGTTACTTGCTATGGCAAAGGATATTAGGGTAATAATAATAAAATTAGCAGATAGATTACATAATATGAGAACCCTTAAATTTATGCCAGCTAAAAAACAAA
This sequence comes from Clostridium beijerinckii, assembly GCA_003129525.1. Taxonomy (NCBI): domain Bacteria; kingdom Bacillati; phylum Bacillota; class Clostridia; order Eubacteriales; family Clostridiaceae; genus Clostridium; species Clostridium beijerinckii. Next base: position 3,625,414 of record CP029329.1, on the reverse strand, counting down.
AAAATAAGGCGAAAGAAACATTAGATATTTATGCTCCTTTAGCTCATAGATTAGGTATGTCTAAAATTAAATGGGAACTTGAAGATTTATGTTTTAGATATTTACATGAAAAAGAATATTATGATTTAGTAGATAGCATTGCAGAAAAAAGGATTGAAAGAGAAGCTTATATAAAAGAAGTAGTAAAAGATTTAAATGAAAAGCTTGAAGCATCAGGGATAAAGTCAGAAATTGATGGAAGACCAAAACATTTTTATAGTATTTATAAAAAAATGGTGAGTAAGAATAAAAGTATAGAGGAAATTTTTGATTTAACAGCTATTAGAGTTTTAGTTGACTCAGTTAAAGATTGCTATGGAGTACTGGGCATAGTCCATACTATATATAGACCGATTCCTGGACGATTTAAGGATTATATTGCCATGCCTAAGCCCAATATGTATCAATCACTACATACTACTGTAATTGGACCACAAGGTAAAACCTTTGAAATTCAAATAAGAACTTTTGAAATGCATAAGACAGCAGAATATGGAATTGCCGCACATTGGAAGTATAAAGAGGGCGATACTGGAAATCCAGAACAAGATAAACCAAAAGATTTTGAAAAGAAACTTGTATGGCTTAGAGATATGTTGGAATGGCAAAAAGAAACATCAGATGCAGAAGAATTTATAGAAGGCTTTAAAATAGATTTGTTTTCAGATGAAGTGTTTGTATTTACTCCTAAAGGAGTTGTAATAAATTTATGTAGTAAAGCTACACCCATAGATTTTGCGTATAGAATACATACGGATATTGGGAATAAGTGCGTAGGAGCTAAGGTTAATGGTAAAATAGTGCCTCTCGATTATACTCTTAAAACTGGAGAAATTGTTGAAATATTAACTTCTCCTAATGCAAAGGGCCCTAATATGGATTGGTTAAATATTGCAAAAAGTAATCAATCTAAAAGTAAAATAAAACTTTGGTTTAAAAAGGCTAAAAAGGAAGAAAACATAGTAAAGGGTAAGGAACTTCTTGAAAGAGAATTAAAGAAGCAAAGTGTTAATTATGTAGATATTGCAAAAGGTGAAATTTATGATAAATTAATGAAACGATATAATATCCATTCAATGGATGATTTATATGCTTTACTTGGTATTGGCGGATTTTCTGTATCAACCCTTATTTCAAGGCTTAAAGAAGATAACGGATTAATAAATAAAGATAAAGAAAAAGAGAATAAAGAAATTTTAAATAAAGCAATTGAAGAACAAATTGCAAAATCATCAAGGCAACCAGAACCAAATAGTTATGGAATAACTGTTAAGGGTGAAAGTAATCTAATGGTTAGATTTGCTAAATGCTGTAGTCCTGTGCCTGGAGATGATATTCTGGGATACATTACTAAAGGCAGGGGTGTATCAGTACATAGAAAAGATTGTAGTAATTTGCAAAACCTTATAGATACTGATGGAGAGAGAGTTATAGAAGTTAACTGGGGATCATCAAAAGGTACAGCTTATTTTGCTGAAATTCAAGTTCAAGCAGATGATAGAGAAGGATTACTTGCAGATGTTATGAGCGTTATAACAGAACTTAAGTTGCAATTAAATGCAGTAAATGCAAATTTGTCAAAACAGGGATCCGCATTAATTAATGTAAAATTAAAGATTACATCAGTAGATAGTCTAAAAGATTTAATGAAAAGACTAAAGAAATTAAAAGGTGTAGCAGATGTATATAGAGTTAATAGCTAACTTAGGTATACTGACTTGTTATTTTTTTGAATATGCTTTAGAAAGGTGATATAACATGAGAGCAGTGGTGCAAAGAGTGACCTCATCTAGTGTTTCTGTTAATGAAAATATAATTGGGGAAATCGGAATAGGTTTTAATGTATTAATAGGAATATCTAAAGACGATACTGTAGAAGATTTAAATTATATAAAGGACAAGATTATTAATTTAAGAGTGTTTCATGATGAAAATGATAAAATGAATTTATCACTATTAGATATTAAAGGTGAAATACTCGTCATATCTCAATTTACTTTATATGGAGATTGCAGAAAAGGTAGAAGGCCAAATTTTATGGAAGCTCAAAGTGGAGAAGAAGCAAATAAGCTTTATAAAGAATTCTTAAAACTTCTTAAAACATCTGACTTAAAAGTTGAAAGTGGAGAATTTGGTGCAGATATGAAAGTTCAAATTAATAATGATGGCCCTGTCACAATACTATTAGATAGTAAAAGAAATTTTTAGACGTATGGAAGAAATAATAAGTCAATATACTAGCATGCTAACTTACTATTTCTGTAATATGCCTTAAGGAGGAATTAAATTTGATTATAAAATCGTTTATAGCAGGAATGTATGAAGAAAACTGCTATTTAGTAATGGATGAAGATACTAAAGAACTTGCTATTATAGATCCGGGTGGAAATCCCAACAAAATTGAAAAAGAAATTAAATCTTTAGATGCAAAACCAAAGTTTATTCTTCTAACCCATGGACATATGGATCATGTAGGTGGAGTAGTTGAATTAGTTGATAAATTTAATATTCCATTTTACATAAATGAAATAGAAGAAAAATATATAAAAAATGATAGTTCTGTATTTGGGTCATTACCTAAGGCTTCAGGATATTTGAAAGAAGGAGACACTTTAAATTTAGGTAGTAATGTAATAAAAGTTATTGAAACCCCAGGTCATACAGCAGGAGGAATTTGTTTCTTAATAGGAGATAAACTTTTTACAGGAGACACACTATTTCAAGGATCTGTTGGAAGAAGTGATTTTCCAGGTGGAGATGGTATGCAGCTTATAAAGAATATAAAAGAAAAATTACTTCCACTAGGAGATAATATTGAGGTTTATGCAGGTCATGGACCATCATCCACTATAGGATATGAAAAAAGAAGAAATCCATATTTATAATTGACAATGTACAATTGTAAATTATGGCGCAAATATCTGTGATATTTGTTCTAATTACATTTTTAAGAAATCTTCTTTAGAAGATTTCATCATTAATTGCTAATTGTACATTGTTAATTGTCAATTGATTTAAGGAGCAATAATGGAAATTAAGATTAATTTGAATAATTTAAAATTTAGATATGAGGTATATCAATTATTTAATGTATACTTCCCAATGAAGGAAATAAAATTTTTAGAAAAAGAAGAAGCAGAGAAAGATACTAATTCTTTAAAAAAAGAAGAAACGGTGAAAGATAATATGTCTTTTGAAAAAGACGAAGCTGTGTATATTTTTTATATTGATGAGGAAATTTTAAGATTTGAATATAAAGATTATTGCAAAGAAGAATCTTTAGGAGAAGATATTAAAAATTCTCTTAGAAGGTTTCTTTTTCTGTGTCTAAAGGATATAACAAATGATATATATCCTTGGGGGATTTTAATTGGAATTAGACCTTCTAAAATAGCATTAAAACTAATTAAAGAAGGAAATACTGAAGAAGAAGTTGTAAAAATATTTAAAGAGAGATATTTAGCACATGAAGACAAAGCAAAATTATGTATAGATGTGGCAAAAGCTGAAGAAAGAATAGTAAATAAAGATAAAAATAATATTGCTATTTATATTGGAATGGCATTTTGTCCAACTAAATGTCTTTATTGTTCGTTTACGTCTAATCCTATAGGCGTTCATAAAAAAATGGTAATGCCATATTTAGAAGCATTAATAAAGGAAATAAAAGGTATTAGCAGATATGTTAAGGAAAAAAACCTTAATATTGAATCTGTATACTTTGGTGGAGGTACTCCAACAGCAGTTAATGATAAAGAATTCATGATGTTAATGACAGAAATCTATAATAGTTTTATTAAAAATAATAATGTTAAAGAGTTCACAGTTGAATGTGGTAGACCAGATACTTTAACTAAAAATAAATTACAAACTATGAAAGATTGTAGTGTAGATAGAATAAGTATTAATCCACAAACTATGAATGATAAAACCTTAAAATTAATAGGAAGAACTCATTCTGCAGAAGATATTAAAGAAAAGTTTAAAATGGCAAGAGAGCTTGGTTTTGATGATATTAATATGGATATAATAATAGGGCTTCCAGGTGAGACCCATGAAGATATGATAAATACTAAAAATGAATTAATAAAATTAAAACCAGATAGTATTACGGTACATGGATTAGCCCTAAAAAGAGGGTCTAGGATGTATGAAGAGTTTATTCTTAAAAAAGGTATAGAAATGACATCTCAAGAAGAAATTATTAAAATGTATGAAGAAAGCAGAAGTTTAGCGGAAAATTTAGGTCTTTCACCATATTATATGTATAGACAAAAAAATATGGTTGGAAATTTGGAGAATTTAGGGTATGCTAAAGAAGGTAAAGAATGCATTTATAACATTCAAATGATTGAAGAAAGACAAACAACAATTGCATTAGGAGCAGCTGCTGTAAGTAAAGTAATATTTTTAGAAGAAGACAGACTTGAAAGATTTCCAAACTTAAAGGATCTTCACGAATATGTATCAAGAATTGATGAAATGATTGAAAGAAAGAAGAATTTACTGGATACTTTATATTAGTAACTAGTGACTTTATATATTAAGTTATTAAATTAATGAAAGATTGACGTTGTACATTGACAATTGTTAATTATTAATTGAAATTGACTTTATGCATAAAAAGGAGGAAATAAAATGGCAATGGAAATGCAAGCACCTAAAGGTACAAAAGATATGTTACCACAAGATGCATACAAGTGGCAGTATATAGAAAGCGTATTTAGAGATGTTGCTAAAACTTATGGAATTAGAGAAGTTAGAACTCCAATGTTCGAACATACAGATTTATTTTTAAGAGGAGTTGGGGATACAACTGATATAGTTCAAAAAGAAATGTATACTTTTAATGACAAAGGTGATAGAAGTATAACATTAAAGCCAGAAGGAACAGCTTCTGTAGTTAGAGCTTTTATAGAAAGTAGACTATTTAATGAAGCACAACCTACGAAGTTATATTATATAACACCAGCTTTTAGATATGAAAATGTTCAAAAGGGAAGACTTAGACAATTCCATCAATGCGGATTAGAAGTTTTCGGATCTAAAGAACCTTCAATGGATGCAGAGGTTATAGCAGTAGCTATGGATACCTTGAAAAAATTGGGCTTAAAGAGCTTAAGCTTAAACATAAATAATTTGGGCTGTCCGAATTGTAGACCAAAGTATAATGAAGCTTTAAAGAAATTTTTGGCAGAAAATTATGATGGTCTTTGTGATCTTTGTAAAACAAGATTTGAAAAAAATCCTATGAGAATTTTAGATTGTAAGGAAAAAAAGTGTCATGAAATTACAAAAGATGCACCAATAATTTTAGATTATATGTGTGAAGAGTGTGATACTCATTTTACGAAGGTTAAAGAATATTTAGATATTTTAGGAATTTCTTATGAAATAGATCCAGGCATAGTTAGAGGATTGGATTATTATACAAAAACTATATTTGAAATATTAACTTCAGATTTCACTGTTTGTGGTGGAGGAAGATATGATAAACTAATAGAAGAACTTGGTGGACCTGATATGCCAGCAGTTGGCTTTGGTATGGGAATTGAAAGATTAATTATGACTTTGGAAAAAGAAGGTATAGAAATACCAAAAGAAAACCTATTTGATTTATATATTGGAGCTAGAGGTGAGGAAGGAAGCAAATATGCTTTCAAATTAGCTAGTAGCTTAAGAACCTTAGGGGTTAAATGTGAAACAAACCATATGGGTAGAAGTATAAAGGCTGAAATGAAATTTGCAAATAAATTAGGTGTAGCTTTTACTACTATCTTAGGTGAAGATGAATTAACAAGTAAAAGAGTTAATTTAAAGAGAATGAGCGATGGTGAAATTTTTGAAGTTTCGTTAGAAAACTTAGAGGAAATAGCTAAAATAGTAAAATAAAATATCAATTGACATAAGTTGTTAGGAGGAAATTTAGTAATGGGTGAGTCTTTAAATGGATTAAAGCGTACAATGATGTGTGGAGAACCTAGAGAAGAACATGTGGGTAAAAAAATTACTTTAATGGGATGGGTTCAAAGAAATAGAAAACTTGGAGGACTTGAATTTATCGATTTAAGAGATAAAACAGGTATAATGCAAGTAGTTTTTGGTGAAGAAATCAATGGAGAAGCTTTTGAAAAAGCAAAAGCAGTTAGACCTGAATATTGCGTAGCAGTAACAGGAGAAGTTGTTAAAAGAGAAAGCATTAATGAAAACATGCCAACTGGGTTTGTTGAATTAAAGTGTGAAGAGATAAAGATTCTTTCTGAATCAGAAACTCCACCAATATATATTAAAGAAAATTTAGATGCAGCTGAAAACATTAGATTAAAATATAGATATTTAGATTTAAGAAGACCAGATATGCAAAAAATATTTATTACTAGAAGTAAAACAACAAAAGCTATTCGTGATTATTTAGAAGCTAATGATTTCTTAGATGTTGAAACACCAATATTAAATAAGAGTACACCAGAAGGAGCTAGAGATTATTTAGTACCTTCAAGAAATTATCCTGGTATGTTTTATGCTCTTCCACAATCACCACAATTATTCAAACAATTATTGATGGTATCTGGATTTGACAAGTACTATCAAATTGCTAAATGCTTTAGAGATGAAGATTTAAGAGCTAATAGGCAACCAGAATTTACTCAAATAGATATGGAATTAAGCTTTGTAGAGCAAGATGACATAATGGCAGTAAATGAAGGATTAATATCTCATGTATTTAAAGAAGTTGCAGGCGTTGATGTTAAGCTTCCAATTAAGAGAATGACATTTAAAGATGCAATGGAGAAATATGGATCAGATAAACCAGATGTCAGATTCGGTATGGAAATAACTGATTTAACTGAAGTTGTTAAAGATGTAGAATTACCAATGTTTAAGGATGCTATAGCAAATGGCGGATCTGTAAGAGCTCTATGCTTAAAAGGTGGAGCAGATATGGGTAGAAAGCCTTTAGATAAATTAGGAGAATTTGTTAAGACTTATAAAGCTAAGGGTCTTGCTTGGATTCAACTTAAAGAAGATGGTGTTAAATCATCAATAGCTAAATTCTTAACTGAGGATGCAACAAATTCTATAGTAAAAACTATGAATGCTGAAACTGGAGATGCAGTACTTATTGTAGCAGATAAGAATTCAGTAGTATTCCAAAGCTTAGGAGCTTTAAGATTAGAATTATCTAAACAATTTGATTTAATAAAAGATAAAAATGAATTTAACTTTACATGGGTTACTGAATTCCCATTATTTGAATATAGTGAAGAAGAAGGAAGATACATGGCTTGTCACCATCCGTTTACAGCACCAATGGATGAGGATTTAGACTTTATTGAATCTGATCCAGGAATTGTACGTTCTAAAGCTTATGACTTAGTATTAAATGGAGAAGAATTAGGTGGAGGATCTATAAGAATTCATGATATGGAACTTCAAGAAAGAATGCTTAAGGCACTTGGATTTACACAGGAAGATGCATGGGCAAAATTTGGATTTTTATTACAAGCATTAAAATTTGGACCACCACCACATGGCGGTTTGGCATTTGGATTAGATAGAATGATAATGTTCTTAGCTGGAACAGAAAACATAAGAGACGTTATTGCATTCCCTAAAAACCAAAATGCATATTGCTATTTAAGCGAAGCACCAAATGTAACTGATGAGAAACAATTAATCGAACTTGGAATTGGAATACTTCCAAAAGAAGATAAAAAAGACGCAGAATAAAGTGATTCTTAGATTCAGGTAAACTTACGATAAAAAGATTCTCGTATAATGATGAAAATTATTGTATGAGGATCTTTTTTTATTAACGCACGATTTGAAATCAACGACTTATAAAACATCTATAAAGATTTATAAAATATAGAAATGCCATAGGCATTTCATATACAATTGTTAACTGTTAATTACTAACTGTTAACTGAAAAAGATTGGGGGAGCAAAAATGTTAGGAACAATAGTTAATGCATTAGCCATAATAGGTGGATGCTTAATAGGGCTAATTGTAAAAGGAAGATTAACGGAAAAGATAAGTTCAACTATAATGAATGGATTGGCTTTATGTGTATTATACATAGGTATATCTGGAGCACTTAAAGGAAATGATACTCTGCAAATGATAATTTGTATAGCAATAGGTGCATTAATTGGTGAAATTATTGATATCGACAAGAGACTAAATAATTTAGGTGATATTATAGAGAAAAAAATAAATAGCAAAAGAAGTAGTAGTTCAAATGAGAAGATTTCTATATCAGAAGGATTTGTTACTTCGAGTTTATTATTTTGTGTTGGAGCAATGGCAGTGGTTGGATCTCTTGAAAGTGGACTTCAAGGAAATCACGCAACCCTTTTTGCTAAATCTATACTAGATGGAGTATCTTCAATAATATTTGCATCATCGCTTGGCATAGGAGTAATATTGTCTTCAATTGCAGTACTAGTTTATCAAGGACTTATAACACTTCTTGCAGGTGGTCTTTCGACAGTTTTAAATGATACTGTAATTTCTAATATGTCAGCAGTCGGCAGTCTTTTGATTATAGGACTTGGATTTAATATGCTTGGGATAAGTAAAATTAAAGTTGCTAATTTACTTCCTGCTATATTTATACCTATTATATTTGGATTATTTTAGGAATATGAAAGAATACAATTCTAAAGATTTATTATGTGAGTAAAAAATATTAAACTAAAAATATATAGCCAAAAATTAATATAACAATTATAATTAGGAAGTATACTATTATTTATAATAGGCGTAACTTAAGGGGGCATAAGATGAAAAAAGTAAAAATAGCACTACTAGGATTGGGGAATGTTGGTCGTGGTGTTTGGATGATTTTAAATTCCAATAAAGAAGAAATTATGAAAAGATGCGGATATGAGGTAGAAGTGACAAAAGTTCTTGTAAGAGATAAGAACAAGCCAAGAGGAGTAGAGATTCCAAATGAATTTGTAACTACGGATTTTAATGAAATATTAGAAGATGATAGCATTAAAATTGTTGTTGAAGTTATGGGTGGAATTGAGCCAGCTAGAGAATATATGATTAAATGCATGGATAAGAAAAAACATATAGTGACTGCAAATAAAATGTTACTTGCAACTGGTGGCGATGAGCTTTTTGAAAAGGCTGATGAAGAAGGAATAATGTTTAATTATGAAGCAAGTGTAGCTGGAGGAATTCCAATTATAAAGGGAATAGATGAAAGCTTAACTGCTAATAAAATAGAAACTCTTTATGGTATTGTAAATGGTACAACTAATTATATTTTAGGTAAAATGGAGCTTGAAGATGCTGACTTTGATGATGCGTTAAAGGAGGCTCAAGAAAAGGGTTATGCAGAAGCAGATCCTACATCGGATATTGAAGGATATGATGCTCAATATAAATTAGCAATACTTGCATCATTAGCTTTTGGATCAAAAATAGATATGAAAAATATCTATAGAGAAGGTATTACGAGTATTGAAGCTGTTGATATGAAGTATGCTAAAGAATTTAAAATGGGAATTAAATTACTTGCAATTGCAAAAGAAATTAATGGTAAGATAGAACTTAGAGTTCATCCTACAATGATTCCTAAGAAACATCCGCTTGCAAATGTTTATGATTCATATAATGCAGTATTTATAAAAGGAAATGCAGTTGGAGATGTAATGTTCTATGGAAGAGGAGCAGGAGATCTTCCAACAGGTAGCGCTGTAGTAAGTGATATTGTTTCTATTGTAAGAAGTAATGTTGATACAGAAAATCCTAATCCAGTAGTAAAGAATAACCTATGGAAAAGAGAAATTTTAGATATGGGTGATGTTGAATGTAAATTCTACATAAGAGCTACTGTATTAGATGAATCAGGAGTGCTTGGAGAAATAACAGCAATACTTGGAAGGCATAATGTAAGTATCCGTTCAGTAATACAAAAAGGTGATGAGGAAGAGGGGCAAGTGACAATTGTTCTAGTTACTCATAGAACAAATGAAGCTCAAATTAATAGTGCAATCAAAGAAATTAAAAAATTAAAGTCAGTTGATAAAATAGATAACATAATAAGAATTGAAGATTTTAAATAGGTCATATAATTTAAATTCAATATTCTAAATATTACATTAAGGGGCTGTTGCACAATGAATAAAAATTCATTATACACAGTCCCTTTTGCATAATTTATATGAAATAATATATATTTCATATAAATATCTTTAATAAATAACCGTTTTGCAACAGCCCCTTTTTATATTATTTATATAAAATTTCAATCTATAAAGTTATAATTAGTGAAAGAGTAATTAAATAAATTTACCAATAAATACTAGACAAGTATACCTTTACAATGTATAATGTAAACATAATACAAAATAAATGCTGAGAGAAGATAGAGTCAAGCATAAAAATTATGGTGAGTTTTCACCTTGTTTTAGCTTGGCTTTTTTTGCATGAGCAGGGAGAGGAGTGATGCAAAAATAATTAGAATATGGTACTAAAATTACAAAAAGTAACATACAATTAAGTAAAATAAGAAAAAGGGGAGAGATTTATTATGTCAATTTTTACCGCAGAACTAATAGGTACAATGATACTTGTTCTTTTAGGAGATGGCGTTGTTGCAAACGTTGTCTTAAAAAATTCAAAGGGATCTGGATCAGGCTGGATAGTTATTACAACTGGTTGGGCTTTTGCAGTAGCAATTCCAGCACTTATGTTTGGTTCTTATAGTGGAGGTCATTTTAATCCAGCATTAACAATTGCACTTGCAGTTATAGGGAATGTATCTTGGAGTGTAGTTCCTACTTATATAGCAGGACAAATGATTGGTGGCTTTATAGGAGCAATTTTAGTATACGTTATGTATTATGATCAATTTAGAACTTCTGATAATGCAGGGGACAAGCTTGGAGTATTCGCTACAGGACCAGCTGTAAGAAATATCGGAATTAATTTTACATGTGAGGTTATAGCAACATTTATGTTGGTTTTTGGAATTTTAGCAATGGGAGCACAAGCTACAGCTCCAGGTATTGGTGTATTGTTCGTAGGACTTTTAATTTGGGTATTAGGTCTAAGTTTAGGTGGGCCAACAGGGTATGCACTTAATCCAGCTAGAGATTTATCACCAAGAATTGCACATGCATTATTGCCTATACCAGGTAAGGGTGGTTCTGATTGGGGATATTCATGGGTTCCAGTTGTTGCTCCTATAGTAGGTGGAACAATCGGTGCATTATTATTTAAAATGATTTTTTAGTGATAAAGTATTATAATATAAAAACTTTAATAAGCTAAATAATTTTAAATTGACAAAATAATATGAATGTGAAATACTTGGTTTAAACAAAAAAATAACAACAAGGGAGTTCATATGAATATTAAACAATTATTAGAAGAGAATCCAGTTATAGCCGCAGTAAAAAATGAAGAACAATTAGACTTAGCTTTGGAATCAGCTGCTGAAATTATTTTTGTTTTATTTGGAGATCTTATGAGCATTAAAGAGATAAGCGAAAAAATAGAGTCTAAGAATAAAATAGGAATAATTCACATAGACTTAGTTGACGGTTTTGCTAATAAAGAAATCGTTATCAGGTTTTTAAAAGATCAAACAAAATTTAAAGGTATTATTAGTACAAAATCTCAAATAGTAAAAGCTGCTAAAAAATATAATTTAATTGCAATTCAAAGAGTTTTTATCTTTGATACACTTTCATTAAACAGTGTGAAAAATCACATGTTATCAGAATGTGACGCATTAGAAATATTACCAGGATTAATTCCTAAGGTACTAGGTATCATTTCAAAGGAACTAAAAAAACCAATAGTTGCTGGTGGATTAATTGAAACTAAAGAAGAGGTAATGCATGCATTATCTTCAGGAGCAACATGTATATCTACAACAAAAAAAGAGATTTGGGACATGTAGGCAATAGAGAATTAGAGAATATAGCCGCATAAAACAAACTTTACTTATAGTATGATTTACTACTAAGTAAAGTTCGAACTTAAGAATGCAAATGAGGCAGAAGCATTTGAAGTATGGAAGTTTTATGTGGCTATAATTATTGCTTTAATCTTTACCTATAGAGTGTTAAGTTTCTAAGTGTGATATTTATTAAATCTTATAAATAAAAAAAATAATTAATTAAGAAAGCGTAGGTGTTTATTTTATGAAAAAATATATATTAGCATTAGATCAAGGAACTACAAGTTCAAGAGCAATAATTTTTGATAAAGAACAAAATATACTTGGAGTAAGTCAAAAAGAATTTACTCAAATTTATCCAAATCAAGGATGGGTTGAACACAATCCATTAGAAATATGGTCAACTCAATATGGAGTTTTGCAAGAAGTAATGGCAAAGTGCAATGTAACTCAAGACGAAATAGCTGGTATAGGAATTACAAATCAAAGAGAAACAACAGTAGTTTGGGATAAAAACACTGGTGAACCAGTATATAATGCAATAGTATGGCAATGTAGAAGAACAGCTGCTATAGTAGAAGAACTTAAAAAAGATGAAGAATTTGGAGACTATGTTAAAGAAAATACAGGTTTATTATTAGATGCATATTTTTCAGGAACTAAGATAAAATGGATTTTAGATAATGTAGAGGGTGCACGAGAAAGAGCAGAAAAAGGTGAATTATTATTTGGTACAATTGATACTTGGTTAGTATGGAAACTTACAAGTGGTAAAGTGCATGTAACCGATTATACAAATGCATCTAGAACAATGCTTTATAATATAGAAGAATTAAAATGGGATGAAAGAATTATAGAAAAGCTTAATATTCCAAAGTCAATGTTACCTGAAGTTAAAAATTCATCAGAAGTTTATGGATATACAAATCTTGGAGGCACAGGGGGAGTTAGAGTTCCAATAGCTGGTATGGCAGGAGATCAACAATGTGCATTATTCGGACAAACTTGTTTTGAAGCTGGTAGTGTTAAAAACACTTATGGAACAGGTTGTTTCTTACTTATGAATACAGGAGAAAAAATGATTCACAGTAAAAACGGATTAGTAACAACTATTGCAGTTGGTATAGATGGAAAAGTTCAATATGCGTTAGAAGGTTCGGTATTTGTTGGTGGTGCTGTTATTCAATGGATTAGAGATGAGCTTGAATTAGTTAATGATGCAGCAGATACAGAATATTTTGCTAAAAAAGTAGAAGATAATGGTGGTGTATATATTGTTCCAGCATTTGTTGGACTTGGAGCTCCATATTGGGATATGTATGCAAGAGGAGCTATCTTTGGTTTAACAAGAGGTGCTAATAGAAATCATATAATCAGAGCAGCCCTAGAATCTATAGCATATCAATCAAAAGATCTTATTGATGCAATGCAAGAAGATTCAGGATGCAAACTTACAAGTCTTAGAGTTGATGGTGGAGCTAGTAGAAATAATCTATTAATGCAATTCCAAGCAGATATTACAGGAACAGAAGTTGTAAGACCTATAATAACTGAAACAACAGCTCTTGGTGCTGCATATTTAGCAGGATTAGCTGTAGGTTTCTGGGAATCAAAGGAAGAGATTGCTCAAAAATGGTCTGTAAGTCAAGCTTATACTCCAAATTTATCTGAAGATAAGAAAGAAAAATATTATAAAGGTTGGAAGAAAGCTGTAGAAAGAACAAAAGGCTGGGAAGAAGAATAAAAAATATAAAATTATCAAGAAATAGTGGACAAGTATACATTTGTGTTGTATAATATGTATATAATTAAAATATAAATGCTTAGAGAATGTAGAGTCAAGCATAAAAACTTTGGTGGATTTTCACCTTGTTTTTAGCTTGGCTTTTTTTATGCGAATAAGGGGGATATAATATGTATGATGTAGCAATAATTGGAGCTGGAGTCGTTGGAAGTTCTATTTTTAGAGAATTAACTAAATACAATTTAAAGGTTGTTATGTTAGAAAAAGAAAAAGATGTATCAATGGGAAGTAGTAAGGCTAATTCAGCAATAGTTCATGCTGGATATGATCCTAAAGAAGGGAGTTTAATGGCAAAATATAATGTAAAAGGCAATGAACTAATGGAAGATCTTTGCAAAGAATTAAGTGTACCCTTTAAGAAAAATGGATCATTAATAATAGCATTTAATGATGAAGATATGGAAACAGTAAAATCTCTTTATGAAAATGGAACAAAAATAGGAGTAAAGAACTTAGAAGTTTTAACTAAAGAAGAAGTTTTAGAAAAAGAACCAAATCTTAGTGAAGAAATAGTAGGTGCGTTATATGCACCAACTGGTGGTATAGTAGGTCCATTTGAACTTACAATTGCATTAGCTGAAAATGGAGTAGCTAATGGAGGAGAAATTAAATTAGAAAAAGATGTTATTTCAATAGAAAAAAATGATAAATTTAAAATTACTACTAAAGATGGTGAAATTATAGAATCTAAATTTGTTATAAATTCTGCAGGGCTTTATGCAGATAAAGTTCATAATTTAATTTGTAAAGAAAGTTTTAAAATTACTCCAAGAAGTGGAGAATATTTCGTAATGGATAAAAGCCAAGGGAACGTGGTAACTCATACAATATTTCAATGTCCATCTAAATTAGGTAAAGGTATTTTAGTTACACCAACAGTTCATGGAAATTTATTAGTTGGACCAGATGCTATAGATTTAGATGATAAAGAAGATGTAGGAACTACAGGAGATGGATTAAATCAAGTACGCGAAGCTGCAATGCTTACCACTAAAAAAGTTAATTTTAGAGAAGGTATAAGAAACTTTGCAGGACTTAGAGCTACACCAGATACAGGAGATTTTATAGTAGAAGAAAATAGTGAAGTTAAAGGCTTTGTTGATGTTGCAGGAATGAAATCACCAGGATTATCTTCAGCACCAGCTATAGCACTTGACGTTGTAAATATATTAGATAAAGCAGGATGTAAATTAGAGAAAAAAACAAACTTTAAAGCAAAGAGAGAACAAGTTCATTTTATGGAATTGTCACCTAATGAAAAGGCTAGATTAATAAAGCAAAATCCACAGTATGGAAGAATAGTGTGTAGGTGTGAAAACATAACAGAAGGTGAAATTATAGATGCAATAAAGAGAAGCTTTGGAGTACTTTCAATAGATGGAATTAAGAGAAGATGCAGACCAGGAATGGGAAGGTGCCAAGGCGGTTTTTGTGGACCAAGAGTTCAAGAAATAATAGCAAGAGAGTTTAATGTTCCACTTGAAGATGTAGTTCAAGAAAAATCAGGTTCATATATCTTATTAGGAAAAACAAAGTAGAAGGACGGGGTGTTATCATGAGTTATGAATTAATAGTAGTAGGTGGAGGCCCAGCAGGTCTTGCTGCAGCATATGAAGCATATAATAATGGAATTAAAAAAATATTGATTTTAGAAAGAGATAAAGAATTAGGTGGAATATTAAACCAATGTATTCATAATGGTTTTGGACTTCATACTTTTAAAGAAGAACTTACAGGACCAGAGTATGCTGGAAGATTTATTGAAATGATAGAAGACACAAATGTTGAAGTTAAACTTGATACAATGGTTTTGGATATAAAAAAGGATAAAACAGTTCATGCAATAAATTCTGAAGAGGGATATATGGAACTTGAAACTAAGGCTATAATTCTTGCAATGGGTTGTAGAGAAAGAACTAGAGGGGCTATAAATATTCCAGGTGATAGACCATCAGGTGTATTTAATGCAGGTGCGGCACAAAGATATATAAATATAGAGGGCCATATGCCAGGAAAAGAAGTTCTTATTTTAGGATCAGGAGATATTGGACTTATAATGGCTAGAAGAATGACTCTTGAGGGTGCTAAAGTTAAAGCAGTTGTAGAGTTGTGTCCTTACTCAAACGGATTAAATAGAAATATAGTTCAATGTTTAAATGATTATGATATTCCATTATATTTATCACATACTATAGTTGATATTATAGGAAAAGAAAGATTAGAAAAAGTAGTCATAGCAAAAGTAGATGAAAAAAAGCAACCAATAAAAGGTACAGAAATAGAATTTGATGTGGATACACTATTGCTATCTGTTGGATTAATTCCAGAAAATGAATTATCATATAATGCTGGACTTGAACCGGACAGAAGAACTAATGGATTAAGAGTTACTGAAAGTATGGAGACTTCTGTAGATGGAATTTTTGCATGCGGTAATGTTGTTCATGTTCATGATTTAGTTGATTTTGTTACACAAGAGTCAAAACATGCAGGTTTTTCAGCAGCAAAATACATTAAGGGAGAACTTAAAAAAGATAAATATGTAAACATAATTAATGGACAAAATGTTAACTATACAGTACCACAAAGATTAAATATAGAAGCTGTTGATGATAAATTAACTGTATTTATGAGAGTGAATAATATATACCATGATAAAGTGTTGATTGTAAGATGTAATGATGAGGTTATAGCTAAATTTAAAAGAGCACATTTAGCACCGTCAGAAATGGAAAAAGTGATTTTAAATAAGGTGTTATTAGATAAAGTTAAAGGTGATATAACAATATCATTAGAGGATGGTGAATAAAAATGGAAAAAGAATTAATTTGTATATCTTGTCCTAATGGATGTCATTTAAAAGTAGATGCTGAAGCAAATAAGGTAACAGGAAATAAGTGTCCCAAAGGTGTTGAATATGGAATAAACGAAGTTACACACCCTGTTAGGGTAATAACTTCAACAGTTAAAGTTGAAAATGGCGAGATACCAGTAGTTCCTGTAAAAACTAATGCAGCAATTCCAAAGGAACTTAATTTTAAGTGTATGGAAGAAATCAATAAAGTGAAAATAAATGCTCCAGTTAAAATTGGAGATGTTGTAATAGAAAATGTACTTGGAACGGGTGTAGATATTGTTGTTACTAGAAATGTAAAAGAATAAATTTTGTAGGTGTGAATAATAAAGAAAAATATTTTTTTAAAATAATATATGAACCTCTGTATTTGTATAGCCTTACAAATACAGAGGCTTTTTATGTTATAATCTAAACTAAAGAAATAATTTTAATGGAGGCGAAACATGAATAATAAGGAAAATTTAATTAAATTCTTTAAAATATTACTAGGTGTATACATAGTAATAGGATTATTTTTGGTATTAAACAGTGCTTTAGTATTAGATTTAAGTCTTAATGTAGTGACTATTGTAGGTATATTTGTAGTATGTACATTGGGATATGGCTTATTTATAAAAAATAGAAAATATATAATAACATCAGTAATGGTTGCTATAGGATATATTATAGTATTAATTATATGTAGCCCATTAATAAACTACAGTGCACACAGAAATTTAATAGGAAATATAGAAGAAGTTGATTTTTCAAGTCAAATAGAGTATATGGATATAAATCAATTACCTATTATAGACAAGGAACTTGCGGGGAAACTTGCCGATAAAAAATTAGGTGAAATTACAAGCCTTGGTAGTCAAGTAACTGTTGGAGAATTGCATATGCAAAATGTAAATGGACAGCTATGTTATGTAGGACCACTTGAATATTCATCTTTTCTTAAATGGGTTACCAACAGGGAAGGAACAATAGGATATATTAAGGTCAGTGCTACAAATCAAAATGATGTTGAATTAGTTACTAAACTTGATGGACAAGATATTAAGATTAAATATTTAAATTCAGCTTATCTTTTTAGTGATTTAAATAGAGCAACTTATTTTAGAGACATGAAAGCAGGACACACAGATTATACTTTTGAACTAGATGATAGTGGAAGACCTTATTGGGTAATTACCAGATATGATACTGGAGTTGGAATTACTGAAGCAAAGGCTACTGGTGCATTAGTAATGGATGCTCAAACAGGAGAGTCTAATGTATATGATATAAACAATTTGCCAGACTGGATAGATAGAATACAACCAATGAACTATATTAATAGATATATCAATAAATGGGGAGAACTAGTTCATGGAGTTTTAAATTTTGCAGATAAAGATAAATTAAAGTCTACTGATGGAATGAGTATTATTTATGATAAAGATATTTGTTATTATTATACAGGCATAACGTCAGTAGGTAGTGATGAATCACTTGTGGGATTTACTTTAACTAATACTAGAAATGGAGAAACTAAAATGTATAAAACTGCTGGTGCTACAGAAGAAGCTAGCATGAAATCGGCAGAAGGTAAAGTTCAACAATATGGATATACTGCAACATTTCCATATTTAATAAACATACAAAATGAACCAACATATTTTATGACATTAAAGGATTCTAATGGATTAGTTAAGCAATATTCTATGGTAAATGTTGAAAATTATAATACTGTAGGTGTAGGAGATACTCTTCAAGCTACTTTAAATAAATATCTTGAAGGATTGACTAATACAAATATTTCTCTTGAAAGTGGCAATAAACAAGAAATGATAACAGGTGAAGTTGAGAGAATAGGATTGGTAATGAAAGAAGGAACAAGTATTTATGATATTAAGCTTAAAAATAATGAAAATATTTTCTCGGTTTCAACTGAAACATCTAGAGGGGTTGCATTGAGTAAAACTGGAGATACTGTAGAAATGAAATTTATTAAGTCTGGAGATAGTGGATATATTATAATAAACTCATTTGTTAATATATCTATTGGAAATTTAGAATAGCAAAAAGAAGAATAATTAATGAAATAATTAGAATTTAATATTGTAATTTAAAAATGGATGTGATATACTAAGAATGTTCCTAAGGGAATAAAAAAATATATCAAAGATTTAATTAGATTAAAATTTCTCCTTATGAGAAAGTATTAGTTAAGTAAGTCTTTAATTTGGAGGAATTGTAATGGAAGATAAAACATTAGTATGTAAAGATTGTGGAAATGAATTTGTATTTACATCTGGAGAACAAGAATTCTACAAAGAAAAAGGATTTGAAAACGAACCAGTAAGATGTCCTGATTGTAGAAGAGCTAGAAAGCAACAAAATAACAGAAGATAGTTTCTGTTTAAAAAATAAGCTATAAGAGTTAAATCTTATAGCTTTTTATAATTTTAAAGAACTCTATGAAAGTATCTGATAGAGTTCTTTTTAGTTGAATTTAAATAATTAATTATTATATTTAATATCTTATATATTTAGGGTGTATCCAATTTTAGCAAGATATACTCGCGAGCGTAGTTTTCATTTTTATGTATCTGTGAGTATACAAATTAAACCTATTAAATAATACTAACTTTGTTACATATTATTTAATAGGTTCAATCAATTCAAAAAATATATAATTATAAATTTATATTTTATTAAGATTTAAATTTAAGAAATCTGTAGCTTCAGTTTCACTAATGTCTTTAATAAAAGAAACTTCCTGAACTAAAAATTTATGAGCAGTATTAAAAAGTTGCTTTTCACTAGTATTTAATGATTTCTCTTTATTCATAAGTATTAAATCGTAAACTACTTCAGCACTATCTTTAAGAGAACCAGATTTTATTTTAGTCATATTATTTTGATATCTTTCTTTAGCTGATATACCTTCTAAATTGTTATTTTTGTTAGTAAGATCAAATAATACATCTTCTAAAGTAGAATTATCAGTGATTTTACGCAAATTTGAACTTGATATTTTATCACTTGGAATCATTATTTCAAGACTGTTTGATAGAATTTTAACTATTATGTACTCTCTATTCTTACCAGAAAAAATTTTATCTTCGATTCTATCAATAATACCTATACCTTGCATTGGGTAGACGACTTTATCTCCAATTAAAAACAAAAAAATACACCTCCATATTTATTTATCTGATGTCAAGTATTCTAACACTTACATCGCTTTAGATAGCAGCTAAGACCCCCGACCATTCGGGTATACACATTAATGGTAAATGATACCGATTATAGGTATCGTTTTTAAGCTCAACTAAATTCAGTCAGAGTATAAAATTCCACCTGAAGAGTTTCACTTTAGACACATGAAAGAAAATAAAAAATTAAATATATTAGAATATTTAATTTTTATTTTTCTATGCTCCTAATATATATATTATATCATAATAAGTTGAAAAAACAAAATTTTAATATATCATATATTGAATATAGTGTCAATAATATTATCAATAAAAATATGTTGAGTAAATTTATGGATACTTATATTACATATTGTAATAGTAAGGATGCAATAATAATAGAAATATATAAAAAATAGTTAGAAATCGACATATTATAAGAATATAAGATAAGTAAATTAAGCATAAGAAAAAGAATTTGAAAAAACATTGAAAGAATACATAAATATATAAGTAATATAAAAACTTGATAATATACAATATGTGATGTAAAATTAAGGAAATGATTACAACAAGGGGAGGTTGCTAATGTGAAGGGGAAGAAAAAAAGAGAGTTAAGGAAAAGAACTATAAAAAGTGAGAGAAAGATAAATCAAAAAAATAAAAAATTAATGATAGATAAAATTTTATCCTATAACCCTATGATATTGGAAGGTATTGAGAGATATAAGGATGCAAAAAGGGATTTTACACTTCTAATATTTCTTGGCACTTTGTTAATAGATTTCCCATTGATTTCAGTACCTTGCTGCATACTGTCTATGTTTTTTACTATGAAAATGTTGCAATTTGTAAGATATAAAAGCATAAATAATATAGTGATTGAATTAGCAAAAGATTTATCCTTTAAAGGGATATATAATAAAGAAAAAGTAGATGATATGCTAGATGACTTTGAATTTAAATATGGAAAAGATATTATTGAATATGAAGAATTAGTAAATATGTTAGATAAGTACGATACTTTGGTAACTAAAATTGAACATGTTTTAAGAAGCATTAATATAAAAGAAGAAAGAAATCTTGATGATGAAGATAATTTGCTAAAAAAAGGAGAAATATCATTTCTTAATAAAGAAGATAATATAATTTGTGAAGTAATTAAAGGGAATCAGTATAATGGTAGAGACGTTGTTCAATGTTATAAAGATATTAATGAAAAATTATCTGTACTTTACAAAAGAGAAAATGGCAACGTTAAAAGTGTTAATAAAGCTATAGAATTTTTTGATGACCAATCTTACAATAATCAAGATGCAGTTGTAATAAAGAATACAAATAAAGATAATAAAAAGCTTACAATATATTTATATAAGAAATCTTCAAATTTACAAAAAAATGCATTATAGCATAATTAACTTTACCCTATGTTTATATATACTTATAGTTGGGAATCATGCCTATAATTAGAATTTTAATTATTAATGTTTAATGACCAATGATAAGGGGTTAATAATTGTGAACATTGATAACTTACAAATACTTTTAAATTATCATTTTAATTTAACGATAAGTAAAACCTGAGAAGTAGCTATCTATTACAGTTCAAGTAAATTTAAATGGAATCTTAATATTCTAATTTAAAATTTAAATAATAAGAAAATGATTACACATAACTCCTATTAATATTTAGTATATAGAGACTAAATATTAATAGGAGTTGTCTTTTTATTTGTTTTATAATAAAATCTAATAAGCATAGAAGTGAAAATTTATCAAAAATTATTATATTTATGAATATATTAAGTTATTATGGAGGAAAGTATGCAGGATGTAATGGTAATAGGTATAGCTGGTGGAAGTGGTTCTGGAAAAACTACTTTGTCAAAAAAAATAAAAGAAGTTTTTAATAATGAAGTTATAATTCTTTGTCATGATTATTATTATAAATCTAATGAGGGAATTTCTTTAGAAGAACGTAAAAAACTTAATTATGATCACCCCGATTCTTTTGACACTGATCTTTTAATTTATCAACTTAAAAATCTAAAAGAAGGAAATACAATATATCACCCAGTTTATTCTTTTGTTGAACATACAAGATTAAATGAAACTGTTGAAGTGAAGCAAACTAAGGTCATAATTGTTGAAGGAATATTAATATTTGAAAATAAAGAACTTTGCGATTTAATGGATATTAAGGTTTTTGTAGATACAGATGGGGATGTAAGGATAATAAGAAGATTATTGAGAGATGTACAAGAGCGTGGAAGAGATTTGGATTCTGTAGTAAATCAATACTTAAGTACAGTAAAACCTATGCATGAAGAATTTGTAGATCCAAGTAAAAAAAGAGCAGACATCATAATTCCAGACGGCGGAGAAAATGTAGTTGCTTTAAGTATGCTCCTAGAAAGAATAAAAAACTTTATAAATGAAAACTAAAAATACATAAATTACGGGTATTGCGCAACGTAGATACCCAAAGTGAAAATTAGGGTTTATTGAATAAATTACCGAAATGAAGGTCATGCATTAGTGAGGAATCCTTTAAATATATATAAGGCCTAAACTACATATATATAATCTGACCAAAGAAAATGATGAAGGGTTTGTTGGCAAATTTAATGGGGAATTACAATAAAAAGTTGGAAAGCATAAAATAAAATGTTAATATGAATAGAGAAATAAGTAAGTAATATTTAAGGGGAAAGGGGAATGACACAGATGAAAAAAGTAGATGCAATAATTTTTGATATGGATGGAGTATTAATAGACTCTGAAAGATTATCTTTAAAATGTTATCAAGAGGTTTTTAAAGAATACGACTACAAAATAGATGAGGAATTTTATGTGAAATTCATAGGAACAAATGTTAAGAGTATAAAAGCTAGAATGGAAAAGGAATATGGGGAGGATTTCCCATTTGATAGTATATACGAGAAAAAGGTCAAATTAACATTAGAAATTACTGATAAAAATGGAGTGACAATTAAGCCAGGAGTACATGAATTACTAGATTATTTAAATAAAGAAAATTATAAAGTAGCAGTAGCTACATCAACAAGAAGAAAAAGAGCACTTCAATTGTTAGAGAAAGCGAAAATAAAAGACAAGGTAGATTTTGTTATTTGCGGAGATCAAGTTGAAAATTCTAAGCCAGATCCAGAGATTTTCTTAAAGGCAGCTAAAGGATTGGGTGTAAATCCTGAAAATTGCATAGTAATAGAAGATTCAGATGCAGGAATAACAGCAGCACATGCAGCTAAGATGATTGGCATACATGTTCCAGATATGAAATTTTTAGAAGATGAAACAAAGAAATTGGCATTTAAAATATGTGAGAATTTAATTAAAGTTAAAGAATATTTAGAAGAAGTCTAAGGCATATGAAAGAAAAATAAGATTACCTCAAAATTTGAGGTAATCTTATTTTATTGATAAATCATTTTGGGTTGAATTAAATTTGGCTTATAGCCATTATCTATAAGTGCTTTCACAATAGCATCTTTATGTTCATGACCAAAGGTCTCCATAGTAATATCAAGTTCAACTGCATTATTACGGTTAATGCTAACAAATTGATTATGGTCAAGCTTAATTATATTACCTTGAGCTTCTGCAATTACTCGAGATACATTTGTTAATTCACCTGGCTTATCTGGAAGTAAAACAGAGATTGTACAAATACGTTCTCGTTCAATTAAGCCGTGTTGAACTAAAGAAGCAAACGTAATTACATCCATGTTACCACCACTTATAATGGATACAACTTTTTTATCTTTAACATCTAAGTGCTTAAGTGCTGCAACGGTTAGTAAACCAGAATTTTCAGCAAGCATCTTGTGATTTTCAAGCATATCTAAAAATGCACCAATTAACTCATGATCTTCAATTGTAACAACATCATCAAGATTTTGTTTTACATATGGAAAAATCTTAGAACCAGGAGTTTTAACCGCGGTACCATCAGCTATAGTATTAACATTTGGAAGCGTAACAACTTCACCTTTTTTTAGTGAAACTTGCATACAATTTGCGCCAGCAGGCTCTACACCTATAACCTTAATATTAGGGTTAAGAAGTTTAACTAAGGTGGAAACGCCAGCAGCAAGTCCACCACCACCGATTGGAACTAAAATAATATCAACTGTTGGAAGCTCTTTTATAATTTCCATTGCAATAGAGCCTTGACCAGTTGCAACATCTAAATCATCAAATGGGTGGATAAAAGTATATCCTTTTTCCTGTGCCAATTCTAATGCGTAATTACAGGCTTCATCATAAACGTCACCATGTAATATAACTTCCGCACCATATGCCTTTGTGCGGTTTACCTTCATAAGTGGAGTGGTCGTTGGCATAACTACTATTGCTTTTGCGTTATATTCTTTTGCTGCATATGCAACGCCTTGTGCATGATTACCAGCAGAAGCTGTTATAAGCCCTTTGTTTCGTTCTTCATCACTAAGAGTACTAATTTTGTAATAAGCTCCTCTAATTTTATAAGCCCCAGTTTTTTGCATATTTTCAGGTTTCAAATAAACTTTATTTCCGGTCATATCTGAATAATAATCACTATAAACTAATTTTGTCTTTAAGATCACTTTTTGCACAATTTCATATGCTTCTTCGAATTTATCTAATGTCATCATTTTAATAACCCCTTCTTATGTATAATTACTTTTAAATATCAATAGATTCATGATAACATTTTAGAATATTATGTCAATAGACAGTTTGCTTCAACAGTTGCATTTAAACTTTTGAATTACAATTGAAAAAAATTTTTTTTTTTTTTTTTTTTTTTTTTTTTTTTTTTTTTGAAAGGGAATTAAGATAGGTAAAGAGTAGAAGATAGTAAGATTATAATAATTTTATTAATAAAAACTATTAGCAAATTTAGATAACAAATAAAGGAAGAAGCACAATTTTAATGAGGACTTCTTCCTTTTTAATTTAATTATTTGCTGAACAATACTATAGTAGTTTGAAAAAATAAATACACATAAGCTATATGCCTATGTGTATTTAAAATTACTTGTTTTAATTCGATCATTAAACTATTTTAGTTGTCCAATCCTCACAATTCCAAGTTTCAGTTATTATATCTCTATAAAACTCAGGTTCATGGGATACTATAAGGATTGTACCTTTATATTCTTGTAATGCTCTTTTGAGTTCATCTTTTGCATCTACATCTAGATGGTTTGTAGGTTCATCTAAGATTAGTATGTTTGTTTCAGTATTTAGAATTTTACAAAGTCTAACCTTTGCAGCTTCTCCACCTGATAAAACTCTTATTTGAGATTCAATTTGTTTACTTGTTAAACCACATTTAGCAAGGGTAGCTCTTATTTGGTATTGAGTGAAACCTGGGAACTCTTCCCAAACTTCTTCTATACATGTTTTAGTATTATTTTTTCTATCTTCTTGTTCAAAATATCCTATGTATTGATAATCACCAAGATTAACTTGTCCACTGATTGGCTTAACTATTCCAAGTAAACTTTTTAAAAGTGTTGATTTACCAAGTCCATTGGCTCCAACTAACGCTATTTTTTGACCTCTTTCCATGTATAAGTTTAGTGGCTTTGTAAGAGGAGAGTCATATCCAATAACTAAATCATGAGTTTCAAATATAACTTTACCTGCAGCTCTAGCTGTTTTGAAAGTGAATTCTGGCTTTGGTTTTTCTCTTGAAATTTCTATTATATCCATTTTATCTAATTTCTTTTGTCTAGATTTAGCCATGTTAGCAGTAGCGGCGTTAGCTTTATTTCTAGCAACGAAATCTTCAAGTCTTGAAATTTCCTTTTGTTGTTTTTCAAAAGCAGCTTCTAGTTTCTCTTTATTTATTGCATGTATTCTTTCAAATTCATTATAATCTCCAACATATCTAGCGAGTTTTCTTTCATCTACACTATATATTAAATTTACTACTGAATTTAAAAATGGAATATCATGTGAAATTAATATAAATGCATTTTCATAGGATTGAAGATATCTTTTAAGCCATTCTACGTGTTCTTCATCAAGATAATTAGTAGGTTCGTCTAAAAGTAAAATATCAGGACATTCAAGTAATAATTTACCTAAAAGAATTTTAGTTCTTTGTCCACCAGATAAATCATCAACGTCTTTATCAAGCCCTAAATCTAAAAGTCCAAGTCCTTTTGCAACTTCTTCAACCTTTGGGTCAATTACGTAAAATCCATTGTGATCAAGCAAATCTTGAATTGTAGCTGTCCTATCTAGCATTTTAGTTAATTCATCTTCAGTACAATCGCCCATTTTTTCATATAGAGAATTCATTTCTGCTTCTAAATCAAAAAGATATTTAAAAGCATCCCTTAAAGCATCTCTTATACTTAGCCCTTTAGTTAAAGCAGCATGTTGATCCATATAACCAACTCTAACGTTATTTGACCAGATGATACTACCTTCATCAGGCATAAGTTTTCCGGTTACTATATTCATAAATGTTGATTTACCTTCACCATTAGCTCCAATAAGACCAACGTGTTCTCCTTTTAATAATCTAAATGAAACATCTTCAAAAATAGCTCTATCTCCGAATCCGTGATTCATATTTTTAACAGTAAGTACGCTCATTAATTGCCTCCTAAAATAAAAAATAATTATTTACCTGATAGCTAGCATTCGTGGCACTCCAAATTCTAAGAGTGGGAAATAACGGATGCTAGCCCCTGGACGATGTGACCCTTGGCGTTATAAGTTCAACTAAGATTCAGACGGGAATCAAATCTCACCTAAATTAAGTTTCACTTGATAACTCTATCCTAAAATAGTTTAAATGATGGAAAGCTAATAGTCAAAGTAAATTTCTAAAATTTTAGTCACATTCAATTATGCAAATAATATATTTAAAGAAAAATCAAGAAATTCAAACTTTTATTAATAATATTGTTACTTTTGGGTAAACTTATTAATGTAAATAAAAGGACTTATAATAAATGAAATTAAACTCGAAATCACTTGCTGAACATGTGATTTAAACCAAATCATAGATTTTGGTTCTCTACTTATAATATTAATAAAAATTTATATTAATTAAGAAAGTATTTTATGAAAGGAGATATTATAATGGTAGATTTGACTAAAGAAATAAAAGAAAAGGCAGAAAAAATGGGGTATGAAATGAAGGGTTTAGCACAAGATATGGGCACTGAAATGAGGGACATGAGAGATATAATGAAAGTAAAAGCTGAAAGATTAAGTGAAGAAATAAAGAAAAGGATGATGAGATAAATTATAAAAAGCTATTAAGTTGCTAGTTTTTTGTAATTTAAGCATATGAAAGAGAATAACAAGGCTATAATACGTAAATCAGATTTTACATATTAGACTTGTTATTTTTTATGTACTAAAACTAAGGAATATAATAATTATTTGTAAGTATAATTATCCATTAAGTTTATCTAAAAGTAACACAAAAAAATAGAAATCATATTATATAGTTGACACTGCTAAAGAGTAAGCAAACTACCTCTATCTATTAATTTTCCTTTTTTTAGTGAAATAGGGGAAACGTCATATTTAAAAAGAAATTTTTTTATTTCATATCCCCATTTGTAACTATCTAAATCACCAAAGAAAGCCATCTTATCATTTGAGATCATACCACCAACCCCGCCTATAAAACCATAATTTAAAGAGGGTAGTAATATATCACCAGGAGGAAGCAAAAGAATATCAAAGTTATAGTCTTTTAAAGATTCAAAAATTCCTTTATCGCTTGTTATTAATGCATTATCTCTGACAGGTAGGATAGAACACTTAGTATATCCTTGAGGAACATTAATATGTACTTTTGAATTTTGAGATTTTAAAAGTTCTCTATCACTATATTTTAAATTATGGATAAAATAATTTTCTAAAATTAAAGAATTTAAAATAATATCATCAGGATATGTATTGGACAATGACTTTTTTGAAACAATATACTTTATGTTATTTACTTTAAGAATTTCTTTTAAGCTTTGTGAAATATTTTTTTGAACAATAATTTGGGTTGACGATTTATTTTTAAGTATATTTAGCTGAATATCAGGATGACCATTTATAGCTTCATAAACTTCATTACACTTAGGGATTAATATTGGATTCATATTTAGTTTTGAAAGACTGAGTAATTCTTCTTTACTAATTCTATAATCAACGAAACAATGCATATAACTCTCCTTATTAAGTAAAACTTGATTTGGGTGGAGTTTTATCTCCATCTGAATCTTAGTTGGATTTATAACCACAAGGGTCACAATGTACCCTCAAGTGGTACATCGTCTAGCGGCGTGCAGCCGTTAACTATTTAAAATGTTATTTTGAACTATAGATTATATTTTGAACTTTAAATTATAACATGTCAATCAACTATTATTAATCTTAAAGTACACTTGAAAAATGACAAGTTAGCATGCTAATCCATTTTGTCTTAAGACTAGTTCAACTAAATTCAGGTAGAATATGAAATTCCACCTAAAAAGTTTCACTTAGTGCCGTATTACGGCAGAATGTTCACCTGATAGCCTGCTATGAGGTAACATACATTCTTATCTGACAAAAATACAAATCACGTCATTGGCTTGTTTTTTCTTTTACATGCCTAAAAAATAAAATATAAATTTTGTATATCCATAAAAATTTTATACATACTAATATTAAGAAGGGAGTGAAATCCATGCTTATTTTAAAATTAGCTTATAATGAAGACTTGATTTTTTCTCATGAATTACAGGAGCTAAGAGAATTACTAAAGAAAAAAGATATATTAATAGGATTTGTTGAAAGTATAGAAAGAAAAACTCATATAATTAAGATAATTTGCGAAGAAAATTGTTATAATGAAAAAATAAAAGATATTATTAACTTATATGTTAGTAACATTTTATATAGAATAGTTATTGATAATTATAGAAAAAAAGAAATGCTTGAATTTTTAACTAACAATTATTTTTTCTTAAAACAACGTGAAATATTAGAAGTAGAAGATGAAATAGTAAAAGTATTGAAATATGAAGAAACAACTAAAAATGAAGATTCTATATATTGTTTAAATAGAATAAATTCAATGATAGAGAAAATCAGAGATTGTATAAGTGAAAAACAAGAAATTAATATAGATGGTTTTATAACTTTTAGAATGAAAAAACTTAGAGAAGATATAGAATGTATTATAGATAAAGTGATAGAAAGATATATGGTGGAAAAAGAGTATAAAGAATTTGTAAAATTATTAAAGTATTTTGTAGATATACAAGAATGTAAAATAGAAGAAATAAATATAATAATAGAAGAAAATAATAACTATATAATAAAAAATGGAGAAGGAAAAGACTTATATTATGATTTTTTAAAAGAAATAACAGCAGAACAAGGTAGCTTAGAATTAAATATGGAAGATGTATTAATAAGTGGGCTTATAACAAGTGCACCTAAAAATATAATCATATATGGGAAAGAAAATTGTACTAACAAAGAATTTTTAGATACAATAGAAAATGTATTTGGTGATAAAGTAACTTTTCACGATTGCGGTAGTGATTTTAAACCTAAAAAAATAATCGCAAAAAATGTTGACATGTATTAAGAACGATGATATACTCATATATGTTAAGAAGAAACAGCCGTTTCTCACCCTACAGTGTTTATAAACTACTAGTATGGGTATTTGATGAAGATTTATTATTGAGTATTGATAATATGAGACGGCAGTGATGCCGTCTTTTTATTATGTATAAAGTTTTTCGGAGGTGAAAAATATTAATAAAGATTTTTCTATGAATGAACAGATTAGAGAAAAAGAACTTAGACTAATAGGAAGCGATGGGGAACCATTAGGTGTTGTCCCAACAATCGAAGCAAAGAGACTTGCTGAAGAAAAAGAAATGGACTTAGTTATGATTTCTCCTAATGCGAAGCCACCAGTTTGTAGAATTATGGATTTTGGTAAGTATGTATATGAGCAATCTAAAAAAGAAAAAGATGCTAAGAAAAAGCAAAAAATTGTAAGTCTTAAAGAAGTAAGATGTAGTCTAACAATTGAGGAACATGACATTGATATAAAAGCAAAGAATGCCAGAAAGTTCCTATTAGAAGGAGATAAAGTTAAAATCACTGTTAGATTTAGAGGTAGAGAAATGGAACTTTCCCATATGGGACAAAAGATTCTTGATAACTTTGCAGCTAAATTAGAGGATGTCTGCCTAGTAGAAAAAAGACCTAAAAGAGAAGGCAGAAACATGACAATGGTTTTAGGGCCTAAAAAGGCGTAACTTGAGAGGAGGATTTAATCATGCCAAAAATGAAAACTCATAGAGGTGCAGCAAAAAGATTTAGAATAACAGGTACAGGAAAATTAAAAAGAGCTAAAGCATTTAAGAGCCATATCTTAACAAAGAAGAGCTCAAAAACTAAGAGAAATCTTAGAAAAGCTGGATATGTTTCAAAATCACAAGTAAAAGTAATGAAGAAATTATTACCATACCTATAATATGAAGTTAATACAGGAGGTTTAAGTAATGGCAAGAGTAAAAAGAGCGAAAAATGCCCGTAAGAACCATAAAAAAGTTTTAAAACTTGCAAAAGGATACTACGGTGGAAAAAGCAGATTATATAAAACTGCAAATGAATCAGTAATAAGAGCAATGAGAAATGCTTATGTTGGAAGAAAGAATAAAAAGAGAGATTATAGAAGCGTATGGATCGCAAGAATAAATGCAGCTACAAGAATAAATGATCTTTCATATTCAAAATTCATGAATGGAATCAAATTAGCTGGAATAGATATCAACAGAAAAATGTTATCTGAAATAGCTATAAATGATCCTAAAGCATTTGCAGAATTAGTAGAAGTTGCTAAAAAACAAATAAACGCTTAATACATAAAATGCGACTTAGGTCGCATTTTATTTTATATAAAAATATAAAATATTTGAAAAATTTCTATATAAGATTACCAGAAAAGAACTTTATGTTAAGTAATTACAAGGATTTCTTGTATATTTTATAATATAAATAAGGATAATATATATTATAAAGTATATATTTATAATAATTTTATTATAGTTGATTGAATAGATTTTATAGTGGCAATTAAGAAGAGCAAGAAATTATGAAAGTACATTAATTAGAATACATGTAACAAAACAATAGATACTATTATTAAAAATATGATAAGGTTATTAACCTTTGGAGTGGGTGCACATGTCAGAAGCTTTAATGAAAAAATTAAAAATTAATGCAGTTCAAGTGCTTGCTATAGGATTTGCACTAGTTATTTTAATTGGAGGAATTATACTTAGTTTACCGATTTCATCAGCTAATGGAGAATATACAAACTTTTTAGATTCAATATTCACATCAACATCAGCGGTTTGTGTTACAGGACTTGTTACTGTAGACACAGGAACTCACTGGAATATCTTTGGTAAAATAGTGATAATGCTTTTGATTGAAACAGGTGGACTTGGGTTCATGTCTATTACTATTTTTATAGCTATATTATTAGGGAAAAAAATAACACTTAAAGATAGACTTATTATGCAAGAAGCTATGAATGCTTTTAATATACAAGGTCTTGTAAAGATGGTCCAATACATTTTAGGTTTTACATTAAGTGTTCAAATTACCGGAGCAATATTATTGGCAACACAATTTATACCACAGTTTGGATGGAAAACAGGGATATTTTTCAGTATATTTCATTCGGTATCTGCATTTTGTAATGCAGGATTTGACTTGTTTGGAGATTATGCTAGTTTAATTAATTACTCTAGTAATGCTGTTGTCTTATTAACTATAGGTGGACTTATAATTATTGGAGGCCTTGGATTTATTGTTTCGCTGGAAATATTGAATTATAGAAAAACTAGGAGATTATCTACTCATTCAAAAATTGTAATATGCATAACACTTGTTTTACTTATTTTTGGAGCGATATTTATGTTCTTTGTCGAATATAAAAATCCAGAAACTCTTGCAAATATGAATTTTAGAGATAAAGCACTTAATGCTTTTTTTGCTTCTATTACACCAAGAACAGCAGGATTCAACAGTATTTCTACTGATGGAATGACCATAGCAGGTAAACTTATGACAATAATATTAATGTTTATTGGTGGAGCATCTGGTTCAACAGCGGGAGGGCTTAAAGTAACTACCTTTGGAGTACTTGTATTTACTTTAATATCAGTGCTTAAAGGAAGAGAAGATACAGAGGCTTTTGGAAGAAAATTTTCAAGAGAAACAGTATATAAAGCATTTACTTTGTTATCTATTGCTATGATGTTAGTGATAACAGTTACAATAATCCTTACTATAACAGAACCGGATAAGCTTTTTATAAACTTGCTTTATGAAGCTGTATCGGCGTTTGGGACAGTAGGACTTACGGCTGGAGTAACTCAAAGTATAGGAACAACATCTAAAGTAGTTCTTATTATCACTATGTATCTTGGTAGAGTTGGTGCGTTAACAGTAATATTAGCAGTTCTTAATAAAAAGAAAAAAAGTGGAATTAAATATCCAGAAGGAAAAATATTAATTGGATAGGGGATTAAGATGGCAAAAAAACAATTTGTTATAATTGGACTTGGAAGATTTGGTGCCTCAATAGCTAAGACTATATATAATTTAGGTCATGATGTATTAGCCATTGATACGAATGAAGATAAAATTCAAGAAATCGTAGATAATGTTACTCATGCAGTGCAAATGGATGCAACAGATGAAAATGCATTGAGAACATTGGGAATTAGAAATTTTGATGTAGCAGTAGTGACTATTGGAAGTAATATTCAAGCTAGTATAATGGTAACCTTATTAGTTAAAGAAATGGGAGTAAAATATATATTAGCAAAAGGAACTAGTGATTTGCAGGCTAAAGTTTTATATAAAATTGGTGCAGATAGAGTGATTTTACCTGAAAAAGATATGGGAACTAGAGTCGCCCATAATCTAGTATCTTCAAATATACTAGATTATATAGAATTATCTTCAGAATATAGTATGATTGAGATTCAGCCGTTAGATGAGTGGTACAATAAATCATTAAAAGACACAAAAATAAGAGCAAAATATGGTATAAATATAGTGGCAGTAAAAACAGAGCATAACATAAATGTTTCCCCTTCAGCAGATTATGTAATAAAGCATACAGATGTTTTAGTTGCTCTTGGTTCAAGCTCAGACTTAATTAAGTTTGAAGGCATGATAGGGAAAAAAGTTAAATAGTTTTGAGGTGTAGGACTTTGGTGTTTATTGAAAGCAAAGAAAATAATTTATTTAAGAATACAAAGAAGCTTAAAGAAAGAAAAAATAGAAATAAAAGCAGTAAATATATAATTGAAGGTTTTAGATTAGTTCAAGAAGCGTTTAAAGCAAATGTAGATGTAGATTATTTAATTGTTACAGAAGATGCCTTAGATAAGATTGATCAATTTTTATTAGATTATATAACTGAAGAAATGAAAATTTATAAAATAAGTGATAATTTATTTAAAGAGCTTATTTCTACAGAAAACCCACAAGGGATTCTCGCAGTTATAAATATGAATGTAATGCCCCTACAAGTTAATGGAAGTTTTTATTTACTTTGTGATAAGTTGCAAGATCCAGGCAATTTAGGAACTATAATAAGAACTTCTCATGCAGCAGGAGTACAAGGGATCATATTAACTAAAGGTACTGTGGATATATATAATGAAAAAACAATTAGATCAACCATGGGTTCAATATTCTATATTCCAATTCACTATGATGATGACAATTTATCTTTAGTTAAAAACTTAAAAGAAGATGGATTTAATTTAGTTGTAACTGCTCTTGATACAGATAAGGATTTTTTTGAAGAAGATTTACGAGGAAAAATAATATTAACAGTTGGAAATGAAGGTAATGGAGTGAGTAAAGAAGTATTGGATTTAGCTGATACAAAAGTTAAAATACCAATGCCGGGAAATGCTGAATCATTAAATGTTGCTATAGCGACATCTGTTATAATGTACGAAAAAGTAAGACAAGATAGGCTATAGCATAGTAGTATGAAATATTAGAAAATGAATGGATTTATATCTAATAATGTAAAAAATAATAAACTATAAAATGAGTATTGATATTTTTAGTATTTATTTGTATAATTAGTTGTATTAATTAAATAATTAAAAACTGTGAATGAGAAAGTAGATATTAGAAAAATTTTAAGGGAGAGAAGGTCTTAGACTGTAAGCCTTCTTAAATAATATAATATTGAAGTTCGCTCAGGAGTTCTAGCTGTGAAATTTATAGTAGTAGCTAGCGGCAAAAAAGTCGTTAATATTAATTGAGTTGGGTAGCTTTTTATTAAAAGCTCCAATTAGGGTGGTAACGCGGATAATTCGTCCCTTTTTATAGGGGGACGATTTTTTTTATGCAAAAATTTAAACAATGTAAATTTCAGAATGTTGAATACGTAATTAAGAAATTATAAATAATTTAGGTTTAATAAGGATCTATATATTCAATAGAGAATTATGTAAAATTTTATTTTAAATTGCGAATAATGCATTGCTCACAGATACCCTAAAGAGCATGAATTATACATTGTACTTGGTGAAAGGAGATTATATTATGAAAGAAAAATTAAAAGAATTACAAGAGCTTGCATTAAAGCAAATTGAAACAGCTATGAAAAGTAGTGAATTAGAAGAAATTAGAGTTAAGTTCTTAGGTAAAAAAGGTGAACTTACTACAATATTAAGAAGTATGGGAGGATTATCTCCAGAGGAAAGACCATTAGTTGGGAAATTAGTAAATGAAGCTAAAGCTTTAGTAGAAGAAAAATTAGACAAAACTATAAAGAGTATAAAGGACAAAGAAAGAGATGAAAAGCTTTCAAGTGAAACTATAGATATTTCACTTCCAGGAAAGAAAAAGGTTATAGGAAAAAGACATCCTTTAGATTTAACACTTCAAAGTATGGAAGAAATATTTATTTCAATGGGATTTACAATTGAGGATGGTCCTGAAGTTGAACTTGATTATTATAATTTTGAAGCTTTAAATATTCCTAAAAATCATCCGGCAAGAAGTGAACAAGATACTTTGTATATTAATGATAATATGGTACTTAGAACTCAAACTTCACCTGTTCAAGTTAGAACTATGCAAAATCAAAAACCACCAATAAAGATGATATCACCAGGTAAGGTATATAGATCAGATTCAGTAGATGCTACTCATTCACCTATATTCTATCAAATGGAAGGGTTAGTTATTGATAAAGGAGTTACCTTTGCAGATTTAAAGGGAACGTTAGAATTATTTGCTAAAAAGATGTTTGGTAATAAAGTTGAAACTAAATTTAGACCTCATCATTTCCCATTTACAGAACCATCAGCTGAAATGGATGCAACTTGCTTTGTTTGTGGTGGAGAAGGATGCAGAGTCTGTAAAGGCAGTGGTTGGATAGAGCTTCTTGGATGTGGAATGGTTCATCCGAATGTACTTAGAAATTGTGGCATTGATCCAGAAGTTTATAGCGGATTTGCCTTTGGATTTGGTGTTGACAGAATGGTAATGCTAAATTATGGAATAGATGATATAAGATTATTATATGAAAGTGATGTTAGATTCCTAGATCAATTCTAGAAATACTAGATAACAGAAAAATAGTTAATCATAGTTATTTTTAAAAATATAGAAAAATTGCGAATTAAGAATATATATTCTAAACCATATTTATTCTTCAGAATATTACCACATATATGGTTATATTCTGAAGAATATGCACTTTAAAAAAGTGCTTCAGCACAATTAAGAACTTTCACAAATATAAAAAAGGTGCGAAGTACAATAGAGAACTTTCACTAATGCGGGCTCATGGTTATTTGATGAATTATGATAATCGCATAGAGGTAAAAATTGAGGAGGAAAAAATATGAAAGTACCATATAGTTGGCTTAAAGATTATGTTGAAATAAATGTAAGTCCTAAAGAATTAGGAGATAAATTAACCTTAACTGGTTCACAACTTGAAGAACTTATAATTCAAGGTGATGTAATTGAAAAAGTTGTTACAGGAAAGATCACACAAATAGTAAAACATCCAGATGCAGAAAAATTAAGTATCTGTCAAGTTAATATAGGAAGCGAAGAAATACAAATAGTTACTGCTGCAACCAATATGAAAGAGCAAGATATAGTGCCTGTTGCACTTCATGGATCAACACTCGCAGATGGAACTAAAATTAAAAAAGGAAAGCTTAGGGGAGAAGTATCCCTTGGTATGTTCTGCTCAGAAGAAGAACTTGGAATCGCTGGAGATGAACCAGTTCATGGATTATTGATTTTACCTACAGATACAGTAATAGGAGCAGATATTAAAGATGTTCTAGGGCTTAATAAAGCAATTTTAGATTTTGAAATAACTTCAAACAGACCAGATTGTTTAAGTATTGTTGGTATGGCAAGAGAAACCGCAGCAGCACTTAGAACAACTTATAAAATGCCAAACTTAGAATATAAAGTTTCAAATTCTGCTAACATTAATGATGAATTAAAAGTTGAAGTTAAAGATGAACTTTGTTCTAGATTTATGGCAAGAGAAATTAAAAATGTTAAAATAAAGCCATCACCAGGTTGGATGCAAGAAAGATTGCTTGAAGCAGGTATTAGACCAATAAATAACATAGTTGATATTACAAACTTTGTTATGTTGGAAATTGGTCAGCCAATGCATGCTTACGATAAAAGAGAAATCACAACTAATAAGATTGTAGTTGAAAGAGCAAAAGATGATGAAAAATTTACAACATTAGATGAAACTGAAAGAGTTTTAGATAATTCTATGCTTTGTATAAAAGACAATGATATAACCATTGGACTTGCTGGAATCATGGGCGGATTAAATTCAGAAATAAAGGAAGATACTACAGAAGTTATATTTGAATGTGCAAATTTTGATGGGACTAATATTAGAGTGAATTCTAAAAAATTAAATTTAAGAAGTGAAGCTTCAAGTAGATTTGAAAAAGATATTGATCCAAATTTAGCTGCAATTGCAATCAATAGAGCGTGTAGCTTGATTTGTGAATTAGGTGCTGGAGAAGTTATGGAAGGAACAATTGATTTTTATCCAAAAAAGAAAGAAGCAGGAGAAGTAGTTGTTGATTCTAATTGGGTGAATTCATTCCTTGGTACTGATATTTCTAAGGAAGAAATGAAGAAATGTTTAGATAGTGTAGATTTATTTACAAAAATTGATGGAGATAATTTAGTAGTTACAGCTTCAACTTTTAGAGTTGATATTGCAATTAGAGAAGATATAGCTGAAGAAATTGCAAGAATTTATGGGTATGAGAATATTCCTACAACGATATTCAGTGTTTCTACTGATAGAGAACCTAGATATAAAAAAGGTATTTTAGATAACAGGGTAGTATTACTTGCAACTGGTAGTGGATTAAACCAATCTATTAGCTATTCATTTGTATCGCCAAAGGTATTTGATAAAATTATTTTACCAGAAGATAGTGAACTTAGAAATGTAGTTAAAATAAAAAATCCACTAGGCGAAGATTATAGTGTAATGAGAACAACAACACTTCCTTCAATGATGGAGAGTTTAGGTAGAAATTATTCTAGAAATAATTCTTATGTTAGATTATTTGAAATGGGAAAAGTATATATAAAGAATGAAGATGATACTAAGCTTCCAACAGAAAAGAACGTTATAACTATTGGTATGTATGGAGATTGCGATTATTTAGATCTTAAGGGTGCAGTTGAAAATATAGTAGATGGTCTTGGAATAAAGAATGCTAAGTATCAAAGAGAAAGTGAAAATGTTAGCTATCATCCAGGAAAGACAGCTAAACTTGTTATAGGAAAAAATGTAGCAGGAACTTTAGGCGAAGTTCATTTAGAAGTTTGTGAAAATTATGGACTTGATGTACCATGTTTTGTAGCACAATTAGATTTAGATGCACTATATGAAAGTTCTAATATGGGTAAAAAGTATAAACCATTACCTAAATTCCCAGCAGTAACAAGAGATATTGCATTACTCGTTGAAGATACTATCCTAGTTCAAGAAATTGATGAAACGATACGCAAAGCTGGTGGAAATCTAGTTGAAAAAGTAGAGTTATTTGATATATATAAAGGAAAGCAAATACCAGAAGGTAAGAAGAGTATAGCTTATGCAATTGCTTATAGAGATGAAAATAAGACATTAACAGATAATGAAGTTAATAAAGTACATGAAAAAATATTAAGATCTCTAGAATATAAGCTTGGAGCTACATTAAGAGATTAAAGCCATACTAATATAATATAGATATTCATAAACTGCTTTAGAATAAGTTTTATTTATTTTAAAGCAGTTTATTTTGATTATTTTAGTATTGAAAAACAAATAAAAATTAAAAAATATTTATTTTAAGGAGGAAATATTATATTTGTATAGAATAAATATAGATAAAGTGGTTTAAAGTGGTACGAAGTGGGTTATAATAGAGGGGAAAGTAAAAAATCTATCAAAGTGGGAGCTGAGAATATTGTTCATTGGAGAATACCAACACGGTCTAGATCCTAAAAATAGAATGATTGTTCCAGCAAAACTTAGAGAAGGCCTTGGTAATACATTTGTTATTACGAAAGGTCTTGATGGCTGTCTTTACGCTTACCCACGTGAAGAATGGAGAATACTAGAAGAAAAAATGAAAACTTTACCTTTGACAAACAAGGATGCAAGATCTTTTGTAAGGTTCTTTTTTTCTGGTGCTTGTGAAATTGAATTGGACAAGCAAGGGAGAGGTTTGATTCCACAAAATTTAAAAGAATATGCAGGGATAGAAAAGGACATAGTAAGTATTGGAGTATTATCTAGAGTAGAAATATGGAGTAAAGAAAAGTGGAATGAATACAATGAGTCAAATATGGATTTTGACTCAATGGCAGAAAAAATGAATGATTTAGGAATATAAGGAGTTTTGATTATGGAATTTAAACATGTATCAGTATTATTAAACGAATGTATCGACGCATTGGATATAAAAGAAAATGGAATTTATGTTGATTGTACATTAGGGGGTGCAGGTCATTCATCTCATATTGTAAAACATTTATCTAAAGACGGAATGCTAATTGGAATAGATCAAGACAACGATGCGTTAAAGGCAGCTAAAGAAAGATTACAAGAATTTACAAATGTAAAATATGTTCACAATAATTTTTACAATATAGATAATATTTTAAATGAGTTAGACGTGGATAAAGTAGATGGAATTTTAATGGACCTTGGAGTTTCGTCATATCAACTTGATGAGGCTGAAAGAGGCTTTAGTTATATGAAAGATGCTTCCTTAGATATGAGAATGGATAGGGATAGTGATTTTTCAGCTTATGAAATTGTAAATAATTACAGTGAAGACCAATTATATAAAATAATAAAGGATTATGGTGAAGAAAGATTTGCTAAAAGAATTGCCAATATTATAGTTAATAGAAGAGCAGAAAAACCTATAGAAACAACTTTTGAACTTGTAGATATTATTAAAGCTGCAATCCCAGCAAGGCTGAGAAGAGAAGGTCCTCACCCGGCAAAAAGAACTTTTCAAGCTATTAGAATAGAAGTTAATTCAGAACTACAAATATTAAATAAAACTATAGAAGATGGAGTAAATAGATTAAATAAGGGAGGAAGAATGGCCATTATAACATTCCATTCTTTAGAAGATAGAATAGTAAAACTTAAATTTAGAGAATTAGAAAATCCATGTACTTGTCCAAAAGGATTTCCAATCTGTGCTTGTGGAAAATCTCCAGTGGTTAAGACTATATCAAAAAAGGGAATAGCACCAACTGAAAATGAAATAGAAGAAAATCCAAGAAGTAGAAGTGCTAAACTTAGGATAATTGAGAAATTATAATTTTGACTATAGCTACCTACCACTAATTCGCGGTATTTTAATGCTGGCGATAAATGTTACTTAGTTCCTTAACAAGGTACTCATTATGGGATGGATTCAATTAAAAGGTTCAAATTGGGATTAACCCTTATTTGAATCAAGTTTCACTTAATATTATGTTATAAATAAGTTGGGATGTGAATAAATTGGCAGGAAGAGAATATGATTATATAAAGGGTAGTACAGTATCAGCACCAGAAAGAAAAAGTGGAGTACGTAAATCAGATAAAAAACATAAACAAATACAAAGACGAAAAGATATAAACAATAGAAATACCTTATTAAGAAATAGAAGAAAAAATGATAGGAAATATATTTTAACTGTGGCGATTGTTATATTTAGCTTTGGGTTTATAACAATTTCTGGAGATAGTAAGGTTTATAATATGCAAAGGAAAATAAGTGATATAAGTACTCAAATTAATCAAAAACAAGAAGAAAATGAAGCGTTAAAAGTAAAGTTGTTAAAATTTTCTTCTTTAAGCAACATTCAAGAAAAAGCTGGGACGAAGTTAGCTATGTTCATTCCTAAGAAAGAGGAAACGGTAAGAATTGACTTTTCGGAAAATTATTTTGAGAATTTAAACTCAAATAGTTCTAATGATAGTACTAAAGAAACCAATTTGTTCTCCAAATTTATGAATTTTCTAAAGTGATTTTACAATTACTTTAGAAATTATAAAATTAGCAATTAAAATATTTACTTGAGAACAATATTAAAAATGATTTCATCTAAGCTTTAATAGTTTTTAGGAATATGAAAGAAAATAACGATTAATGATGAAAAATATACAACGCATCTTTGATCTGTTATTTTATTTCATGTGTCTTATATAAAAGAAAGTGCGTGGAGGAAATAGATATTGAAAAAGAAAAATTATAATGATAAAGCGAAAATGCGTCAAAGGATAAGTGTTGCAGCTCTTGTGTTGACTGTTGTTTTTGCAATTTTGACCATTAGGCTCTCTTATATAATGATAGTTAAGAGGGCAGATTATGCTGCTAGAGCGGAAGAACAATGGACAAGCGAAGTAAAGATTGATGCTATTAGAGGAAGAATTCTAGATAGAAACGGAAAAGAACTTGCTGTATCTGCCAATGTTTATAGAGTTGACTTTGACTTAAATTCTATTAGGTCATATTTATCAAGAGGATTAAGTCAATTATCAAGTAAAGAAATTGAAAAAATGAAAAGTGTAGGGATTCCTATACCTTCTGGAGAAAATGGATTAACTACTAATGATATTGCACCTGTAATCGCAGGAGCACTAGATTTAGATTCTGCAAAAGTTAAAGAAAAACTTGAAACTAAACTTCCAAGTGGTGCATCTGCAGGTTCAGCTACACTTATAAGAAGAATAGAAAAGGAAAAAGCAGATAAAATAAAAGCACTTAATATAAGTGGAGTTTTAGTTTCACCAGATACAAAAAGATATTATCCAAATAACAATTTTCTAGCACATGTACTAGGAAGTACGAATGTTGATGGTAAGGGGTTAACAGGAGTAGAGCTTAAATATAATTCTTATTTATCAGGAGTTCCAGGTATGAAGATTGCGGAACTTGATAAAAATAATAGGGATTTGCCTTATACCATATCACAGTTTACATCACCGGTAAATGGTAAAGATATTACTCTTACTATTGATGAGAATATTCAATATTTTGCTGAAAAGGCAGCAAAGCAAGCTTATGATGATACTAAAGCTAAAGCAGTATCAGTATTAGTCATGGATCCTAAAACTGGAGAAGTGCTAGCTATGGTAAATAAACCTGATTTTGATCCTAATAGTCCATATGACGGAGCAGACTCATTTGACGGAGCAAATTCAAGTGAAAAGCTACAAAAAATGTGGAGAAATAGATTGGTTAATGATACTTTTGAACCAGGATCAATATTTAAAGTAATAACAGCTATTACTGCATTGGAGGAAAATGTTGCTAATGCAGACACGGATTTCGTTTGCAATGGTTCATTATCAGTTGGTGGTATTCATCCAAAGTGCTGGAAAACTCAAGGTCATGGTGCTCAAAAATTTGGCGACATAATTCAAAATTCTTGCAATGTAGGATTTATGAAATTAGGAGCTATGATTGGTAAGGAAAAATTATGTGAATATATTGAAAAATTTGGATTTGGAAAAACTAGCGGGATAGATTTGCCAGGGGAAGCTAAGGGGATTGTAAAAGCAGTTGATAAAGTATCAGAGGCAGATCTTGCAACAATAGCATTTGGTCAAACAAATACAGTTAATTCAGTTCAATATATGTCAGCACTTAATGCGTTAGCTAATGGAGGAACTTTAATTCAACCCCATGTTATGAAGGAAGTTACTCATGATGATGAAAATAATGTTAATATAGTTGATGAAACTTTTAAGCCTAAAACTACTACAGTTGCAAGTACAGAAAAAACTGCAGAGCTTCGAACATATCTTGAACGTGTTGTAACTGGAGGGTCTGGAACAGGAACTTTTATAGAAGGATATCATATTGGAGGTAAAACAGGTACTGCACAAAAGGTTATTAATGGTAGATATCAAGAGGGAGCATATATTTCTTCATTTGTTGGAATGGCACCAGTTTCTGATCCTAAAGTTACTGTAATGATAACTATTGATGAACCAAGTAATGGTGTATATTATGCAGCACAAGTAGCTGTACC
Source organism: Clostridium beijerinckii (assembly GCA_003129525.1). Classification (NCBI taxonomy): domain Bacteria; kingdom Bacillati; phylum Bacillota; class Clostridia; order Eubacteriales; family Clostridiaceae; genus Clostridium; species Clostridium beijerinckii. The sequence continues at coordinate 3,582,988 of CP029329.1, read as the reverse complement.
GCCAGCAAAAACCTTATTTACAGATATTTTTAATTATCTTGATAGTGAATTTTCAAATGAGAATTTAGGACAAATTTCTAGAGATGTAGTAATTCCAGAAATTAGAGGTATGAAAATTGCAGATGCTAAAAAAGAATTAAAAGAATCAAAATTAGATTTTAATATAGATGGAGATGGAGATGGAGAGTCAGTAATAGATATGACACCATATCCGGGATATTCAGTAAAGGAAGGCTCAAAAATAAATCTTTACACAAGTAGTGATGCGACTTATAATAATAATGTTGTAATGCCAGACGTTAGAGGATATTCAAAAGAAGATGCTACTTTGTTACTAAAAAATCTTGGAATAGTATTTACATTTGAAGGAAGTGGAATGGTATCAGAGCAAGACATTTCACAGGGAGAAGTCATAACTAAAGGAACAAACGTTAAATTAATCTTAAGTTCAGACTATAAAGATTAGAAAATTATTTAGATTATATTTTTGATGTGTATTAGAATGAATTAGGACAAATGATAAAATACTAGCATGTGGGGAATAATCACATGCTATATTTTTTTAGTAATAAGGCATGTTTTATTTGGTATGATTAAATTAAACGGTTAGGAGAGAGTGAATATGAATTTAAAAACTATTTTAAAAGGAGTAGATTGTGAAGTTATTCAAGGAGAAATTAATGTAGAAATTAATAAAATAAATTATGATAGTCGAAAGATTGAAGAACTTGATATTTTTATCTGTATCAAGGGATATGCAACTGATGGGCATAAATATATTGAAAATGCAATTAAAAAAGGAGCTAATGTAATAGTAATTCAAGATGATATAGAAATTCAAGATGAAAAAATTACTATTATTAAGTGCAGTGATACAAGAAAAGCACTAGCATTAATGGGAGCTAATTATTATGAAAATCCTAGTAGTAAAATGAAAATAATAGGTATAACAGGAACTAATGGAAAAACTACAACTGCGTTTATGATTAAAGATATTTTAGAAGCAAATAATAAAAAAGTTGGGTTAATTGGAACGATTGCAAATTATATAGGAAGTGAAAAAATTCATACTGAAAGGACAACTCCAGAATCGTTAGAATTACAAGAATTATTTTTTGAAATGGTAAATAAAGGTGTAGAATATTGTGTGATGGAGGTATCTTCTCATTCGTTGGAATTAGATAGAGTTTATGGAGTTAAATTTGAAGTTGGTATTTTCACAAATTTGACCAGAGATCATTTAGATTTTCATAAGACATTTGAAAATTATTATAAAGCAAAATTTAAATTATTTGAAAGATGTGGAATAAAACTTATCAATATTGACGATGATTATGGAAAACAAGTAAATAATGATTTGATTGATTTAAAGGCAAATAATGTGTATTCATTTTCAGTAAATGAGCATTCGAATTTTAAAGCATTTGATGAAGAAATGGGAAGTAGAGGCATTAAATTTAAACTTAATCTTGAAAGAAATGAGCAGTTTATTTTGAATATACCAGGTGAATATAATATTTATAATGCATTAGGTGCAATTACAGCTTGCTTTAAGCTTGGAATTCCAATAGAAGCAATAAAAAATGGTATGCAAAAAGTTGTTGTTCCTGGAAGATGTGAAAGAGTAGCAAATGAATATAATTTGCCTTATGAAATTATTATAGATTATGCTCATACGCCAGATGGACTAGATAACATTTTAAAAACTGCAAAAGCATTCACCAAAGGAAAATTAATATCACTATTTGGTTGTGGGGGAGACAGAGATAAGGTTAAAAGACCACAAATGGGTAAAATATCAATAGATATTGCAGATATTACAATAATAACCTCTGATAATCCAAGAAGTGAACAACCAATGGACATTATAAAAGATATTGAAGTTGGACTTAATAAAAATAAATATATGGTAATAGAGAATAGAAAAGAAGCCATAAAAAAAGCTATTAATATTGCAAACAAAGGTGATGTAATAGTTATTGCTGGTAAAGGGCATGAAACTTATCAAATTTTAAAAAATGAAACGATACATTTTGATGAAAGAGAAGTTATTAAAGAAATACTTGAATCAATGAACAATGAACAATGAACAGTTAACAATTAAGGAACAAGCTCAAAGAGAAAGCTGAAGAAACCAAATATAAAATTTTGATTTTCATTTTTCCTAAAGGACTTGAAATAATTTGGTTATAAAAAATGCCAAGGTATTTATATATATAATTCAATTTCTGAAGGAAATTGCATAACAATTGTTAACTGTTAACTGATAATTGTCAATTGAATTAAAGGGGTGGATGAAATGAATTTAAGCTTATCTGAGATAGTTGAAGCTATTAATGGAAAAGTATTAGTTGAAAACAATGACGGAAACTTCAATAAAGTTTCTACAGATACAAGAAAAATTGAAAAAGATAATTTATTTATTGCATTAACGGGAGAAAATTTTAATGGGAACGATTATGTTATACATGCTATTGAAAAAGGTGCATCTATAGTAATAGTTGATGAAATAAAATTTAAAGTTGAGGAATTAAATGATAGAGGAACTATTATTAAAGTTAATAATACTAAAACAGCGCTAGGAGATCTAGCTAGATTTTATAGAAAAAAAATTGGGATAAAAGTTGTTGGAATAACAGGATCTACTGGTAAGACTTCAACTAAAGATTTAGTAGCTGCATTTTTAAGTGGGAAATACAAAGTCTTCAAAACACAAGGCAATTTTAATAATGAGATTGGCCTACCTCTTATGATATTTGAACTTTCAAAAGATTATGATATAGCAGTCCTTGAAATGGGGACTAGTAATTTTGGAGAAATAAATAGGCTTGCAAGAATTGCATGTCCAAATATTTCAGCAATAACCAATATTGGAGTAGCACATATAGAATATTTGAAGAGTAGAGAAAATATACTTAAAGAGAAGATGTGCATAACTGATTTTTTTGATGATAAAAACTCATTAATAGTAAACTGTGAAAATGATATGTTAAAAACAGTTAATGAAGAGGATAAGTTTAATCTAGAAAAAATAGGTTATGATGAAGAATATAATCTTTATGCTAAGAATATAGAATTAACATGTGAAACTACAAGCTTTGATGCGATTACTAAAAATAACGAAAGCCATAGATTTAATTTAAATATGGTTGGAGAACATAATGTGTTAAATGCACTTATAGGCATACAAATAGCAAAAGACCTTGGGCTTACATTTGATGAAATGGAAAAAGGTCTAGAGAATTTTAATGCTACTTCTATGAGACTTGAATTTATAAAGAAAGATGATTTTACAATTATAAATGATTCATATAATGCTAATCCTGATTCTATGAAAGCAGCACTTAGAGTACTAGAAAATTATTCTGGAGATAGAAAGATAGCAGTACTTGGATCTATGGGTGAGCTTGGAGATTATGCAGAAGAAGCTCATACTGAAGTTGGAAGATTTGCAAAAGGAAAAGCTGATATTTTATTAACTACAGGAAAATTTAAAGAATGTTATGAAGAAGGATTTAAAGAAGGTACGATGCTCTTTGAAACAAAGCAAGAACTAATGGAAAAGCTAGCTAATATGATTAAAATAAATGATACTATTTTAATTAAAGCTTCAAGAAGTGAAAAGTTTGAAGAAATAATTAAATTGATTGAAAAATAAAACGAAGGAGGTGAATTGCCTTTAATTAGGCATCTTCAAAAAATAACTGCCAATATGCTTGTTTATTTTGTTTCATAAGGAAGCTTGACTGGTATACAATCACTGAGTAAGTGACTCGCACAAAATATAAATTGGACAGTTATTTTCTTTCAGATGCCTTGGGCAACACTAGATGGGGGAAACAATGAACGTATTAATTAACTCGAAAATTTTAGCACCATTAATAATGGGATTTATATTTTCAATAGTACTTGGACCAATATTTATACCAATATTACACAAATTAAAATTTGGGCAAAACATTAGAAAAGAAGGACCTAAAAGTCATCAAAAGAAATCCGGAACTCCAACAATGGGAGGACTTATATTTTTTATTTCTGTAGCGACTACCATGTTAATTATGGGACATAAGCCTATGGATAAAGAAATGATAATTTTATATTCATTTCTTGCATTTGGATTTATTGGATTTTTAGATGATATTTTGAAGATAATCCATAAGGATAACTTAGGATTAAAAGCAGCACAAAAAATGATATTATTAATTTTATTTTCATTAGCTTTAGGTTGGTATGGGTATAAATATATAGGAACTGATATATTAATCCCATTTGCTAATAAAGGGTTTAGATTAGATTTAGGTATGTTATATATACCATTTGTAGTTGTTTTTTATGCAGCTGTAACAAATGCAGTAAATTTAACAGATGGTATAGATGGACTTGCAACTTCGGTTACAGTGATTGTCCTAACATTCTTTACGATTGTTGGCTTTAGAACACAAAACCATGAAGTGGCAATTTTTGCAATAGCATTAGCTGGAGCTTTACTTGGGTTCTTAAAATTTAATGCTTTTCCTGCAAAGATATTTATGGGGGATACAGGCGCATTAGCTCTTGGAGGAGTTATAGCTACAATAGCATTAATGCTTAAGATGGAGTTGATTGTAATTATAGTTGGGGGTATTTATCTAATTGAAACCTTATCCGTTATAATTCAAGTTACTTCATTTAAATTAACAGGAAAAAGAGTATTTAAGATGTCTCCTATACATCATCATTTTGAACAATTAGGATGGAATGAAGTAAAGATAGTAATAGTATTTTCGAGTATTACAGCAATCTTATGTATTATAGGTTTTATAGCACTTTAATTAGGTTTGGAGGATTTATGTATGAAAGTCGTTAGGTCCAAAAGAAAAAAGAAAATGGGTGAAATAGATTATGGAATATTTTATACGGTAGCTTTACTTTTGACAATTGGTGTAGTTATGGTATATTCTGCAAGCTCTTATTACGCGATGTTTATAAATAAAGATAGTATGTATTATTTAAAGAGACAATTAATGTCAGCAGTTATTGGAGTGGGAGCAATGGCATTTACAATGTGCATTGATTATCATAAACTAAAGAAATATACAATAGCAATAATGATAGTATCTATACCATTATTAATAGCAGTATTCTTTTTTGAAGGTGTTAATGGAGCACAACGATGGATTTATATTGGACCACTTAGTTTTCAACCTTCTGAGCTTGCAAAATATGTTGTAGTACTTTTTATGGCTATGAGTCTTGAAATTAAAGGAGAAGGTGTTAAAAGCTTTAATACAGGAATAGTTCCATATCTAGTAATTTCAGGATTTTATGCGGCTTTAGTGTTAGCAGAGAAAAACTTAAGTATTGCATCAGTTATAATGATTGTTACATTTATTATACTATTTGCGGCGGGAGGTAAAATAAAGCATCTGTTTGGCATTGTGGCTCCAGCTATGGTTGCAGCAGTAGCCGCATTCACTATATTAGAACCTTATAGAATGAAAAGATTGCTTAATTTTACAAATCCATGGAAGGATCCGATTGGTGATGGATATCAGTTAATACAATCATTTTATGCATTAGGTGCAGGTGGGGTTACAGGACTTGGACTTGGTCAATCAAGACAAAAAACTTTATATATGCCAGAACCACATAATGACTTTATTTTCTCCATTATAGGAGAGGAGTTAGGACTTATAGGATGTATATGTATAATAATTCTTTTTATAATATTTATTTGGAGAGGAATTAGTGTGGCAATGAAAGCAAGAGATACTTATGGTACACTTCTTGCTATAGGAATAACTTCGGTTATAGCAGTACAATCTTTAATAAATATTGCAGTTGTTACAGGATCAATGCCAGTTACAGGAGTGCCATTACCATTTATTAGTTATGGAGGAACATCTCTTGTAATTAATATGATGGCAATTGGAATACTCTTAAATATATCCCGGCAAATTGAAGGAAAAGAAGAGATGAAAAAAATATAAAGTGAAACTTTTCAGGTGGAGTTTTAACTCCACCTGAATTTAGTTGAACTTATATCTTTAAGGGGCACCTAGTCCAGGAACGTGCATCCGTAACATTCCCACTTGAAGAAGTGGGAATGTTACGGATGCTAGCTATCGGATAAATGAATTGTGAAACTTATGGATATATCTAATTGCATAATATATTTAAATCAATCTAGCAGAGTGTATCTGAGAATTTTTATATAATATTCTTCTAAGATAATAATATATGGAATATTTAAAAAAATAGAAAGACAAAATATACACTGCAATTTTGACTTGTTATTTTCTTGCGTATGCATAAAAGATAAAACCATATCTTAAACTTTAGGTATGAAAAAATTCTATGTGAAAAGTTAATGAAAGTATCTTCTTAAAGTGGTATTATTATATTATGAAAATTATAGTAAAATTAAAATTCATGTTATTATGTAAGTGGCATGTAAAGAATAGGGATGTATATGGTAAAAGTAAATAATAAACTCATTTTAAAAGCACAACGCAGAAGACTAGTAAGAAAAATAGGTATGACAATTATAATATTGATTATTGTAGTAATGATTTTTGTAACGAAATCAAGTATATTTACTATTAAGAAGATTGCCGTTTTAGGAAATCCGATTATGAGTGGAGAAGATGTGAAAAAAAGAACAGAGAATATAATTGGTCAGAATATTTTCTTTATAAATAAACATAATATAATAAATGAAGCTAAGAAAAATCCTTATGTAGAAAATGTTGAAATTAGTAAGGCGTACCCTAAACAGATAAATATAAAAGTTTCAGAGAAGCAAGGAATATATTATATAGATAAAGATGGATATAAATATATTTTAGATAGTCAATCAAATTTACTAGAAAAAACAGATAATGTTGAAAATAGAAATTTAGTAAATGTTATAGGAGTAGATTTGAAAGATGTTGAATTAGGGAATAAAACCTTGGATGATGGTAGATTGTTGAAATTTTTAGAAATTTTTTATCAGATCATAAAAAGTAATCCAACTAATTATAATATAAATGTTATTGACTTAAGTGATTTGATAAATATTAAGGTGTATATTGGTAAGGTAGAAGGAAGAATTGGTAATGACGAAAATATACCAGATAAAATGAATAAGCTTCTACATATAATTGAAAATCCAGATATTGCAATTACAAAAGGATATGTGGATGTAGGGTTTGATGGAGCACCTATATATTATAAAGAAGAAAGGTAAGGTAGGAATGAAGATATCTAGATCTCAAATATTTGTAGCTATTGTTTGTGGACTTTTAGGCTTTTTATTAGCATATCAATTTAAAGTTTTATCTAACAAAAATACTTCGGCAAACATTAGTACTTATGATAAAAATGATATGATTTCAGAAATTGAAATATTAAAGAAACAAAAAGAAGAGCTGGGAGCAACAAATTCGAAGTTATCAGAAGAACTTAAGCAACTTGAAGAAACAGCAGCTAAAAATGGCGATTTAGGTACAGATATAAAGAATCAACTTGATAATGCTAGAATGCATTTAGGAGTAGTTGATGTTAAAGGGCCAGGAATAACGCTTACTATAACACCAAAGTCTTCTATATTTGGATCAAATTCAAGTGATAATAGTAGAGACTTAGGCGAAGACGAATTAGTTCATATAGTAAATTTACTTTGGTACTCTGGAGCAGAGGCTATATGCATAAATGATATTAGAGTAACTCCACAGACAGGAATTAAGACGGCAGGAAATGGAATTGCAATAGGATCTACTGGAAAAGTTTATCCGAGAGATAAAATTGTAATCAAAGCAATTGGTGAAAAAGGTAGGCTTAATGTAGGAATCTCTTTTCCGGGATCTTTAGAATATCTTGCTCTTCCTAACTATAATAATGAAATAAAATCCGAGGATGATATAGTTATAGGAAAGACAACACAATCATTAAAAAGCGAATTTATTAAATTAGTGAAGGAATAGGAGAGAGTTAGTTTGATAGCAATAATAGGACTATTAATTGGAATTATACTTGGATTTGTACTTGATGTTAATATATCAGATAAACTATCACCATATATGTCAGTAGCTATACTTGCATGTTTAGATTCAGTTTTTGGCGCAATGAGAGGAACTCTTTCAAAGAATTTTCAAGCAGATATATTTATATCAGGATTTTTTGGTAATGCACTACTTGCAGCAGGTCTTGCCTATTTAGGTGATAAACTGGGAATTCCAATATATATAGCAGCAGTAATAGTATTTGGAGGAAGAATATTTGATAATTTTGCAATTATAAGAAGACTTTTATTAGAAGATTTTAAAATTAGGAAAAAAAATTTATCTAGAAAAAATTCAATAGAAAAAGAAAAGAATGATATTAAATAAAGAGGTGATGTGATGAAAAATAATAAAGGCTTTTTCTTTGTTTTCATTGCAACCATAATATTAGGAGCTTTAATATCAATGAATTTTAATTTTGAAGGAATTCAATCTTATAGTCAATTAAATGCAACAGAGTATCAAAATGCAGTTGAAGAAAGAGCAACTTTATATAAGGAAATAGGAAATCTAAAAGAAGATAATATTGAAAAGAAGGACAAAATTGAAAATTATGAAAATAATTATACAAAAAATGATAAGATTCTTGAAGATATGAAAGCTCAAATTAGCGATTATCAAATGTTTATTGGACTAAATAAAACCGAGGGTTCAGGAATTTTATTAAAGATAAATGATGGAAATACTAATGCACTTGAAGAAAATACATCTGAAATTAATAATAAGCTTTTGCATGATAATGATATGGCTTTAATATTAAATGAGCTTCGAGTGGCTGGAGCAGAAGCTATTAGTGTTAATAGCCATAGAGTTATTCCCTGGTCTGGAGTAATCTGCAACTGGGCATTTATTGGATTTGATGATGGTGGAATGGAGTATGCTCCATTTAATATTTATGCTATAGGAGATCCTGAAAAATTAAAAGCAGCTCTTTTAGAAGATGGAAGTCATGTTAAAGAGCTTATATTTAGAAAGCTTTATGTAAATATTGAAGAAATAGATAAAATCATCATGCCGCCAACAACATCAAACGCAAATATTAAATATATGGAGAGAGATGAGAGTAAAAAATAAAATTTAATTTATATTTTTGAAGGAAATTTTAAAGTTATATAGAATATAAACTAAGTGTAGCATAGAAAGGAATAGTTGTAAGGTGTTAAATTATGGGGATTAAGCAAAATATAGAAGAACTAAAATCTAGAATTCCAGAAGATGTAAGGCTTTTAGCTGTTTCTAAAACAAAGCCACTAGAAGCACTAGAAGAAGCATATATAGCAGGCATGAGAGATTTTGGAGAGAATAAAGTACAAGAATTAATAAAAAAATCAGAAAATTTTCATGATGATGTAAGATGGCATTTCATAGGGCAACTTCAAAGTAATAAAGTTAAATATTTAGTGGATAACGTTTATTTAATACATTCTCTAGCGAATAGTAGTTTATTAAACGAAATAGAAAAGGTTTTTGGAAAAGCTAATAAAGTAGCTAATGTATTAATTCAAATTAATATTGGAAGAGAAGAAAGCAAAAGTGGAATTCTAGAGGAAAATTTATATGAATTTATAGAATTAATTGAAAAATGTAACCATGTTTCTGTAAATGGTATAATGGTGATTATTCCAAAAGGAAATGAAGATAGTAATAGAGCTTATTTCAAAAAAACAAAAAAGATATTTGAAGAACTTAAAGAGAAAAAATATAATAATATTAATATGAACATATTATCCATGGGAATGACTCATGATTATATGACAGCTATAGAAGAAGGTTCTAATTTAGTTAGAATAGGAACAGGGATATTCGGAGAAAGAAATTATAATACAGGGGGAGTAAAAAATGAGCAAGATTTTATCAAAGGTTAAATCTTTATTAGGGTTTGAGGATTATGAAGACTATGATAATTATGAGGATGAAGAATATGAAAATGAGATGAGAGATGAAGATGAAATAGAACCGGTTATTACAAATAAGAAAAATAGTAAAGTTGTAAATATCCATACATCTTCAAATGCAAAGGTTACAATTACAAAACCGGTAGATTATGAAGAAGCAACTGAAATTTGTGAAGCACTTAAAAATAGAAGAATAGTTCTAGTAAATACAACAGTTTTAGAATTAAAAATTGCACAAAGATTATTAGATTTTATAAGTGGTTCTTGTTATGCCTTAGGTGGAGAATTACAACAAATTGAAAAAGGTGTATATATTCTATCACCTTCTAATGTTGAAGTAACAAATGAGCTAAAAAATGAGCTTAGTTCAAAAGCTGTGTTTAATTGGTCAAAATAGGGGGAATAAGATTTGCTATATAGTATTACTATGGTTCTTAATACGTTATTTAACTTATTAGAATTAGCTATATTCATAGAAATTATAGCTTCGTGGATTCCACAAATGCAAGGGAATAGGTTTATAAGTATAATACGCAATTTTACTTATCCTTTTTTAGAACCACTTAAAAGGTTACAGGATAAATTAATTCCTGGATTACCAATGGATTTTTCACCTATAATTGCTATATTTATAATAGATTTCTTTAAAAGGATTTTAATATCAATATGAAAGACAAAATCAGTAAATATTTTACTGATGATAAAAATGAAGCATTAAACCTGTATGAGAGATATCTATTATCTAAAAACAAAGATATACCTATGTTTGGGAAAAATTTTTATACACCCAATATATGGACTTGGTTTGAAAAAAATTTAGGTAGTAAGGATTTTAAAGTTGAAACTAATGGTTTTTTTCAAGATGCAGAAAGAAGAATGATTTCTTTTAATAATGTATATGATAATACATTTCCAATGAAGTTGATAAAGATTGAGAATACATCGAAATTTTTAAACCTTACACATAGAGACTTTTTAGGTGGAATATTATCACTTGGGATAGAAAGAAATAAAATTGGTGATTTGCTGGTAGATAAAAATACATGTTATGTAGCAGTATGTGAAGAAATAGAAAATTTTATTATATATAACATTGATAAGATTTCTAAAGTTGTTTGTAGTGCAGAAGTGATTGATAATTTTGAACTTCTTCCTAAAGTTAATTTTAAAGAAGAAATTATTTTAGTTTCTTCTTTAAGAATTGACGGGGTTATTTCTAAAATTATAAATGTATCTAGATCAAATGCTACAGCAATGATAGAGCAAGGTCAAGTGCTTATAAATTACGTTAAGATAAAAGATAAAAGTTATGAACTTAAAGGTGAAGAAAGAATTACCATAAGAGGTTTTGGAAAATTTATTTTAGGTAATTCTATTGGGAATAGCAAAAGTGGAAGAATAAAAATTATTATTAAAAAATATACATAATTGAGGTGAAAGCATGAAATTAACACCAATGGATATAAACAACAAGGAATTTAAAAAGGGATTAAGAGGATATCATTCGGATGAGGTTGATGAATTTTTAGATGAAGTAGTGGAAAATTATGAAGAACTTTATAAGGAAAACGCAAACTTAAAAGAAAAACTTGCTAATTTAAATGAAAAATTAGATCACTATTCGAAACTTGAAAATACTATACAGAATACATTGTTTCTTGCACAAAATGCAGCAGAGCAAGCGAAAAATTCAGCACAAAAAGAAGCAGAATTAATGCTAAAAAATGCAAATGAATCTGCTCAAAAGCTTATGGATAAATCACATAGTGATGTTATCAAAATAAATGATGAATATGAACAAGTTAAACAAGAATTTATTAAATTCAGAGCAAAATATAGAAATTTTATGAATACACAATTAGAAACATTTGATGATTTAGAGAAAGACTTTGTTAAAAATTACAATGTTTCAGATCCTATAGAAGATGATGAAGTAATCCAAGAAGAAATAATAGAGAAAAAAATAAATTTAGTAAATGAGGCAGATGAAAAGGAAGAAAAGTTCCAAGACTTGCAAGAAAGTAATTCATTAAATGATGAATTAAATGAAATAAAGAGTTTTTTTGTTCAAGGGGATTAGATAAATTCAAACAAATAAAGAGTATAAAAAAACCACCTGAAAGTTTTTAGTGTTGCATAAAGCAACAATTTTCAATGAATAATTATTGAATATCAAGGACAACCTTCAATTATAAGATTGGAGGTTGTTTTTGATTATGGATAAACTTGCAAATAGAAGTGTGTTTAGAAAATTAATTAAACTTATTGATGGGAATATTGGAAGAAAATTAAGAAAAGCGAATAATGAATATAAATACTCAAAGTGCTATACAGGTCGGGATCATATTCTAACAATGTTGTTTTTACAAATCTCCGGCTGTGATGGATTAAGAGATATTAATGCTAAATATAAAAATTCATCTAAGATAAGTAAGGATTTCAACATGCCAAGTTATTCCCAAATATCTAGATTAAATAAGAGTAAGTCATCAGATTTATTTAGAAATGTTTTCGAAGAATTATTGGTAAAAGCTGATAAAGAAATGAATTCTTTAGTTAAAATAAAGAACTTTAAAGATATTAAAATAATAGATTCATCAGTAGTTAGTATAGGCAAGGGCTTAGCCCCTGAACTCTATTATGAAGATGAAAAATCTGCTGTTAGAATTAGTACTCTTTTATCATTTGAAACTAAGTTACCTGATAAAATTAGCATCCGCCCTGCTAAAGTAGGAGAACGTAGTTGTATTGACGGTTATGTTAATTCGGAGAAAAATATATATTTATTTGATAAGGGATATTTTAAGTATTCTTGGTATGATGAAATGAGTCATGATAATTATAAATTTATCACAAGACAACAAAGCAACTCTGTTACGGAGGAGTATTTGTCCATTTATACTGGAATAGATAATCTATATGATTATATTGTTACAATGGGGTCTGATTATAGTAAAAATAAAACTAAATATAAATATAGAGAGATTCTATATTTTACTAAGGACTCCGACGAAGAATTCCGTTTAGTTACTAACATATTCGATATGCCAGCTGAAGATATAGTATCTCTCTATAAAAAGCGTTGGGATATTGAGTTATTCTTTAAATGGATAAAACAACATCTGACTATTAAAAAATGGGTTGGAAGAACCCTTAACGCAATATCCATACAAATATATAGTGCCCTTATTATCTATATTTTATTACTTTTAATAAAATATAGATTTAAAAGTAATTTAAGCACTTTTGATGTGCTCCGAAAGTTTCAGGCTAATATATTAGAAAGATATGCTCTAAGGAATATTTTGTTACCGTGACTAATTATTAAAGTTAAAATTTTGTTGAAAAACCAAGGGGTATCTTTATAATATTTTATATACATAATATTACTTAAAAACATTTATGATCCAATTTGTAAAACTCCAACCAAATAAAATGTTATTGATTGGAGTTTTAAATATTATACTATAAATATTTTGTCTTTATGCAACATCAAAACCTGAAAGTGGTTTTTTTTATACTCTTTATTGTGTTGAAGTTTCAGAGTTATTAAACTTAGTATTTAATATTACGATATCAACCCGCCTATTTGAAGATTTTCCTTCTTCAGTATCATTACTTTTAATAGGTCTATATTCTCCATATCCTACAGATGATAATCTTCCAGGACTAACACTACCTTGAGTAATTAAGAACTCAACAACATTTGCGGCTCTTACTGATGAAAGTTGCCAATTTGAATGGAAGTAGTCTGTGTTAATGGCAACATTATCGGTATGTCCTTCAACACGTATATAATTATCAATTCCATTCAAAACTTTTGATATAGAGTTTAATTTACCCTGCCAGTCAGACTTAATGTTGGCCTCACCACTATTAAAGAATACACTATCATTAAAACTTATCAAAAGGCCTCTCTCTTGAATTGATGTAGTAACACTTCCTTTCAGTTCGGAATTGTTTACAAGTTCATCGACTTTCTTTTTTACTTCAGTTAATTTTTCTTCTTCAGCAGCTGCTGTAAGTGCTTCATCGTCTACTATTACAGGTGGAGAATTAGAATCATCAGATATTGCTATTATATTTTCACCATTTCCAGAATTGAAGCCCACCTTTAATGAATTTGCAAGTGCTTCAGATTTTTTATTGTCAACAGTGGAGATTGCAAACATCATTAAAAAGAAAATCATAAGTAATGTTATGAAATCTAAGTAAGAAAGCATCCATCTCTCAGAATTATCTTTTTCCTTTTTTATTCTCTTCATTTCTATACCTCTTTAAATTTCTTCTAATAGTTTAGCTTCATCTTCAGTCAAGTAGCCAACAAGTTTACTTACTAAGGTATTTGGATTAACTCCTTCTTGAATGAGAAGTACTGCTTCAATAATCATTTCTTTTTCAATAATTTCTGCCTTATTAATTTCCTTTAATTTACTAGCAATAGGAAGCCAAAAAAGATTTGCACTACCAAGTCCATATAATGTTGCCACAAAGGCAGAAGCAATTTCACCTCCCATTGAAGATGGGTCATTTAAATTAGCAAGTACTATAACCAAACTTGTTACTGTTCCGACAATACCCATAGTAGGAGCATATCCACCCGCAGCCGAAAACATTTCAATACAATCATCATGTCTTGAAGCAAGATTCTCTAATTTTGTATTTAAAATGCTTTTTACTGATGATGGTTCTATACCATCAACAACCATTTGAAGTCCTTTTTTTGCAAAAGGATCTAAATCTGGACCATATAATTCGGATTCTAGACTTAAGAGTCCATCTCTTCTAGTCTTAAGTGAAATTTCTTTAAAATAGGAGATATGTTGTCCCAAATTAAATTCCTTCTTTTTGAAAGCTAGTCCTATTACCTTTGGCATCTTTTTTATTGTTTTTGAAGGAAAGGAAACTGCAGTTGCTCCAAGTGTTCCTCCTATAACTATTAGTCCTGATGTCAATTTAAGTAACGCAAATAATGAACCATGTGCTAATAAATAACCTAATATTATAGATCCAAATGCAATTACTAAACCTAAAATTGTCATAATGTCCATGAATAGTTCCCCCTTATATGTTGATATTTTCTTAAGTACATCTAATAGTTTTAAATGGTGATTTGTAAGATGAGTGTATAATAACTAATACTGGATGATGATAGCATATTGAAAAAATGTAGTTTAAATACACACTGTTAATTTTCGTATATTTATTAATTAACTTGAATTGTTTGTTCATTTTTTTTATTAATTTAAGAAAAATATCTTAAAAAGTACATACATTCAGTAAATATTTTAATGGTTTTTTGGTGTAATATAAAAAATAAATTATTAAAAATCGATTAGCAAACCATGAAAAGCATGACTTTTATAATTTTTTGAATAATTTAGGATTAAGGTTTCAATTGTAAATTATAATTTATTATATTATAATGTTGAAATAACACGTTTAAAGAAAGGGACATTGATTTATGGATAAAAATGTTTTTATAGTTGATGAAAAAGATCAAGGAACAAGAATTGATAAATATTTGTCTGGAGTTTTTGTTGATAAATCAAGATCGTTTATTCAAGGACTTATTGAAAAGGATAGCATCAAGGTTAATAATAAAATTCCTAAAAGTAATTATAAATTAAAGGCTTTTGATGAGATTGAAGCAATATTTAAAGAACCTGAAATATTAAAGGTAGATGCAGAAGAAATACCTTTAGATATATTATATGAAGATAAAGATGTAATAGTTGTTAATAAAGCGCAAGGAATGGTTGTACATCCTGCACCTGGTAACTACAATGGCACATTAGTAAATGCATTGCTTTTTCACTGCACTGATTTATCTAGTATAAACGGAGTAATAAGACCTGGAATAGTTCATCGAATTGATAAGGATACATCAGGTGTGTTAGTTGTTGCTAAAAATGATGAATCTCATAACAGACTTTCAGAACAATTGAAAGATCATTCAATGAAACGAGAATATTATGCTTTAGTTGAAGGAAGAATTAAAAATGAAATTGGAACTATTGATAAACCAATTGCAAGGAATAAAAGAGACAGATTAAAGATGGGAATTGTAGAGGATGGAAAGAGAGCAGTAACACATTATGAAGTTATAGAAAGATATAATGGTTTTACCTTAATAAAATGCATACTAGAAACTGGTAGAACACATCAAATAAGGGTACACATGGCATCAATTGGTTTTCCATTAGTTGGAGATCCTCTGTATGGCTTCAAAAAGCAAAGATTCAAGTTAAAAGGTCAAATGTTACATGCTAAGACTTTAGGATTTGTTCATCCAACAAAAAATAAATATGTTGAATTTACTACGGAATTACCAGAATATTTTGAGGTGATAATAGATAAATTAAGAAATGAGCTTATTTGATTTACATTTTCTTTTAAGTGCTTTAAATTAATATTGTAGTAAAAGAAATATATAATTTTATAAGAATGTAATTAAGATATTAATCAGCTAAAAGTGGAGGGATAACATGAAATTAAAAGCAATTCTATTAGATGAGAAAGCTATAAATAGAACATTAATAAGGGTTTCTCATGAAATAATAGAAAGAAATAAAGGGGTAGAGGATTTAGTTTTGCTTGGAATTAAGACTCGAGGCTACCCACTTGCAAAAAGAATTGCAAATTATATTAAAGGAATTGAAGGAAAAGAAGTTCCAGTTGGTTCTGTAGATATAACATTATATAGAGATGATTTAACTATTTTAAATGAGAATATAGAGGTCAGAAATTTAGATTTGGGACTTGAAATAAAAGATAAAAAAATAGTTATTATAGATGATGTCTTATATACATGTAGAACAGCAAGAGCTGCAATAGATGCTATTATAGACGTAAGTAGACCTACAGCTATTCAATTAGCAGTTCTAATAGATAGAGGCCATAAAGAATTACCTATTAGAGCAGATTATGTAGGTAAAAATATTCCTACATCTAAAAATGAAATTGTAGCAGTTTCATTAATGGAAACTGATGGAGAAGATTCAGTTAAAATATATGATTCAAATGACAATGAATAAAATATACTAGTTAATTTGAACAGAGGAGAATATAAAATTATGTATGATTTAATTGCAACAAGTACCTTTGGAATAGAGAGTATAACAGCAAAGGAATTAAGAGCGCTTGGTTATGAAGATTTGAAAATTGAAAATGGAAAGGTAACCTTTGAAGGGGATGAAATGGATATAGCTATTGCTAATGTTCATTTAAGAACTGCAGATAGAGTTCTTATAAAAATGGCTGAGTTTGAAGCAAAATCTTTTGAAGAGCTATTCCAAGGAACAAAAAAAGTAGAGTGGAGTAAACTTATTCCTAAGGATGGAGTTATGCATGTTGTTGGGAAAAGTATTAAATCAACACTTCATAGTGTTCCAGATTGTCAATCTATAGTTAAAAAAGCTGTTATTACAAGTATGAGTGAAAGCTATGGAATAGAGCAGTTTAGTGAAAGTGGTCCTGTTTATAAAATAGAAGTGGCTATATTAAAAGATACAGTTACACTAACAATAGATACGACTGGTCCAGGATTACATAAGAGAGGATATAGAGTGCTTTCTGGAATCGCACCTATAAAAGAAACATTAGCTGCATCAATGGTTTTACTTTCAAGATGGAGAGATGATTTTGAACTTATAGATCCATTTTGCGGATCAGGGACAATATTAATTGAAGCTGCTATGATAGCTCAAAATATTGCGCCAGGAGTAAATAGAAGCTTTATATGTGAAACATGGCCATCTATTAGTGAAGATGATTTTAATTCTGTAAGAGAAGGGGCTAAGAAGTCTCAAAAAGATAAAGATCTAAAAATGATAGGATATGACATAGATTATAATGTTATTAAATTTGCAATGGAGAATTCTAAGAGGGCTGGCGTTGATAAATATATAGAATTTCAAAAAAGAGACTTTTTTGATTTTTCAACTTCTAGAAAACATGGATTTATAATTTCTAATCCTCCATATGGAGAAAGACTTGGTGAAGAAGAAATATTAGATATTCTTTATAGACATATGGGGAAGGTGAAGAATAAGTTAGAAAGTTGGGATTTCAACATATTAACATCACTTGAGAATTTTGAAAAGGTATTTGGAGTAAAATCAACTAAAAATAGAAAATTATATAATGGTAAAATTATGTGTCATTATTATCAATATTTTCATAATGATAAAATTAAGAATTTTGGAGACACATTAATAAATGAATTATTAGATTAAATCATAATGTATTTACTTTAAATATATAAATAAGGATTTGAAAACATATTTACAAAGTTTTATTTACATGTTGAAATATAGTAAGTGAATATTGGTAGAAAAGGTGCTAAATAACTGTTAAAGTTGTTAGCACCTTTTTTGTTTTAAAATTATATTTCAATTTTAAAGAAATAAGTAGAGGCTCTACATTTATAGAATCTTTTGTAGCACCTATAAGTTTAATTAATCTTTAAATAGATTATTAAAATCGCTTGGATTTATTATTAAAGACTTGTTAGTATGATAAATAACCATACCAGGCTTTGATCCATTTGGTTTTTTTAATTCTTTTACTTTTGTATAATCTATAGGTAATTTCGAAGAATTTTTTCCCTTGCTATAAAATCCAGCAATTATTGCAGCTTCTTCAAGGGTTTTATTTGGAACTTCAAAAGAACAAACAATAACATGTGAACCTGGAATATCTTTTGCATGTAACCAAAGGTGATTTTTGTTTGCAAATTTTAAACTTAAATAATCATTTTGCAAGTTGTTTTTTCCTACATAGATATCAATCCCATCACTAGAAACAAAATGATGAGGCTTAGAAGTTTTTGATTTATTAGAAGTTTTACTATTTTTTCTAAATCTTATATATTTAGTTTCAATTAATTCATTTTTTATTTCATCAATTTCGTCATAGCTTTCAGCATTTATTATGTTAGTGAGAACAGAATTTAAATATTCTGTTTCTTCAATATTTTTTTCAAGCTGAACTTTAGCATATTCTTCTGAGGTTTTGAGTTTATTGTATTTTTTATAATAACGCTGAACATTTTCAGAAGGAGTTTTTGTTTTATCTAAAGCAATTTTAATATATTGTTCTTCATTTTCACTATAAAAATTTAATAAAGTACATTCGCTATCGCCCTTCTTTAGTGTGTAAATATAAGAAGTTAAAAGGTCTCCTTTTATTCTTAACGAATCTTTTTCAGCACATTCTTTTAGAGTTTCATTAAGTATTTTTGATTTTTTATTACATCTTTCAATATTTGTATGAATGAGTTTTTGTAAATCTGTAGATTTATTTTGGAGTCTATCTTGTTTATCTTTCTTTTGATAAAAAGTATCTAGTAAAGTGTGAGGATCACTATATGGAAGCAATGAAAAATTTTCTTCTAAAGAATTTAACTCTAAACAATAAAAATCTTTAAAAATGCCCGATTTATTTGTATATATATAAAAAGAGAAACTTTCATGCAAATTATCTATAAATTTCTTAAACTTTTCATAAATTTCGTGTTTTGTAGGTGAATTATTATACTCAATGATGTTATAATATAAATCGCTAGATAATAGTTTACTTATTCCTGTAAAACAATTAGAATAAAAATTAGCATCAAAAATAATAGAATTATTGCTTATAAAAGAATTTAATTCTTCATAAGTAGTAGAAAAAGGATTTAATTTAGTAGATGATGGAGGATAAACATAATCAACTCCAGGATATAATACTCTAAAACTATTTATATCAGGTGTAATGTGTTTTATGGATTCCATAACTTTATTGTCTCTATTTCTAACTAAAGTTATGTTAGAGTGACGTCCCATAATTTCGATTATAAGGGAATATACACTATCAAAACCTAGTTCATCTCTATTTTCAATTTCTATTATTAAAATTCTATCACTATCTTTTTGGGTAATGTTTGTAATTCTACCTCCTAATATGTATTTTCTAAGAACCATTAAATACATAGGAGCTTTTATAGGATTTGGTTTAACTGAATTTGTTATATGAATTCTGGAAAACCTAGGAGATGCAGAAATTAAAAGTTTTATGTTGCTACGATCTTTTCTCATAGTTAAAATAATTTCATCTTTTTCAGGTTGATTTATTTTATCTATTCTGCAATTTAATATTGATTTTTTTAAATCATTGACTAAACTATATAAGTAGATACCATCTAATGCCATTTTATGTCATCCTTTCTTAGTGTAACTAAGAGTAGTATAACATTATAGTCATATAATTATCAATTATTAGCAAAATGTAATGTATAGAAGCATATATAGATAGCTAAGATAAAAGTTTTAGGACATGGATTATGAGAAGATAATAAATAATGATCAATTCTCAATGAAGAAATATTGAGAACTAAATTAAAAAAGTATTAAACTATTTTGGGGAGGAATTTAAATGAATTTCTATAAAATGCAAGGTGCAGGAAATGATTTCGTATTTATTGAAGATTTTAATTATGAGATTAAAGATGAATGTGAACTAGCTAAGAAACTTTGTGATAGACATTTTGGAATCGGGGCTGATGGTTTAGTTATTGTCAGAAAATCAGAAATAGCAAATGCTAAGATGGTTATAATAAATGCAGATGGTTCAAGAGCTAATATGTGTGGAAATGCTATAAGGTGTTTTGGAAAGTATGTATATGAGCATAAAATTGCAAGTGGCAATAAATTTTCAGTTGAAACTGGAGATGGAATTAAGGAAATTGAGATAATATTAGAAAGAGATAAAGTTAAATATGTAAGAGTATATATGGGAAATCCATCTTATGACGGACGTGATATACCTTTAAATAATATAGAAAGTCTTATAGAACATGAAATTATTGTAGATAATAAAACTTACAATATTACTACAGTACTTATGGGAGTACCCCATACAATTATTTTTGAAGAAGATAGGGAATACGATATAGTAGAAGAAGGCTCTAAAATAGAAAAGCTTGACTTATTTAAAGAAGGAAGCAATGTTAATTTTGTAAAGATAATTGACGAAACTCATATAAGAGTTAATACTTGGGAAAGAGGTGCTGGTGCAACTCTTGCTTGTGGAACTGGATGCTCAGCAGCTGTAGTTGTAGCTAAGAAATTAGGACTTGTAGATAAGACAAAAGAAATTTTTGTTAAGGCACCAGGTGGTGAATTAATTATAGAAGTTTTTGCAGAAGATGTATATATGAAAGGACCAGCAGAAGTGTCATTTGAAGGTAAAACTTTTTTGTAAAACGCAACTCTTTAAATGCAGTTTTACACTCTAGGTGAATTTAGTTGAACTTATATTCTGAAGGGGAGCCACATAACGCCAAGGATTAGAATATACCATCAAGTGGTACCCCGGCTAGATATCAGATAAAATTATTGAATAAGAGGGAATATAAATGAAAATATTAAAAAGAAAGTATTTGAGCATTTTAGTTTTCATTGTGATCCCTCTGCTTTTATTAGGATGTTCGCCTGAAAAAGAAAAAGAAAAAGAAAAAGCATCTAATATAGCAGAGGACATTAAATTGAATTCAGGATCTGTATTAAAGAGCGAAGAAGGAACTTATAAGTTATATAATTATGAAGAGGGAAAATATAAACAAATAGAAAGCAACAATATTGTATTTGCTTATGATAAAAATAGTTCTAGTTATATTGCAACTGAAGAAGGTAAACCATATGTAGTGAATAATGGATATAAGTTTGAAATTAAGGATTTAACTTATTCTGAACTTAAATTATCTAAAGATGCAGGATATATAGCATATTTTATAGAAGACAATGGTCTTAAGTTAAAAGTATTTGATACAAATGGAAATAAACAAATAGAAATTAAATCTAATGTTTCAATATCAGGAACTTTATATGATTGGTACGATGTTAATACTTTGGTGTATTATGGAGTCAGTGATGACGGAGTGAATGGATTATTCACATATAACATAAAAGAAAATAAAGAAGAATTACTTTACAAAATTAAAGAAGGATATTTAGCCTTTATAAAGGCAACTTTAGATAATGTAGTATTCTTACAGTTAACATTAGAAAACGATAAAAAGTTAGTGATGATAGATAAGAAAACAAAGGATGTTAAGATTTTAACAGATAATATAGAAGAACTTTCGGATATAATTATAAATAAAGAAAAAATATATTTTACTGGAAAAGTTTCTGATAATATCAGTTCATTGTATGAATTAAAGAATAACAAAGCAAAAAGATTAGTTTTTGATTTCCCGGGTATAGTAAAAACAGAAAAAGGACTAACGATAGATGAAAATGGAAATATCTTATTTATAGGATGTAATAATGAAAATACCAATGAAGAACAAATTTATACTTATACGCAAGATGGGAGTATAAGCGTAGTATCTAAAAATTCTATAGATTATGTGTTTTTAGATTATAGAAGTTAAGACACTTGACGTGAAAAGCGTACATGTGTGTATGTATCGAGTCGAAATAATTTATAGTTGTAGTTAATTTAAATAGAGGATAATCGGATGCAATTTATGTATCCAATTATCCTCTATTTTTATTTGATATTATTTTCAGATATTTATGGAATAAATAATTTTAGTCTGAAATATTTCTGTGAATTTTTAAAAAAATTTAACAAAATCATCCTCAAATTATGAATAGTATATAAAATTTTAGTCCAAAATTTTATATGGATATGTTAATAAAATTAAAGATAATATATCCAAAGTTATAATAGATAGGCGGGATTAAAATAAGAGAATATGAAATTAAAGATGTTGATTTAAAAACTGCAAAGAACCTAAAAAAAGAAATATGTGAAAAATATAAGGCTATTCCTATAAAAGAAAATATAAATGATGTTGTCGTTTTAACATATGAGGGAACAGAAGAAGCTATAGAATACTTTAAATTTATATATAATAAAAATATCGTATTTAAACAAATAGAAGAAAAAAACTATGAAGACTTAAAGAATATAATTTTTGGCGTAGAAGATAGAACTCTAGAAGAGGTTTTAATATTTAATGCTATAGAAGATAAAGCAAGTGATATTCACTTAGAACCACGAAAAAATTGCGTATATGTAAGGTATAGAATAAATGGTACCTTAGTTTTGGTTCATAAAATAGATTCAAGCGAATATAAAACTCTTGCATCAAAAATAAAATTAAAAGCCAATATGGACATTACCGAAAGGCGAAGACCACAAGATGGGAAGATAATAGTTAATTATAATGAAGCAAAATACGATTTGAGAATATCATCTATTCCATTAGTTTACGGAGAAAAATTGGTTATAAGAATACTATATGGTGATAATTTTGAATATAATCTTGAGGATTTAGGATTTTCTGAAGAACAAATTAAACTTATTAGAAAAATAATATCATCAAATAATGGTTTGATTTTAGTAAATGGACCAACTGGTTCTGGTAAAAGCACAACTTTATATACAATGTTAAAGGAAATTGATTCGAAATCATTAAATGTAACAACTTTAGAGGATCCAGTTGAAATTGTTATGGAAAATATTAACCAAATGAGTTTAAATAAAAAATTGGATATAACTTTCTCAAATGGACTTAGAAGTATATTAAGACAAGATCCAGATGTAATTATGATTGGAGAGATAAGAGATGAAGAAACTGCCAATATGGCTGTACGTGCTTCAATTACTGGGCACAAGGTATATAGTACAATTCACTGTAGATCTGCAAGAGAAGTTTACATAAGATTAGAGAATATGGGAATTAAGCCATATTTATTAAATGATGCATTAGTTGGGATAATATCACAAAGATTGATAAAGACATTGTGTGATAAATGCAAAAAGAAGGATTATGAAAATTCAGTAAATGAAAGAATAATATATAAAAAATGTGGATGTAAAGCTTGTAACTTCTCTGGATATGGCGGAAGACAAATTATAAGTGCAGTTTACTTTTTACAAGATGAAAATAAGAAAAGTGTAGAAGAATTATATGAAGACAGAAATTATTTATCAAATAAAAATATGAAATATGATTTAGAAAACTTGCTATTACAAGGAAAAATATCCAACAATGATTATTTTGAGTTCATAGAGGGAGAACGGCTAAATGAATAATAGTAACATTAGAAATAAAATTAATGAAAAATCCAACTCAAACTTGCGCTATATTAAAGCATTTGAGAGTTTGAAATTTTATGATATAAGATTGAGACTACTATTTAAACCCAAAGTAAATGAAGAACAATTATCTTTAATTGCAAGTAATTTAGCACAAATTTATAAGGATGGGATACCAATAACTACAGCTTTAGAATTGGTTGCTGATATTCTACCTAATAAAACATATAAAAATAGTATTTTAAAAATTTTGATGTTTATAAAGCAAGGCAAAAGTCTATCAGAAGGATTTGCACAATTTGAAGATTTATATCCTGAATTTTTTATAGGAATAATAACTATAGGCGAAAATACAGGTAAATTATATGAGGTATTAAAAGGTTTGAACATTTATTATGATAAATCTCTTTTTATAAAAAAGGAAATTAAAGATGCAAGTATGTATCCATCATTTATATTTGTATCAATGATAATACTAATTATCTTTCTGATAAATAAAGTTATTCCTGAGTTTTGTGAAATTTATAAATCTATGGATATTGAGTTACCTGCAAACTGTAAATTTTTATATGATATATATAGCACTTTTGAAAATAATCCAGCACTCACAATTATAACTATGAGTTCATGGACATTAATAGCAATCATACTTTCAAAATGTTTATTTAATAAAATTAATTGTGAGAAGTTAATAAAAATAAAGATAGTAAAATCTTTTTTTGAGTATATTATGGTTTTACTTTTTTCAATAATAACAAGTACAGGAATAAATATTTTACAGGCTCTTCAATATTGCGAAAATAGCATGAGCTTTGCTTATTTAAGAAAGAAAATAAAAGAAATTAATATCAGTATTTTAAATGGAAGGACACTTACAGAAGCTTTGGGGAAAAGTGAAATATTCTCAAAGTATACATTGGCAATTATAAAAATAAGAGAAGAAAGTGGAACAATAGAAGAAGGATTTAAAGAATTATCGAATAATTTAGAATATAAATTATTCGAACAAATAAAAAAGTATCTTAAATTAATTAATCCGATTTTCATGGTAATAATGGCTACTTTTATTACTATATTTTTATTAGGATTTGTACTTCCATTATTTGATAATTTGAAAAGTGGAATGAGATAATGAAGAAATATGGTTTTACACTAATAGAAACCGTAGTTAGTATATTTATATTAACTTTTTTATTTAGTATAGGGGTATCCATAAGCAAATTAGGAAGTGATTTATCACACGATATGGAAGATACAGCGTATGTGTATGAAATACAAAATTTACTTTCTTATGGTAAAGCAGTTTGCAAAGATAAAAATAAATATGGGAAAATCACAGTAAAGTCTAGTGAAAATGAGATTAGTTTTATAGAAGGCTGGGACAATATAGAAAGGATAATAAAATTACCTAAAGAAATTAAAATAATTAACAATGATATAAGTGTGCTAATAACTTCTTCTGGTAAGATATCACAAGGTAATACAATAAAACTTATAGATAAATATGGGCAAAGGCAAGATATAACAATTGGAGTTGGAGTAGATTTAATTGTTATTAAAGAGAGTGAATTTGTATGAAGAAGCAGGGAAGTATTTTGATTGAGGTCGTGGCTTCAGTTATGATTTTGACATTAGCTACAACCTTTATTGTAAGTACTAGCATACAAAATGTAGATATTTTAAAGGAAAGGATTTTATTAGAAGAAGTAAATAGAGCTATATATAATTTAACTAATGAATTCAAATATAATATGCCTAAAGAAGAAATTAAAGAATTATTAGTTAATGAGAAGGTAGGATTCAAATATGATAGAGATTTCTCGAAAAAATTACTTAATACTAAGATTAAAGACCTTAAACAAGGAGAAGATATTGAGGTAAGCAAAATTGGACAGGATAGTGTTGGTTTAAAATTAAAGATTAAAGCTAACATTATAATTGAAAAAAATATAGTTAATATAGAAACTGAATTTACTAAAAGTTGGTGGATGGATGAAATATAAGAAATGTTTTACTTCGAATAAAAAAAGAGCATTTACCATTATTGAATCGTTAGTATATATTTTTTTAACAACTATAATTTTAGTGGAGGGAATAAATTTATATGTATTAATGTATAAGTGCTATATAGAAACAACAAAGCTAACTATTAAATATAATGATTATCAGAATTTTCATATGAATTTGGATAATATTATATGTGAAGGTGGACTTAATGAAGTAATAGTAGATGATAAATCTGTATTATTCTCAAAGATTCCAGAAGATCCTAATTTATATAAAACTATTAAAGCTTACGACGGAGAAATTGTTGTGAAATGCATTAATAAAAATGGCAAAAGCACTATAAATACTATGCTGAAAGATATAGATAATATTGAAGTAAAAAGAAAGGGAAAATTAATTTATTTAATAATTCATGATAAAGATGGAAAGGAATTTATTAGATGTATTTAAAGAAAAAAGCTACAGTTTTAATAAGCACAATGATGATATTATCTTTAATGAGCATGCTTGGATGTTTTATGTTTAAGATGATGCGAAATAATAATGAATTAGGTGATTTATATAAATTTGATAAAGATAAATATGATTTAGATAAAGCTGAAGAAGAAATTCTTAATAAATTCATGGAAGACCTTAATAAAAATAGAATAAATAAGCTGAATGAGATAGATGAAGAAAATGGCAACAATAAAGATATATTTTCACAAGATTTTGAGGATAAAATACAAGATAGTAGCCTGGAGTATAATAAAAATAATGATAAAATGTTTTTAAAAACTAATAAAAATAATGAAATAAATAGAAAAAGAGAAATCACATATAGTCTTAGAGATGAAAAGATAATTTTAGTTCCAACATGTAAATTTGAAGACAAATTAAAATAAATAACAAAAATGCATTTTTATTTAAGGAGAAAATTAAAAATGAAAAGATCTATAGTTATTATAATGAAAAAAGTTTTTATATATAATGGAGAGGAATATGATTTTGATAAAGTAGATGAAATTAATAATTTGTTCAAATCTAATATTAAAATAGTAATACTTGAAGAAGAATTGCATGTAAAACAATTTAAAATAGAGATAAAAAGAAACAAATTGTATCAATTTATAGATTATAAGATTAATAATGATTTTCCTCAAAATGGAGATATATTATATGATTTTGAAAAAAGAAATAATTTGATTTCTATATATTATATAAAAGGAGCTAAAAGAATTGAGAAGATATCTGAAAAAGCAAAAAATATAGAAGTTAAACCAATTCAATATATAGTTAAAGAAGTAATGATGAAAATTTTAAAGAATAGTATTTTTAATTGTGAAGTTCTTATGAAATTTAAGGAATATTATTATTATATATCATTCAAAGACGGGTTATTTTATTATGGGTTTGTGGGAAAAGATAAAGAAATAGTTTTTGAAAAAATAATTGTAAATAATGATTTGGGAGAAATATACGTTGATAATTCACTTGATGATTTATCTCTTAAAAATAAATTCAAGATAATAAAAATGAATATAGGAGAGTTAATCAATGAAAAAATATATGAAAAACAAAGGTTTTATAACAGAAAAATTTTATAATAGAATAGAATTAAATAAAAATAAGACAGAGAATAAAGTGTTTACATTATTATTATTGATAAATTTGATTTTAATTCCAATCACAACGAAAAGTATAGGAGAAGTTAAAGAAAAATATACAGAAAATAAAAGCAATATATATTATAGTGAAGAAAATAAAATTAATTCAAATGACATTAATAAATGGATAAAAAGTATAATTAAAGATGAAATTGAAGAGGCATATATAACTAATAAAAATGGAGAAGTCATAGTGAATAATTTAGAAAGAATTGATGAGATTAGTTCAGATACTTCAATAAATATTAGTGACATAAATGTAGACGGTAGTGGGAAATATAAGCTAGGGGTAAGATTAAATGAATAAATTATATAAATATTTATTAATAATAGTAATGATCGCATTTATTTTTGCACAAGTTTTTTATATAAATAAAACTGATAAAGAGAAAAATATTAAAGTATACAACAATGCACAAAAGATAATATATAATCATAAAACTTTAAAGGAATTCAATGACGAGTTAAATTGTTTAAAAGAAAAGAACATCGTATCTGCAAATGAAATTAATGGAAAGTGGCATATTAAAATAAAAATAATAGGGAATAGGGAAGAATTATTAAATGAAATATCAAAATTAAAAAATTATGATATAAGTGATTATATTATAAATAAAAATAAAGATGAAAACTCAATTGTGTTAGAAATAAGCGCTAAAGAAAGTGCTTAAAATGTACTAAAAAATAAATTTTACTGAAAAATAATCAGAAATAATTGCAATTGTTATTTTCTTTTGATAAAATATGAGTGTTATGTCAACGATTAAGTATTAAACTTAATATTCGAGGTTGAAGTTAAATTGTAATTATATTATAAATTTGGAGGGATATTTAATGATATCAGCAGGAGATATAAGAAAAGGAACAACATTTGAGTACGATCATTCAGTATTTACAGTAACAGAATTTTTACATGTTAAACCGGGAAAAGGAGCAGCATTTGTAAGAACTAAACTTAGAAATGTAATTTCAGGAGGAGTTACAGATAAAACATTTAATCCAACTGAAAAATTACAAGAAGCTGTAATTGAAAGAAAAGAAATGCAATATCTTTATTCAGATGGAGAATTATACTACTTCATGGATCAAGAAACATTTGAACAAATTCCTTTAAACCATGAGAAGGTTGAAGAGGCAATAAAATTCTTAAAGGAAAATATGTTTGCAACAATTAAATTCTTTAAGAATGAAGCATTCTCAGTAGAAGCACCAAACTTTGTTGAATTACTAATTACACAATCTGACCCAGGTGCTAAAGGAAATTCAACTAGTAATACATTAAAACCAGCAACTGTTGAAACAGGTGCAATAGTAAATGTTCCTATGTTCGTTAATGAAGGTGATGTTATAAGAATAGATACTAGAACTGGCGAGTATATGGAAAGAGTTTAAAAAACTTATACATAGGTTGCTAAGCATAAAGCTTAGCAACTTTATTTATATAGACGTACATTCAAAAAGTAACTAGTTAAAATATATAATATATTAGACTATTATTTTGTAAATGACTTAAATGAAATATTAAAAAAATAAAGATGAAGGAAGTGAAAAGATATGGAAGAGCTTAGAAATGAGATTGAAGGCTTGAAAAAGAATTTATCCCAAATAGAAAATAAAGAATATAAACAATGTTTTGATAGTGTTTTTTCGATTTTAGAAATTATGAATCAAAAAATTGAAGAGTTAACTATTAATCAAGAAACTATTGAAGAAAATATCAAATTCATGGATGATGATTTAACTAATATTCAAGATGAATTATTTGAAGAATTATCTATAGATGAATTAAATGATATGGAAGATGAGTATACAGAAATTACTTGTCTACATTGTAATAAACCAATTTTTATTGAACAATCCACCCTAAGCAACAATGCTGAAATTCCATGTCCATATTGTAATAAAAATATAAAGATTAATTAAGGCTTATGAAAGAAATAACGTAAGTCAAAGATACTAGCATACAAATTTGTTATTCGTTTGAATATAATTAACAAAATTGATAGATGCAAAATTAAATAAATAATACTATGTAAATACAAAAGTGATCCAGGACTATCTTAAATTTAAAATTAAGATAGTCCTTTTTAATTTACATATTTTAATTTTATTGAGTAATATTTTAGGGTAACATTACATATTAATTAAATAAGAGAACGAGAGAGGAGGCTGTGAGAAATTTGAATGGAGAAGAGGAAATTATAGGAATTTTTCCGCTTAAAATAGGAAATTTGCTTAAGGATAGATTCCTTAGAGAACAAATATATGAGATCAGAATTAAGATTGGAAAGCCAATTTTAGTTTATTCAAAGCATGGAGAAAGTGTGATAACTTATATTACTACGAAAGAAGAGATAAAAAGTATGATACAAAAAATTTCTAATTATTCATTATATGCTTATGAAGAAGATATACGTCAAGGTTTTATAACAATTAAAGGAGGACATAGAATCGGTATAGCTGGTGAGTGTGTTATGGAAAAGGGAGAAGTTAAGACTATAAGAAATATTTCATCTATAAATATAAGAATTTGTAGAGAAATTATAGGATGTTCAGACAAAGTTATGAAATATATTGTTTCAGGGAGCAGAGTTTATAACACTATAATAATTTCACCACCTAAATGTGGTAAGACAACAATTTTAAGAGACATAGCTAGAAATATATCAAATGGAATAGAGTCTATAGGGATTAGTGGAAGAAAAGTAGTAGTAATAGATGAAAGAAGTGAAATAGGAGCGTGCCATTTTGGAATTCCTCAAAGTGATTTAGGCATAAGAACGGATGTCTTGGATAATTGCTTAAAAAGAGAAGGACTCATTATGGCAATTAGAAGTCTTTCGCCGGAAGTTTTAATTTGTGATGAAATTGGAACTAAAGGTGATATTGAAGCACTTATGATGGCTTTTAATTCTGGAGTAAATATAATTACTACAATTCATGGGTTTACAGTTGAAGATTTATATAAAAGAAAAGTTTTTTGTGATTTACTTGATAATGAAATTGTAGAAAGAGCAATAATCCTAAGCAATAAAAATGGTGTTGGAACAATTGAAGATGTTTTTAGTTTAAAAGGCGGTGAAAACATATGCTTAAATTAATTTTTGCAATTAGTATAGTTCTTATAAGCACCTATATAGGCTTTGCATATGGAGATACTTTTAGAAAAAGACGAGATGAGCTTAAAGAAATATTAAAGGCTCTTACAATTCTTGAGAATGATATTGTATATGGAACAACACCTCTGCCAGAAGCTTTAGAAAATCTTTCTCATAAAGTATGTGAACCTGTAACTAATCTTATTAAAGCTATTACCAATAGGTTAATAAAAGGAGATGTAGAAAGTGTATATGAAGGAGTTTTAGAAGAGTATTCATTATTAGAAAATGAATTTTACTTATGCGATGAGGACAAGAAGATAATGGGGGATTTTTTTAGGTCTCTTGGAGAATCAGGAGTTTATGGGCAAGAAAAAATATTCACTTTAGCAATTGAAGGTATAAGAATGAGTTTAAAGGATGCTGATGAAAGTGCAAAAAGAAACATAAAGCTTTACAGATATCTTGGAATATGCTTTGGAGCAATGATATTTATATTTATAATATAAATAATAATAATATTTTTGATTTATATGAATTTAATGTAATGATTGCAAGCTATTGAAAATAGAATAATAACAATAATATGTTTAATATAGATTGGGGGAAGATAAATGCATGATATAAGTATTCTTTTTAAAATTGGCGGAGCTGGAATACTTTTGGTGGTTTTAGATAAGGTATTGACTAGTAGTGGAAAAGGCGAGATAGCAGCTATTACAAATATTGCAGGCGTTGTAATAATTCTTCTTATGATAGTTTCCATTATAGGAGATTTATTTAGTACTGTTAAGACAATGTTTATAATGTAGGTGTAGTCATGTTAATAGTAAAAATTGTAGCAATAGCATATATAACATTATTTATTATGTTATTATTCAGGCAGTCTAAAAATGAATTAAATACGTTACTTACTTTAACTGCAGGAGCATTAATTCTTCTTATTATAATAGAACCACTAAAGGAGATAATTGATTTTTTAATAGAAATTACTGATAAAGCAAATATTGATACAGTTTATATTGGAATTGTATTAAAAATTTTAGCGATAGCATATATAGCATCATTTTCAAGTGCACTGTGCAAAGATGCCAATGCAGATAGTCTTGCAGCTCAAATAGATTTTTCGGGTAAAATAATGATTTTAGTACTTGCTATTCCAATACTCATGGCTGTATTAAATTCTATATTACAGATAATGTAGGTGTTATTATGAAGATGATAAAAAGAGTAACAATCATATTAATGGTTAGTCTTACAATTAATATGATTATATCGATAATTCCAAGTTGCGTATTTTTAAAATTAAACGAAGTTTATGCTGCAGAAATTAATAATAAAAAAAATATAGATACAATTGATAATACAAGCAACAAAGTCGAAGGCAAACAATCTCTAGAAAATGAAGTTAATATAGATGACGTAGGTGGAAGCGCAAAAGAAGAAATCAATGTTTTATATCAATATATAAATAAAATGAAAACAGATGTGGAACTTATGGATAATTTAGATCCAGCGGAATATATAAAAACATATATTCAAGAAGGAAAAGGGAATCTCTCTGTTAATACAATTCTAAATGCAGTTTTAAGCATTGTCTTCAAAGAGGTTAACAGTGTTTTTAAACTTGCAATATCAATAGTTACAATATCAATAATATGTTCACTTTTAAAAAATCTTCAAGATGCATTTTCAGATGAAAGCATCTCACAAGTTGCCTTTTATGCTTGCTATGCATTAATCATAATGGTACTATCAAAAAGTTTTATAATTTCTATTTCAGTAGCGAAGGAAGTGATAACTAATATATCTGACTTTATGAGTGCTTTGCTCCCAATACTTGTGACGATGATTTCTCTTTCGGGAGGATTTACATCGGCTGCCACTTTGGATCCAATTGTACTGGGAGCAGTTGTATTTATACCAAAAATTTATTCAAATATTATAATTCCAATGATACTAATGGGATTTGCATTAGAATTTGCGAATAATCTTTCTACAGAGCATAAAATAACAAATTTATGTAACTTATTTAAACAATGTACTATATGGTTTCAGGGCATTATGATAACAGTCTTTATAGGACTTTTAACAATTCGTGGAATTACGTCAACAACCATTGACGCAGTAACCCTTAAAACAGCAAAATTTGCAGTAGATAATTTTATTCCAATAGTAGGAAAAACATTTTCAGATGCAATTACATCAGTTGCAGGGTATTCACTCATAATAAAAAATGCAATAAGTTCCATAGGATTAGTTGTAATTATTATAATTCTTTTACATCCACTTATTAAGCTTATACTTATAACATTTATATATAAATTATCAGCAGCATTGGTTGAACCCATAAGCGATTCAAGGATAACAAAATCCTTAGAAGCAGCAGGAAAGTCTATGGTATTAATAACATCATGTGTTTTAACTGTAAGTTTAATGTTTTTTATATTAATCGGTATTATGGCATCATCAGGAAGATTTGTTCTTGGAGGATAAGGAAGCATTATGTTTATTGAGACTTTAAGGAATATTGTAATAACACTTGTTACTATACTTATATTTATAAGTGCAATAGAGCTTATATCGCCTAACAATAAAATGAAAAAATATATTCAATTTATTTTGGGATTAATATTAGTAACTGTAATTTTAAATCCAATTTTACAATTTATATCAAATGGAGAAAAAAGTGTTGCAGAGGGAATTCAAAGCTATGAAGCGGTATTCTCCCAAAATGAAAAAAAAGTTAATTATGACAACACAAATACATTAAAAAATGGTGAAGATAGAGGAGATGCCAGAAAAAAAGCATTTGTAACAAATTTCAATAAAAATTGTGTCAATTTGCTTAAAGATAAATATAGGGATAGGTCATTTAAATGTGAAATTGACTGTGATGTAGATTTTACCAACATAACTTTAAATGTAAAAAAGCTAAAGATAGGTGTAGGTGAAAATAAAATAAATAAGATAAAAAAGATATCGATTAACAAGGAGGTAAAAAATAATACAAATGAAGAAAATAAAGAATATACAGAAATAATTAATTATGCATCTAGCGAATTAAATATCCCAAAGGAGAAAATAGAAGTATATAAATTAGAAGAATAGGAGGTATAAATGTATGGATAAAGACAAAATTATAAAAGAGATTAAGAAGATATTAGCTCAAAAGCAACTGCGTAATTTGATAGTTGTATGTATAGTTTTGGGATTTATTTTAATTGCTATGAATGTATTATTACCAAGCAGTAAAACTCTAAGCAATAATAAGTTATCATCATCAAATACTGCAGAAAATGTAAATAATACATTAATTACTAATAAAACAGATGAAAAAAGTTATGAAGAAATGCAAAAAACAGATTTACAAAATATATTAAAAAAAATGAATGGAGTTGGTGACGTTGAAGTAATGATGTCTTTTGAAAATGGAGAGCAAAAAGTACCTGCTTATGATAAAAATACGCAAAAATCAACTACTGAAGAAACTGATAATCAAGGTGGAAAACGAGTAAACAATCAAAATACAGATGGGTCAACTATTGTAATGACAACATCGGATGGAAATAATGAGCCGTTTATATTAACCACATATAAGCCGAAAATTAATGGTGTTATAATACTGGCAGAAGGTGCTTCAAATAGTAAGACAAAATATGAAATTGAACAAGCAGTATCTAAACTATATAACTTAAGTTTAGATAAGGTTAATGTATATAGTATGAAGAAATAGCATATAATTTTATAAAAAAAGGATTGGGGGAATTTTATTATGACAAAGAAACAATGTGGTATTATTTTTACATTGTTAGCATTAATATTATGTGTAGGAGTGCTAGCTGCAAAACTTAATAATGGAGGGTTAAATGATCCAACAGATTTAAGCCAAGTTTTATCTACTGAAAAAGTAAATGATCAAGATACAGAAGCCCTAAATCAACAAAATTATTTTTATAATTCAAGAAGTACAAGAGAACAACAGGATTCAGCAACAATTCAAACTTTAAATTCTATAATTTCAGATGCCAATACATCAAAAGAACAAAAGGATGTAGCAACAACTGAATTAACTCAAAAAACTATGGCTAAGGATAATGAAGGAAGAATTGAACTTAGTATTAAAAACAAAGGGTATGAAGATGCTTTATGCAGATTAGATTCAAATAAAGCAACAGTTATAGTCAAATCAGCAACTGAGCTTCAAGAAAATGAAACTGTAGCAATACAAGAACTAGTTCAAGATGTATCAAAAATAAAAGATATAATAATAGAAGTTCAAAAATAGTAGAAAAACCATAATATAATTGTAATGTTAAATTATATTTGATATAATGAACATAAGATTAACATGTTTTGTTATTACAAAACCTAGGAGGGTAAGTAACATGGAAGATTTAGTTAGAGAAGAGAATATTGGAGTAGTTAAAATTTCTGATGAAGTAGTAAGCGTTATTGCTGGAATTGCTGCTCAAGAAATTGATGGGATTTTAGATGGTCAAATGGGTGTTGCAAGCAATTTAACAAACATATTTAAAGGTAAGAAAAGCACTGCTAAAGCGAGTAAAGTAACACTAGAAGAAGATAAAGCAATAATAGATATGAATGTATCAGTGGAGTATGGAATGAAAATAATGGATGTTGTAGCACAGGTCCAAGATAATGTTAAAAAAACTGTAGAAGCTATGACTGGGTTATATGTAGAAGCTGTTAACATTTATGTTCAAAATATTTACTTGCCCAAAAAGGAAGAAAGTGAATCTAACTAGTTTGATTTTCACCCTCTGAAGCTTTCAGAGGGTGTTTCTATGTGAGAATTGGTTTAAAAGAAAAAAAAGTGTATATAATGATAAATGTACATAATTAATTATGACACAAATTTAGGAGGACTATATGAATAGAAAATTATCAAGGGACAAAACTATGGAGTTATTATTTGGTATGACTTTAAGCAAGGATACAATTGAAGAGGCAATAGAAGGATTTGTAGACAATTACGAAGAAGATATAAAAGAAATTGATTTGACATTTGTTAAGCAAGCATTAATTGGAATAGAAAATAACAAAGAAGCAATTGATACAGTTATTTCAGAAAATTTACATAATTGGAAACTAGATAGAATATCTAAGGTGAATTTAAGTATATTAAGACTTGCAACATATGAACTATTATATGATGAACAAGTTCCAAGAGCTGTTGTAATTAACGAAGCTTTAGAAATTACAAGAAGATATTCAGATGAAAAAAGTGTAAGCTTTATTAATGGAGTTCTAGATAAAATCAAAGAAATTTAATTAAATTAACAATGCACAATGAAGGAGCAAACCCCTGAAGGGATTTGAAATAATTAAAATGAATAAGAAATGCTAAGGTATTTCTAGATATAATAATGATTCGATTTTCGATGGAAATTGTACTATAATTTATTGTGAATTGTGCATTGAAAATGAAAGTAGGTATGCATTATAATGGGCCAAATTATAAATGGTAAAGAAGTTGCATTAAAGGTAAAAGAGGATATCAAAAGATTTATTGATGATAGAAAAGAAAATAATCTTAAAATTCCTAAAATTGCATCTATATTAGTTGGAAATGATGGTGGATCTATTTATTACATGGCAAGTCAAGAAAAGGTTGCAGTGTCTCTTGGAGCAGGATTTTTAAAAGTGACTTTACCTGAAACTTCAAAGGATGAAGATGTAATATCTGAAATACATAAATTAAATGAAGACAATGATGTTCAGGGAATTATTTTGCAATTACCACTTCCAAGTAATTTTGATGAAAAGAAAATAATTAAAGAAATATCTCCAAGTAAGGATATTGATTGTCTTACATTTGAAAGTCAAGGTAAGCTTTATATGGGTGAACCAGAATTTTTACCTTGTACTCCAAATTCTGTAGTTACTTTAATAAAAAGTTTAAATGTAGACATTGCGGGCAAAAATATAGTGATTCTTGGAAGAAGCAATATAGTTGGAAAGCCAGTAGCACAACTTTTACTAAATGAAAATGCTACAGTTACAATATGTCACTCTAAAACAAAGAATTTAAAAGAAGTTTGCATGGGAGCAGAGATATTAGTAGTTGCTATTGGAAGACCAAAATATATTGATGAAACGTATGTAAATGAAAATGCTATAGTAATTGATGTAGGAACATCATCTTTTGAAGGGAAAATAACTGGTGATGTGGATTTTGATAAAGTTATAGATAAATGCAAATTCTTAACTCCAGTTCCAGGTGGAGTAGGTGCACTTACAACAACTCTTTTAATAAAAAACGCATGTGAGGCTTTAGCAGAAGATGAATATTAAGACGTTAAGTGTTTCTGAAGTTACTAATTACATAAAAAGAATGTTAGACAATGACTTTATTTTAAGCAATCTCTCTGTAAAAGGGGAGATTTCTAATTTGAAATATCATGGCAGTGGACATATTTATTTCACTCTTAAGGATAGCAATGGAAAAGTAAACTGCGTTATGTTTAAAGGGAATGCAGTTTTACTAGACTTTATATTGGAAGACGGAATGGAAGTTGTAATTAAGGGGAGAGCATCTGTATACCCTGCAACTGGAAGTTTTCAACTTTATTGTGATGAAATAAAAAAAGAAGGTCTCGGAGATTTGTTTATTAAATTTGAAAAGCTTAAAGAAAAATTGTCTAAAGCAGGATATTTTGATGAGGCAAATAAAAAACCATTACCTAAGTATCCAGAAAAGATAGGAATCATAACATCACCTACTGGAGCAGCAATTAAAGATATTATAAATGTTTCAACTAGAAGAAGTACTTTGGTTGATTTAATATTATATCCAGCTAAGGTGCAAGGAATAGGTGCCTATAAAGAGATAATTAAGGGTATTAATTATTTCAACAAAACGAAGTCTGTAGATATAATAATAATAGGTAGAGGTGGCGGATCTATAGAAGAATTATGGAATTTTAATGAGGAAGAATTAGCTAAAGCTATTTTTAATTCAAAGATACCTATAATTTCGGCAGTAGGCCATGAAATAGATTTTACTATTTCAGATTTTGCTGCAGATGTTAGAGCAGCAACTCCATCGCAAGGTGCTGAAATAGCAGTTCCATTAAGCAGAGATATAGAATCTAAAATTTATGATATCTCTAGGATATTAGATATAAAAATGGAAGACAAAATAAAAATGTGTAAAAGCAATTTAGCTGGAGCTGAAAGGATATTAAATATTCATTCTCCAATAGCTAAAATATCCAATTCATATTTAGAATTAGATAAATTAAAGGATAGATTAAATTTCGCAATAAAAACTAAAATTAGAAGAGAAAAAGATCAAATAGAAAATTTCAATAATTTACTCTCGGCTCATAATCCAATTAAGGTTATATCAAAAGGATATGCTATAATTGAGGACAATGAAAAGAATCTAATTACATCAAAAGAACAATTGAAGGAAACAATAAATTTAAAGATTTGTCTTAAAGATGGGAATGTAGAAGGAAATTTTGTACCATCAAGGCACGTGAAATAAAATAGACTTGCATATTGACTTATTATTTTTTTGAATGTGCCCTAATAAGGAGTTAAAGAAATGGCTAAAAAAGAAAGTTATGAAGAAATGTTAACTAAGCTTCAAGATATATTAAGCAATTTAGAAATAGATGAGTTAAACCTTGAAGATTCTATGAAATCCTATGAAGATGGAGTTAAACTTGTAAATAAGATTTATAAGATTTTAGATTCATATGAAGCAAAAATTTCTATAATTAAAGATGAAAAAGAAGTGGAGTTTATTGAAAGTTATGGAGATAAGTAATTTAAAGCAAGATATTAATGATTATTTAGAAAATTATTTTAAGGGAAAAGGGAGATATAATAGAATTATATATGATTCATGTAGTTATAGTTTAAATATCGGTGGAAAAAGAATTCGTCCAACATTACTTGCACTATCTTATTTTATATACAAAGAAGATTATAAAAAAGTTATGCCAATGGCAGCTGCCATAGAAATGATTCACACTTATTCTTTGATTCATGATGATCTTCCTTGTATGGACAATGATGACTTAAGGAGAGGAAAACCAACAAATCATGTTAAATTTCAAGAGAATATAGCAGTCCTCGCAGGAGATGCCTTATTAAATGAAGCTATGATGATCATGATGGATTATGCATTGAAGAATAAAGAAAATTCTTTAAAAGCAGCTTATGAAATAGCAATTGCTTCTGGTGCAGAAGGAATGATAGGCGGTCAGGTTGTTGACGTTATTTCAGAAGGTAAAACAATTTCAAAAGATGAATTACAATATATGCATTCAAAGAAAACAGGAGAATTAATTAAGGCATCGATACTCGCAGGAGCAATTTTGGCTAATGCACCAGAATGTGATTTAAATGCTTTAAAAGAATACGGAGAAAAATTAGGTTTAGTATTTCAAATAAAAGATGACATATTAGATGTGGTTGGAGATACTAAAATCTTAGGTAAAAATACCCATGCAGATGAAAATCATAATAAGACTAATTTCATATCTGTTTTTGGATTAGAAAAATGTAATGAATTATGCAATACATTGAGTGAAGAATGTATTCAAATTCTTAGGGAACTAACGGTTAATGCAGAATGCTTAGTCGAATTAACATATACTCTTTTAAATAGAGAAAATTAACAAAAGGGAATGGTTATTATGAAGTTATTGGATAAATTAAATTTCCCAGAAGATATAAAAAAGCTTGATGAAAATGATAATAAAGTC
Source organism: Clostridium beijerinckii (assembly GCA_003129525.1). Classification (NCBI taxonomy): domain Bacteria; kingdom Bacillati; phylum Bacillota; class Clostridia; order Eubacteriales; family Clostridiaceae; genus Clostridium; species Clostridium beijerinckii. Next base: position 3,543,480 of record CP029329.1, on the reverse strand, counting down.
TTAAGTCATGAACTTAGAGAATTTTTAATAGATAGTGTTTCTAAAACAGGAGGTCATTTAGCTTCTAATTTGGGTGTAGTTGAGCTTACTTTAAGTTTGTTTAAAGTTTTTAACTTTGATAAAGATAAAATAGTATGGGACGTAGGACATCAAAGCTATGTCTATAAAATTTTAACTGGAAGAAAAGAGGGCTTTAAAAAACTTAGACAATTTAATGGTATGAGTGGATTTCCAAAGAGAAATGAAAGTAAATATGATTGCTTTGATACTGGTCATAGCAGTACATCTATATCAGCAGCACTTGGAATTGCTAGGGCAAGAGATATAAAAAAAGAAAAATATAGTGTTATTTCTGTAATAGGAGATGGTGCATTAACTGGTGGAATGGCTCTTGAAGCACTAAATGATGTGGGTTTTAGAAAAACCAAGCTGATTATTATTTTAAATGATAATCAAATGTCAATTTCAAAAAATGTTGGAAGTCTTTCAAGATATTTAAACAAACTTAGAATGGAACCTAGATATAATAAATTAAAAATGGAGATACAAGCTTCCTTAAATCAATCAGACTTGGGGAAGAATATTGCAGGAAAGTTATCAAAAGTAAAAGACAGCTTAAAGCAATTAGTGGTATCATCCATGTTTTTTGAAAATATGGGAATTAAATATATTGGGCCCATTGATGGTCACGATATAAATGCAATGACGGATGTGTTTATAAAAGTTAAGGAAATTGAAGGGCCAGTTATAATACATGTTTTAACTCAAAAAGGAAAGGGGCATGCATTGGCTGAAGAAAGTCCTTCTAAATATCATGCAGTAGGTCCTTTTAATTTAGAAAGTGGAGAATTAAATGTATCACCAAAGAATAGCTATTCAAAGGCTTTTGGAAAAGCCTTAATAAATCTTAGTGAAACAGATGATAAAATTGTAGCTATTACAGCTGCAATGCCTGATGGAACAGGTCTTAAGTGTTTTTCAGAAAAATTTAAAGAACGATTTTTTGATGTTGGAATAGCTGAAGAACATGCAGTTACTCTAGCTGCTGGAATGGCAAGTAATGGATTGAAACCTGTATTTGCAGTTTATTCTACATTTTTACAGAGATCATTTGATCAAGTGTTAAATGATGTTTGTCTTCAAAATCTTCCCGTAGTATTTGCAATAGATAGAGCTGGAATTGTTGGTGAAGATGGAGAAACACATCAAGGTATTAATGATTTATCATATTTATCTATGATGCCTAATATACATATAGTTGCGCCAAAGTGTTTAGAAGAGGTTGAAGTTTTATTAAAGTGGGCAATAAATAAAAAATCACCAGTTGCAATTAGATATCCAAGAGGCGGTAATATAATAAATACCTTGTCTCCAATTACAAAAGTTGAAGAAGGTAAATGGGAAGTAATAAATAAAGGCTCAAAGGTATGCATTATTGCAACCGGTAAAATGGTACAACATGCAATGCTTGCAAAGGATATAGTATATGAAAAGGGATTAAATCCTACTATAGTTAATGCAACCTTTATTAAACCAATTGATAAAAATTTACTAGAAAATATTAAAAAAGAAGGATATAATATTTTAACAATAGAAGATAATATTTTAAAGGGTGGACTTAATTCATCTATTAAGGATTACTTAAGCGAAATAAATTATAAAGGAACTATTAAATCTTTGGGATATAATGATGAATTTATCCCTCAAGGAAATGTAGACACTTTATATAAGGCATATAAACTAGATTGTGAAAGCATAAGTAAAGATGTTATAAATCTTTATGATTAAAAGGAGAAACAAATGGCAGAAAAAAAGGAAAGACTTGATTTACTTTTAGTAGAAAAGGGTATAATTACTTCTAGAGAGAGAGCAAAAGCATGCATAATGGAAGGCAAAGTTTATGTTGATGGACAAAAAGTAGATAAAGCTGGAGAAAAAATAAGCTATAATGCGAATATAGAATACAGAGGTGCTACTCTTAAATATGTTAGTCGCGGTGGTCTAAAATTAGAAAAAGCGATGAAAACATATAATATTTCATTGGAAGATAAGGTTTGTATGGACATAGGTGCATCTACAGGTGGCTTTACAGATTGCATGCTTCAAAACAAAGCATCTAAAGTGTTCTCAGTTGATGTAGGATACGGACAGTTTGCTTGGAAGCTAAGAACTGATGAAAGAGTAGTTTGTATGGAACGAACAAATATAAGATATGTTACTTTAGAAGAAATAGGAGAAGCCTTAGATTTTGCATCTATAGATGTATCTTTTATATCTTTAAAAAAGATAATGCCAGCAACCTTAAATCTTTTGAAAGATAATGGTGAAGTTGTAGCACTTATAAAGCCACAATTTGAAGCTGGACGTGAAAAGGTAGGAAAAAAAGGTGTTGTAAGAGAAATTAGTACACATAAAGAAGTAGTTTATGGGATCATAGATTTTTTACTACAGCAAAATTTAAATGTTCTTGGAGTAGGATATTCTCCTATTAAAGGACCTGAAGGTAATAGAGAATATTTAGTTTATTTTACAAAAGATAAAAATAAAGAAAGTAATTTTAAAAGAGATGATATAGAGACCGTAGTTGAAGCATCACATGTAGAAATTTAACTTCTTTGGAGGAGCTATGAATAATATTGGAATTGCAATTAATCCATCAAAAGATAAAGATAATAAAATATTACATATGGTTATTAAGAAATTTAGAGAAAAGTTTAACTTTAAAGATATTTCTATTTTTAGCTCTTTTGATATTGAAAAGCAAGATTTAAAAGACATCGATTTACTTGTTGTACTTGGAGGAGATGGAACCCTCCTTGGAATAGCAAGATCTTTAAATGAAAGTTTTAACGCACCTATATTGGGAATAAACATAGGGAATTTAGGTTTTCTGTCCAGTGTAGATATCTCTGATATTGATAATGCACTTAAAAAACTTGAAGAAGGCAAATATAAAATTGTAGATAGAATGATGTTAAGTTGCAAGGTTGAACCTAATGAAGAAGATGAAGAACTTAAAGCACTAAATGATGTAGTACTAGCTAGAGGAACATTGTCAAGAATGGTAAGGTTTAAGATATTTGTAGATGGTAAAATATATTCAACATTTAAAGGGGATGGACTTATTATTGCAACACCCACAGGTTCTACAGCATATTCATTTTCAGCAGGTGGGCCATTTGTATATCCAGATTTAGAACTTATAACCATAACACCTATATGCCCACACACTAAAAGTATGCAAACTATTGTATTAAAAGGTGATAGTATTATAGAAATATGTGCAGATCATGAGGAAGAAAAAATTTATTTAACAGTGGATGGTCAAAAGGCGATTAAACTTAATCATGAAACTTCAGTAAAGGTGAGCAAAAATAAAAAAAGTGTAAAGTTACTTTTATTTGATGATTATGATTATTTTAAGGTTTTGAGGAGTAAGATTTTAAATAATTCTAAAGAATGCGATGGTGAAAAATTTTGAAGTCAAAAAGACATACAAAAATATTAGAAATTATAAGCTCAAGAGAAATAGAAACACAAGAAGAGTTAGCAGATGTATTAAAAAAAGAAGGTTTTGATGTAACTCAAGCAACTGTATCAAGAGACATTAAAAATTTAAAATTAATAAAAATGCAAGCTTCAAGTGGCAAGTCTAAGTATTTTGTATCAACAGGAGAACAAAAAAATATTATTGATAGATTAAGCAATATATTAACTAATACAGTCCTTTCCGTAGAAAACGTAGATAAGATGGTTGTTATAAAAACTATAACGGGTTCAGCACCAATTGCAGCAGAAGCTGTTGATAATCTGGAAAGTGCAGATATTGCAGGAACAGTCGCTGGAGATAACACTATATTTATTTTACTTAGAAGTTTAGAAAGTGCTGAAGACTTGGTAGAGAAAATAAGAAAGAGAATGTCATCATAATTATAAGGATGGGATGAAATGTTAATTCAATTAAATATTAAAAATTTTGCATTAATAGAAGAAACAACAATAAACTTTAGTGAAGGATTTAATATACTTTCAGGAGAAACAGGGGCTGGAAAGTCTATTTTGATAGATGCAATAGACTTTGTTCTTGGTGGGAAGTTTTCTAAGAGTTTAATAAGAACAGGTGAAGATAAAACATATGTGGAAGCATTATTTACTCTTGAAAAATCTAAAGTAGTTGAAGTTTTACAAGAACTAGATATTGAATATGATGATGTATTAATTGTTTCAAGGGAAAGTCATCAAAGTGGAAAAAATTTAATTAAAATTAACGGAAAAAGTTTTATTACATCAGAATTAAGAAAAGTAAGAGCAAAGCTTTTGGACATTCATGGACAACATCAAAATGTTGATCTTTTGCAAAGAACTAGTCATATATCATATTTAGATGATTTTATTGGAATTGAAATAGTAAAGCCATTAAATAAGTTTAATGATTTAAGAAAAAGCTTAATAGAAGTAAAAGAAGATATTAAAAGAATTTTTGGGAACCAAGATAGAGATAAATTACTAGATTATTTAAAATTTCAAATTCAAGATATCGAAAAAGCAAAACTTAAAGAAAATGAAGAAGACAGTTTAAAAGAAGAATATAATATATTAGCCAATGCTGAAAAAATTAATAATAGTTTAGTTTCTTCATATGGAATATTAAATGGAAATGAAGAATTTAGTGTAATTGATTCCATTTCTAAAGTAATTCAAGAATTATCCAATGTAGAAAACCATTTTGAAAAAATAAAAAAGAATAAAGAAGCCATTGAAGAGGCATTTTATACTTTAGAAGAAGTTAGTCATGAAATTCGAGATATGGCTGAAGAAATTGTTTTTGATCAAAATGCATTAGAAAAACTAAATGCTAGAATTTATGAAATAAATCAATATAAGAAAAAATATGCACCAACTATTCCAGAAATATTAGACTATCATCAAAAGATAAAAAAGGAATATGATGAAATAATAAATTCAGAGAAAATAATTGAAGAACTTAAACAAAAAGAAAAAGAAATATTATTTAAGATGAAAGAAGAAGCTCTGGTAATTCACAAGCTTAGAGTAAATAAAAGTAAACATTTAAAAGAAAAAATTTTAAAAGAACTTACGTTTGTAGGACTTGAAAAATCAAGAATGGAAATAAGAGTATCTCTTGAAGAGGACTTCAATGAAAAAGGGTTTGATGACGTATGCTTTTTAATATCTACAAATCCAGGAGAGCCACTTATGCCACTAGAAAAAGTGTTGTCAGGTGGAGAACTTTCAAGAATCATGTTAGCTTTAAAATGTGTTTTTGCCGAAAAAGATGAAATACCTACTTTGATATTTGATGAAATAGATACCGGTATAAGTGGAGCTGTTGCACAAAGAGTTGGAGAAAAAATGTATCAATTATCAAAAACACATCAAGTTTTATGTATAACTCATTTACCACAAATTGCAGTTTTATCGGATTATCATTATTTTGTTACGAAAAAGGTAATAGATAATAAGACATATACTAAAATAAAAGTTTTGTTAAAAGAAGAGAAAGAACTTGAAATAAGTAAAATGCTGACTGGTGATGATATAACAGAAGCTACATTAAACAATGTTAAAGAAATGATAAAATTAAGTGAATTAAAAAAAATAGAAATTAAAAAATAAATACATATAGAAATAAAATTTGGTAAAAATAAAATCATGGATTCCATGGTTTTATTTTTTTTTATAAAAATATTAATTAATTATAAAAGAAAAATAGACTTTATTGTATATTTTTATGAAGTTCATCAGAGCCATATTGATATTTGAAAATTTAAAATTATAAAACAAAATCTGAGCAGTCATGATGTTTTGATTAGATTTTAAATATTTTTTTGATATAAGAAATAAAATTATACAATTATTAAAATTTAGTATATGCTAAATTTTTTGTCTGCAATAACAAAGTTCTTATAGGATAAGAATTTTGCATAGTGGGGAAATTAAAGATATGAAGTAAAGGAGGAGAGAAATATGAAGAAAAAATTTTTATGTACAACTAGTCTAATTATAACTCCAATCCTGATTCTAGTTTTAATTACCACAATGAGGATAAGTAATTTACCTAATAAAATTTATACTAGAAATGAAAAAACAGTACAATCAATTGCACCAATAGGAAATACAATAAATAAAATTAAAAATAATGAAAATAAATATGAAATAAAATTTTTAGGTATGATTCCACTTAAATCTTTAGAAGTTCATAAAATTAAAGATTTAGAAGTTTATCCAGGTGGAAATCCTATAGGAGTAAGAGTAAATAGTGAAGGTGTTCTTATTGTAGGATATTCTGATATAGAAGTTAATAATAAAAAAGAAGAAAGTCCTGGAAAACTATGTGGTCTCGAAATTGGTGATGTAATATTAAAAGTAAATGGCGAAGAGATGGAAAATTCTATTGATTTATTAAAAACAATCAAACAATGTGAACAAGATGATATAAAAGTTGATATTTTAAGAAATGGTGAGAATTTTACTAAAGTTATTCATTTAAAAAAGGAAAATGATAAAGATTATAAAATTGGATTATGGATTAGAGATTCTACAGCTGGAGTTGGAACATTGACATTTTTTGATGATGTCACCAAGAAATTTGGAGCATTAGGACATCCAATTACAGATTGTGATACCAATGAACCTTTCTTAATAAAAAAAGGAGATGTGTTAGAATCATCTATAATAAGTGTTAGAAAAGGAGAAAAAGGGTCGCCTGGTGAATTAAGAGGAATTTTTATAAATGAACAAATACCAACTGGCGATATTCAAAAGAATACGCAAAGTGGAATTTTTGGAGAAATTAAAAACATGGAGGCGTTAAATAAAAAAATAAAACCGCTTAAAGTTGGATTTAGAGATGAAATATCTATCGGAAAAGCAAAAATAATTACAACAATTGATGAAAGTGGTCCACAGGAGTTTGATATTGAAATTGAAAGGCTTTTAAATCAGTCTATTGCAGGATCTAAAAGCATGGTAATTAAAATTACAGACCCTAGGTTATTAGAGAAAACGGGAGGAATAGTGCAAGGAATGAGTGGAAGCCCAATCATTCAAAATAATAAAATTATAGGAGCTGTAACTCATGTATTAATTAATAAGCCGGATACAGGATATGGAATATATATAGAATGGATGCTTCAAGATGCGGGAATAATAAAGTGAAACTTTTAATAAAGACAGAGAAAATTCTGCTAATCAAATATAAATTTGGTTAGCAGAATTTTTATGGTTTCAATTTTTATTATTGTTTCAATAAAAATTATATTTTTAGAAGTTATTAACTATTTATTAATATATAAATAGAGAAATTTGGATGATTTTTTTATGAAGATATTATTAAACATTGTAGAAAAAGAGATATAAATATATAATAACTATATATTCAATTAATAATTGTGAATTGATGAAATATATAGTTACATTTTTATTTAAAAAAATACTTTAAAGTATTTTTTGAGAAACTATTTACTTCTTGAGAAGAAAAGCGTATAATTTACAAATAGTGGAATATAAATACATTAAAACAATTAAACATATAAAATATTTAACTAAAATGAATTGTATTAATAGAAAATAAAATATTTATTAAAACAAATGTACATACCCTAATAAGAAAAAGGATTTTACAAAATTTTGTAGAAATAATATATATGTGTAATATTAGAACTGTTATGCAATATGTGTTTATAAGGGTAAAAGCTAAAATGCAAAACATAATTTAAGAATGGACTAAAGGAGAGAGAAAAAATATGGAAGATTCAAAAATATCTGTACTGATTGCTGACGATAACAAAGAATTTTGTAGTATCTTAAATGACTATCTCTTAAATCAAAGAGATATAGTTGTTACAGGAATTGCAAAGGATGGTAGAGAGGCTTTAGAATTAATAGTAGAAAGAAAGCCTGATTTAGTTATTCTTGATATTATTATGCCACATTTGGATGGATTAGGTGTTCTTGAACGATTAAATACTATGGAATTAGAAAAAGTTCCAAGAATAATAATCTTATCAGCAGTTGGACAAGATAAAATTACTCAACAAGCTATAACACTTGGAGCAGATTATTATACTGTAAAACCTTTTGACATGGAAGTATTCACTAAGAGAATAAGAGAAATGTTTAATGGTGTTTCTTCACAAATATCAAATGTAAGAACTTCATATCAAACATCATCAATGATATCTCCAACAAGTGAAAATAGAACAAAGGCACCTATGGACTTGGAAACAGAAATAACCAATATAATACACGAAGTTGGTGTACCAGCTCATATAAAAGGATACATGTATTTAAGAGAAGCTATAACTATGGTTGTTAATGATATGGAACTATTATCAGCTGTAACTAAGGAATTATACCCTTCAATAGCTAAGAAGTACAATACAACAGCTTCAAGAGTAGAAAGAGCAATAAGACATGCAATAGAAGTTGCGTGGGGTAGAGGCCAAATAGAGGCTATTAACAGACTATTTGGATATACTGTTCATACTGAAAAGGGCAAGCCTACAAATTCAGAATTTATCGCAATTATTGCTGATAAATTAAGACTTAAGAATAAGGTTAGCTAAAAGGTTCTAAAGCTATATAATTTGTTAGATAAGAAGAATTTTTTGTAAACAATTTCCATGTGCATAATAATAGCAACTAATGCTTTTTCATAGCAATTAATACTTTGAAATTATGTAAGACTAATACCTTTTATTAGTTGGGTGTAACAATCTAACTAATAGGAGGTTATTTTTATGCAGAAAACAAGAATAAAAAATGAGTTTAATATCTATATTCAATAGTGCCGCATATCCATTAGCTTCGCATTTTTTACCCATGCACAAACTTTGTTGATAGTAAATTTTAAATTAATCAGCATTGGCTTGATAATTATCATTATTCGAAATGTAGAATGCAACAATAATATAATTATATATTTTCAACCAATCGAAAATGTAGCTTTATTAATTTCCATGTCATCACATATCTGTGTAACTGCTTTTTCTCCTGATAGACATTCTTTAATTCATTTTAATTTTTTAGCCAATTAATAAATTAAGTTCTAAACAAAGAAAGGAAGTTGTTAATCATGCGTAATCAAAAAACACTTAAAGTATATTGAAAAAATGAGATAGTAGTGCATTTTAATGTCTATGGATAACTAAACTTGTGAGAAATAATTTCAAATAATAAAAATTAGTGTCAGATTTAAAAAAGAATTTACGAATTAAAATTAGGAGGTACGTAACAACGGAAACAGTAATAAAGATTAAATAATATTATAATTCTTTAAGTTAAGCAACAACAAAGGAGAAAAGAAAATGCAAAATACATATGAGAGAGATATTATTCAAGCAATACTTGAAGGTAATCACAAGACTATTATGGTATTTAAAAGTAAATTAATGAATTCACAAATTAGTTTAATTGATATGATGGCAGAAGAGTATAATAAAAAAATAATTTTTGGATCAATGAAAGAAATTTTATTTAATGATAATGAAAAGATATTAGTAATTAGATAAATTATAAACTAAATTGATTATATAGAAGATGATATTATAAAGAATATTAATTGGTGCAAATATAACTAATTTAAATATAGCGAAAGTAAGGAAAATAGATGTTTTAGCATTTTATTAATTTCCTCAGAATTGTAAAGAGTGAACTACGCGGATGCTTATATTAAATCAAACTGTAGCATGCGTGAATAATAGTAGATATTAGATATGAGATATAGAGGGACATGTTTTTGAAGAACATTACGTCAAAATATTCACTAACGGTTACAAAAGCAGCCCCTCGATTTTGGTTGATTATACACAAAAGTTCAATTTTAACAGTGAGTATCTATAATCCGTCTGAGTCATGACAAATAATCATAAGAATATTTTATTTGACAAACTTATTAGTATTATCATAGAAATAAAATAACAATAATTCTTTTTGATATAAAACAATATGCTTGTCCAAATTTTGAGATAAGGCAACGATATATTTATTTCTAGTTGAAAAAATAATTAACAAAATATTGAGCAAAACTTTTCTAACTAATATTTTAAGTTTAATGTCAAGTAGTCCTAAATAAGTCATAATAACACCTTCCTCTACTAAATTATATTTTAATTTATAAATAAATTATGTAACATCATTTGTAAACGTTTTTATAAATTCAATTAATTCTGATTAATTGCATTATATTGCAAATTAAATAATAGATTACGGTATATATTTTAATGTTTATATAGAAGTATTATAATTTAATAAAAAAGATACTGAGTTTCAATGTAAAGGTAAAATTCTACATTTTAAAGTACTAATTACTTTAAAATTTACAATACAAATAAAGATTTAAATTCTATATTTTATACAAAATTATTGACAAACTCTATGCTTTTGTGATATTTTATGAACTATGTACTTTTAATTTAGTTCAGCGAAACTAAGAAGGGGGATAATATGATGAATAATAAATTATTAGACAATGAACATGATTTTATAGGGGTAACAGATAAAGTTCCTTTAAAGATGGCAATTCCATTAAGTATCCAACATTTATTTGCAATGTTTGGATCATCAGTTTTAGTACCAATCCTTTTAAATGTTGATCCAACAACAGTTTTATTTTTTAATGGGATAGGTACTTTATTATACGCATTCCTTACTAAAAGAAGGATTCCAGCTTATTTGGGATCAAGTTTTGCTTTTATATCACCAGTATTATTATTATATAGTCAAGGATATGATTTTCAAACTGTACAAGGTGGCTTTGTAGCTACAGGAATACTCTTTTCAATAATAGCAATTATTGTAGGACGCACAGGTATGGGATGGATTAATAAATTATTTCCACCAGCAGCAATGGGATCAATAGTAACAATAATAGGTTTAGAATTAGCAGCTACTGCAGCAGATATGGCAGGATTCCCAGTTGGAGGAAGCAATTCTCCAGTGATAAATACAACTTGGGTAATTGTATCAATGGTAACATTAGTTGCAGTAATTTTATGTAATGTATTGTTAAAAGGATTTCTAAAGGTTATACCTATATTAATAGGAATCGTAGTAGGATATATTACAGCATTATTTATGGGAATAGTAGATTTTAGTACAATAAATAATGCAAGTTTCTTTGTATTACCAAATATAAAATTAGCTCATTTTGATATGAATGCAATATTAACAATATTACCAGCAACATTTGTAGTAGTTGCAGAACATGTAGGACATTTAAAGGTTACTAGTAGTATTGTAGGCAATGATTTGACAGAAGATCCAGGTCTTCATAGATCTTTACTTGGAGACGGATTATCAACTATTATTTCAGGAATGTTTGGCTCAGTTCCTACAACAACTTATGGTGAGAACATAGGAGTTATGGCATTAACTAAGGTATATAGTGTATATGTAATCTGTGGAGCAGGACTAATATCAATAATTCTAGGATTTTCAGGAAAGATGTCAGCAGTTATTAGTACAATTCCTACACCAGTTATAGGAGGAGTTAGTTTTCTATTATTTGGTACAATAGCAACCTCAGGACTTAGAACTCTTATTGAAGAAAAAGTTGATTTTTCTAAATCTAGAAATTTAATACTTGCTTCAGTAATATTTGTAGTAGGCTTAAGTGGAATTAAATTAACACTTGGAACTATTGAGTTGAAGGGTATGGGATTAGCTACAATCGTAGCTATGATATTAAGTATAACTTTTATAATATTTGATAAACTTGGTATAATGAATGAAAAAGAAGAAAACTAAAGTACAATATAATATTTGCAATAGTTAAAATAACAATGAGGCATTACACAGTCAATTTTTATAAATAAGATTGATTGTGTGGTGTCTTAATTTTTTTGTAACAATATATTAAGAAAAGGTTAACATTATTGACAAACAACTGACAAAAACTAATGATAATATAAATATATAGAAAGGGTGTCGTTAAAATGGTAAGAGGGTATGAAGGATTACAAATCAGGAAACAAGTTACAACAAAAGATAAACAAATATTAATTACAGCATTAGATGGAATAAATGGATGGAGTTTTAATCCTATAGTAGTAGTTACCAATGGCATAGAAGATTATTATTTTATATGTAAAGTAAAAACAATAATAGAAAATCTGCAAATGAAAATGGCAAAAATATATATTAAAATTCAAGAAAATAAAAAGCCTAGATTACTAAGCATAGAAGAGATAATATAAAAAGGATATTATAAATGGATTAACACTAGATATTATGTTATAATTATTTTTAATATTCGTATAGGAAATTAATTAAAATATAGTTATACATAATACAAAGATATAATAAGTTTTAAAATATCTTGAAATAAGAGTGATGCAGAGAAATCTTTATAGTTCTTATTTCTTTATCAATATATACAATTTAGTTACTATATAAAACATTATAATTGGTTATACATATTAATTAAAAGGATAAGCATTCCATACTCTTGTTTACAAGAGTATGGAATGTTTTATTTTTTTAATTAATTTATGAATATATAAGATGATTAAAACAAAAACTATATTTAAATATAAATGTTAGGAGTGAATACCATGAAATTTAGAAGATTTATGAAAGCAGTAAGTTATTTTATTATTTTTACATTACTTATAGGCATTAATGTCAGTGCTAGCATGCCAGAAACTGTAAAGATAATTACAGAAAAGGGAATCCTATATACAGTTCAATATGATAACTTTGATCTTAATGTAGAAAAAATAAAAATAGAAGGAAGTAATGACATTGTATATTGCTTAGAGATAAATAAAAAATATCCATCAGGGCAAAGCTTTTTATTAAATGGAAGTACAAGTGAAGAAATTAATAATATTATGGCAGCTGGATATCCAAATAGATCTGTGGCTGAATTAAATTTGGATAATGAAAATGAAGCATATTTTGCCACTCAAATAGCCATATGGAGTTCTGTTGAAGGATATGATGTTAATAAGATAAAGGGTAATAATGATAAAATATTAAAAGCTATAAGAAATATATATAATGATGGGATAAGTGGGAAATACAAAAATAAAATACAAAGTAAAATGTACAAAACAAGTGATGAGTCGGTGCAAGAAGTCATAGTTATATCCTATGATGACTTAATGTCAGAAGAAAAAGCAGAGTCAGAGCAAGTGGAATATGCGCCTCAAGAAGGATAATAAAATATTTTATTATTATATATAAGTTTGGAAATATAGTTTAATTTTACATTGAAATTTTTATGTACAGGAAACACACAGAAAGATTTATAATAATAATTGCCAAATATTTTCATATTTTAAAGGTAGTAGACAAGAAATTTTGTTTGCTACCTTTATTTTAATGGAATAGATGTATAAGTTAAGTGATATGCAATTGGCCTTTATTGACATCAATAGTTTAAAATGATAACCTTTTGTTATATTATTGATGACGCATTCTGCTAAGGTGGTGAAAAAAAGGTGTTATTAAAGGAGTATAGCAAAGAACAAATTAAAAGTTTAATTGAAATTATTAGAGATTGTGTACGAGAAAATAGATATACAATATCTTTAGAGGATAACAAACTAGAAAATATTCAATTTATTGAGGAATATAATATAAATGAAAGGAAACGGGTAAATATTTTAGTTGATTTAGATTATAAAGATTTTTGTTATGGACTTCAAAATCTGAAGGATGGAGTTGAGCAAAACAATCTTTATGTGTTTTGCGTACAAAGGGAATTATATAATATTGAAGATAAGAAGGAATTAGTAGATATTTATTTTAAATTTAATATAATATGCAATGAAGCAGAAGAATATAACACATTAGTTTCATTACATAAAAGAAATAAGCCGATTACATATGTTTTCAAATAGAGATAATTAAGTCATTAACTCCAATATGAAGGAGGGGGAATTCATGAGACAATTAGTATTTTGTGAATATTGCATGAATGAAAATGAGTATAAAGTACATAAAGAAAATAAAACATCAACATTAAAAGATGAAGAAATAAGTTATATGGTTAAAGAAGCTATTTGCAATAATTGCGGGAATGAGGTTTTTGTTTCAGATATATGTGATTACAATCTAAAGAATTTATATGAAGAATATAGAAAAAATCATAATATAATAAAGGCTATAGAATTACAACGTATTATAATTAAATATTCTATTAATGACAAAGCTCTATCATTATTATTAGGTTGGAAAAGAGAAACAGTGAGCAGATATTTAGAAGGAGATATGATTAGAAATTCTCATTCAGATATTCTAAAAAAGATATCTCAAAATCCTAATTATTACTCAATTATATTACAAACTAATAAAGAAAGAATAGAGCCTATAGATTATAATAAAAGTAGGCAAGCTGTTAAAAGTATTTTAAGCAAAAGCAATACAGAAGAAAAAATTGATGCAGTAATAAAATATCTTTTAATTAGATGTGAAGATTTTACACCTTCTACGCTTCAAAAGCTATTATATTATGTACAAGCTTTTTATTATATGTTTACAGATAATTTTATTTTTAAAGAAGATTGTGAAGCTTCTATGAAAGGACCTGTTTATATAACCGTATATGAAAGGTATACAAAGTTTGGATATGAAGAAATTAACAAAGATATATTAGCTAATGATAAATTAAATTTAGAAGATGTAGAAAGAAATATAGTCGAAAGTGTAATTAAATTTTATAGTTGTTATAGTGGGAAAATATTAGAACAAATGATTCGAAATGAGGCACCGTGGATGCTAACTCGAACTAACATTATTAATGAAAATAATATTAAAAATGAGAATCCTAATAAAATAATAGAAAAAAATTTAATTGCAGAATATTTCAAAGGAATAAAAGAAAAATATAATATGATAAATTTATTAGATATACAAAAATATAGTACAGATTTATTTAATAAAATATCTATGTAATCTAAGAATGTGGTATCTATAATATAAGAGAAAGAGGGTACATATGAAAACGACAGTACTATTAATTAGGCATGGAGAAACAGAATGGAACACTTTGGGTAAATTTCAAGGGTGCACAGATATAGCTTTATCAGATGAAGGAATTAAACAAGCAAAATTGTTAAAAAATAGGCTTAAGGGAGATTTTGACTATATATATGCAAGTCCGCTTAGTAGAGCTTTTGATACAGCTAATATATTAGCATCTGGCATTGATAAAGAGGTTATTATAGCACCTGAAATTAGAGAGATTAACTTTGGAGAATGGGAAGGTTTAACTATACATGAGATAGCTGAAAAGTACCCTGAAGTTTTTAAAGCTTGGAGAAGTGATAAAACAGAAAGTTATATTTGTGGAGGAGACTCAAGTATTCATAATGCAGCAGATAGAGCTAGAAAATGTATTTTAAATATAGTTTCTAATCATAAAGGGAAAAAAATAGTGATTGTTGCCCATGGAGGAATTATAAAAGCGGGGCTTATAGGAATATTTGGATGGGATATGACAATGTATCACAAAATGGCACTTGGAAATACATGTATTAATACATTAACCTTCAATGAGAATTTGAAGCCAGCATTAGTTGGGTTAAATGATACTGATCACTTGAATTATGAAACAAAAACTGTATAAAAATAAAACAATATTTAAACTTAATAATTGCAATAATATGTACCATGGGGGATAGATGTTTTAATCTTGTTTATCCTAGATGGTACATTTTTAAATATAAAAAATAACTATTCAAAAAAATTGATGGATATTTCACCACGACCAGAAACCACTATAAAATCTCCTTCCTTAATATAGCCTAAGGTTATAACTTCATTTACAGTATCAAACCTTTTATAGAATTTTTCGTTACTATTAGAATCAATTATTATTAAACTTGTAACATTACTTGGGCTTAGAAGCTTAGCAGTAGCATTCAAATCTTTAAATTCAGAAACATCATAGATACCTTGTTTGTAATTGTTAGACACTGGAATAGCTTTAGGCATTTCGGTAAATAAAATCATGGATATTAAAAAAACTGTTAAAAGCTTCATAATCTTCATTGAATACACCTCGTTTCATTATATTTTGTTTAGCTTTGATAAAAAATATACACCTTTATTAATAGCCATAGAACAATTTTAAAATAATGAGGCAAAGTAATTTTGATTTTTGTTCTGTTAAAATTGTATCAATTCAATGAAGATGGAGAAAAGGCGTTCTTAGAGAAAATAAAAATAGAAAAAGTAGATGAAAATTTTGCTAATGCAAGAGTTGCAAGAAATATATTAGAAGCTGCAATAAGAAAACAACGATTTGAGAATATATAAGAAAAAGGATAACTTATTTAAGTGATAAGTCATCCTGAATACTGTTAATTTATTAATTGACAAAAATTTCTTTAGATAATATAATTTATTTACAAAAGGATTTATTGTATATATACGATATGTTCCTACGAAAGGGGAAATGTTTTATGATAGCTTGTGTAAAGGTGATTGCTGTTTAAAACTAAATATAGGCGAAAATGTAATTTCAGGGGTGCTTATTACCCTTTGTTTGTGTTACGTTTCCGCAGTTATAAGTAACCTTTCATAATATACTGACTATTAAAGATACGTAATGACACAGCAGGTATTCCTGTTTTTTTATTCCCGTAGATAGCAGCCGTTTTGAGGTTGATATCTGCGGGATTTTTCTGCCCATTTTTAGAGAACGGTGATTACTTATTGAAGGAGAGATGTAAAATGAAAAGTTTAGAATTTAAATCAAAAAGATATTTAATTAAGGCACATTCAAAAAATAAGAAACCAGTATGTTTATTTATTTTATGTACTGGATCGGAGGTTCTAATAACAGCCTTGCTATGAGCAAAGCACACCTCTTGTCCTAATAAAAATATATAGCACATTTTTATGTTTGGTCTATTATTTTATTCAAGTGCCTAATATGGAGGATTGAATGAATAATAATATAGAAAAATACGGATATAATGATTTTTTTAAAACTAAAGCAAATATGCTTAATATGTCTTCTGAAGATTTAATACCTGGAAGAGTTATTGAGGTTCAGAAGGAACAATATAAGATTGTAACAGAATATGGAGAAAATGCCGGAAAGTTAAAAGGTGCATTATTTTATAATAATAAAATCCATAATGTATATCCTACAGTAGGTGATTTTGTTCTTGTTAAGAATAATCCTTTAGGAGATGACATTATATATCACGTACTTGATAGAAAAAGCAAATTCTCGAGACTTGATTCATTTAATAAAGTGGAACAAATTGTTGCTGCTAATTTTGATTATGTATTTATAATGATTTCACTAAATAATGACTTCAATTTAAAGAGAATAGAGAGATATTTAACTGCTACATGGCAGAGTGGAGCTTTACCAGTGATTATAATGACTAAGCTAGATTTATGTGATGATTATAGCTTACAGAAGGAGCAAATTGAAAAAATTGCGCCTTTAGTACCAATAATAGCTATAAGTTCAGTTACTGGAGAAGGATTAGAGGAATTATGGAGTTATATAGAACCCTGTAAAACTGTTGTATTTTTGGGCTCCTCTGGTATTGGTAAATCTTCACTAGTCAATGCACTTTCAGGTGAAGAAATAATGAAAGTAAATACTATCCGCGAAGATGATAGCAAAGGTCGTCATACGACAACTCATAGACAGCTTATTATTCTTAAAAACCATGCAATGATTATTGATACACCGGGTATGCGTGAATTAGAGATGTGGGATGTATCAGATGGATTAGATATAGTCTTTGATGAGATTGAAGCGTTAGCTAAAAGGTGCAAATTTGGAGATTGTAGACACGAAAAGGAGCCAGGCTGCGCAGTAAAAGCTGCACTAGAAAGTGGCGAGATTCCAAGGGAAAGATGGGATAATTATATAAAACTAAAAAAGGAATCGAAGTTTGCTGAACGTAAAGAGAATGCAAGCCTTCGTTTGCAGGAAAAAGCTCGGTGGAAAGGCATTTCAAAATTGCAAAAGAAATCAAAAAGGAGATTTTAAGATGTCAGAAAAAATATTAAATGAGGTTATTTGTTTAAAACAATATATAAACGTAAAGGATTATGAAGAAATAAGTGAACTTGAGAAGATTTGTAGTTTAGAAGATAAAGTAAATCTAAAATTAGAATTATATTATAAGCTAAATATAGTTAGAAAGTATAGAACAGGCTTAAAAAATATCAATGAATTTCTCTATTATGTAGATGACATTTTGGTATCATATATTGGTATTTCAAGCTTTGGAAACAATATGGGAGAGGTGAACGGTCTTACTCATCCAGCTTGGAGACGAAAGGGTATTTTCAAAAGACTCTTTGACCTTGCAATGGAAGAGTGCGGCAAGAGAAACTTTAAGAAAATATTATTATTAACAGATAATAATTCAAATTCAGGAATTGAATTTGTAAAATCTATTAATGGAATTTATGAATTTTCAGAGTTTAGAATGAAACAAATTAATAATGGATTTGAGGATATGATAAATTCTATAAATTTAAGGAAAGCCAAAAATCAAGATTCAAAGGAAATACAGAGACAAAATGCAATGTTTTTTAATGATAAAGAACCGATTGATGTAGAATATGAAGAGTATTTTCCAGAGGATGAAGAAATATTGAATGAAATCACATATATGATTGAACTCAATGGTGAGATTATAGGGAAGATTAAAGTGGATTATAGTGAGACTTCAGCTTTTATATGCGGTTTTGGAATAATACCTATATTTAGAGGCAAAGGTTATGGAAAAGCATCTCTAATGGAAACTATAAGTTTAATAACTAAAAAAGGTATTCATGAGATAGAATTGGATGTGGAAGGTAAAAATAGTACTGCACTTAATCTATATAAGGCATGTGGTTTCAAGGAAAAATCAACAATGAATTATTATAAGTATAGGGTTCGTTTTGTAGAGTAATAAAAACTATATTAATATTTGATTTCTCAATGTTTATTGGAGAATTGTTGCAGTATATTTTGATTTAAAAGATAAAATTGGATTAGTATTTAATGTTTACAGTGGTAATAAATAAAAAATGAGATTTGAATTTATAAAATAAATTTTAAATATAGGAGAAAAGATTTAGCTACGTGCTAGGTCTTTTTTCTTATATTTATATAACGTACTTTATATTTCGTAATTGGAGTTATTATAGGGATGAAAATTACATATCTTACTAAAGAGTATTCGATATTTTGGT
This sequence comes from Clostridium beijerinckii, assembly GCA_003129525.1. Lineage (NCBI taxonomy): Bacteria > Bacillati > Bacillota > Clostridia > Eubacteriales > Clostridiaceae > Clostridium > Clostridium beijerinckii. The sequence goes on along the minus strand of CP029329.1, from coordinate 3,524,292 downwards.
ATAACCTAATAATTTTCCTATCGATTGCCAATGAAAATTCATAGTGATATACTTGTTAAATAGTAATAAAATGTGAATATTCTGACATATTATTTTTGAAGAAGGGGTGAAGGTTAATGATTTATAATATTTTAATTGGAGGCGCCGCAGGGTTAGGGATGGAGACTATTTCTTCTATATTGGAAAAAGTTTTAAAGAGAAAGGGATTTGAAATCTTTACAATACAGGATTATATGTCGAGAGTAAGAGGCGGACATAATTTCTTTCAGATACGTTTTGGAAATGAGAAAATAAATTCTCATTGGGATGAACTTGATGGGATAATAGCATTAGATAAAGAAACAATACAAATACACATTGGCAAGTTGAAGGAGGATGGATTCATTATTTCTGATGAAGAAATTCAATTTGAAGATAAACGATTTATTGGACTTGCTCTCAAATTTATAGCAAAAAACATTGGGAATCCTAAAGTATATGGAAATGTGGCATTAGGCTCTTTTATAAAGCTCTTTAACCTTAATTTAAGTGGTGTTAAAGAATTATTAGCAGAAAAATTTAAAGATGAAATTGCCAAGCAAAATCTCAATGCATTTGAAGAGGGATTTAAACTCGTTCCACAAAAATACGATATTCAAGCAAAAAGTGAAGATAATAGTATTTTGATAGGGGGAAATGATGCGATTGCTCTTGGTGCAATTGCGGCAGGATGCAAGTTCTTTTCAGCGTATCCTATGACACCATCTACAAGTATAATGAATTATCTTGCATCAAAAATGCATGAAGCAGAGATTGTTGTTGAGCAGGCAGAGGATGAAATAGCTGCAATCAATATGGCTATTGGAGCTTCTTATGCAGGAGTTAGGGCTATGACAGGAACATCGGGAGGCGGATTTGCACTAATGGTTGAAGCAGTGGGGCTATCTGGTATGCTTGAGGTACCTCTCGTAATAGCGGAAATACAGAGGCCGGGCCCTACCACTGGATTACCAACAAGAACAGAGCAAGGTGACCTGAAATTTGTTATTGCTTCATCACCAGGAGAAATTCCGAAGATGGTAATAGCGCTAAGAGAACCAGAAGATGCGTTTTATCAAACAATTAGGGCATTTAATCTTGCAGATAAATACCAAATACCTGTTATTTTACTTGGTGATCAGTTTTTAGCTGACAGTATAAGAACTGTAAAACCTTTTAATTTTGATAATATTAAAATTGAAAGACATTTAAATGATGATGAATATTATAACGCTAAAGATTATAAGCGTTATAAAATAACAGATACGGGTGTTTCTCCTCGTATAATCCCAGGTAAAATACCTGGATTAACAGTACTAGTAGATAGTGATGAACATGATGAATATGGTCATATTACAGAATCAGCGGATGTAAGGATTGAGATGAATGATAAGAGACTTAGAAAAATGGAATATTTGAAAGAAGAACTTCAAGAACCAGTGTTTGTGGGTGAAGAAAACGCAGATGTTTTGCTTATAGCATGGGGATCACTATATAGCCCTGTCAAAGAAGCTGTAAATCTTCTTAATGCCCACGCTGGAAATAATAAATATTGTGCATTGGTATTTGGGGATGTTTATCCTTTACCTGATAAACAACTCAAAAAATATGCAAAAAATGTAAAGAATATAATAAATATAGAACAAAATGCTACAGGTCAGTTAGCAGGTCTTATTAGAGAAAATACAAGTATTGAATGTAGTAGTAGTATTTTAAAGTATGATGGTAGACCTATTTCCTCTCAAGAAATATATAATAAGCTAAATGGAGGCGAGTAATAATGAATGACGAGATATTTTGCACATCAGAAACGGCTTGGTGTCCAGGTTGTGGGGATCACAATATTCTTGATGCGCTTAAGCAATCACTTATAACTCTTGGGAAAAATCCTCATGAAGTTCTTATTGTTGGGGGAATAGGGCAAGCGGCCAAAACAGCACAATATATAAATACCAATGGTTTTTGTGGACTTCATGGAAGAGCATTGCCGCCAGCAGCTGCAGCAAAAATTGTAAACAAGAGACTAACTGTCATAGTTAATAGTGGTGAGGGGGATACTTATGGTGAAGGAGGTAATCACTTCATTCATAATATTAGGCGTAATGTAGATGTAACACATTTTGTTCATGATAATCAAATATATGGACTAACAAAGGGACAGGCATCTCCTACAACTGATATAGGACATGTAACTGATGTTCAGCCAAATGGATCAAATAATATACCTATGAATCCTATGGTTATGGCAATAACACTTGGTGCTGGTTTTGTTGCAAGGGCATTTAGTGGAGATAAAGAACAACTTAAGGAAATTATGATTGAAGCGATTAATTACAAAGGTTATGCTCTTGTTGATATTTTGCAACCATGTGTTTCTTTCAATAAAATTAATACATTTCAATGGTATAAAAAGAGGGTTTACAAGCTTGAAGAAGGTTATGACGTTAAGAATAAATTAAAAGCAATTGAAAGAGCTATGGAATGGGGCGATAAAATTCCTTTGGGCATTTTATATAAAGAAGAGAAACTTGATTTTCATGATAAAGTTAGTTTCTTAAAATATGGAAAACCACTCATAGATGGTGAAATTAAATTAAATAGAATTAATGAATTCATAAAGGATTTTGTATAAAAATTGAAAAATTAAAGGAACAAAAAGTTGCAGAATATAATTAAGAAATAGACTAAGTTAAATTTCAATAAAATTATTAAGTAAACAAGGAAAGCAACTATGTGATTATTTATGTTAAAATTACAAAACTATGAATTTTAGGATTAAGCGTCTTAAAATTCATAGTTTTTACTGTTATTGTTCATTTGCACTCTTCTCTATATAATATTCCCCCCTTTTTTTCATAAAGTCAAGAACTGGAATAAAAGTTTTTCCGAGCTCTATTAAACTATATTCAACCTTTAGAGGAACAACATTATAAGATTTTCTTGATATCAGGTTATCAGTAGAAATACAATGTACAAACCAGTATAATATTATTAAGGAAGCTATTTTTGTATATGCAAGAATTTTTTGTTAATTAAAAGATAAAAATTATTTCTGTTTGCAGATAGTTAATATTTTTATCAATAAAAGAAAGATGGAGATTTATTATGGATAACAAAAGAGTATTAATTGAAAATTCCCATAAGAGAAGTGAAAATTATGGTGTTGAAAAAAAATCAAATTATTCAAAGAAGATTCTTTGTGGCGGAGAATTAGAAAAAATACTTATTAACAATAAAGACCTAATAGAAGTATCGAAAACATATATTGATATGATTTATTCTGCTGTAATGGATAATGAATTTATTATAATATTAACAGATAACAATGGTTGTATTTTATATATTAAGGGAGCAGATGAAAATGCTAGCAAGCTAGACTTTATTAAACTTGAGGTTGGAGCTTATATGGACGAGCAAAACATAGGGACTAATGCTATGGGGACTGCTATTAAGGAAGATGAATGTGTCCAAATAACTGCGAATGAGCATTATATTGAGGGGCTTCAAGGACTAACTTGTTCAGCTGCACCTATTCACAATACTAACGGAGAGATTATAGGAACTTTAAACTTTACTGGTAGAAGTTATATGAAACATCCTCATACACTGGGACTCGTAGTTTTTGGAGTGAAAGCAATTGAGAATGAACTAGATAATAAAAAGATAAATAATATCTTAACTCAAACTTATAATTACATGGAAAGTGTTATAGAAAATTTAGATAAAGGAATAATGATTGTAGATAAAGAAGGGAAAATAACTAATATTAATAAATTTGGTGCAAAAATATTTAATAGAGATAAAGAAGCTTTATTAAAGGAAAAAATACATTATATTTTACCAGATTTAGAGAATATATTGGAAAAATTAGATATAGATAAAAGCACTATTATTAAAGAAGTGAAACTTAAACATACAAGTAAATACAAAACTAAATTGGTCTTTAAGGGAATTATACACAAAGAAAAGATAATTGGAATGGTTGTAACCATGAACAACGAAAAGGAAGAAAAAGATGTAAAAGATACAACTGGAGCTTTTTTGACTTTTAATGATATTATAGGAGAAAGTGCTGCTATTGTTAATGTAATAACCAATAGTAAAATTATTTCAAATAGTCCTTCTACTGTTTTGATTCAAGGGGAAAGTGGCACAGGAAAGGAAATTCTAGCACAAGCTATGCATAATTATAGTCTGAGAAGAGGAAATAAATTTGTGGCGATAAATTGTGGAGCAATACCAGCTAACATAATAGAAAGTGAATTTTTTGGTTATGAGGATGGTACTTTTACTGGTGGAAAAAAAGGAGGAAAGCCAGGAAAATTTGAAATTGCAAATGGTGGGACTTTATTTTTAGATGAAATAGGAGAAATGCCTATAGATATGCAAGTTAATCTATTAAGAGTGCTTCAGGATGGTAGAGTAATAAGATTGGGTGGGAGCACTGAAATACATATAGATGTTCGGGTAATTGCAGCAACAAACAAAAATTTAAAGAACGAAGTTAAAAAAGGAACTTTTAGAGAAGATTTGTATTATAGATTATGTGTTATTCCAATAACATTGCCACCTTTAAGAGAAAGAAAAGGTGATGTGGAAAAGCTTATAGAATATTTTTTGAGAATAAAATCTTTTAAGCTAAATAAGCAAATGCCAGAAATTAAAGAAGATTTATACAATAGTTTATTATCATATAATTGGCCTGGGAATATAAGGCAGTTGGAAAATTATATAGAAAACATAGTTAATTTAGACGGAAATCTATCATTTGATTTATGGGAAGATGGTGATGAGAAAATGAATGAAGTAATCCATAAGAAAATGATAGAGACAGGCTATTGTGAAATTAATAAAGATAATTTTGATTTAGAAGGATTGGAAAGCAAAACAATTAAAGAGGCCATGTATTCATATAATCATAATATTACTAAAGTAGCAAAGGCTTTAGGGATAAGCAGAAATACATTATATTTAAAAATAAAAAAATATAAAATAGAAATGTCCTAAAATTATACAGTGTCCTAAAATAATACAAATTTAATTTAAAAAAAGTGTATTATTTTAGGACATAAGTTTTATATTCAAAAGTCTATATATGGGAAATGACTTAAATACAGAGATTGATAAAATAATAACGATTTGGCATGAATATTGCTTTATATATTTATGTAGTTTTAATAATAATTAAATAAATAATCAGATGAATTTTAGGAGGAATTAAGTTATGGCACGTTTTACTTTACCAAGAGACTTATATCATGGAGAAGGAGCCTTAGAAGAACTTAAAAATTTAAAGGGTAAGAAAGCATTTGTAGTAGTTGGTGGTGGATCAATGAAAAAATTTGGTTTTCTTAAGCAAGTTGAAGATTATTTAAAAGAAGCAGGAATGGAAGTAGAATTATTTGAAGGAGTAGAACCAGACCCATCAGTAGAAACAGTAATGAAGGGCGCTGAAGCTATGAGAAATTTCGAACCTGATTGGATAGTTGCAATGGGGGGAGGATCACCAATAGATGCAGCAAAGGCTATGTGGATATTCTATGAATACCCAGATTTTACTTTTGAACAAGCAGTTATTCCTTTCGGCTTACCAGAACTTAGACAAAAGGCTAAATTTGTAGCTATTCCATCAACAAGTGGTACTGCTACAGAAGTTACAGCTTTTTCAGTAATAACAGATTATAAAGCAAAAATAAAATATCCTTTAGCTGACTTTAACATAACTCCAGATATAGCAATTGTTGATCCAGCATTAGCTCAAACTATGCCAGCTAAATTAGTAGCTCATACAGGAATGGATGCATTGACTCATGCTATAGAAGCTTACACTGCATCACTTAGATCTAACTTTACAGATCCATTAGCTATTAAAGCAATAGAGATGGTTAAAGCTAATTTATTTAAATCATATGAAGGGGATAAGGAAGCTAGAAATTTAATGCATGAAGCTCAATGTCTAGCTGGAATGGCGTTCTCAAATGCATTACTAGGAATAGTTCACTCAATGGCTCATAAAGTAGGTGCTGTATTCCACATACCTCATGGTTGTGCTAATGCAATATTCTTACCATATGTAATTCAATATAACAGAATAAAATGTGAAGACAGATATGCTGATATAGCTAGATCATTAAAATTAGAGGGAGATACAGATGCAGAATTAACTGATTCATTAATTAAAATTATTGATGGAATGAATGATGAATTAAGTATTCCTCATTCAATGAAGGAATATGGAATTGAAGAAGCTGAATTTAAATCTTATCTTACATTTATTGCTCATAATGCAGTATTAGATGCATGTACAGGATCAAATCCTAGAGAAATAGATGACGCTACAATGGAAAAGTTGTTTGAATGCACATATTATGGAACTAAGGTTACATTCTAATATGGTTTAATATAATTAAAATGCTCATAATTTCAATATTAAATATAAATGAAAGCTCTCAATTTAGAGAGCTTTTGTTATTATGAAAACAATTAGGAATAAGATAGATTTAGAATGAAACTAACGTTTATATTAGTTTGTATAAAAAGTGATAAAAGGAAAAATGATTGGGATTTTAATACTAATCAAGGAATCACCAATTCAGGAAATACTAATAATACAGGAAGCACAATTGATTTGACGAATACAAAAAGATTAGAAGCTGATTTAGAGCCACTAACTATAGATAACACTTTAGTAGAAGTAGCAAGATATAAGAGTGACCATATGATTCAATATAATTACTTTGATCATGTAACTCCACAAGAAACTAAATATACAGATTGGTTACAAGCATTAGGGTGGAAATATACTATAGATGGAGAAAATATGGCATATAATTTAATAAAAATTCAAAGTCAAAAGATATTATTTTAAATTCCAAGTAAAAAATTTCACTTTATGTATGAAATTTATGAAAAAAAGGTTATAATAATATAATAGTGATAGTATGTGGTAAAGAAAGATGAATGAATACAGGTGATTTTTAGTATTATAACTGTGTATTTATTCAAGTTTTTTTATAATAATATAAAAAGATGTATAAAAAGATGTTAAAGCGTAGATACACTAATTTTATTTTTAATCTTTGCAAAATTGATTTATATTAATATAATGCTTGGACAAAATAAATTTTAAAAAAGTGTAAACTTTCATGAGCATAATGCTGCAAACGGAATATAACAACTTAGGTACATTAAAAATAAGATTATGAAATAATGAAAAATTTAGTAGTAACTAAGTTCTATTTTTTATACGATTAGTTACAAGTTAGGAGTTAAAATGGCAAGTAAGAATAAAAACAAAAGCAAAGTTAAGATAATACCTCTAGGAGGATTAGGGGAGGTAGGTAAGAATATAACTGCCTTTGAATATGAAGATGAGATAGTAATTATAGATTGTGGATTAGCATTTCCAGATGAAGAACTTTATGGAATTGATTTAGTAATTCCTGATGTAACATATTTATTGAAAAATAAGGATAAGGTAAAAGGGTTTTTTATAACTCATGGACATGAAGATCATATAGGAGCGCTTCCATATGTTTTAAAACAAATTAATGCACCTATATATGCTACAAAATTAACTATGGGTTTAATTGAAAGTAAATTAACAGAACATAATATACTTAGTGATTGTACATTAAATATAGTTAAAGCAGGGGACTTAGTGGAAGCAGGTAGTTTCACTATGGAATTTATTAGAACAAACCACAGTATAGCAGATAGTTGCTCTATTGCTTTACATACACCTGTAGGAATAATTGTGCATACTGGTGATTTTAAAGTGGACTTTACACCAATTGATGGGGAAGTTATTGATTTGCAAAGATATGCACAGTTAGGTAAAAAAGGAGTAGTACTTTTAATGGCTGAGAGTACTAATGCTCTTCAACAAGGTTATACAATGTCAGAAAAGACTGTAGGTGAAACGTTAGAAGGTCTTTTCACTAAGGCAACTGGAAGGGTAATAGTGGCTACATTTGCATCTAATATTCATAGAGTTCAACAAATTGCAAACGCTTCTGTGAAAAATGGCAGAAAGATTGCGTTTAGTGGAAGAAGTATGGAAAAAATAAGTGAAGTTGCTAGAACACTTGGATATTTGTTTATACCAGATGAAATGATAATAGATTTAAATGATATTAAGAAATATTCAAATGAGAGAATTACAATAATAACAACTGGAAGCCAAGGGGAACCAATGGCAGCACTTACAAGAATATCATCAGGAACTCATAGGAGTATCCAAATAGAAAAGGGTGATACGATTATTATTTCGGCAACACCAATACCTGGAAATCAAAAGGCTGTATCTAATGTTATAAATGATTTAACAGAAAAAGGTGCTAATGTAATATATAACGCAATAAAAGATATACATGTTTCAGGCCATGCTTGTGAACAAGAACTTAGATTAATTCATGCTTTATTAAAACCCAAATTCTTTATGCCTATACATGGTGAGTATAAACACTTAATAGGCCATGCTAAAATAGCAGAAAATATGGGCATGGATAAATCAGATATATTTATATTAGAAACAGGAGAAATATTAGAATTAGCTAGGACTAAAGCACAAATGATTGGTAAGGTGCCATCAGGAAGAATTCTTATAGATGGAATCGGTGTAGGAGACGTAGGAAATGTTGTGCTACGAGATAGAAAAAATTTAGCAGAAGATGGTATTATAACAGTAGTTATAGCTATAGATAGAGTAAATAAAATAATAATATCTGGACCAGATATTATTACAAGAGGATTTGTATATGTTAGAGATTCTGAACAACTAATTAGAGATATTAGGGGAATAGTTACTAAAAGTGTGGAGAGATGTTTAAACAATAATGTAACTCAGTGGTCAGAAATAAGAAATACTATAAGAAGAGAAATAGATAGTTTTGTATATACAAAAATGAAAAGAAAACCTATGATTTTACCAGTGATTACTGAAATATAAGACATACTGACTTGTTATTTATTTGAATATGCGTTATGTTAACTAGAATAGACTATATAAAGTGTTATATATTTTAGTACTTTATATAGTCTATATTTTTATGTTTAAAAAAATTCTGGATTAAATAACAAAGAACGAATACAAAATGTAACATAGTTTAATACAAAACAGTGATGTCAGAAATATAATGATAAAAATTTGTTTAAAGATATGTTTTTTTATTGTAATATTCAATTCTAATGAAATTAGTTCATGATATTATGTAAGATATATATATAAATGTTGTATAATATTTAAGGATGTAAAAACAGGAGTCAAATTATAAAGATAGGAATGGGAACCAAAACTGGAACAATTACTATTATAATAGTTGTATGAACGTGAAGATAAAAAATACATTCTTAAAGAAAGTGAAGGTATAAAATATGAAAATTAAAGATAAGGTTGAAGCTCTAAGAAAATTGATGAAGGAAAACAAAATGGATGCTTACATAATTCCTAGTTTTGATGCTCATCAAAGTGAGTATGTAGCAGATTACTGGAAAAGTAGACACTGGATATCAGGTTTTACAGGGTCAGCTGGAACTGCTGTTATTACATTAGAAGATGCTGGGTTATGGACTGATGGGAGATACTATATTCAAGCTGAAAAGCAACTTGAAGGATCTGGAATTAGACTATTTAAAGCGGCAGAGCCAGGTGTACCATCTTATATTGTATGGTTAAGAAATGTTCTTAAAGAAGGAAGCAACGTTGGGTTTGATGGAAATGTTTTTTCAGTAGATATGGTTAAAGACATGGAGAAAGAATTTAAAACAAAGAAAATAGAATTAAAAATAAAAAAAGATTTAATTAATGAATTGTGGCAAGACAGACCAGAGATGCCTAAGGGTTCAGTTTTTCTACATGACGTAAAATATGCAGGAAAGTCTAGAACACAAAAAATTAGTGAAGTAAGAGCAGAAATGAAGAATAAGAGCGCAAATCATTATTTATTAACTTCACTAGATGATATTGCATGGCTTTTAAACATAAGAGGAAATGATGTGCCAAATAATCCAGTAGTAATAGCTAATGTAATAGTAGCACAAGATAAATGTTATTTATTCCTTGATTCTTCAAAGGTTACTAAGGATGTTAAATTAGAACTAGAAGCTGAGGGTGTTAAAATCAAAGATTATAATGATATAGAAGAGTTCTTACAAGGGCTTAAAAGTAAAGATGTAGTTCTATTTGATACTAATAAAACAAATATATGCTTATATAATGCCATTAATATTGATACAACCAAAATAGAATCTCCTAATATTACTACTAACTTAAAAGCTATTAAAAATGAAATTGAGTTAGAAAATTTAAAATGCTGTGAGATACAAGATGGAGTAGCTATGGTGAAATTTATAAAATGGTTAAAAACATCTGTAGATAAAGAAGAAATTACAGAAATTTCAGCAGCAGATAAATTGGAAGGATTTAGAAGGGGAATAGAGCTATTTGCAGGTCTTAGCTTTGATACTATAGCAGGTTATAAAGACCATGCTGCCATGATGCATTATAAAGCAAATGAAGAAACTCAATATACTCTGAAAAATGAAGGATTTTTCTTAGTTGACTCGGGTGGACAATATTTTAATGGTACAACAGATACTACAAGAACAATAGTACTTGGAAAACTTACTGAAGAAGAAAAAAGAGATTATACCTTAGTGCTAAAAGCTAATATTGGATTAAGTAGTGCTAAATTCTTAGAGGGATGCACAGGTGGGAATTTAGATGTATTAGCAAGACAACCTATTTGGCAATATGGCTTGGATTATAAATGTGGAACAGGTCATGGAGTAGGATTCTTCTTAAATGTTCATGAAGGCCCTCAAAATTTAAGAACAAGTAATAATATAAAAATAGAAAAAGGTATGGTTATTACTAATGAACCAGGAATATATAAAGAAGGAAAATTCGGTATAAGAACTGAAAATATGATGATTGTACTTGAAGATGAAAAAACCGAGTTTGGAAATTTTTTTAAATTTGAAGCAATTACATATTGTCCTATTGACTTAGATGGAATCAATAAAGATATGCTAACAGATGTGGAAAAGCAATGGTTAAACGCGTATCATAAAGATGTATACACAAAACTTACTCCTTATTTAGATGAAGAAGAGAGAATTTGGTTAGAGAAAGAGACTAGGGCAATATAACAAACATTTTATAAAATAATTTAACATTTTCAAGCATTTATGCAACGCAAAAACTCACGATATACTTTTAATATTATATCGTGAGTTTTCTTTAAGCTAAAGTGTTTAAATAATATAATAATTTCTTTACAAATTCATTATATAATTCTTTCTTCTAGTGTAAATGTGTAATTAAGACTTATATTGAGGTTCTTGTTCCACAATATAATCTTGTCTTCCCTTTAAAATTTCTAATGAAGAATCAAGTTGAGTAGCTATTTGTTGAAAATCATTTTTTGCTTGTTGATCTTCAGTTTCTAGAGAAAAAGTTTTCATTGTAGCAGCAGCACTTTGTAATCCAGCAATTGCTTTTTGCATTTGAGTTCCTACAGTCATTGTTATCACCTCCCTTCAAAGATATTTACGTCAAATAAATAGCAACTTAATTTCAAGTCTATTTTAAATCTATTTTTCATATGCTTAACCTTTAGGTTTAAATATTAGTGCTGCAATAAATCCAAAGATTATTGCAGAGGAAACCCCCGAACTTACTGTCTTTAAGACACCGGTAAAAATGCCTATAAAACCTGTTTCTTCAGCATCAGCTAGTGCAGCTGTTACAAGTGTATTTCCAAAGCTACTTATAGGTACAAATGCACCTGCACCTGCAAACTTTACCAAAGGATCATATAAACCAAATCCTCCTAAAATCGCACCAATTACAACTAGGGTGCAAGTAGTATGAGCAGGGGTAATCTTTAATATATCCATTATAAGCTGCCCAATAACACAAATTAATCCACCTATTATAAACGCAAAAATAATTTTTTCCATAATTTAAATCACACCTTCTTATTTCACATTTCTATAGAAACTGCATGGGCAATACAAGGTATACTTTCCTTTTGTTGATAAGATATTGGAGACATTAAAGCACCTGTTGCAACAACTAATATTCTCTTTAATTCTCCTCTTCGCATACGGTTAAGAAAATGCCCATAAGTTACAGTTGCAGAACAGCCACATCCACTACCGCCAGAAAAAACTGGTTGATCTTTTTTATATATTAAAAGTCCACAGTCTGTAAATATATTACAGGGCATTTCTATGCCATGTTTTTTAAATAGACAATTAGCAAGTTCGTGTCCTACCTTTCCTAAATCTCCAGTAGCAATAAGATCATAATAGGAGGCATCAATATTCAAATCTCTAAAATGAGCTTCAATAGTATCTACAGCAGCTGGTGCCATAGCTGCTCCAAGATTAAAGGGATCTTAAATCCCCATATCTATTACTCTTCCTATGGTAGCAGAAGTTATTTTAGGTCCATCTCCATGTTCTCCAAGGACTGCAGCACCAGCTCCTGTTACTGTCCACTGTGCAGTAGGTGGCTTTTGCCCACCGTACTCTGTAGGATATCTAAATTGCTTTTCTGCAGCTGCATTATGACTACTTGCAGATGCTATAACATATTTAGCGGATTTACTTTCTATTAATTGAGCAGCCAGTGATAAACTTTCCATGGAGCTAGAACAAGCACCGAAAATTCCTAAAAAAGGTATTCCAAGAGTTCGTGCAGTAAAACTACTGGAAATAATTTGATTCATCAAATCTCCACTTATAAAAAAGTTGATATCTTCTTTTTTTATACTTGATTTTTTTATGGCTCTTTCACAAGCATGTTCCAGAAGAACCTTTTCTGCTTTTTCGTAGCTATCTTGTCCGAGCCATAAATCTTCATGAAGTATATCAAAATCTTCAGCCAAAGCACCATTAGCTTCAAAAGGGCCACCAACTGCTGCAGATGCCAATATTGTAGGTTTAGAATTAAAAATCCATGACTGATGTCCTTTAAGCATTTACATCGCCCCCAACCATATAATTGTGATTTTTATTGTAGCAACTACAAAAGCAGAAAAAACTCCATAAACAATAATTGCCCCAGCAAGTTGAAACATATTTCCAGCTACACCAAGTACAAACCCTTCACTTTTATGCTCAATTGAAGCAGAAGCTATAGAATTAGCAAAACCTGTAATTGGAACAGCAGATCCAGCTCCAGCCCATTGACCAAGATGATCGTAAATGCCAAGTCCAGTAAGTAAAGCTGAAACAAAGATTAAAACTATTGAAGTGGGACCAACTGATGTTTTCTCATTGAAATTAAAATAGGTGATAAAGAACAACTGCAATATTTGGCCTATGGTGCATATGATACCACCTACAAAGAAGGCTTTAATACAATTTTTTAAAATAGGTCTTTTTGGTTCTATACTTTTTTGCAATTCATCATATTGCAATTGAGTTGCAGTTAATCTTTTCTTTTTCATATTTGACATTTAGTTCACCTTCTAACGTAATAAATAGGGTTCTAATTTTTCCATGACTTTTTTTAATTTTTCGGAATTCTTTAAGTACATAGCTTTTGCTGCTTTATTTTCAGTTTCTAAATAAAATGACATAAGGTCTGCCTGACTTTTTTGAATGCTTGCATAGAGCATTTCTTTAATCTGTGTTTTTGGAACTTGTATCATATCGTCAAAAAGATCTAGATATAAATCTCCAGAAGAATCTACTTGACCAATAAAAACATTTTCAAGGTCAACCCCTTTGTTTTCTAATTGGGTTCTAAGCCAACCTTGATTCAATCCAATATTTGTAAGCCCTTCGTTTAACATGTTACCATCTAAAATGACCGTTTGTGGTTCAGTCTTAGGCGCAACTTTTTGGCCTAAATCATATGGGGTAACAGGTTTTTTATCAGCTTTTAAACTAACATTTATATCTCCAGTTGTTTCCATTACGGCAAATTCAACATCGGCTAAATTAAATACCTTTTTGGAGCGTAATGTTTGTAGAAATTCTTGCCCAGTCATTCTTTCTTTAGATAAGTTATCTTCCATGACTTTGCCATCTTTAATTAATACTCTTTCCTTACCATTTATTATGTTATAGATCCATTTGCTTTTCATGGCGGCGTAGTCTAAAATAATAGGAATCACTGCCCAAACAGCCAGTGTAATTAGTCCAAAGTAAATGTTGGGAATAATATTTAATGAAATTAGAGTAATTATAATAGCAACAATCATATAAGAAATAAAGTCAAAGGCGGTAGCATTAGATAAACTTTTTTTCTTCATATACCTTGTTAAAATTAATGTCAAAAAAAATAAAATTACTGAATTAAATAGTAGTATTAACCAAGTATCCATTTTTCACCTCTCTTAGTTGCCTTTGTATTGGGGCTCCTCAAACTCCATAGTGCCAACTCTTTTTTCTAAATCTATTTTAATTTTATTTATTTCTGCAAATGCCTCAGCATAAATAGCTCTAGCTTCTTTATCCCGTTCTTGCAATGAATATACTCTTAAAGTGGCTTCAGAGCCCTTTAGGGTTGCTAATGTTTGTTTTACATTCGAGCTAACAGTCATATAAAAGTCTCCTTTATATTTATTAAATTTTTTCTAAATATACTTTAACCAATAAGCATAAGTTTAATTCATTTTATTTAATATATTTTTTGATAAAGATGCAACTAATACTTTTCATAGTACACTACACCTATAACTACAAGTAAAATTGACAACATATAGGTTAACCAAAGCAAAAAAGTGTTATATTTTGAAATGTGAAAAGTTACGTTTGGAGTAAAAAGTCTTTAACAATCTTATTCAAACTAGGAAAGAGTTGATTGTGACGAAGTTGTAACAAAAATAGGGTATAATAGGAATATCAGTAGTTTTCGGAGGGATAGTATGAAAGGAAAAAAGATATTAGTAGTTGATGATGAATCATTAATAAGAAAGCTTGTAACGGATTTTCTTAAAAAAGAAGGTTATATCACTATTGAAGCGGGGGATGGACGAAAAGCCATGGATTTGTTTCATGATGAAGAAGACATAGATTTAATAATTCTTGATGTGATGTTACCAGAATATGACGGCTTTACTGTGTGCAGAGAAATAAGAAAAAAATCTAATGTTCCAATTATAATGTTAACAGCAAGAGGAGAAGAATTCGATGAAATCTTTGGGTTGGATATTGGCGCAGATGAGTATATTTCAAAACCATTTAGTCCTAATATTTTAATAGCAAGGGTAAATGCTGTACTGCGAAGAACAATGTCTACCAATGCTAAGCTTAAGGAATTTCAAGGATTAACAATAGATCATAATAGGCATCAGGTTATAATGGAAGGCTCAATAATTGATTTAAGTCCTAAAGAATATGAGCTATTAACTTATCTTTGTGAAAATTATGGTAATGCACTAAGCAGAGAACAAATATTGGACAAGGTTTGGGGATATGATTATTATGGGGATTTAAGAACATTAGATACACATATAAATCGATTAAGAATAAAATTGAATTCAAAAAGTGATTATATACATACTGTACGAGGATATGGTTATAGATTTGAGGCAGAGAAATGAAGAAATCTATAAGATCAAAGCTTTTTGTCTCCATAACTTTTCTACTAGTTGTATTTATTTTTGTTCTATGTATATTAAATAATTTATATCTAGAGGAATATTATATAGATAAGAAAAAAAATATACTTATAAAAAATGCAAAAGACTTAATTAACATATATAAAGGAAATGCACAAGATATAGAAGATGAATTAGACAGAACGGCTAACATAACAGGAAGTAGTATTGATATTCGTGATAAGTTTGGAAAAATAGTCTATAGATCTTCACGAAGACTACCTAATGAAAATAATGTAATTAATAACAATAAATCTAAACAAGGTATGCAACAATCGATAAATCAGAGTACTATAAGCGGTAAGCTTAATAAAAATACTGATGTTGAATATACAGAAGGTGAATATACTTTTGAAACTAGGCAAGATGTGCAACTAAAAATAGATTTTCTTACGCTTGTGACAAAATTAAATGATGGCTATATACTTACTATAAGAGTTCCATTAGTTTCAATAAGTGAAAGTGTAGATATTGCAAACAGATTTATTATTATCACAGGAGTTATTATTGTAATTTTGGGAAGCATATGGGCCTATCTGTTTTCAAAAAGATTTACTAGGCCAATATTAGAGGTTAATGATATTGCTCGGAACATGGCCAAATTTGATTTCAACAAAAAATGCAAAATAATAGAAAAAGATGAAATCGGGCAACTAGGTCAAAGTGTTAATTACTTATCTGATGAACTTAATAAAGCAATTACAGAATTAAATATAAAGAATGAGAAGCTTGAAGAGGATATAGAAAAAGAAAGAAAAATAGATAAAATTAGAAAAGAGTTTATATCTAGTGTCTCTCATGAACTTAGAACTCCATTATCAATAATACAAGGATATGCAGAAGGGCTTGTAAGTAATGTTACTGAAAATGAAGAGGATAGAAAATTTTACTGTGACGTTATCATGAATGAAACAGAAAAAATGAATAAGTTAGTAAAAGATTTGCTAAATCTTTCTCAAATTGAATCAGGGTATTTTCATATTGAAAAAACTGAATTTAATATAACATCTTTAATAGAATATGTGCTTAATAAATACAAATCTATTTTTGCAGAAAAAAACATTGAAATACAATTTGACATTGGGGAAAGTTGTATCGTCGCTGAAGATATGGTGAGAATTGAGCAGATACTTACAAATTATATTAATAACGCAATTAATCATGTGGATAACAATAGAATTATTAAAATAAGTAAAATAATTAATAAAGATAAAATAAAAATAAGTGCATTTAATTCAGGGAAACATATACCAGAGGAATCTTTAAAAAAGATATGGAATAGTTTTTACAAGGTAGATAAAGCAAGAACGAGAGCTTATGGAGGCTATGGGTTAGGACTTTCTATAGTTAAAGCTATTCAAGATATTCAAAATAATGATTATGGAGTTGAAAATATCGAGGGTGGAGTAATTT
The DNA here is from genome assembly GCA_003129525.1 of Clostridium beijerinckii. NCBI lineage: Bacteria > Bacillati > Bacillota > Clostridia > Eubacteriales > Clostridiaceae > Clostridium > Clostridium beijerinckii. Next base: position 3,507,241 of record CP029329.1, on the reverse strand, counting down.
TTTGGTTTGAAGTGGATAAAATGAAATAATTAGAAAACTTAATAATTAACCTACTTATGATGTTTACGAAATATATTTATCTTTATTTTATTTTATTTAGGGAGTATTATAAAAATATAGAATTTGGAAGGGGATAATTATATTGGAAGAAATTAAACAATTTGCCATACCAGTTGTGCTAGTTATAATTGGTTTAATAGTTTTATATTTGTTAATATTTAAGATACTCGGACTTAGGATAATTGGTACAAGTGAAGTGGGGGTTGCTGAGAAGTGGTGGTCTCCAAAAGGAAACTTGAAAGATGGAAAATTCATTGCTCTTAATGGAGAAGCAGGATTTCAACCAGATGTTTTGAGAACTGGTATACACTTTAAATCATGTTTAGTATATAGAATTGAAAAGTGTCAATTAGTTACTATACCCCAAGGACAAATAGGCTATGTATTTTCTAGAGATGGTGAGCCTTTAAATGAGACCCAAACTTTAGGCAGAGTTGTAGAATGTGCTAATTTTCAAGATACTAGAGCTTTTTTAGCTAATGGAGGACAAAAGGGTCCACAAAGATCTATTCTTAGAGAAGGAACGTATGCTTTTAATCTTAGTGCTTTTATTATTTTCACAGAAGCTACAGATTATTATATAAACATTGGAAATAAGTTAGAAGCTGAACAAATTAAAAGAATGTCTAACGATTTAAGAACACAAAATGGTTTTAGACCAGTAGTAATTAGAGAAGGTACTAAAAATGCGTTAGGAGAAAATATTAAGGATCCTATGGGAATAGTAACAATACAGGATGGACCTTCCTTACCAAATGGAGAAATAATAGCTCCAGTTGTTGGACAAGATCCTTCAGATGAAGAAACTTATCATAACAACTTCCAAAATACAGAGGCTTTCTTAAAAGCTGGCGGATATAGAGGAAAGCAGTATCAAGTAATTAGTGACGGTACTTATTTTATAAATCGTTTGTTTGCAAGCATAGATATAATTCCAAAAACAATAATTCCTGTTGGTTTTGCAGGTGTAGTAAATTCATTTGTTGGTAAAAAGGGTATTGATGTAACTGAGAGTACTTATACTCATGGAGAACTTGTGGAAGAGGGATGTAAGGGTATATGGGCAAATCCTTTAAAACCAGGTAAGTATTCATATAACCTTTCAGCTGGAATCTTAACTCAAGTTCCTACAACTAATTTTATATTGAAATGGGTTCAAGATGAGGTTGGTGGACATAAATTTGATGAAAACTTGAAAGAAGTAACATTAATAACTATGGATGCTTTTGAACCAACATTACCACTTTCAGTTGTTGTCCATATTGATTACAAAAAGGCACCGCTTGTTATTCAAAGATTTGGAGATATAAAGAGGTTAGTTGATCAAACTCTTGACCCAATGGTTTCTTCATACTTTAAGAATGTAGGTCAAAAAATGACTTTAATAGAGCTTATACAAAAGCGTTCTGAAATTCAAAAACAAGCAACAGAAGAGATGAAGACAAAATTTCAGAATTATAACTTAGAGCTTGAAGAAGTGTTAATTGGAACACCTTCACCAAATGGAGATAAGAAAATTGAAGAAATCTTAAAGCAATTAAGTGATAGACAATTAGCTAAAGAAAAGATTGAAACTTATAATAGTCAAATGAAGGCAAGTGAAAAAGAGAAGGAACTAAAAGATTTCCAAGCTAAATCAGAGCAACAAGCAGAACTTACTAAATCAGAAATCAATATTAAAATTCAAGATAATGTTGGTAAAGCTGAACTTCAAAAAGCTAAACAAGATGCTGAAAGACAAAAAACTCTTGCAGATGCAGAATCTTATAAGGTTAAGAGACTCGGAGAAGCTCAAGCAGAAATGAAGGCAAGACTTGGTATTGCACAAGCTATTGCAACTAAAGAACAAGTTAATGCTTATGGTGGACCACAATATCAAGTAATTCAAGATGTAATGAGTAAATTTACAGATGCAATTAAAGAAGGAAAAATCAATATAGTACCTAATAATGTAGTTACTATGGGTGGTTCTGAAAATAATGGTAATGTAAATGCAGTAGAAAGTTTACTTGCAGTTCTATTATCTGAAAAGTTAGGTGCTGATTTCAAAATCAATACTGAGGAAAGTGACTTTGCTAAAAAGATGAAAGAAGATATATATAAGAAAATGAGCGAAGAAAAAACTGACTATAAGGTAAAGTCTAAAGAAGATGAGATAAAAGAAAAGCCAGTTGAGAACAAAAATAGTTAAGGGATATTTAGACTGTTTGGTTTAAAAAACCAGCAAAAGAAAGGGCGTGTCGCAAAATGATTAATTTTTAATCAGAAGCGACACTTCTTTTCGTTTTAAATTAAAAAATCTCTTAATAATTAAAATTGAATAATAATTATTGAGAGATTTTTATGTTTTAAGCGCACTTTAATAAGCCTACTTAAATTATTCCATAATTAGGCAGATTGTTTTAATTCATGAAGATGTTTTTGAGTTCTTCCGTTTTGGATTTTTGAATGCAATTTGTTAATGTTATAACCAAAACAAAGCAAAATAAATTCAGTTTTTACACTATTTTTTCCACGTGTTAAAAATCTATTGAATTCATAGTCACTTTTTAGAACTCCAAATGCTCCTTCGACCTGAATAGATCTGTTCATTCTTAATTTAGCTCCAATTTCAGTTGTAATATTTCTATAAGATATTTCACGCTTTTCTACAAAAGTTTTCGAAACCTGCATCTTTCTATTTCCTTTTGCTTTTGTACATTTTTCTTTATGAACACAATTATCACAGCTTTCACACTCATAAACAGTAACTTCTGATTTGTATCCACTGGCGGATTTTCTATGAATAATAGAGGTCGGAATCAACTTTCTACCATTATTGCAAACATAAAAATCTGATTCAGCATCATATTGCATATTTTCTCGCTTACTTATATCATTTTTGAAACTTCTTTTTTTCCACTTTTCATAAGTTTGCGGCTTTATGTATGGGGTCTGATTATTGTATTCTAAAAATAAATAATTTTCTTCGCTTTCATAACCCGAATCTGAAATCACATTAAGATATTTACGACCAATTTTTTCTTGCATATTATTAAGCATAGGTATTAGTGTTGCTATGTCATTTCTATCATCAAATATTCCGACACCGGTCACGTATTCGCTTTCAACTGCAATTTGTACATTATATGCTGGCTTTAATTGACCATTTCTCATATGATCATCTTTCATATGCATGAAAGTTGCGTCTGGATCAGTTTTAGAATAACTATTTCTATTTGAGAATATGGTTTTACTGAAATTATATTTTTCTTGTCTCTCTTTATATTCAAATAGTTGCTCTATCCATTTCTGAATTGTAGTTTTTCTCTTACCAATTCCATGAACAAATTCTATGTTTCTCTTCTCTTTTTCATATAAAAGCCATTCGAGAATTTTATCGAGATCATTTATCAATGTTTCTTTTTGAATACTAAATTCTTTCAATTCTTCAAGATTGACATTTTCAACAAGAGTAAGAATTTTATTAAACATTTTCTCTTCATTTTTGTAAATGGCTTTCTTCCAAACAAAAGTATATCGATTGGCATTCGCCTCGATTTTAGTACCATCAATAAATACATTTTCAAATAATACTTCATTTTGATCAGCTAAATAATTAACTTGCTGATAAAATAATTCTTCAATTACTTCATTTGAAAGATAATCTTTTCGAAATCTACTAATTGTAGCATGATCAGGGGCTTTGCATCCTTGAAGCAGCCATCTAAAATTTATATCTCTTTTACATGCTTTTTCTATTTTTCTACTTGAATAAACATTTTGAGAATACGCATACGATATTATTTTGAACATGATTTTGGGTTCCACTGCCGGTTTTCTTCCAACGGAAGAGTACGCCTTATACAACTTTCTGTAATCTAATCCCTCCAATACGTGGCTTAGCAAGCGAACAGAATCATCTTCTGGTATTAAATTTTCCAAATTTAATGGTAATATAAGTTGAAAATTATCATTAAATTCATTATAATCTTTAGTGTATGATTTCTTTATTTTGTACATAACTTAATTATACAATAAATGTGATTTCTTCGGAATTCACATTTTTTTATTTCTTAAAAAAAATGAGCTGCTACAAAACTAACTATGTTAGTTTTGCAACAGCCCCTTTTTATTTTATGCTTTAGCGTTCAAAAAACCACCTGCTAAGCGGGTGGTGGGCGGTTGGTTATACCGTTAAAAAACTATGAGTATCCTAAAACGATGGTTTTACCAAAAACTTTGTATTGCCACTAAACTAATACTGGTAATACAAACTATAAGTTATTATAAAACTTAAGTTTCATGACCTCATTTAAAATATGGAATAACCAAACAATTAAAAAATATATGGACAGTTTTAGTTAGAAAAACGCTTCTATATATTTTTTAGGCTTACAGCCGCAGAGCAAGCCACCAGTTTTATTGGTGGTCCTGACTACTTAAAAACAGAGTCTAGAAAGTTAATTGATGTGCATAATACCAAGTTTGTCCCAAAGTTCTGCAGTAAAAGTACCATCAATTTTAAAATAAATTCTTGGATATCCATAATATACATATCCACTTTTTAATATTGACAATGTAATATTTTTGCTACCATCTTTTAAATCAAAAGATATTTGTTTACATTCATCGTTATTTATATAATCACCTAATGAAGTTTCGATATCTTCAGGTAAATAAGGAGTAGCCATATTTATTTCATTAAGTAAAGAATCTAATAAACCAAGATCATTGATTGTATAAAAAGTTCCGGTACCATTATTCCAATCGCTGAAAGATTGAAATTTAGCTTGGGCTATATTACCTTGGAGTTTAAGTTTTTCAAAAATATCTGAACCATTTCTTACTGTAAGTCCGTTGAGACATTCATAGTATTCTGGATGATTTTTTCCATCTTCAGTCGTTATATTAGTCATGATTCTAAAATCTTCATCATAACCATGAACAGCATATACATCAGTAACACCTATGTTTGAAGCAAACTCATTTGAATAATCTGATTGTGTGCTCCATTCATTTATATTGCTTTTTGTAGTACCAAGCTTCCTTCCTAATAAATTCTTAGCATTTTCAGAAGGAATTTCTATAGGTGTGTAAATATATACGTTTCCTTTATATACGATTAAGGGCATCATTTTAGCAGTTGTCAAAGCATTTGATTTAGGTAGTTGAACTTTTGGAATATATACTGAATTAACAGATACATTTGAAGTGAAAGTTTTAATATTATCAGAAACAGCATTATCTGAAGCAAAAGTTCTAATGTTATCAGAAACATTATTATTTGAATTAATATTTTTATTATCATTTGAAACATCATTGCTTAAAGTAGCTTTTTCATTCGCTGAAGCTACTAGTGCGTCGGAAACGTTAGGAGTAACAGTTTCGGTAACCTTAGAAACAACATCTTCATGAACACTTTTTTTATTAGTAAAATTATTATCATTTGAAGACTTTTCTGATGCTGATGCTATTTGATTTTTAGAGGGAAGAATATCTTGAACTTCAGTTGTTAATATATTATCATTGCTTTCTTGAGTTTCTTCCTTAATAGTCGTATCATTTATTTGTGAATCTTCATTTGAGGCATAAGTCATACCATCTAAATTAGTGCTTCCTTTTTCAGAAGCATTTATAATTAATTTAAAACTTATTATTCCAATTAATATTAATAAAGTTGCAACTGAAATGCTTGACCTAAAATATAAGTTTCTTTTAGTTGTTTTTAACTCCTTGGGGCCATCAAGTAATTCTTTTGCAAGTCTGTCCTTAAATTCATCACTTGCTTTTATTTTTGAAAAGGAATTTTTAATTTTATTCATATTCAAAATCCTCCTTGAGTTTAGATTTAAGCAATTTTCTTGCTCTACTAAGTTGTGAACCAATAGTTGTTTCTTTTATATTTAAAATATTTGAGATTTCTGAAATACTGTAATTTTCATAATAATACAGTAAAACAATACTTCTATATTTTATTGGTAAGTTCAGAACGACATGAATTATTTCATCATCATCGTTTGTCATATCAATAAAATCACCTTCTAAAGGTGCAGTTTTTTTAAAATATGCTGATTTTAGTTTATCTTTACTTAAATTCATAACAATTCTGATTAACCAAGCTTTTTCATGCTCCGGACTCTCAAAATTTGGCTTTTTCTCAAGTAATTTAATAAAAACATCTTGAGTTATATCTTCAGCATCACTTAAGTTTTTCATATAAGAGTATGAAATTCTTAATAGCATGTCCGAATATTTTTCTATAATATAATGAATATAATTTTTGGTACCATAAAATTCATTCATAAGGTTTAATACCCCCCTTCAATATTAATACGATTATCTATGATGAAATTTTGCATTAGTTAATAATAATAATTTTTTGTATAAAAGCAGTGTATTGTAATAGTATTAAATCTATGACAATGAAGTATAAACATAAATATAAACCTACAAGCTTCAGCTGGTAGGTTTATATGCTATTACAGAGAAATACTGTGGATATCGTGAATAATTTCAAATTAGCACATAGTATTATACACTTACATAAAATTAATAACAATATACAATGATAGATTTTTATCAATAATAGTTTCTAAATTATTAAATTTATACAAGTAAAAACTGAAAAAAGTGGAAAATGAGGAAAATATGTATTATAATGTTTAAAGATAATATAATAAATTCGTTATAATAGTTAATTTATATAGGAGGAAACATGCCAGAAACAATATTACTTGCATTTTTATTTGCAAAAATAAAGGGATATAAAATAAAACAATTATTTAAGTCCTGGACTATTTATCCTTTAGTTGGGTTTGAAGTAATCACGTTGATTGGACAAGCTGCTACTTTTTTTGGAAATTATGAAGTTATTAAAGTAATAGGAAGTTTAACAACTATTTATTTAATTACATATTTATTATTAGTATTAAAATATGAGTTATATATAAGTGCAATAATAGGTTCGCTTTTTGTAATTCTAGGAGGGGCGTTAAACGATATTGCTATAAAAGCTAATGGAGGCTTTATGCCAGTTTACCAATCTTTATCTTATTTCATAGGTCGTGTGCCACTGGAAAACGTTAAAATGGTAAATGATATTCATATATTAGGAGATACACAAACAAAAGTAAAAGTTTTAACCGACTTTATTGACTTAGGATACACTATCCTCAGTATAGGAGATGTATTTATGAGAGTATTAGTATTTGTTATAATTTACAATTCTATAAAGAAAATCAATAATCAAAGGAGAAAAGAAAATGTTAAGATTAACAGTATTTGAATTTGTAGCTAGAATAATTCCAGAAGCGTTTGTATTAATATTTGCAATGGTAGTACTGTCTAATACAAAATTTAATGCAAAGAGATATATAATTTCGAGTTTACTATTTGGAACATATGTATATAGTGTAAGAATGCTGCCTATAAATTATGGAGTACATACTATACTAGATATAGTTATAATGATGATTATTATGAGCAGTATAAATAAAACAGATATTATTTTAGCCATAAAAGCTTCTCTAATAACAACTATACTTTTATTTATTTGTGAAGGATTAAATATGTTGCTATTAAGCCTTATTTTTAAGGATAGGCTAGAGTCTATAATGTTAGATCCAATGTTAAAAACACTATATGGATTTCCATCGTTGATATGTTTTACAATTATTACTATAATTTATTATTTGAGAAAAAGGAATGTTTAGAGATGCTTAAAATTGAAGATATATGTGAAAAGACTTCTGATTACATTGCTCAAGAATTAAATTTTGATAATGATAAAAAATCTGTAATAAATTATGGAATATTTGCTTTTATTCAAATGGGAATTTGTATAGCATTAGTTATAATAGTTGGATTTATTTTTAATGTAACTATTGAAGCACTTATAGTATCATTTACCATAAGTATATTAAGGAAAAATTCTGGAGGAGTTCATTCGCATTCTCCAGAGAGGTGTGCAGTTATAGGTACTGTTGCTAGTGTTGGTATGGCATTAATATCAAAATATATAAATGTTGGTTTTAGTTTTGTTATATTTGTTGGAGGTATCATATTTATATGGTCATATTATATTGTATATAAGTTAGCCCCTGTTGATAGTATAGCGAAACCTATTAAAAGTATTGAAAAGAGACGAAGATTAAAAAAAAGTTCCTTTATGATATTAAGTGTTTATTTAATTATTGTAGTATTTAATATTGTATGCTATTTATTAATGAAAAATTTTAATTTATTGATTTATTCATTATGTATATACATGGGATTATTATGGCAGGTTTTTTCTTTAACTAAAAGTGGGCATTTAATATTAGGAAAGTTAGGTTAACTTTAAAACTTTAATTTAGTTAATTTAAAGGAGGTGAAATCAATGAAAAACAGAATTTTAATGAGTGTAGCAACAATAGCAACGCTTGTTGCTTCAATACTAGCAACTTCAGCATGTTACTGGGGACATTATCAACCAGAAGAACCAAAATGTTTAAGAGAAGAATAAGTTATAACGAGACCTATAAATTGGTCTCGTTATAACTATTATGAGGGATAAAATATGAAAATCATAAAAAATGGTAAACAAAAACAAATAAATGATATAGTATCTGTAGTAAAACTATTTTCAATTTTACTTATGGGTATAAATTTATGTAAATATGTCTTTAAAGATAATAGTTCATTTATATATTTAACTAAAATTTATTATACATTTACATATTTATTTATACCATTAATGATAATAATTTTGATTTATTTTGGATGGACTTTTTCAACTAAAAATAAAATTAAAAACAAATATGGGGATATATTAAATAAAATTGAAATAGCGATATTTATAATCGTATTTACAATAATTATATTTATATGTGGAGCAAATCAAAGTCAATATAAATTTTTGTATTTATTTATAATAATAACAACAACAATTCAATCTGGAATGAAGCAAGGATTAATAGTTTCAGGTATTTCATCTTTGATTATTTTAGTTATGGATATTGCTCTGGTACAAAATGCAGCAGTAAATACTTATTTCCAAGACGATTTGGTTTTGGCAGGAATATTTATTTTAACAGCATGGCCTTTGGGTTTTTATGTAAAGATAGAAGGAGAACATATTAAGATGTTAGAAGATATGATAAATATTGACGGACTTACGGAGCTATATAATCATAGGTATTTTTGTGACACATTAACTGAGAAAGTTAAGATTGGAGATATGGAGAATAAACCTGTATCCATGATTTTTATAGATATAGACTATTTTAAACAATATAATGATACTCATGGTCATCAAAAAGGAGATTATGTCCTTAGAAAATTAGGTGAAGTTATTAGGACAAGTATAAGAAAAGAAGACATTGCTGCAAGGTATGGAGGAGAAGAGTTTGCAATAATATTGCCAGATACTAATGAAGAAGAAGCAATAAATATAGCAGAAAGCTTAAGGAAAAAGATAGAAACCACATATTTCGAAGGAGAAGAAAGCCAACCCAAAGGTAAGGTTACTGCTTCAATGGGAGTGTCAGTTTATCCAGACAAGGCGAAAGATGATGTTGAATTAATAAAAAGTTCAGATGATGCATTATATAGGGCAAAGTTTTTTAATAAAAATAGAGTTGAGGCATATACATCTATTTTAGATGAAATTAAAAGCAATATAGATGAAAAAGATGTTGAACTTGTTACATCAATAAAGACTTTAATTAGTGTTATAAATGCAAAAGACAGGTATACATATGGACATGTAGAAAGAGTCGTAATGTATAGTAGAATTATGGCGGATAAGCTTCACTTAAGTGAAAGAGATAAGCAAATTTTAATTTATGGTGCTTATATGCATGATATTGGTAAGATTAATATTGGTAAGGAAATATTGATGAAAAAAATGCAACTTACAAATGACGAATGGGAGGAGCTTAAGCAACATCCTGTTAATGGAGTGGAGATAATAAAATCAGTAAAATCACTTCAAGAAATAATTCCACTAATTATAAGCCATCATGAAAGATATGATGGAAAAGGATATCCTAACAATCTAAAAGGTGAGAGAATACCTTATCTTGCAAGGATTCTAACAGTTGTAGATAGCTTTGATGCAATGACGTCAAATAGACCATATAATAATAGAAAGACTTATGAAGAGGGCATAGAGGAAGTTAGAAGGTGCAGTGGAACACAATTTGATCCTAAGATTGCAAAAACTTTTATTGAAGTTATTTCAAGCAATGTTGGAATTTCTTTTTTTGAGAATATTGATAATGGTAGTGGAGGTAATGAAGATTCTATATGCCAATAAAATGTTAAGGACTCTAGTAAAAAAATATTTATCACACCCTATATTTAAATAGAGTGTGATTTTTTTGGATAATACCAAATCTAGGCATCAATTTGGACTCTTACTTTTCCAAAAAGGGATTTGAAAAATTGAATAAAATAAGAAATATTAGATCATTATATCTCTTCTAGGAATTTTAAATCCAATAGTTTTTTCAATTTGTTCTAAATCTCTCAAGTTCTTAGGATCTACAAACATACAAGTATAACCACTTTCCCCAGCTCTACCAGTTCTACCTATACGGTGGATATAGCTTTCAACAGCTTCTGGTATATCATAGTTGTAAATATGAGTTATACCACTTATATCTAAACCTCTTGCGGCAACATCTGTAGCTATTAAATATTGAATATCTGCATTTCTAAAAGATTTCATTATTCTTTCTCTTTTATTTTGTGGAATATCGCTATGTAATTTTACGCAATTGTATTTACGAGTATGTAAAATTACTTCAAGTTCATCAACTCTTCTTTTAGTTCTACAGAATATAATAGCCATAAATGGATTATCTTCATCTAATACTTTACATAAAGCATCTCTTTTATTTCTATCAGTAGTTTCGACCACATCTTGTTTAATAGCACTTAAAGTAACTTCCTCTTTTTTTATAGAAACAATAGTTGGATCATTCATATATCTATAAGCTAATTTTTTTACTGATGAATCCATTGTTGCAGAGAAACAAAGCATTTGGTGTTTTTTAGGCATTACTTTCATAATTGCTTCAACTTCATTTTTAAAGCCCATGAGTAACATTTGATCTGCTTCGTCTAAAACAAAAGTTTTTAATTTACTTAAATCAATTGTTCCTCTTTCTAAATGGTCTAAAAGTCTACCAGGAGTTGCAATTATTAAATGAATATTATTATTCAATTTTTTTAGTTGAGATGAAATGTCACGCCCTCCATAAGTTGCTAAGATATTTATGTCTTTAGCATCTTTAAGCTTATTAGCTTCATCAGTTATTTGAATAGCAAGTTCTCTAGTTGGCGTTAATATAAGAGCTTGAATTTCATTTGACTCTGAATTTATATTCTCAAAAATAGGTAGTAAAAAAGCGAGAGTTTTACCAGTTCCAGTGGCAGCCTCTGCAATTACATCTTTCCCATCCTTTATAAGAGATATACTTTGTTCTTGAATTGGGGTAGGAGCAGTAATTCCAGTGTTTTTTAATATATTTATTAAATCATCACTAAGACCTAATTGTTTAAAATTCATATTATTCATACCTTTCATAATAAGATTTGTAGATACCTAGAGTAAAAATTGAACTTAAACATATAAATACAGAAATTAAATACATATTTGTACATAATACTAATCGTATTACGCTGTTTGTATATACGCATAAGAATAGTTTTACTTCTAGTATCTATCTTAATCTAACATTTTATTTTTAAATAAGCACTATTCTCTATAATATAGGTTATTATTTATAAAAGTCAATTAATAAGAAAATTTATTTTATAAAATACCTTTACAAAACAATAAAATATGTTAAATTTAAAGAATAAACTAAATATATACTAAAATTATAGGGAAACTATATATAATTAGATTTGTTCTATGGTATAAAGAGTTTTATACCAAAAATTTGATATAAAACATATGCTAATATTTAATTTTTTAGTATGAATTAATATGATAAAATAAAGAGAAAGGCAAAGATATGGTGATTTTATGAAAATTTCAACAAAAGGTAGATATGGATTAAGGGCATTAATAGATATATGCTTATATTCATCAAATGAAATGGTGACAGTAAAAAGTATTTCAGAAAGACAAGAAATATCAGAAAGATATTTGGAACAAATATTTTCGTCACTTAGAAAAGGTGGAATAATAAATGCTAAAAAAGGAGCTCAAGGGGGATATTTCTTGGCTAAAAGTGCTAGAGAATTTACAATTGGAGACATTTTAAGTGTTTTAGAAGGAGATTTACTTTTAATTGACATAGAAAAAGATGAAAATGATATAGAAAATTTTATAAGTGAAAACCTATGGAATGTTATAAATAATAAAATAAGCTCATTTTTCAATTCAATAACATTAGAAGACTTGGCTAATGACTATAAGAATAATAATAGGGAAGATATGTATTATATATAGATATACTCAAGATGAATACTTTAGTTATGGATATTAACAAGAAAAGTAGGAAACTAAATACATTTTCTTTCATATGCTTTATATAAAAAATAAAACTATGTTAATATAATCATATTAACATTTCACTTATTTGAGAATATTGTAATTAAATTAGAAAAGTATAGAATAGTTGTAAAATAGTAATGCTTTAAATTTAATAAATATAATTATAATATAATCTTAAGGCGGTGATTTGATGAGTGATATAAATATAAAACAATTAATAGAAACAATAAAAGACTTTCCAGAAGACGAACAAGAAACAATATTATATTTAACACAAATATTCAAAGGCGAAGAAGAAACTATTAATGAGTATATAAAAAATGGACTAATTAAATAAAAATAAAGATGCAGTTATTATCTTAGCTGCATCTTTTTATTAAATTTTTATTATGAAAATTTAAGATGTGATAGATGCTGGACATAATTTCGAAGTCAATTAACCCTAGGGTTTGTTATACTAACAATGATAAGTCTTATGTTTATACTAAATTTATAGGTATTCGTCATTAGGACGAATACCTATAAAACACTGTAGATTGCTTTTCTAGCTTTTCTATTCAATAATAGTAGAAGATTTAACCAGGCTTATAATAATAAGGAATATACGCCTTATCTATAAGACTTTTTTAAAGCATCTTTTAGAACCTTAGGATTCTTTCTATATGGAGTTACTGGAATAATAGATTTATGTTTTACATTAAACAAAGTGTATACTGCAATTCTTGCTGCACGTACAGAATATTCTTCAGTAAAGACCATGTCTTCTGGGATTTCAACAAATTGACTAATCATTGCAAAGTTTGTTGAACCTTTTGGCACAACTTGTGGTCGATCACTCATCTTACGTGGTTGAAATTGTGCATCCACATAAGGCATCATACATGGAATAACATTGATTACATCTTCCATAATCGTATCAATTTTATCTTCCATATGCAAATGATGCAGAAGCTCTACCAGCATTTCAGATCCAGTACACTCACGCATTGGTTTCTTTACATAATCTCCAATTTTGTTTGTGTATAAACCATATCCCCAGAAAACAGTTGTATCAAGTGGTTGATTTTTAAAATGTGGCTGAGCTGCAACAACTATGCTTATTAACCAGTTAGAATCTTTAAATGTCATCAAGGCACCACTACCAGGAATATTAGTAGAAAAATTTTCAATTAGCTTTAATAATTTATTACCTTTGGAAGTTACAGTAAAGCTTTCCCAGTTGGTTTGTTCTGGATTACTGAAGAATGGTTCTGGATTACCAAGACCTATTTTTCTTTTAGCCACTTTTGACCAAAGTTCGCCTGAAATTGGTTTATTGGGATTATATTCAGCTGGTGTATTAAGATCACCTAAAGTTGCACTATCAGTCATGGAAGCATTTGTCATAATACAAACATCATTTGGATTTAAGGTGATAGTTTTTTCACCTTCCTCATCGGTTAAATGTATAGCTGTCACTGTAATTTCTTCTCCTGGTTTAAAATCTAAATCAGTTACTGTTGCATTGATACTAAAATCAACACCAAATTTATCTAAGTAAGATTTTAATGGAAGAATAACAGATTCATATTGATTGTAAGGAGTACGTGTAACGCCTTCTAAAGTTTCAATACGAGAAAATTCAAAAATCATACGTTCCATATAACGCTTGAATTCAAATAAACTAGACCACTTTTGAAAAGCAAAAGTTGTTTGCCACATATACCAAAAGTTAGTTTCAAAAAAATGTGGAGTATGACTAAACCAATTTTCAATAGTTCTGTCATCTAAATTTTCTTCTGGGGTAACCATTAATTTACCAAGAGCCATACGATCGGCATTATTAAATCCCATACTAGTCACATCTTGAATAATACCATCTTTATCAACTAAACGTGCTTGTGCATGAGTTGGATGCAAATGGTCAAAGTTAAGAATTTCTTCTTTAACGCTTTTATCTTTTAAATCTAGAGAGGGTATACTAGAAAATAGTTCCCAAAAGTTTTCATATGTTTCTTCATTTAACATTCTACCACCACGACATACAAACCCATTTGATACATCACCTGAACCATCATTACTTCCTCCAAGAGTATTCATACTTTCTATAACATGAATGTTTTCACCTTTAAAATTGCAGTCTCTTACAAGGTAAGCTGCTCCAGATAAAGAAGCTAAGCCACCTCCGATGAAATATACTTGTCTGTTTTCATTATTTGTAGAGGTAAGAGGAATTGTTTCTTTTGAAGAATTTTCTTTGATTTTTTTTGCTTTTACTGCCGCAAAAGTAGCTGCACCAGCTATTGCACCTAACGCAAGCAATCCGCTTAACTTGTTTTTATTTATTTTTTTACTCATATAACTTCCTCAACTTTCTATTTCATTATTATTAATTATCGTATCTATTATTATAGTTTAATGTAAATTAGATTGTAATTAAATGATTAATAAAAGTTTTCCTAAAATACATATAATTATAACTTATACATTTATAAAAAGGAATTGAATATGTCATATTTTAAAAAAATTTACAGAATGATTAAGAATACAGATTGCATTATCTACAACAATACAAGCTTAGTAAAAATAGAGAGTAGCCATTCAGGTTACTCTTACATATTATGTATTATAAAAATAAAGAAAGGTGGAATATGAAAGTGCCAAACATTGATTTAAAATCAAGATTAAAAAACAAGGCTTTTTGGGTTGCCATGGCTAGTGCTATAGCAATGTTAGCACAACAACTAGGATTAAATATAATTCCATCAAATTATACAGAAATAGTTAATACAGTCTTAATGCTTCTAACAATGGGAGGAATAGTAGTTGATACAAGCACAACTGGTATAAGTGACCAAGTTAAAACTACTACAACAGAAACTGTTCAAGTTGTAAACTCTACAGAAAATAAAACAATAGAATAAACAGTACAAGTTTAGTAAAGATATTTAAGAGTAACCGTTAAGGTTGCTCTTTGTGAATATAAACTAGAGAAAGAATGAGAAGATGTTATATATACAAAAACAGTTTACAAGTTATAATATAGAAGTAAAGTTTATTATAAAAGCAAACAAATGATTAAAACCAATAACAGTACAGTAATTAGAAGTCATGTTTGATGTCATTAAAAATAATTAAAAAAAGGGTTGTAAATAGTAATGGAATATGTTATATTTTTACACATAGAAGATTTAGTTAAAGCCTATGATAAGAATAGTAAATAATAAAGCTTAGTGTAAAGAGAGTTCGAAATTGGTGAGATTCGAATGCTGTAGATATTATTGAATGGGTCTTTGAGGTGACATTTTGAAGTTTTGAGTAGGAATGTACGGGGAGTCAGCCGTTAAAATGACAGGATATAAAATATAAGAATTATAAATTTAGTTTTATGTGTATTTATAGAAAATATATACTATAAAAGTTTAATTAATATATAATCTTATTATTAGTATCTGATAAAGCATATACATTAGGTGGTATAACGAAATTATAACATTTCGTCCTTGTTAGGATGAGATGTTTTTTTGTTTATATTTTTGTGATTTTTGATTAAGATAATATGTATTTGGGTAAGTTACTTTTAGAATATATAAAGTTTTTCTAAGAAAAATATTTATCATTTTAAATTGCCCAAAGTAAATATTAATCGAAATCTAAGATTATAAATGCAAAATATCATTTAGTTTATATTAAAATTTGGGTGGCATAATGAGTCACTTCATCCCAAAATTTGGGGTGGAGTGGCTCTTTCTATTTAAAAAAATCTGATTCTTAAAGTAATAAAATGAATTCAAAGTAACAAATATAAAATTCATAAATAGAATTAAAATTTTGAAATATCTAAAATATATTTTAAAGGAAGTTAAGTCGTATGCGCGACTTAACTAAGTTCTAGAAACCAGATTAATTAAGGAGGCTGATTTCTAACGTCATCAGCTAAGTTCTAATGACCAAATCATAGATTTGGATTATCACATATCACTTACCACTGAAGGGGGAAAAAATTATGATTAACATATCAAAAGAGATTTTTAATGAAAAGAAAAATTTTGAAAATGTATTTTCTTTAATAAGCGAATTTAGAGGAGATGAAATTACTCCAATAAAAATTTTTGGTGGATTTAAGGGGAGTAGAAGATTTGTTTTTGAAAGTGGAAGCAAAGAAAATTACTTTGGAAGATATTCATTTATGGGAGAGAATCCTTATAAAGAAATATGTGGTGATGGGAAAGAAGAAATAAATGAACTTAAGAAAGAAACTAAAATTAAGTTTGATAAAAGCACTAATTCCTTCTCATTTAAAGGTGGAGCAATTGGATATATGGGTTATGACTCTATACAATTGTATGAAAAAAAGCTTAGTTTTAAAAATGAAGATGAATTAAAATTTCCCATAATAAGATTTAATTTTTATGATAGATATATCTGTTATGATCATTTTACTCATAAGGTTTATGTTGTAGATAATATTTTGAAAAATGATGAAAGAGAATATGATGAAATAATAACATCACAAAAGGAATATATTAACAGTTTGCTTTATAAACCGACATTAATAGAAGAGTCTGAGGATAAGAAAGATATTACTTTTAAATTTCACACGTCTAAAGAAGAATTTATGGAAAATGTAAAAAAAGCACAAGAACATATTTTAGCTGGTGATATTTTTCAAGTTGTACTATCTCAAAGAATGACTTGCGAAACTCAAAAATCATATTTTGAAATTTATAGAAGACTTAGAGAAGAAAATCCTTCACCTTATATGTTTTTAATAGATTATGATAATTATCAAGTTATAGGATCATCTCCAGAAAGTCTTGTTTCAGTCAAAGATGGTAAAGCTATTACAAATCCTATAGCTGGTACAAGGAAAAGAGGAGAAACTCCTGAAATGGATAGTGCTCTTGAAAAAGAACTTATGGAGGATAAAAAAGAACTTGCAGAACACGTTATGCTTGTGGACCTTGGAAGAAATGATATAGGAAAGGTAAGCAAGATTGCTACAGTTAATGTTAGTGATTTTATGAAAATCGAGAAGTTTTCTCATGTAATGCATATAACAACAAAAGTTGTTGGTAAGATAAGAGATGATAAAGACGGATTTGATGCCTTAGCAGCTTGTCTTCCAGCTGGAACTGTATCTGGTGCTCCTAAAATAAGAGCTATGGAAATCATAGAAGATCTTGAAAACAGCAAAAGAGGAATTTATTCAGGAGCTGTTGGATATTTTTCATATGGTGGGGATATGGATATGGCAATTACTATAAGGACTCTAATTTTAAAAGATAAAACTGCTTACCTTCAAGCAGGAGCAGGAATTGTCTACGATTCGGTACCAGAAATAGAATTTGAAGAAGTTCAAAATAAATTAAAGGTTTTAAAGGAGGTGCTAAGATGATAGCTTTAATAGATAATTACGATTCATTTACATTTAATTTATATCAATATCTAAGTGAATTTGCAGAGACTAAAGTATTTAGAAATGATGAAATAACAGTAGAAGAATTAAAAGAATTAAATCCAAAAGGAATAGTCATTTCACCAGGACCTGGAATTCCTGAAGATGCAGGTATTTCAATAGAAATAATAAAAAAGCTAGGGGATAAAATTCCAATGTTAGGAATATGTCTTGGTCATCAAAGTATTGCAGCGGCATATGGGGGAAACGTAATTAGAGCAAATGAAATTTTTCATGGCAAAACGTCAAAGGTTCAAGTAAAAGGAAAAGATATCTTTGAAGGAATACCAAGAAAGCTAGATGTTATGAGATATCATTCACTAATAGTTGAAAACAGTTCACTTCCTACTTGTTTGGAAGTTATAGCTTCAACTGTTGAAAATAACTATATTATGGCAATTAAGCATAAGCAATACAATATATTTGGACTTCAATTTCATCCGGAATCAATATATACGCCAAAGGGCAAGCGTATGATTGGAAATTTTGTAATTAATATTTGTGAAGATAAATTAGATGATTAATTATCAATTTTAAATGCTCAATTTTCAATGATTAATCATGGGGTGTTGAAAATTGATAATTGAAATTTATGAATAAGCAATAAAGTATTAAGGTGGGGTTAAAATGACAATTGATAAGGCAATTAAAAAATTATCTTCAAAGGAAGTATTAACTGAAGAGGAGGTAAGATCTGTAATAAATCAAATAATGAGGGGTGAAGCAACATCTTCTCAAATTGGAGGATTCTTAATCGGTCTTAGAATAAATGGGGAAACTCCAGCTCAAATATTAGGTGCAGTTAAAGCACTTAGAGATAATTTAATACCTGTTAAAATAGAAGATACAGCACATTTGATAGATACATGTGGAACTGGTGGAGATGGATCAAAGACTTTTAATATTTCTACAGCAGTTGCAATAATTGCAGCAAGTGGAGGTGCAAAGGTTGCAAAGCATGGTAATCGTGCAGTATCTAGTAAAAGTGGAAGTGCAGATGTACTTTCAGAACTTGGGATAAAAATTGATTTGGATGAAAGTAAAAGCAAAAAAGTAATTGAGGAAAATGGAATGGCATTTTTATTTGCACCAAAATACAATGGTGCAATGAAAAATGTAGCAAAGGAAAGAAAAGAACTTGGAACAAGAACTATATTCAACTTAATAGGACCTCTTGCCAATCCAGCATCAATTACTGGACAACTTATGGGAGTATATGATGGATCTCTAATAGAAACTGCTGGCGAAGTTTTATTAAACCTTGGAATAGAAAGAGCTATGGTTGTATATGGTGATGATGGCTTAGATGAAATTACAACAACAACGACTACTAATGTATGTGAAGTTAAAAACGGAAAAATTACAACTTATAAATTAGATTCGGAAAAGTTTGGATTTAAGAAAGCTACATTAGAGGATATAAAAGGCGGAGAAGCAAAAGAAAATTCGGAAATTATATTAAGGGTATTAAAAGGCGAAAAGGGAGCACCAAGAGATATAGTAATAATAAACAGTGGAGCTGCACTTTATGTTGCAAAACTTGCTGACTCTTTAGAAGAGGGAATAAAAAAAGCTATTGAACTTGTAGATTCAGGAGCTGCTTACAAAAAATATGAAGAACTTGCAAATTTGAAATAAATAATAAATTAACTATGAGGTGATATATTTTTGATTTTAGATGATATTATAGGAAAGAAAAAAATTAGAGTACAAAAAAGAAAAAAAGAAATTCCCATTAAAGAATTAGAAAAACAAGCATTAGCAAAAGTTAAAGTTGAAAGAGACGTAGATTATAAAAATCCTTTTAAGATTGCATTAAAAAAAGAAGGCTTATCTATAATTGGGGAATTTAAGAAAGCCTCTCCTTCTAAAGGGATAATTGTAGAAAACTTTGATATAAAAGAAATCTTAAATTATTATACTTACCTCGGAGTAGATGCATTTTCAATTTTAACAGAAGAAGATTTCTTTCTAGGATGTGATAAATATCTTAAAGAAATAAGAAGGATTTCACATACTCCAATTCTTAGAAAGGATTTTATAATAGATTTTTATCAAATTTATGAAGCTAAGGTATTAGGCGCTGATGGAATTTTACTTATTGTAAGTATTCTTGGAGATTCACTCGGAGAATTTTACAAGGAAGCAAAAAGATTTAATTTAGAACCTTTAGTTGAAATTCATAATGAAGAAGAGCTTGAATTAGCATTGAAATATGATTGTGAAATTATAGGAATAAATAATAGAAATTTGAAAAACTTCAATGTAACTTTAGATACGACAAAAGAGCTTATTAATAGGGTACCAAAAGATAAGGTAATTGTAGCTGAAAGTGGTATCATGAGCATTGAAGATTTGGAAATGATAAATGAATTTGGGGCAGATGCAGTTTTAATTGGAGAATTATTCATGAGAAATATAGAAAATCCAGATTTTAAATCTAAATTTAGAGAATTTAAAAACCAATAAATGTAAGCCCTCTTATTTCTATTCTAGTATATATGTGAAAGAAATAAGTGTGTCTTGGAATGTGGGTATGTATACAGGATATATATAAATATTTCCGTAATGTGAGGAAGTAATATGATTCAAGTTAAAATATGTGGAATTACTAATAAAAAAGAAATAGAATATTTAAATATTTTAAAGCCAGAATACATAGGCTTTGTGTTTACAAAGAGTAAAAGACAAGTGAATGGGGAACAGGTAAATGAATTATGTTTAAATTTAGATAATAATATAAAAAAAGTTGGGGTATTTAGAAATAATTCAATGGATGAGATTTTAGATGTTTTGGGGAAAACATCTTTATATGCTATTCAGCTTCATGGGGATGAAGATGAAGAATTTATAAGTTTATTAAAGAAAAATATAAATAAATCCACAAGAATATGGAAAGCACTATCTATAAAGGATATGGCGAGCAAGTGGAAATGTATAACAAGCAATAAGCAAATAGCAAATAATGAAGGGGATAATTTAATAGATAGATATCTTATAGATGGAGATAATCCAGGTAGTGGTGAAGCATTTTCTCTAGAAAATATAAGTGAGCACTTTGGTGAAGAGTATAAGTTAGGAAATAGAGACGATTGTATTTTAGAAAGATATAACTTCTTTTTAGCAGGTGGAATAACGGCTGAAAATGTCATAGAGAGAATAACTAAGGCAAATCCTAGTGGAGTTGATGTTTCATCAGGAGTTGAAATCATAGATGAAAATGGAAATAGAACAAAGTCTTTTGAAAAAATGAAGAGTTTAATTGATAAAGTTAGAAATAACAATTATCAATGATCAATGCTCAATTAAAGAACAAACTTCTACGAAGTTTGGAAGGGAAAATATTTTTTAGAAATTACGAAGGAAAAGGAAAAGTACAAATATTTGATTTGGCGCTTTAAAGTTTCTCTTTGGAGTTTTCATCATTAATTGATCATTGAAAATTGACAATTGAATAAGAAAGGTTGGAAAAAATAATGAATAGTAAATTTAATGATTTTGGTGGACAATACGTTCCTGAAACTGTAATGAATGCTTTAATAGAACTTGAAGCAGCATATGAAAGGGTAATAGATGATAAGGAATTTAATGAGGAGTATATGTATTATTTAAAATACTATACAGGAAGACCAAGTCCACTTTATTATGCTGAAAATATGACTAAAGATCTAGGTGGAGCAAAAATTTATTTGAAAAGAGAAGATTTGAATCATACAGGGGCTCATAAGATTAATAATGCTTTAGGTCAAGTGCTTTTAGCTAAAAGAATGGGCAAAACGAAGGTTATAGCAGAAACAGGGGCAGGACAACATGGAGTTGCTACAGCAACAGTTGCAGCAAAATTTGGAATGGAATGCAAGGTATTTATGGGCGAAGAAGACATAAGAAGACAGGCCATGAATGTTAAGAAAATGGAGCTTTTAGGTACAGAAGTAGTACCTGTTACTAATGGGCAAGGAACATTAAATGATGCTGTAACTGAAGCAATAAGATATTGGGGTGCAAATGTAGAAGATACATTTTACATTATAGGATCAGCTCTTGGACCACATCCATATCCAACTATGGTCAGAAATTTCCAAAGAGTTATAGGGGATGAAGCAAGAAAGCAAATTTTAGAACTTGAAGGAAAATTACCAGATTATATTTTAGCACCAGTTGGTGGAGGAAGTAATGCAATAGGAATCTTCTACCCATTTATTAACGACAAAGAAGTTACTTTAATGGGAGTTGAAGGTGCAGGGAAAGGTCTTGAAACTGGCGAACATGCAGCTACTATGGCAAAAAGGGAAAAAGGAATTTTACATGGAATGCTAAGTTATGTTCTTCAAGATAATGATGGTGGGATACTTGAAGCCTATTCAATATCAGCAGGGCTTGATTATCCAGGAGTTGGGCCTGAACATGCATATTTATGTGAGACTAACCAAGCTACCTATGTAAGCGTAACAGATGATGAAGCAGTAAGAGATGGATTTATGTATTTGACAAAAATTGAAGGAATAATACCAGCACTTGAATCATCACATGCTGTAGCTTTCGCTAAAAAATTAGCACCAACACTAAGTAGCGATAAGATTATGATTATAAATCTTTCAGGGAGAGGAGATAAAGATATGGATGCTGTGCTTGCATATCTAGGTGAATAATTATGAATAGAATAGATGTATCATTTAACAAAGTAAAAGAAAATAAAGGGAAAGCTCTTATACCGTTTGTAACATGTGGAGCAGACTTTACTGTTGAAGAAACAGCAGATTTAGTGGTTGCACTAGAAAACTCAGGAGCAACTGTAATTGAAATTGGAGTACCGTTTAGTGATCCACTTGCAGATGGTCCTGTAATACAAAATGCATATACTAAAGCTCTTAATAATGGGACAAAACTTAAAGACGTGTTTAGATGTGTAGAATTAATAAGAGAATCTTCAGAAGTACCAGTTGTACTTATGGTTTATTTTAACGTTGTATATTTCAAAGGAATAGAAGAATTCTTAAAAGAAGCAGCAAAAAGTGGAGTGGACGGGCTTGTAGTTCCAGACGTTCCACTTGAAGAAAGAGGAGAACTTAATAAGCTTTGCGAAGAAAATGGAATTTATTTAATTCCACTTGTAGCTAGAACATCAAGAGATAGAATCGCAGCTATAACAAAAAACGCAAAAGGCTTTGTATACTGTGTTTCTACAAATGGAACTACAGGAGAAAGAACATCTTTAGATGGTGGAACTCATGAGTATTTAGAAGAAGTTAGAAAGATTGTAGATGTTCCAATGTGTATTGGTTTTGGAATTTCTTCAAAGGAAGTTGTTAAGGAAGTTAAAGATTATTGTGATGGAGTAATAGTTGGAAGTGCAATAGTTAAAAGAATGACTGAAGGGAAAGAATCAGTAATTGACTTTGTAAAAGATTTAAAAGAGGGACTTAACTAATAATTTGCAGATTTAAATTATTAATCTATAAATTAGTAATATTGGATTTCATATTGGGACAAGTATTTAGAATATTGGGGCATAAAAAAATAATTATACCAAATACTCATCATATATGAATCCAAAATAACATGTATGGCGTCATATTTTTAATATTTGATATTTATAAAAACAATGATATAATAAACTCATATTAAAGAAAGGCTAAGGTAATTTCAGATATGAGAATGTAATCTACAATAAAAACTTAAAAGTATAACAACAAAATTAAATTTATGTATATAAGGTTTGTTTTATAAAAATAGGCGTATTTTTATGGACTAATTTTATTCCAGTGAATTTAAAATCTAATTTTACAAGTGTTATTGTTATGCTTAAATTTAAGGAGAGTAGATTATAATCTAATAAGTAATGATTTTACCATGTATTAATCCAAAAAAAATAGGTTATAAATTTCATGATTTCATAGTGAAGTTTTGAAATAGTGTTTTACATTTGGAGGATACAAATTACTCAAAAATAATATAGTGCGCTAAAATTCTTTAAAGAGATATTAAAATTTATAAGTGTATGTTATAAATTTGTTTAGCGAATATATATGAGTTAGGTTTAAAGATTTAGATGCTTATTTATAAACATTTAAATTTAAGTTTCATTCACTAAAATAGATATAAACTCTCTCCTATTAAACTAGGAGGGATTTTTTTTATGCAATTAGCAAAATTAGATAAAATAAAAAAATATTATGGAGATAGATTAATTTTAGATATTAAAGACTTTGAGGTCTTTGAAGGAGATAGAATCGGAATAGTTGGTCAAAACGGTGCTGGGAAGACAACTATGTTAAATATATTAATGAAAAAGATTGTACCAGATGAAGGAAAAGCATATTTAACAGACAGTTATTCATATATAAGCCAAACTGAAAATTATTATGGTGAATGTGAAGAAAATAAAATTATGAAATTATTTAAAGCTCCTGATAAATATGAAGACTTCTTATCTGGAGGAGAAAAAGTAAGGTTGAAAATATCAAAGGCTTTAAGCGAAAATAAAAAACTTATAATAGCAGACGAGCCAACTTCAAATTTAGATGCTAATAGTATTAAAGTTCTTGAAGACATGCTAAAAAATTATAATGGTGCATTATTACTTGTATCTCATGATAGAGGATTTTTAGATTCACTTTGCAATACTATTCTACAAATAGAAGACGGAAAAATAAAAATATACAAGGGTAATTA
Organism: Clostridium beijerinckii; assembly: GCA_003129525.1. Lineage (NCBI taxonomy): Bacteria > Bacillati > Bacillota > Clostridia > Eubacteriales > Clostridiaceae > Clostridium > Clostridium beijerinckii. The sequence continues at coordinate 3,482,600 of CP029329.1, read as the reverse complement.
TTCTAAATACTTAGAATTAAAGAGTGAAGAAAGAAAAAGAGAAGAAAATGAGCATAATGAATATTTAATTGAAAAGAAAAAACTTGAAAATGCAGTAATAGGAAAAGCAGAATTAAGAGACAATATAAGAAAGACACCTAAAAGAATGGGAAACTCAGAAGCAAGACTTCACAAAATGGGTGGACAAAAGCAAAAAGGAAAAATTGATAAAAATATAAAGGCACTGAAAAGTAGAATTGATCATTTAGAAGTTAAAGAAAAGCCAAAAACTATAAGTGAGACTAAAATAAATATACAACCTGGTATGGAAATAATATCTAAAAATATAGTAGAAGTTAAAAACTTAAGTTTATTTGCAGGTAATAAATTGCTAATAAATAATGCTAATTTTAAGATTAAAAGAGGACAAAAAGTTGGAATAATAGGTGATAATGGCTGTGGAAAAACTACTTTGTTAAAAGAAATATTAAAAAAAGAAAATGAAAATATAAAAATTGCAAATAGAGTGACCATTGGATATTTTGATCAAAACCAAAGTATATTACAAAAAGAAAAAAGTATCTTAGAAAATATAAGAGAAAGCAGTTCCTATGATCAAGGTTTTATAAGAATCAATTTAGATAACTTTGGTTTTAAAGGTGATGATGTTTATAAACTAGTTAGTTCATTAAGTGGGGGAGAATTAGTTAAAGTAGCTCTTTGCAAAATACTATTAAGTGATAACAATCTTTTGATTTTAGATGAACCAACAAATTATTTAGATATTAAAGCTACGGAAGCATTAGAAAAGGCATTAGCTAATACAGAAAAAACAATGATTATGGTATGTCATGATAGAAAGTTTATAGAAAATATTTGTGACTATATAGTTGAAATAAGAGATAAGTCTATTAATGAATTTGATGGAAGTTATGAAGAATATTTTAAGGAAAAAAATAAACCTAAAATAAATAAGGATGAAAAAGAAAATAAAGAAAAACTAATGGTACTTAAAAATAAGCTTTCTGAAGTTATTTCACTTTTATCTATAGAAAAAGATATATCTAAAAGAGACGAGTTAGAGGAAAATTATGAACAGTTATTAAAGAACATTAGAATTTTAGAATTTTAGAATTTTAGAATTTCAAGCTTCCATTGAAAAACATGGGAGCTAAGAAATAAAAGTGAGAAATATAAATATAAAGGTGTAAACAATAAAATTCAATTTGAGTATAAAAAGTTAATATAATGCAAATAATATCATATTTATAATATAGTTTTATTCTAGTAAATTTAAATAATATAATTTTACAAATATTATTATTGTTGTACTTAAATTTAAGGGGAGTAGATTATAATCTATAAGTAGTCAATAGATGTATACATTCTCTCCTGCATTTTAAATGGGAGGGATTTTTTATGCAATTAGCAAAATTAGATAAAATAAAGAAGTATTATGGAGATAAATTAATTTTAGATATTAAAAATTTTGAAATTTCAGAAGAAGATAGAATTGGAATTGTTGGTAAAAATGGTGCAGGTAAAACAACTATGTTAAAGATATTAATGAAAGATATTGAACAAGATGAAGGACAAACTTTTTTAACTGATAGTTATTCATATATAAGTCAAACAGAAGAAGCCTTTGGTGAATGTGAAGAGAGTAAGACGAAGAAAATGTTTAAAGCACCAAATAAATACGAGGAATTTTTATCAGGAGGGGAAAAAGTAAAATTAAAAATTTCAAAGGCTTTGAGTGAAGAGAAAAGTCTTCTAATAGCAGATGAACCAACTTCAAATTTAGATAGTAGAAGTATTAAAATTCTTGATGATATGCTAAAAGACTATAAAGGTGCATTATTACTTGTATCTCATGATAGACAATTACTAGATTCAGTATGTAATACTATTGTTGAAATAGAAGATGGAGAAATTAATGTTTATAAGGGGAATTACTCTAAATACTTAGAATTAAAAAGAACAGAAAGAAAAAGAGAAGAAACTGAACATAATGAATATGTAACTGAAAAAAGAAGGTTAGAGAATGCAATTTTAGGGAAGAAAGAGTTAAGAGACGGTATAAAAAAAATTCCAAAGAGATTTGGAACTTCAGAAGGAAAAGTTTTCAGAAAAATGGGAGGACAAAAGGCTAGAAAAAACTTAGATGAAAATATAAAATCATTAAAAAGTAGAATTGATCACTTAGAAGTTAAAGAAAAACCAAAAACTATAAGTGAAACTAAAATTAATATACAAAAGGGTATGGAAGTAATATCTAAGAACATTATAGAGGTTAATAAGCTGAGTTTATTTGCACACAATAAGACATTAATGGAGGATGCTACATTTAAAGTTAAGAGAGGAAAAAAGGTAGGCATAATAGGTGATAACGGATGTGGGAAAACTACTTTGTTAAGAGAAATATTAAAAAAAGAAAATGAAAATATAAAGGTTGCTAATAATGTTATCATAGGATACTTTGATCAAAACCAAAGCATATTAAAAAAAGACAGAAGTATTTTAGAGAACGTGAGAGAGAATTGTTCATATGATCAAAGCTTTGTAAGAATTAACTTGGATAACTTTGGATTTAAAGGTGAGGATGTTAATAAACTTGTAAGTTCTCTAAGTGGAGGAGAAAAAGTTAAGGTGGCTCTTTGCAGAATACTATTATGTGATAATAACCTTCTAATATTAGATGAACCAACAAATTATTTAGATATTAAAGCCATGGAAGAATTAGAAAAGGCATTAATAAATACAGACAAAACATTGATTTTAGTATGTCATGATAGAAAATTTATAGGAAATATATGTGACTACATAATTGAAATAAAAGATAAATGTATTAAAGAGTTTGAAGGTAGTTATAAAGAGTATATTAAAGAAAACAATAAACCTAAAATAAACAAAGCCGAAAAAGTAAATGAAGAAAAATTGTTGCTATTGGAAAATAAACTTTCAGAAGTCATTTCTCTTTTATCAATAGAAACTGATATATCAAAAAAAGAAAAATTGGAGAATGAATATAACCAACTATTAAAAGATGTTAGGATATTAAAAAATTAGTATAAGACTCTATTTTGAAATTATATAATGGATTATTAACAGATTTAAAATATATTAAATAAAAAGTATAATATTGTATAAATTTATAGTAGGGTAAGAAATATGAAATTTAAGTTATAGAGTGTAAAGTATGAAACATGGGGATTAAACAATAAAGAAAAAATATAGGAAAAACAGTAAAAGTTTTAAATGACAATAGACATAATGTGGAATAAGTTGATATAATAAATAGAAATAAGATATTATTTACTGTATTTCTATTTTGAGTTAAATTTTTTTTTCTATAATATTAATTTTATATGAGCTTTTATTCGTGATTATTAAAATTATATTTATTCAATGCATGAGTTTATATTGAAAATGAGATTAAAGTAAATGTTATGATTAGAATTTAATTAACTTGTATGATAAGGGGACGAAAGAAAAAATGTTATTAAAAAAAACAATTTATGGATTTTACATACTATTGGTAATAATTAAAGGATTAAAATATGAATTTATTAGGAAATTTAAGGGTAAGGATTTGGCATTAGAATATGCACAAAAAACAACTTATCTTTGGAGTAAATTTACCATGAAAATTGTTGGAATAGACTTAGATGTACGAGGTTTAGAGAATATACCCAAAGAACCGTGTGTATTTATAGGCAATCATTCAAGTATATTAGATATACCTATATTGCTTTGTACTGTAAATAGAAGTATAGGATTTATAGCTAAAAAAGAAATCCTTAAAACTCCGGTAATAGGCTATTGGCTAACAAGGAGTAATTGCGTGGCTTTAGATAGAGAAAATCCACGAACAGCTATTACAGCTATTAATGATGCAATACAAAATATAAAAGAAGGAGGTTCAATGGCTATATTTCCAGAGGGAACTAGAAATAAAGAAGGTAAAGTTGGAGAATTTAAAAAAGGTAGTTTAAAGCTTGCAACTAAGTCTAAAGCACCAATAATTCCAATGAGTATAGAGAGAGCATCTAGAGCTTTTGAAGATACTAGAGAATTTGTGCCTACAAAGATAAAACTTGTATTTGGAGAAGCTATAGATACTAAAAATTTATCAAAAGAAGAAGAACTACATTTGACAGAGCGTATAAGAAATATCATTATATCTAATTTATAATATTTAGGAGTAATTGACGTACTTTTGTATAATTAGTTATAAGAGAAAAAGCAATAAAATGGCTTATATTCTAAAGGATAAAAAATAATACGGTTTTTAAGTAATTAATTAGATGTAATTATAGGATATAGTGTAAATAAAGAATAAAATAAATTATCTTAGAAGAAATAATAAATTATAAGGATGATTTCATGAAGAAGACAATAGGAGTACTAGCTCATGTTGATGCAGGTAAAACTACATTTTCAGAACAAGTGCTTTATCATACAAACAGTATAAGAAATAGAGGAAGAGTAGACCATAAAGATGCATTTTTAGATAGTCATAGTATAGAAAAACAGCGAGGGATTACTGTATTTTCTGATCAAGGTATATTTGAACTTACAGATTCTACATATTATCTAGTTGATACGCCAGGACATATAGATTTTAGTACAGAAATGGAAAGAGCAATTCAAATTATGGATTATGCAATAATTATTGTAAGTAGTGTTGAAGGCGTTCAAGGGCACACTAAGACTGTTTGGAATTTACTTAGAAAATATAATGTACCAAGTATGTTTTTTATTAATAAATTAGATAGAATTGGAGCAGAAAAAGAAAGAGTTATTAAGGAAATAAAAAAAGACTTAACAAAAGACGTGTTTTATATAGGGGATAAGTCTTTAAAAAATGTTCAAAATGAAAAAGATATAAATGGCTTAGTAGATTCTAATGAATTTGAATTAAGTGAAGAACTTATAGAATTCATAAGTGAATATGATGATGAACTTTTGGAGAAATATCTTGAAGGAGCTTATGATAAAAAGCTCTGGTTTAAAAAATTTAAAAATCTTATAAAAGAAAATAAGATATTCCCGTGTTTTGGAGGTTCAGCTCTTCAAGATGAAGGAATAGTAGAGTTTTTACATGCTTTAGATAAGTTAACTTATACAAATTATAATGAAAATGAAGAATTCTCAGGGCGTGTATATAAGATTCGTCATGATGAAAGCGGAAATAGGATAACTTTTATTAAAGCTTTAGCAGGAACATTAAAAGTTAGAGATGAAGTTAGCTATGGTGGAGAAATACAAGATATATTAACTCTAGATGATGAAATTAACAATACACCAACCTATGAAGGTGAAATTAGAGAAAAAGTAAATGGTATAAGAATTTATAATGGAAGTAAATTTAAAACTGTAGATGCAGTAAAAGCTGGAGATTTATTTGCAATTTCAGGAATTTCAAGTGCAATAGCAGGTGATGGACTTGGAACTTTAAAAGAAAAAACACATTATGAAATGGTTCCAACCTTAATGTCTAAAGTCATTTTTGATAAATCTTGTAATGTACAGGAAGTTCTACATTATTTTAAAGTTCTAGAAGCAGAAGATCCAGCATTAAATATAATATGGAATGAAGTTCTTAAGGAAATCCATGTGCATATAATGGGAAAAATTCAGTTAGAAGTTTTAAAAGAAATAGCGCAGGAAAGATTTGATTTGAAAATTGAATTTGGACCATGTCAAATACTCTATAAAGAAACAATAGCTGACAAGACTATAGGTTGCGGCCATTTTGAACCTTTAAGACATTATGCGGAGGTGCATTTAAAGATTGAACCATTACCTAGAAATAGTGGGATTATTTTTGAAAATAAATGTCACGCAGATGATTTGACAGTTGGACATCAAAACTTAGTTAAAACACATATTTTCGAAAGAGAACATCATGGACTTTTGACGGGTTCAAGTCTAACAGATATAAAAGTTACACTTTTAATTGGCAGAGCTCACAATAAACATACTTGTGGAGGAGATTTTAGAGAAGCAACTTTTAGAGCTTTAAGACAAGGTTTAGAAAAAGTAGAGAATTTATTATTAGAGCCATATTATAAATTTACAATAGAAGTTTCATCAGATTACATAGGAAGAGTTTTATCAGATATTCAAAGATTAAATGGAACTTTCGAACCTGTAATGTCTGAAGATGATAAAGTTATTATAAAGGGAAGAGGTCCTGTAGCTACATTTATGGATTATAGCATGGATGTCATAGCCTTTACTAAGGGCAAAGGAAGTATAAGTTTAATATATGATGTATATGATATTTGTCATAATAGTGAAGAAGTAATAGAAAACAAACTCTACAATAAGAATGCTGATATAGAATATACTTCAACATCAGTATTTTGCTCGCATGGACAAGGATACTTAGTTCCATGGGACAAAGCTGATTCAGTAATGCATTGTGAAGTTGTAGAGAATTAGCAATACGTATAATAAAACCTAGATAAGTCTATTTGAGAATTATCTAGGTTTCACTATTGTAAAATTTAAAATAGTAATTTAGTTGAGAATTATATTTTTGTTTTAAGTAAAAGTGCTGAAAGTTAATTTTTAGTGGCCTTAATTCTATGTATAAAACTTAATCTAAATGCACTTAAAATCTTAAAAGCTGATATGAGTATAACATATTTTTTACTTTAATAGTGCTTAAAGTTTTTGTATTTAGGGAATAAAATGTTAAATATCGCTTACTAATTATGAATAAGTTTATATTTTATATATCATAAAATGAAAACTATACCTGCGAAATTTAAAATAAGTGCTGGACAAGTATACCTTTACAATGTATAATATTAACATAAATAAAATATAAATGCGAAGAGAATTTAGAGTCAAGCATAAAAATTATGGTGATTTTCCACCTTGTTTTTAGCTTGACTTTTTTTTGGCTAATAAAAAGATGTATTATTTAGAAATAAGTAACAATCAGCTTTAGATTTATCTCCTTAAATTATTTTTGTTTTACTTGGATTGGAATATTTAAGCTAGTAATACCATATTAAAAGATTATATTAACAAAATAAAAATATGTTTTATAATGGGAGGAATGTTAAAATGAAAAAATTAATTAATAACCCTAACAATGTTTTAGCAGATATGATAGATGGTCTTGTAGCTGCTTATCCAGAATACTTAAATAAGCTAGAGAATGCAAATGTGTTAACAAGAGTTCATAAAGCTGAAAATAAAGTGGCAATAGTAAGTGGTGGAGGAAGCGGACATGAACCAGCGCATGCAGGATATGTTGGATTTGGAATGCTAGATGGTGGCATATGTGGAGAAGTATTTACATCACCAACTCCAGATCAAGTGTATGAAGCAATTAAAGCTACTGACAATGGACAAGGAGTGCTGCTTGTTATAAAAAACTATACTGGTGATGTAATGAATTTTGAAATGGCAAAAGAAATGGCTGAAATGGAAGGCATAAAAGTAGAACAAGTTATTGTAAATGATGATGTAGCAGTAGAAAATAGTTTATATACAGCAGGAAGAAGAGGAATAGCAGGAACAGTATTTGTTCATAAAATCTCAGGTGCGAAGGCAGAAGCGGGTGGAAGTTTAGAGGATGTAAAAAGAGTTGCAGAAAAGACAATTGAAAATGTAAGAAGCATGGGAATGTCATTATCATCATGTATAGTACCAGCAGCAGGTAAAGCTAATTTTACATTAGCTGATGATGAAGTTGAAATTGGAATGGGGATACATGGGGAGCCAGGAACTCATAGAGAAAAAATTTCAAGTGCAGATCAAATAGCTGAACATTTAACAAGTAAAATTTTAGCGGATATTAATATAGTAACTGGTGATGAAGTTTCAGTTCTTATAAATGGTTTAGGATCAACTCCTAATATGGAATTATATATTGTAAATAAAAAAGTTAATCAAATATTAAAGGATAAGGGTATCAAGATCCATAAAACTTTTATAGGAGAATTTATGACATCTTTAGAAATGGCAGGATGTTCCATATCAATATTGAAATTGGATAGTGAATTAAAAACTTTACTCGATGCAAAGGCTGATACACCAGCATTTAAGGTTTTCTAGTAACGCAGTTAAGGAGGGCTTGATATGGCAAACGGTAAAGATATAAAGGAAATATTAAGAAAAATTAGTACAATAATTGAAACAAATAAATTATATTTAAGTGAACTAGATGCAGCTATTGGTGATGGTGATCATGGACTAAACATGAGCAAAGGGTTTAAGGCTGTAGTTGAAAAAATTAAAGATTTGCCTGAGGATGATTTAGGAAATATTTTAAAAAGTTCTGGTATGGCTTTAGTTAGTACTGTTGGGGGTGCATCGGGACCACTATATGGCACAGCTTTTATGAAGGCTGGAGTCATACTTTTAAAGAAGAGTACCATGAATATAAATGATTTTATAGAAATTCTACAAGAAGCTTTAGATGGAATAAAAATGAGAGGAAAAGCTACTGAAGGAGAAAAAACTATGATTGAGGCTTTGTCACCTGCAATTGCAGCTGGAAAAAAAGCTATAGATCAAGGTAAAACAACAAAGGAAATTTTAATATTAATTAGAAATGCTGCAAAGGAAGGTATGGAGCATACTAAGAATATAATTGCAACTAAAGGCAGGGCGAGTTATTTGGGAGAAAGAAGCTTAGGGCATCAAGATGCAGGAGCTACTTCAATGTATTTAATACTTAATACAATAACAGAAGAACTAGTAAAGGATATGTGATAGATATGGTTGGAATAGTAATTGTATCTCATAGTGATAATGTCGCAAAGGGAGTAAAGGAAATAGCTGCTCAAATGGCTCCGGAAGTTAATATTGCTGAAGCTGGAGGGACTAACGACGGAAGAATAGGAACAGATATAAATAAAATTACAGATGCTATTAGAGAAGTTTATAGCGATAGTGGAGTAATAATATTATTCGACTTAGGAAGTGCTTTTATGAATACTGAAATGGCTATAGAGTTTCTAGATGAAGATATGAAAAATAATGTTGAAATTATTGATGCACCTTTAGTAGAAGGCGCAATAGTTGCAGCAGTAGATTCCAGTATAGGTAAAAATATTGATGAGATAAAGAAGTCATTAAAGGAAATGCCTTTAAATAAAATTTAATAAATGCAATGAGTTGTTAAAGTAAAACATATTTTTATTATAACAACTCATTGTATTTATTTTTTAGTGTATAATTAAATAAAAAAGCTTATAAATTTTATATTATAATAATCTACAAAAAATGGGTTGATGATATGGTAAGCTTTCTAAAAAATAAAATTTGATTTATAGGTGAAGATAAAAATGAAACTAAAATTTGAATATAAAAGTAAGGAAATAGAGTTTGATATAATACGTAGAAAAAGAAAGACTATTAGTATAAAAATAGAAGAAGATGGACAGATTATTGTGAGTGCACCCTTAAGAATCAATAAAGAATACATTTTACAGGTTATGCATAGTAAAGCTAATTGGATTATAACTAAGCAAGATGAAATTAGCAAAAGAGGGTCAAATAAAATTGCGCGAGATATCATTGAAGGAAGTACATTTATGTATTTAGGAGAAGAATATCCTTTACATTTAATTTTTGATGTACATAGAAAAAATATAACTGTTGAATTAATTAAAGCAGACTGCAATGATTTAAGGCCAAATAAATTGCTTATTGATAAATGTCAGTATACTACAAATAATAAATTGATTGATAAGTTACAAAATGTATTCTTAAATAAAGCAGATTTAAATAATAAGTTTATAATACGTACAAATACATTTGAAGAAGAGAAGATAAAATTCGCATTAGAAAAATGGTATAGGGCAGAAACTCTTAAAATAGTCACAAGAAGAATAGATTATTATGCAAGTAATTTTAAAGATATAGTAACAGATGTAAAAGTAAAGGAACAAAAAAGAAGATGGGCGAGCTGTACTGGTAAAAATGCTATTCTTTTTAACTGGAGAATTAGTATGGCAAGAGCTGATGTTTTAGACTATATTGTAGTTCATGAAATGTGTCATATGGATCATAGAAATCATTCAAAACATTTTTGGAATAGAGTAGAAGAAATAATGCCTGATTATAAAGAAAAGCATGAATGGCTTAAAGTAAATGGAATGAATTTATACTTATAAGAAAATAATAAAATCCAGGGAAAAATACCTTGGATTTCATTTTGCATATAATATAAAAAATCAAAATATTTGACAGAAAAAAATTACAAAATTATAATAACAAGATATGTCCTAATAATACAATTTTATAGGATAATTAATAAAAGTTAACTAAGGAGGAGTAAAAGTGAGTATAATATCAATTATATTTACAGCAATTGGATTAGCAATGGATGCTTTTGCAGTATCTTTAACAATTGGATTAGAAACAGCTAAGGAAGAACGACATAAAGTTGCATTAAAAGCTGGAATATATTTTGGTGGATTTCAAGCATTAATGCCATTGATTGGATGGTTTTTAGGAGTTAAGTTTACTAAGTATATAGAAAATATAGATCATTGGATAGCATTCTTTTTATTAATTATTATTGGGGGTAAAATGTTAATTGATTCACTAAAGGGTGAAGACGATTCAGATATTGATGTACATTCAAATAAAAGATTTTTAATATTAGCAATTGCAACAAGTATTGATGCTCTAGCAGTTGGAGTGAGTTGTGCATTTTTAAACATCAATATAATTACTACAATTTCTCTAATTGGAATAATAACATTTATATTAAGTATAATAGCCGTATATATTGGAAAAATGTTTGGAAGCGTATTAAAAGATAAAGCGGGTATTATAGGAGGAATAATTTTAATATTAATAGGATTTCAAATTTTAATTGAACATTTGAAGTTATTTGGGAAATGATATTATTAGTGTTATATAGTACAAATTTATTTAGTCACCAAATTCTAATAAAGGAAATTGAAAAAAATGAAATATTAGATACAGAAATGAATCTAATATAGTAATAGATAAGTATAAATTTCATTTATAATTATGGAGGGAAAAATGAGCAATAAAAATAAGGGTAAAGTTATTTTATATTTAATGAGACATGGACAAACTATTTTAAACAAAGCTAAAAGAACTCAAGGATGGTGTGATGGAGTTCTTACTAAGGAAGGAATTGAGGTAGCAATAAACACTGGCCTTGGACTTAGTGATGTTAAATTTAAAGCAGCTTATAGCAGTGATTTAGGTAGAGCAGTAAAGACTGCAAGAATTGTTATAAAAGAAAATAAAGCAAGTACAAATTTACAATTAAAAGAACTTGAAGGTTTAAGAGAAGTGTATTTTGGAAAATATGAAGGAGAGCATGAAAGTATAATGTTTAATGATATACTGAAGTTTCTTAATGTAAGTTCCTTTGAAGAAGCAGAAGAAAAATATGATTTTCAAAAGGAATACTGCAATTCATGTGCTATTTTAGATGAAACAAAAGAAGCAGAAAATTACAATGCAGCAATAAAAAGAGTCATGAAAAGTCTAAAGGATATATGCATGGAAAATTCACATGATAATGGAGGAGAAGTACTTATAGTAGCACATGGAGGAATAATTAGATTGATTATTGATTATTTGGACAAGAATTTCAATGTAAGAAATATGGATAATTCAAGCATATCTAAGATTATATATGAAGAGGGAAGCTTTAAAGTTGAATCTGTAAATGACAATAGCTATAGTGATAAAGGCAAATTTATGAAAAAATAGAATAAAATAATTTGCAAGTAGATTGTAATGGCAAATATAAATATAATTTGAAGAAAAAATACGTTATACGAGGGAAATTATCTCTTATTAAACTTTTTATATTTGACAGTATTTCATTAAATACTGTATAGTATATTAATAAGTTCATATTTATAAATTATATTTATAGTTTAAAGTACAGTGTTGGATGGAGGGATAAAATCATGTCAGAAATTAAATTGAGAGAAAACGAAACGCTAGAGCAAGCATTAAGAAGATTTAAAAAACAATGTTCAATGTCTGGAGTCCTTGCCGAAGTTAAAAAGAGAGAACATTATGAAAAACCAAGTGTGAAAAGAAAGAAAAAGTCAATAGAAGCTAGAAAAAGAAAATTTAAATAGTAACTTAAGCACTTTGGGTCTCAGCAGTATCTTTGGGGGAAACAAAAATTTGCAGATACAGACTACTAAATATTAAGAAATTAAAAATTTTGCCTAAAGTAGAAATATATTTTGATATTATCTACTTTAGGCTTTTTATATTATTATTGAAGTGTACCTTATATTCTTCAAGACTATGTCTTGGAGAATTTTTTCTTTGAAGAAAGAGTAATATATTGAAAATGATTTAAAAGCACGTTATATTAATAATAAGAAATTAAAAAAACAAAAGAGTGAGGATATGAAAGGGGATAATGATTACAATTATGAAAAAGAAAAGTGATATTTATAATCTGACAATAATAACAATTGGATTTTTAGTAAGTATTGTATTTTATAATAAGTTACCAGATTTAATGCCTATGCATTGGAATATTAATGGAGAGATCAATAGCTATGGTCCTAAAATACTGATGGCATTTTTATCTCCTGTACTTATGCTTGTAATATGGGGTGGTATGTTATATATCCC